>CAZZEH010000029.1:0-41516 GCA_964653095.1 uncultured Chitinophagales bacterium
CACGCTTTTTCATCTAGTAAAGCTAACTAATAATTGTGTCCACACGATAGCTCCAAAGGGGGATATTGTCAGCGGCTTTCATTTCGACAATATTTTTTGTTTAACTCAAATACTATCTCGTAATCACCATTCCGGCATTCATCAGATGGTCGCCGTCCTTGTAGGTAAGGTAATACTGACCTGCAGGCAGATGGCTGATATGGAGTTCGTTTTTGCCGGGGTATATGACGGAGGTCAGAACTACCTGTCCGGCGATGCTGACTATCCAACAGTTTTGGGATTCTTTATTTTCATAAACGGTGAAAAATATTCTGTCCGAAGCGGGGTTGGGATAGACGATTACTTTGTTTTGTTTGTACTCCGCAATACCGACGGGTACGCTGGTATCTTCCTTGGCAAGAACCACTATCCCATCTTCTGTCAGAGATTTACCATTTTGAGCAAGGAGACTGAGATACTGATCGATAGTATCTTGCGTGATGGTAAAAGTTCCTTGATATTGATTGTCTCCTACAGGAGTCAAGGTGACAGGATAAGTCTGTCCCATAAAAGTATACTCTGCTTGGATCTCTCCACTATGAGCATGAGGAGCATTGTCAAGAGTGACTATGATATCACAGTGACCATCACCATGGTAGTTTACACTAACACCACTGATCAGCTCAAAAAGTTTCTTGTCACTATTGATCAGTTTGACATTGAGAGCGTCGTTATAGTTGTATGTCACATCAAATACTGGATAAGCGTCATGATTCATTATTGATGGGTAATTTTGATCTTTTTGAAACTCAAGTTTTTTGATCTGCTGTCCAAGATCGACAGGGACAGTAATCTCTGACTGCCACTGACCACCACTATAGCTGAGATTGTCCAATATCGTATCTTTGAGTAGCCTATTGTTTTGATCTGAGACTGTCGTCTGATATCCTTGTCAGAGTGGTTTGAAGTTTTTGAGACGAGGATTTCAGAGGTGAGGCTCATTTGCCTTGAGCTTGAGATGTAGATTGTTATTGGTCTCATCGACCTCAATATCTCCTATCTCAAGTCCATTGAGCAAGAGGTCTTTACCTCCACCTTGTCGGACTTTATTCGTCACACCGAGGATATCGATCATAGCAAACTGATTTGGTCCAATCTTTTGGATTGCTATTTCTGTACTTGCACCATGCTTAACTACTCATCATCATACTGCTGTCCTATCGAGAGTAGGCAAACTCACAGGTATCCGATAAACCGTCCCAACTGGTCCAGTCAGCTGATTGACATCAAAACTAAACTCTACTGTCGTATATCACTCATGATCCTGAGCGATCAACATATCAGCTTGGCCTGTTTCATTTCGTGATCATACCTTTGCAATTTTGGTCTCAAAACTATTACTACCTGGTGTCAATTTCAATACTTGCAAAACTGTTGCGATAGAAGCATCAGCAGCATAACTTGGCTCGAGAGTATAGAGATGGTCTGAGACATCGTCCTTAGAGAGGATGATCTTGAGTTGATTGCTTGCCTCATTGGTATAGAGACTGACACGAGGAGACTGAGCTTGTGCATCCTTGGTCTGCGTGAGTCAGCCAAGAGTCAATGCACTTACAAGCCATGGTGCGAGAGTCTTGAGTGGTTTGGATACAATCTTGGTCCATCCAGATCTTGGAGTATCAGGACGAGAGTGAGGAGAATTCATAGGGACTAAGGGATAGTCTCTAAATAGTTTAGAAAAATCCCCTCTCATGTTTTTGATAAATTGAAAAACTTTATTCTTTCCTTTTTCTCATTGAATTTTTCTCATCAATACAATTCCATTTTTGAGTCCTACACCTTTGTTTTGCCTTCAACAAGCTCAGGAGTCTGTGAGAAATATGTGCCGGATGCTTCTCGTTGCCGCTGTCCCTAACGTTGCGCCCCAAAACTTCGACGGGCATCCCTGCCTCGTGGTCTTTAATGGTTTGTTCGGTTAATCGGCTCGCTTCCGATTTCTTTTCCTCCGCATCTTGTGCGGAGTCGCTCCTCTCTTCCGGTCGGTGATGAAGGCGACAGCACCCTATCCCGCCTTTGTCTCGTTTTTATCTCAAAACTCAGAGTGTAATCTCTGGTTAGTTAATAGGACTAAGATATATTTGTTTTTTGGGATAAAAAAGAATGGGAGTTTTTTCTCACATAGGGTTGGCACATATCGCTCGTTTTCTCGCGTGGCGTTTACACACCATGCTCAATCATTGATTATTTCGTCCATTCTCGCGTGGCGTTTACACACCACGCTCAATCATTGATTATGTCGTTCTTTCAGAACTCAATCGGAGAGCTCTGAAAGAGCGGTACAGGAACTTGCTTTGGGTGTGAACCCATTGCAAGAGAGGTGAGAGCACAAACCCATTGCAAGAGAGGTGAGGGCACAAACCCATTGCAAGAGGGGGAAAAAGGGTACAACCCATTGCAAGAGAGGGTCGATAAGAGAAAATAATTTATGGAATTTGAGGGATTTATCCGTCTTATAGGAAAGTATTTTATGTCGCAGTCATTAGTTAAAAATTACGTGCATATTGTTTTTAGTACCAAGTATCGGATTTCGTGGATTGATGAAAATATAGAAAAGAATTTGCACAGTTATCTGGCGGAGCTGTGTAGGGTTGCTGATAGTCCTCCGATAATTATAGGTGGATATACTGACCATATACATATCCTATGTCTGCTCTCTAAAAAGATTTCTCTGATGAAAGTCGTGATGACCATAAAAGCTAATTCTTCGAGATGGGCTAAAACTCAGGGAAAGAAGTATGAAGATTTTCGTTGGCAGAATGGATATGCCTGTTTTTCTGTAGATTACAGAGGTGTAGATATCGTCAAACGTTATATCCAAAACCAACATGCCCATCATGCAGGGCAGGGATTCAAAAATGAATACCGACAATTAATGAAGGAAAATGATTTGGAATATGATGAACGATATTGTTGGGACTAATTTCGCTCATTCTCGCATGGCGTTTACACACCATGCTCGGTCATTGATTATTTCGTCCATTCTCGCGTAGGGTTGACACCCCACGCTCGGTCAATAGTTATTTCGCCCTTTCAGGGCTTGTAAGGAAGGTCTGAAAGGGTGGAATGGTTCTTGCTTTGGGTGTAAACCCATTGCGAGAAGAGACTATGCCTTGGAAATATCAGATAAATTATTCCCTCCGGACTAAAAGGAGCAAGTCAGGACGTGCATGTAAGACCAGCCAAAGTATTACACAATAAATCGTTTTCTAATTCACCAACTTGATAATATACCGTTAACTGCCTAACTAAAATTCTGTATATCACAAACTTATCTACCTTTTAAGACTGATATGCGCATATAAATTAGGCAAGTTCTATTAAAATAAAATATCTTTGGTCAGACAAATCTCTGCCAAAATGAATTTTAATACCATTTTAGTTTTTGCTTATTTACTCCTCCCTATTTCTTTATTCGCACAAAAATCTCATACCGTTCACGGAGTTGTCAAAGATTCCGAAACAGACGAAGAACTTATTGGAGTCAACATCTATGTGGAAGGTCAAAAGCTAAGGGGAACCGTTTCGGATTTTGACGGAGGCTATACCTTAGAAGTGAGTGATTCTTCGGAAATAGTATTCAAATACTTAGGTTTTCATGAAGTCCGTCATATCGTACTAAACAGTCAGGAGTTGAATGTCAGGCTCATCCCCGAAAGTATAGAACTCAATATCGTAGTGGTCAGTGCTTCAAGAAAAAGAGAAAAGTTACTTGACGCCCCTTCCTCCATTTCTGTAATCAACAGCACAAGTATTTCCAGAAAAGCAGGAGCCAATGCTTTGGACCACCTGAAAAATGTTTCTGGAGTGCATATCAACAAAAGCGGCATTCAAGGCGGGAATCCTTCTGTAAGAGGTTTTAACGGTTATTATTCAAATGACCTTATGACCTTAGTGGACAACAGAATAGCCTCGCTCCCAACCCTTAAGTTAAACGCCTACAACCTGATACCGACCAGCAATGAAGATATTTCGAGAATTGAAGTGTTGCGCGGGCCTGCCTCTGCTTTGTACGGGCCCAATACGGTGAACGGAGTTGTGCACATCATCACAAAATCTCCTATAGACGAACCCGAAACGAAGCTTTACACGGGCTTTGGATTCAGGAGTTATATTTCTGACACTTTAGAAGATAAAAGTAATCCGTCTCCAAGATTTGACAATAAAAGTTTTGCCGACCGGACTATTACGACTATGGGTTTCAGGCACTCAGACTCTATCCGGACCACCTCAAAACGAAAGGTCAGAATGGGATACAAGTTATCTGCAGAAATCTTCAAAGGAAATGACTGGAAATACAGTGAGCCGAGCGAGCCCACCCGGATTATTCGTTTCAAACCTACCGCAAACGGTCCTAAAAATCTTTTGGCAAATGGCAATATTGATCCCACCGGGAAGGGCGAAGAAGTGGCTAACAGAAGAAATGAAAATATCGACAAGTGGAACTTGGACGGCAGATATGATTTCAGATTTCAAAAAGATGTGGACTTTATCCTGTCGGGAGGCATCAGCAATTATTCCGGGGTCGATATGACTCCCATTGGAGCTATGCAAAATGTCAATTGGAAAAACTTTTACACTCAGGCGCGAGTCACCTGGAAAAAGCTTTTTGCACAAGTATATATGAACGGTAATAATGCCGGACAATCTTTTTATGTACCCACCGGAGCCATATATCTCGATGAATCCAAATTTTACGGCATGCAGATACAGCACAGCACTGAACTTTGGAAAAAACTTAACCTAGTTTACGGTACAGATGCGTTTATGTACCGACCTGAAACCAGACACACGCTGCACGGAAGAAATGAAGACAAAGACAATATTACCGAGGTTGGCGCTTATCTTCAGGCAGCTTACGATCTGCATCCCCGCCTGCAACTGTTAGCCGCATCAAGAGTCGATTACGGCACGCAGTTAGAGAAAGTAACTGTTTCGCCGAGAGCAGCTTTTATCTTTAAACCCGGTACAGGGCAGAACATGAGGTTTGTGTTCAATAAGGCGTACCGAACAGCCGGACCGAGTGCCTATTTTGTTGATGTCGCTCAGGCTACCATACCAATGGACATATACGTAAGAGCTCTGGGAACACCCAATTCGGGATTTCAGTACAGCTTTAATGCCAATCCATATTACGGCAATCAGATATTGCCGCAATTCAGATCACCATACGGGGATGACCGAAGTGCATATTATGATGTAGGAGATCCAAATTTTAACAACATCGGCTGGCAGGGAATTTTATCGGCTATCAAAGAGCAGTTTTTGACTCAGTTTCCCAATATGCCGGATAATCCTATTATACCTATAATCATTGACCAGCTTATTGCAGATTTGACTCCTGCTACTATTCCGTCAAATATATCTCAGGTGGTAAGAGACCTTAACTCCACCTCCAGAACTTTCGTTGAATCTGACTGGATGCACCTGAAAGATATTCAGGGTCTGAAACCTATGACAGCATACAATTACGAATTCGGGTATAAAGGTATTATTGCCAAAGCATTTTCACTTTCTGTGGATTTATACCGAACGGATTTTAAAAACTATGTCGCTCCGGTTACTTTTGTAACTCCGGCGGTTATGTTTGATGCAGATGCTTTATTGGAATATGTAGGTCCGGAAATCAGTCAGAGATTCAACGACCCCTCCAATGCATTATATAAGAATCTGCTCACCTCTCTTTTAGATAATAATGTAAAGTTTGACGGTAACAACAACGGCACAGGCGAAGATGAACTCCTGGCATTATTCAAAACAGCTGTCAGCAACCTGCCTATCGGTATTATCAATCCACAACAGGCGGACGGTCCGGAAATGTTGCTGGTCACCCGTAATATCGGAGATGTAACACTTTATGGTGCAGATTTGGGACTGACTGCATTTTTATCAGAAGACTTAAATATCAGTGTCAATTATTCTTTCGTGGATAAAGATTCCATTCGTGTACCCGGAGCTCAATACGGATATGTGGCCCTCAATGCTCCTAAACACAAAGTCAATGCGGGCTTTAATTATAACATCTCCAAAATCGGTCTGAATGTAGGAGCGAGATTACAATGGATGGCAGGATTTCCCGTAAATTCGGGTAATTATACCGGTCGCGTCAAAGCGCATCACGATATAGACCTGGACTTATCCTGGACACCGACTTTTCACGACAAATTTAATGCTACCATTTCTGTACAAAATATCTATAACAACAAGCATCAGTACTTCATCGGCTCTCCTGTCATAGGTTCTATGGCTATGCTGAGACTGGGATATAAAATCATGTAAATACAGGTAACGAAGATTTATAATCCAATGGCGCTTAGTTAACAAAATGAATTGATTTACGTCGTTCTGGAAGAATCTAAAAGCAATTCATTTTGTATAATAAATGTCATGCTGCGGTCAGTGAATCTGCCGAACTGAAAGCATCTCATTTTCTAAAAATATTTAACTAAACGATACCGATTTATAATCGGCTAAAAGTTTCTTAAAACAGAGAGTCTCAATTAGTTTAACTGAACCAATCTATTCGGTTGATTATCATAAAACATATTCACTTAAAAGGATAAAATCAATCGGCAAACAGAATAAAATCACAAAACAACGGATGATAAATTGTAACGAGAAACCAGACTCATTCTCAAAACCATCAATGCAAGTCAATTTTGTTCCAAAAGATATTCCAAAGCAGCTACGCTTTTTTTACAAATTCAGATTTTAAAGCCATAGGTCCAAATTCAGGAATTTTGCAGCTGATATTGTGATCTCCGTCCGTCAGTCGAATACCCTTTACTTTTGTTCCGGCTCGTATTGGCCTTGGGGCGCCTCTTACCGGTAAATCTTTAATCACTACCACGGTATCACCATCCTGCAATTGATTGCCGTGAGCATCCAATACCATGAGTGTATCTTCATCCGAAACGACCTCGTGAACGTTCCATTCGTGTCCACATTCAGGGCATGCATAAATATCTTCATTCATCGAATATCCGTATGGACACTGACAATGAGGGCATGGTTTCATACTATCCGGCATAATTTTGATTTTAAGCCGTTAAGATACGGAGTTTTGGAATGATAACGAACCTCAGGAACATCTGTTACGATTAATCAATATACAAACTGTATCAACAATCAAATTGTAGGGTTTATTGTGCGAGAGTCATTGAAACAAAGGTACAGTTGAAGATTAGATTTGGAACTTTGCATATATTTATATCAAGTTCAAAAAAATGTAGATATACCTATATTATGATTTTATCATATCTCGGTAAGATATTTAGAAGCTTTAAACAACATACTCATGAAATCGATACTGCCATTTCCGGATTCTGATTTTAAAAACTCCTTTCAGGCTCTTTCTTTAACTAAAGAATTTAGTCCTTGTGTAGCTCAAATAATTGAAGCCGCAAAAGAAGGTGTAATCAACAAAGGAATCATTGAGAAAATTCTTTCTGATCATAAAAAAAAGTCGATCACAGATATAAAAGATGAAACTTTAAACTTACTCTTAAAATACATCGATTATATTCTGGAAGATAGTATAATCACTCATAAAGAGCTGGCTAATTTTAAGGTTCTAAAAATGTTGTTTAAAATAAAGGAAGGAGATTTTTTCGACTTGAAGCATAATGAAATTCAAAGAATTTTGAATACTCAATTTGCCAAAATCTATCAAGACAACATTATCGATAAAAGTGAAGCTATTTTAAAGGTCGGGCTTCAGGAACTCTTTGATTTGGGCTATGACCAATTCCTTGATTTGACAGAGGGGGAAGTAAGAAAAGCTTTAAACCGCGGCGCTAACCTAAATGATTTGGATACCGTCATACAAATAAAGAAATTTTAAGCTAAAATGGCCTGGCAATTCAGAAGACGGATTAAAATCGCACCCGGTGTTCGTATTAACCTTGGTAAAAGTGGTGTAAGTACGTCTTTTGAAGTCAGAGGGGCAAATGTAACAGCAGGAAGATCAAACGGAGTTAATAATAGGTTTTAAAGAGGAAATTAAGAAAAAAGGCCAGGCGAATAAATACATAATAAAACAAAGCCTCGAATCATATTATTGAAACAACACAATAGATTAAAATACACATTAATGGTTAATATTTATCAAAAATAATGTGTAACTTAAACCTATCTAAATGACTCCACATTCACTCGAGTCACGAACATTTAAATCAATGATATGAAAAATATTATTACACTCTTTATTCTCACAGTCTTTATTTTTAGCAACAATTTATTTGCTCAACTGCCAGAAATTCCGGAGCCTGTACTATACACCCCCGACTATGTCGTGTATATGTCTCCTGACGGGGACGATCTCAATTCGGGTATAAAAGAAGCTCCGGTGGCTACTTTTAGAAAAGCGATGAGTCTTATTCCGTTCAGTAATTCAAAAAACGTCTATGGAGATGTTGTTCTTTTGGAAGGAGATTATTATCCCAAAAGAACATTCAGACAGGAAACTTCTGACTATAAATCAGGTGGTTACACAAAAAACATCAGTTTGGTCGGGAAAGGAACGGTCAATCTGTATGGTGACAGCACAAGCGGCAGTCCGCACTTAATCGATTTAAAAGGTTCTCATATCCGAATCGAAAATCTAAATACGTATAGGTCAAAAGGAACCGGAATACGATTGACTAACGAGCTCACCAAAGCAGACAGAATGTATGATATCATCGTCAGGGATGTCTTGGTGGATTCTGCGGACAGTCATAGTTTAATTGCGACAAATGCCGAAAATGTACTTTTTGAAAGAGTGGTTTGTACAAACGGCCAGTTACACAATACCGGAATTGGCGGATGGTGCGGGTGGGGTTCTGCCATAAAAGCTTATATGGTAAAAAACGTCATTATACGAGATTGTAAAACCTATCACAATAGAGGTGAAGGAATTAATACACAAGCATGTACCAACGTATTAGTGGAAGGTTGTGTTTCCTACGATAATTTTGCCGGTTCTATTTATTGCACACGCACCAATAACGCAATCTACAGACAAAATTTAGTGTTTAGTTATGACAGCATATATTGGAGGAATTGTCGCCCCTCCAATGCTGCCTATCAAACTCCACGACCAACCGGTGGTATCAGTATTGCCAACGAAGTAGATGTAGCAAATGGTTATGATATGCAAAACAATCAATCTTGTAACCCGGCAAGAGGGCACAAAGACAATCTCTTCAAAAATAAAATTGCAGATAGCATATTCATTTACAACAATATCTTTATTCAGGCTAATGTGGGTTTAAACGATGAGAGCTACGGACAATGTGTGGATGCACTCGCAGCATATAACAACTTTTCAAATATTTTTATTGAAAACAACACATTCATTGGAGATAATGGCTTAGACAATCAATACACAGGCACTACTCAACCAATAAAATTAGTCCTCGATCAAAACTATTGGCACGGTTGTATCTTTGGCGGTTTAAATGGAAGAGGTGCCTATCGCTTTGATAATTTTGTTTTAAAGAATAACATTATATCCTCTTCAATTAGCAGCAGTTCAATTACCGGAATTCTATACGGAGGTCGTCCATGTAACGGTGGCTTGTTAGAAGATAAAATAACTGCTGCCACTAACTTATGGCATCATGAACCTAAGCAAATTCACGACCATTGGGGAGAAAAAATGATTCCAAACTTTTTTTTAACCGAATCTGACAGAATCAACGAAAACTTGCTTACAGCTGTCGATCCTTTTGGAACGCTCGAGGCACTTATTCCAAGTACAGATGAAAATGCTCCGGAATTTGTGTTCAACATGCAAGGAGAAGTTTCTGAATATATCACGGAAGACTTCTTTGGTAATCCAAGAAATTCTTTAAGCAATGTGGGGGCAATTGAAGTTCAGGAAACGATTATTACCGGCACACTTGGTTTCGAAACTCAAAATCTATTTAAAATTTATCCCAACCCATCGAACGGAACTTTTATAATAGAATCTGTCGCCTCTGAAACAATTCAGGAAGTTCAGGCATTTGATGCATTGGGACGACAACTTATCGCACTTACTAATAGGCATTCACAAAATGAAAAACTGCATTTAAATGTACAGGCTGCAGGACTCATATACCTCAAAATCCGAAGCAATCAGGGTACAAGCGTGCATCAACTAATAGTTCAGTAAGGAAATTGAGCATTTAGAATTCCATAACTGTATGATTCTTTCAAAAAGCTACTGTACCTTCCCCTTCCTTCCAAGGTAATACACAACTCTCAGGAAACTGACAGTTATCTTTTTCGCTTGATTTAAGTCACAAGTTAAAGCGTTTTAAGCTTTCTGACTTTATACTCCAAAAGCAGCCACGAAAGTATGAATGTCACTCCGGCAATAATGAGCATATTGAAGACGTACTGATAAGTCAGATGCACCGGTCCGTTTTCAACCATCAGGATACGGAAGGCTGCCAAAAAATGTGTCAAAGGTATTCCGGCTGCGATATACTGTATCCACTCCGGCATCTGGCTCAACGGCCAGGTAAAACCCGACAAAATGAAACTCGGTGTCGCAATCACCATCAGCACTTCGGTAGCTTTGAGCTGATTGGGCAGAGCAATACTCACCAATATTCCTATGAAAGAAACAGAAGTCACAAACACGCCTGCAATCAGAGTCAGTTTACTGAAATTGGCGTTGTACGGAATCTTGAAGAAAAAGGTAAACGCCCAATACATCACCCAAATCCCCACGCTCATAATGAGGTAGGGAGATACCTTGACCATAATCATCACAAAGGTATTTTTGGTCTGAGCCATCAGATCTTTGAAGGTGTCGTTTTCAAATTCGGAGGCAAAAGATAATGCCAAACCCAGTAAAAGCACCTGCTGCAAAACGGTAGCCAAAATTCCCGGCCAAAGAAAATACATATAATTGGTGGCACGGTTATTCTGCTTGACAAATGAAGTCTTGAAAGGTTCGTACTGACTCATCAGCACCGCTTCCGGTACGCCCTGTTTGCGCAAGGTTTCTAACTGAGTTCCTACTTTGAGTGTTCCCAAGACAATTTGCAGTGCAGTTGATGCATAGTTGGCAGTCAGTACGTTGGCAGTATTGACTATAGTGGTCACTTCGGGATATCTTTTGGTCAGGATATCTTTTTCAAAATCTTTGGGAAAGACCACGATACAGGCGGCTTCTTTTTGGATAGAAATCTCTTTCAGATTGGCCATATCAAAACGCACGTCCACCACGCTGAGGACTTCATTGTCATTTATCATTTCAATGGCCTTATGCGTCAGGCTGCTCCTGTCCTGATCTACCACGATGATAGGCAAATCGGTCACTTTACCCTTACCGTAAACAAAACCCAGCAAAATACCATACATCAGCGGTGCTCCAATAAAAAGCAGGCGCAAAATCTTATTGTTCCAAAAGAGTCTGAACTCTCTGCCCAAAAGTCTGAAAAATGTCTTCATCTTATTTCTTTATGGTGACGGTGGTATTCTCCAAAATATCTTTAGCCTGAGCTTCATCCGCCGGAATAATCACCACTTCAAAAAGCGGGTCCTGCATATCGTAGTCCGGATAAGCGGTGGCGATATTGGCATAGGCTCCTATCTGTTTGATGTTTTGAATCTTTCCCTGCAGTTTCAGATTTTCTTTATAAGGTACAGTCACTTCTATCTCTGCTCCTTTTTGATATTTATTCAGTTCGCTTTCCGGCACGGTAAATCTGAAACTGGTAGAGTTTTCCAGCACTCCGGTAAACAGGGTATATCCCGGCAGAGCCAATTCGCCTAACTTCAGAGTGATATTTTCCACGGTCATATCCTGCGGCGCTATAATGAAACGCTCTTTCTCAGCAGTCTGCACTTCCTGCAATGCTCCCATCGCTCTGTCCTGCTGTCCCAAAGCCATCAGTTGCTGTTCCATTCTCACGCCGTTTTGCACATCAGCGATTTCCGCATTGACAGCATTGAGCTGCGCCAATGCGCCCTGATACTTGGCAAAAACCTCATCATACTGCTGCTGCGGAATGAGAGAATCTTTGACCATTGCTTCCACGCGTGCCAGAGATTTTTTGGCAAATGCATACTGCTCTTCCAAAGCGGTTTTCTTGGCGTTAAGCTGTTTCAGCTGATTGGCCGTTGCTCCTGTCTGTGCCATCTGATACTGTGCAGAGGCTGAGCGGACTGCACCTTCTGCCTGAGACTTTTTGGCATCCACTTCAGGGATATCCAGTATGGCCAGAGTATCTCCTTTTTTTACAAAATCTCCCTGAGTCACTTTAATCTCCATGATTCTGCCCGGAATCTTTCCCACTACGGCAATCTTCTCTTTTTCGGTCTTGCCCTGAATAAAATCTTTGGTGTTCGTTTCATTTTTGCAGCCTATCAATACCAGGCTGCTCAGTGTTGCTATAATTATCTTTTTCATGAACTTATTTTACTTGACTTCTATAAAATTATCCAATGTCTGTGATGCAGAAAAAGCATCCAAAGCAGCCTGTCTCTGTTTGATTAAAATCTGCACTTTTTCCATAGATGCTTCGTACACATCAGTCTCGGCGTGCAGTCTTTCGGTCACTCCTATCAGTCCTAATTTATACTGCTTTTCTGCTGTATTCAGATTATTTTCAGCCACCTTTTGCTTCTGCTCAGAGATGCTCAGACGGCTCAGCAGTATATTGTTGTTGGTCAGATTATTGGCTAATTGAAGATTCATCATTTCCTCTGCATCTTCTTTTTTGTTGCTCAAAATCTCCTGATCAATCTTTACTGCATTGATATTTCTCTTTCTGTTCATCCCGTTAAAAATATCCCATTTCAGCGCAGCACCTACCATCCAGTTGGGTGAAAGTACAGCTTTATCCATTTTCAGATGAGCTTCATTACCGCTGACAGGAAGGTTGAATTTGGTATCCGTGTTGAACAGTCCCGCATAACCTACGGAAGCAAATGCGCCCATAGTCGGAAGCAGGCTGCCTTTTTCTTTTTTCAGTTTGTAGTCCAAAGCTTTGGAGTATGCATCCAGTGCTTTCAGCTCATTTCGGTTCTGCACATTGAGAGCAGCATCCACCAAAACAGGTTCTAAGTCATAAACCACATTGTGTATCGCCTCTGCATCGTAATCCGTCAGAACTGCTATCTTATTGTGCAAAAGATTTCTTTTACCTTCCAGTTCGGATTTCTTAGAGTCTAAGTTCAGTTGGGCCAGTTTGATTTTATCTCTGTCATAAGGAATCGCCAAACCGTGCTCTATGGCTTTTTCCACTCTTTGAGTTTCTTTTTGCAGTCTGACTTCACTCTCATGGAGCAGCTTTTCAGCTTCATCCAAAAGACGCAACTGATCAAAAGAAAGTATCACATCTTTGATGATATCATCTTTTTTGAGAGACATCATATAAGCGTCGCCCTCATTTTTTGCATCCATAGCTTTGGCACCATTCATAATCTGTCCGCCGCTAAAAATCACTTGTTTAGCAGTCAGTCCGGCAGTAAAAACATTGGCCTTATTTTTCAGTTTGGAAGAACCCTCAAACAGATGCGCTCCGGTCAGCGGCAGTATGACTGTCGGCAAATCCAGCACAAGGTTATTGCCTACATGAGCCAGAGCTGCTTCGGCAGAAACGGAAGGCATATACATACTCTTTACTGCTTTGCGTTCTTCGTCCAATTTTTGTAATTCTAAGTTTTGATTTTTCAGCACAGCACTTTTATTAAGAGCCGCCTGTATGGCTTCGTTGAGCGATGGGCTCACTGTCACCTGCGCAGAGGCGGTCCAGGCGAAACAAAATGCCGTTGCAATCAGCAATAGGTTTTTCATATCTCTGTGTTTTCTCGTTTTTCAATGTTGTGATAAATTTCTCCAAAAACCTTTCTGACGGTTTGCATATCATTTTCCGCAATACCGTCTGTCAGTTCGGTAAAGGTCTTGTCTATGGAATCATCAACAGTATCCTGTATTCTTTTAGCTTTCGGTGTCAGAAAAATCAGCTTCTGTCTTTTGTCCTTTTTACCGGATTTTCTGCGGATATAACCGTTCTTCTCCAAATTATCCAATAGTCTGGTGGTACTCGGCTTATCTCTTCCGGTCACATCCGCAATCATCTGCTGTGGGATACCATCTCGCTGCCACAAAACCGCCAATACTGTCCACTGCTCCTTGGTGATGTCGATATCCGCCTCTTTAAAGTTTTGGCTCAGATATCTGGATACCGTCGTGAAAATTCTTCCGGTGAGCAGATGGTATTTTTCTTCGTTGCTAATGAGCTTTGTCATAATAGTTGTCTATGCAACCACAAAGATAAAACAAAATTAGTTAGTTATGCAACTAATTGATAAATATTTTTGGGAAAGAATAAATATCGATGAGTTTTTAGGCTATACGTGACACGAATAGACAGTAATATTTATTCATGAATCCGTTGTCGAAAAAGAGTACTTTGTGATGCAATATTTCAAATACTACAAAATAATCATCTCTACCCTAACAGTTAGTCATAGACATTTAAAATAGGAATTCCGTCAATTTCAGATTGCCCTTGTAAACATTCTTTACTTCGTATATCGTAATTCTTTGCTTCCTAAAATAAGATTTCGCTTTATCGGTCTATTTTGAATTTCAAATTGGTATAAATTTCAATAGCTACCAGGAACACGACTTACTGCTAATGTTTCTTCAAAGAGATTAATGCGGCCTATAAGGAAACTTTAAAGCCACATTCGTCTAAGCAAAACACGAACAGATACTAATATCTTTTGTAATTTAGTGACTTATTATTCTCTGAGAGTTAGTCAAGTTTGCCACAGAGATACACAAATAAACACCAACATCCCTCCATAAGTCTGCCACAATGGGAATATAATGAGTGTTTTAATACTATAAAAATCCGTTAGAAAAACTCCAGTAATTCAAAAAGGCAGTGAGACAACTATATTTAACTTTCATTTTTTCGTAAAATTTCAGACATTTAGAAGTAAATGATATCATATTGCGATTTTTCATAAACAGATTAAACCCTATTCAATATGCAAATAAACACTCCTGCCCTGACGAGTCTCTTTATCACTGTTGTCTTTTCGCTGGTAGGAGCAGCCTATCTGTTTTACAGATTTAAATTTGTTCAAAAGGACAAAATTGCGGCAGAGGAAAAATATCGGGAACTAAAAGAAAAAATTGATAAACTGGAATTGGATAGTTTAGAATCCAAGCTCAACCCTCATCTTTTTAAGAACATCCTAAACTCTATCCAATCACACGCCTACCAAACGTACTTTGCATTAGACAAACTGGCTAACGTCTTAGATTATATCTTATACGAAAGCCGCAAAAGCTATGTAACTCCAAAAGAAGAAATGGATTTTGCTTTAAATCTGATAGAAATCAATAAAATCAAAGTCAGTCCGCTTTTTGAGTTAAAGGTGAAAACAAAAGTCCAGGAGAACGAAGCTCTTTTCAATCAAAGAGTTTTAGCACCGTTAGTTTGTATCGACCTGATAGAAAATGCTTTCAAACATGCTGATCTAAGAAGTCCTGAAGCATTTATTTCCATTACTTTTGAGCTGAAAGACAATGTTTTATCCCTGACAGTAGCCAATAAAATATCCAAGCAAAAACCTATGCAAAAAGAGAATAGCGGTATTGGAATCAAAACTCTTGAGCAGCGTTTGGAAATTATTTACGGAAAAAATTACAATCTTCAATTTTTCACTGAAGAAGATGTTTTTATTGCACATTTAAAAATCAAACTACTTGAACATAAAGCTAAAATGCTTGCTTCTAGACGATGAATTATCGGGACTTACTTATTTAAAAATGCTTTGCGAGCAACTCCCTAATCTGGAAATTATCAAAGCATTTGACAATCCCATCGTTTTTTTAAATGAGGCACCTCAATTAGATTTTGATTTCTGCATTTTGGATATTGAAATGCCTGAAATGAACGGCCTGCAGGTAGCCAATTTGATACAGGGAAAGCCTGTGATTTTTGCAACAGCATATAAGGAATATGCAACTGATGCATTTGACATCAATGCGATTGACTATATCAGAAAGCCGATAAAAATAGAGCGACTGAAACAAGCTGTAGAAAAAGTCAGCAGACATATTCAGGGAAATGCAGTAAAAGATGAAAAGAGTTTTGCACAGCTCAATACAGATAAAGGTAAAGCAATTATCTTTTTTGATAAAATAGCAATGATAAGATCTTCTGATATTGATAGCCGTGACAAAGTCCTTTGGCTGAACGGTAAAGAAAGGTTTGTATTAAAAAATATTACTTTCGAGAGGCTGGCAGAGATTCTTCCCAAAAATGAATTTTGCAGAGTCAACAGGAAAGAAATGATTTCACTACAAGCGATACAATTCTTCTCTTTTGATGAAATCACGACCAATATACTGAACGAAGAAGATGAAAACCTGAAAGTCACTTTAAGTGAAAGCTACCGAAAAAGCTTTATGGAGAAAGTTCAAATCTGATTCGTTACAGATTTTCTCCTGCTTATTACATTTTCGGAGAAGTTAAATTCAACTCCGATTTTCCTGCGGTATTCGTGTGCAACTTTGTCTTTGAAATAAAGACTGCACTATTATGAATATCATAAAAAAATACAGAGATTTTTTGTTCTATTTTATTGTTACCGTCAGTTCTCTTGCCGCCATATACTTTGTCATTTTATTAGGTGCTGATCTCGAACACGGAAGACCGATTATATCTCCGGCCGGAGAAAAAAGTCAGTGGATGGAGTTTTGGGACTCTTTGTTAAATAATCTAAGCAGTCCTCTTGCACTTCTTCTTGTTCAAATCGTCAGTATCATTTTTGTCGCACATATTTTCGGCTGGATATGTCGTAAAATTGGTCAGCCTACAGTTGTGGGTGAAATGATTGCAGGGATATTTCTGGGTCCGTCTTTGGTTGGTATGTACTTTCCGGGCTTTTTTGAGACATTATTTCCTGCAAAATCCTTAGGCAATATAGAATTTCTAAGCCTGATAGGTCTTATTCTGTATATGTTTGTTGTTGGGATGGAGCTGGACTTCAGTGTTTTAAGAAAGCGTGCAAAAGAAGCCGTCATTATTAGTCATTCCAGTATTATCATTCCTTTTGTTATGGGAGTGACACTAACATACTTCATCTATGAAACTTATGCACCCGGCAATGTACAGTTTATATCTTTTGCCCTGTTTATAGGTATCACCATGAGTATTACGGCATTTCCGGTACTCGCCAGAATTGTTCAGGAACGAGGAATTCACAAAACGAAATTGGGTATTGTCGTGCTGACTTCGGCAGCAATTGATGACATTACGGCCTGGTGTCTGCTCGCAGTCGTAATAGCAATAGCCAAGGCAGGCTCAGCTGTGAGCGCACTTTACACTATTGCATTGGCGGCTGCCTATGTCTTATTTATGTTCAAAGTAGTTCGTCCCTTTTTGGGGAGAATTGGCAACCTGTTCAGAAATAAAGAAAGTCTGACCAAAGCCACAATCGGAATTTTCTTTTTGACCCTAATTATTTCTGCTTATCTGACCGAAATCATCGGAATACACGCTCTGTTTGGAGCTTTTATGGCAGGAACAATTATGCCTGAAAATATGAAGCTTCGTGAATTGATTGTTGAAAAAGTAGAAGATGTCGCTACTCTTATCTTTTTACCCTTATTTTTCGTTTACACCGGATTGAGGACAGAAATAGGTCTGCTCAATGATACTGAGCTGTGGGAAATGACCGGAATCCTGATAGCAGTGGCAGTGGCAGGAAAATTTATCGGAAGTATGATTGCTGCTAAATTTGAAGGACAAAGCTGGAGAGACAGTCTGATTATCGGCACACTGATGAATACCAGAGGTTTGGTCGAATTAGTGGTTTTAAATATCGGATACGATTTGGGAGTACTGTCTTCCGAGATTTTTGCAATGTTAGTGATTATGGCATTGACTACCACTTTTATGACCGGTCCCTTACTTAATCTAATCAACTGGATTTTCAAATCCAATACTGAAGAAATACCGGAAGAAATTAATGATTACAATAAATTCAAAGTACTCCTCTCATTTATTAGCCCTCAACAAGGTCAGGCACTTTTAAGGCTGGCACATAATTTCACACAAAAAACAAGTGCTAACACATCTGTTACTGCAATGCATATCGCTTCTCCCGAAGAGTTGCCTCATTATAATTTGGAAGCATACGAAGAAGAAAGCTTTATGCCTTTGGTACAAGAGTCTGAGAATGTCAGTCAAAAGGTAACGACACTTTTTAAGGTTTCCAGTGAAATTGACACAGATATCGTCAAAGTTGCCAATCAGGGAAATTACGACCTGCTGCTAACGGATGTAGGACAGTCTATTTTCGAGGGGAGTCTGCTTGGAAAGATTTTGGGTTTTACAACCCGTATCATTAATCCTGAAAAGATTATCAACCAGGTGATAGGCAGAGAAAGTCTTTTTGAGAACTCTCCGTTTGACGAAAGAACTCACAGCGTCATCAACAACAGCCATACAACGGTAGGTGTTTTTATCAATAAAAACTATTCTTCGGCAGAGTCTGTTTTTATTCCGGTATTATCCGTTCATGATACCTTTTTACTGGAGTTTGTTCAGAAATTAATTAATAACTCCGAATCACAAATCACTCTCTTAGATGTAGGGAACGTGATGGGTAAAAACTCAGAGTTTAAAGAAAAACTGAGAGCTATAGAGCAAATGGCATCCAATCACATTCATATTACAAATAATAAAAGTATTATAACCAGAGAGTTTCTGAACAGTCAGAATCTAATGATAGTCAGTATTCAAAGCTGGAAAAAGCTGATTGATTCAAAAAGTTTGTGGCTGTCACAAATACCTTCCACACTGATTTTGAAAGAAAAAAGATAGAAGTTTCAATACTTTTTAAGTTTACACAGGTATCGACAGACTACTGAAAACAATTCAGTCTGCCGTATTATTGTTTTAAAATAACAATGCTCTCCTTATTCATTCACAAATCATATTGTATCTTGAGCCTGTTGCCGTTTTAATATGACTGAGCATAGATTATCCGGATTGTTCTCCCTGTTCAAGCTTTCTGTCCAATTGTTTTTTGAAAATAAAGGGACCAAACTGAGTGCTTCACTTTCCTATTATACTTTGTTCTCGCTGCCGCCACTTTTGATCATTATTATCAGTATCAGCGGGATATTTTTGGGAGAAGAAGCCGTCAGAGGTGAGCTGGTGCAGCAAATAGAAGATATTGTCGGGAGTACTTCTGCACAGTTTATTCAAAGCACGCTCAGCAATATTCATATCAAACAATACAGTGGCCCGGCTGCAATAATAAGTGTGCTTGTCCTGCTGTACAGTGCTTCGGCTATTTTTACAGAAATCCAAAGTTCTATCAATCTTATCTGGAATTTACAGGCTAAACCGGATAAGAATATCATCAGATTTTTTACGAATCGTCTGACTTCATTTTTGACCATTTTGATATTGGGCGGAATACTTATTGCGGGGGTTATTTTGAGCAGCTTTATTCATCTGATTGAGAAACACCTGATTGTGATTATGGACCTCACTCAAATCAACCTAATCAAGCTCTTAAATAATATTGGTCTATTCCTAATTATCGCCCTGCTGTTTGTGATTATAATTCGGATGCTTCCGGATACAAAAATTCGCTTTTCGGATGCGACAGTCGGAGCAATTTTCACAGCTGTACTTTTTGTTGTCGGCAACTACATTCTTTCCTGGTATCTGTCTGTTTCGGATATGAACAATTTATTTGGGGCGGCAGCTTCTGCGGCAATCCTAATGACTTGGGTGTATTATTCCGCTATGATACTTTACCTCGGTGTTGCCTTTACGGGAACATACGCCAATCTGTACGGACATCAGATTACTCCCAATAGTTCCAAATAGCTGTCGGAAGACCGAGGTTGTTCCAACAACTTGACCCAAACAACCCCCAATCTTAATCGGATATAATACTTCGAAATTAGGAATAGCCCTGAACCAAAGTAAGCACTTTACTCATCTTGTTTTCAAACTAACTCAATAAACTTGAGCCATTTTTATTCTTAGTTAGATACTATTTTCAATCCAATAATTGAGCCGATTAAAGTTGTAATAAAAAGTAATCGTAAAAAAGTGGCAGGTTCTTTAAAAACAAAGATTCCAATTAAAACTGTTCCAACAGCTCCAATTCCTGTCCAAACTGCATAAGCAGTTCCTATTGGTAAAGTTTGAGTTGCTTTTACTAACAGAATCATGCTTATAGCCAATGTCACAATAAAACCTGTGTACCAAAAATAAACATCGTTTCCTACTGCGGTTTTTGCTTTACCTAAACAAGATGCAAAGGCCACTTCAAATAAGCCTGCTATAATTAAGACAATCCAATTCATTTCTTGCTAATTTATGGTGCAAAGCTCAGGATTATTAAACAGATTTTATTTTACAAATGATAAAAACAAAACTTAGCATATTTCGGCACGTATTCGACTTAAAGTTACTTGTGTTATACCTAAATAGGATGCGATGTGACCTAATTGTACACGTCGAATTAAATCAGGACTATCTCTTAATATCTCACGGTAACGTTCTTTAGCAGTACGGAATTGTCTGGAAATAATTCTTTCTTCTGTTTTAATAAGTTCTTGTTCCGCAAATTTTCGTGCCCAATTTGCTATATGAATATCTTTAGTAAGAAGTCTGTGAAAATGTTCCGTTTTTAATTCATATAACTCAGCGTTTTCTAATAGTTCAACATTTTCATAACCTCTTTCATTTAGTACGTAACTTTTCATTGAAACAATGGTATCACCTTCTTTACAAAAAAGAAATGTTATTTCATTTTCTAATAAATTGGTATAAAGCCGGGCAATCCCGTTTCTCATGAAATAAATGCTCCTTTCTACTTTATCTGCTCTTAATAATAAATATCCTTTGGGATAATTCACTTCCACAATATTTTGTTTAAGTGCCTGTTTCGAAACATCCGGAAGCAAATATATTTTGTCAAGTATTTGGTCTATATTCATTAGATACAGTATATCGTGCAGCTTTTTGAGATAAAATAAGAGATAGTCAAACGGTCAAATGCTATCAGTCTTGCCCCTTTTGTTTTTCCGGAGAGTTCAGACGGTCAATAAATTCTTCTACAAGTTCATCTAATTTCTCACTTCCTTTCAATACGCCCATCATGCCGTACATAGCGGCCTGTCTGCCACTGCCGGCTTCGCCTCCTCCGCTTTTTGCCATTTCCATCAGTTTATTGAAATATGCAGGCGCAAGCATTTTCTTCAGACCTTTTACAGTACCAACCTGCACGGTCTTTTTCAGATTTTCCCAACTGAATCTGCCGGCTTTCTGAACGGCTTTTTTTAAATCATCCAAAAAGAGCTGTTCCCGACCCACATGTGCATCTGTCACAAATATATGCAGGCTTGGAGGCAGTTGCTGTCGGTTGATGTACCAGCCCAGCTCAGACATTTCATCCGCAATTGAATGCACATCATATTTTTCGGAAGCGATGGCAAACAAGGTTGCTTCGGGATTACCCAACACTTCCAATCCTTCTATTTCAAGTACTCCTCGTTTCAGTTTTTGAGTTGTGTTATAGGCCGCCATCTGCATTTGAGTATAGCGAATCTCTCCGATATAGTTCATTACAGCCCAGGCTGCGGCAATAGCTCCACCCGGTCGTGTCCCCGCAAAAGAAGGAGAGCCGTAAATCCCGCCTGACCAGTCTGTTTTGATGTAAAACTGTCCCTTTCGCAAATCTTTGTTGCGGTATAAAATAACCGATGCCCCTTTCGCGGCATAACCGTATTTGTGTGTATCGGCAGAAATAGAAGTCACTCCCGAAACTCTAAAGTCAAATTTTGGAAGTGCGACTCCGCCTTTTTCTAAAAAGGGAAGCAGATATCCTCCTACACAACTGTCCACGTGACAAAGTATATCATGCTCCTTTGCGAGAGAGGCCACCTGCTCTACCGGGTCTATCACTCCATGAGGATATTGCGGTGCGGAAGCTACCATCAGCACTGTATTGGGAGTAATAAGTTTTTCCATCTCCTGAACATTTACCCGGTAATTGTTATCTACAGGAGCTTCTACATACTTCAGTCCAAAAAAATGACAGGCTTTAGGAAAAGCAGGATGTGCAGTCGCAGGAGCCAATACTTCAGGAATACCTTCTGTTTTTTTATGTTTGACAGCCCACTCTCTTGCAGACAAAACGGCCATCATAATACTTTCTGTTCCGCCTGAAGTCATAGTGCCGGTCACTGACTCATCTCCGTGAAGCAAATCGGCTGTCATTCCGACCACTTCCGTTTCCATTTTTCTCAGACTCGGGAAAGCGGAAGGGTTCAAACCATTTGTGGACATAAACGCATTATAAGCACGCTGTGCCACTCGGTACACCTCTTCACCGGCATAAAATACGTAGCCAAAAAACTTACCTTCTTCCCAGTTTAAATCGCCTGATTTAAAGGATTCCATTCTTTGCAGTAACTCGTCTGCATGTGCTCCCTCTTTAGGGAGAGAAAAACGATTAGTCATGTATTCGATATTAACACTCAAAATTAAACAACGAGTAGCTTATCACCAAAAATGGTGAGGTGAATTGATGCGAAATCTATTAAACAATAAAATTTATTTCAGAAATCAATCTATTTCTTCCACTTCTTCTACTGTTTCCTCCTGTTTATTTTTGTCGTAGCTCGGTACTTTTCTGTAACGGCTGTCATCCGGACGGACGGATACAGAAAGTACTTCTAAGAGTTCCAGTTCCGCCAGTAATTCATTACAAATCCTGACTTTCATCGTCTTAGATCTTAACGATAACGGCACTTTATCTCTATGGGTATCTATGGTAATCTTCAAAGATTTATCTCCTTTATATTTCTTAGTCAGACTAACTATAGAATGGACCGTTTCTTCATTTAATCTTCTGCCACTAACCGCAATATCAAGATACTGACCTTCTTTTTCCATAATATCGGACAGATAATCAATCTGGCTAACTCTAAACGAAAAACTCGAATTCATGTATCTCTGACTTTTTGAGCCAATTATTCTAAGTCGCAAATTGGCTTCAAAAAATGCTGCAAATCTGATGTAATCCTCTGAAAAGAAAAAGATTTCCATTTCCGAAGTTTGGTCTTCTACGGTTAATATGGCATAAGTTTTCCCGTTTCTATCTACTTTTTTAATCACTTTATTGACAAAACAACTGAAAGACAAATCTCGGTCAGGGTTTTCATCTATATCGCTGATTCTAGAATTGCAGAAATATTTTTGTTCGTACTCAAATTCATCCAAAGGGTGTCCGGAAAAATAAATTCCGATTACTTCTTTTTCCCTCAGTAATCTCTCCATATCCTCCCAAGCATTGACATGAGGCACGTCGGGAAGTTTAATCTGAGCATCCAAGGACTCTCCAAACAGAGAAGGCTGAGACGATTCTTTCTGTTCTTTGTACCGATTGCCAAACTTGATTAAGGTATCAATGAAGGTAGTTCCCTCCACATTAGGAGTGACGAACTGAGACCTTTTGATATTCCCCAGTGAATCAAAAGCACCGGAACAGGCCAAAGCTTCTATACTTCGCTTGTTCACTCTCTTGAGATCGACTCTTTGGACAAAGTCAAAAACAGATTCAAACGGACCGTTTGCGTCCCGCTCCTCTATAATCGCCTGTGCCGCAGAACCGCCCAATCCTTTTAATGCAGAAAGTGTAAACCGTATTTCTCCTTTTTTATTGACTGAAAATTTTTCATTACTCTCGTTTATATCCGGTCCCAATACTACTACACCCATTTTACGGCATTCGCTGAGGAAAAAGCTGATTTTTTCAGCATTGCTGTAGTTATTGGTCAGCACCCCCGCCATAAACTCCGCCGGAAAATGTGCCTTAAGATAGGCTGTCTGATAAGCCACCATAGCGTAACAGACGGAGTGGGATTTGTTGAACGCATAAGACGCAAAGGCTTCCCAATCATGCCAAATTTTCTCTAAAACTTTCTCCGGATGTCCTCTGTCTATTGCCTGATTGATAAATTTAGGTTTCAGCTTGTCCAACGTTTCTCTATCCTTTTTACCCATTGCTTTTCTCAAAACATCTGCATCCCCTTTGGTAAATCCGCCTATTTTTTGCGAGAGCAGCATCACCTGTTCCTGAAATACCGTAATACCGTAAGTATCGCTCAGATATTCTTCCATCTCAGGCAGATCATACGCAATTTTTTCTCTGCCGTGTTTTCTGTCAATATAGTTGGGTATATACTCCATGGGGCCCGGGCGGAATAGTGCATTCATAGCCACTAAGTCATCAAACTTATCCGGTTTGAGTTCGCGAAGGTATTTCTGCATTCCGGCAGATTCAAACTGAAAAGTTGCATTGGTTTCACCTCTTCTATAGAGGGCAAAAGTTTTTGCATCGTCTAAAGGCAATTCGTCTAAATCTATTTCTAATCCGTGATTTTCCTTAATAAGTGCCAAAGTATCTTTCAGGATTGTCAGTGTCTTCAGTCCCAAAAAGTCCATTTTTATTACTCCGGCATCCTCGATCACTTTCCCTTCAAATTGGGTCACTAACAGGCTGACATCTTTGGCTTTGGCTACCGGCAGAATAGTGGTCAAATCATCAGGGGCAATAATGATTCCGGCTGCATGGATGCCGGTACTTCTGACAGACCCCTCCAATTTTACAGCTTCTCTCAAAACCTCAGATCTCAGATCATCACCATTCATTACCTCGCGCAAGGCCTCTATATTGGCGACTTCATCTGAATTTAGTTTGTATTTTTTCACCGGACCTTCTTCATCATTCATCGGAGCAAGAAGCAGCCTGTTGAGTTCCACACCTGGTCTTTCCGGTACAAGTTTGGCTAAAATATTAGACTCTGACAGGGGTAAGTCGAGTACTCTCGCTACATCTTTAATACTGGATTTAGCCGCCATCGTACCGTAGGTGATTATATGGGCAACTTGCCTTTCGCCATATTTTTGGACCACATAATCTATTACTTTCTGTCTGCTCACATCATCAAAATCCGTATCAATATCCGGCATGCTCTTTCTGTCAGGGTTGAGAAACCGCTCAAAAAGCAGGTTATATTTAATCGGGTCTATGTTGGTAATACCTATACAATAGGCTACTGCCGAACCGGCTGCCGAACCTCTTCCCGGTCCCACAAACACCCCAATTTCTCTTCCTTTATTAATAAAATCCTGCACTATGAGAAAATAGCCGGCAAATCCCATCGTGCGTATAGTAAACAGTTCGAAATCTAATCGCTCGCGAATTTCCTCCGTAATTTCTCCGTATCGTCTTTTCGCTCCTTCATAAGCCAAATGGTGCAGATAATCATCCTGATTTGAGAAGTTTGTCGGAATTTCAAAATTTGGCAGCAGTATATCGTGCTTCAGGTTGAGTGTCTCTATCTTGTCCACAATCATTTGAGTATTATCAATTGACTGCGGCACATCCTGAAACACTTTGAGCATTTCATCCTTGGTCTTAAAGTAAAACTGATCATTCGGAAAAGCAAACCGGGTTCCTTTCGGGAAAGGATTTTCTTCGGAAAACTCTTTGTTGGTAGGTGTACTTTGCTTTTCACCGGTATTCAGGCAGAGCAAAATATCATGTGCATTGGCATCTTCCTGATCTACGTAATGGGTGTCATTTGTGGCAATAACCTGAACATTGTATTTCTTAGCAAATCTCAGAAGTACTTCATTTACAATTTCCTGCTCTCTAATCCCGTGACGTTGCAGCTCTACATAATAATCCTCTCCAAAAAGGTCTAACCACCATTTGAAAAGCTCTTCTGCTTTTTCCTCTCCTTCATTTATAATGGCTCTTGGAATTTCGGCTGCGAGACAACAAGTCGTTGCTATCAGCCCTTCATGGTATTTGAGTACAAGCTCTTTATCAATCCTCGGATATTTGCCGTACATCCCTTCCATGTATCCGAGTGAACAGAGTTTAACCAGATTTTGGTATCCTGTCCTGTTTTTGGCTAAAAAAAGCTGATGATATCTTTTATCTTTTTCACCCTTTGTAAATTTTTGTTTGTGTCTGTCTTCTACGAGATAAAACTCACATCCGACAATCGGTTTAACAATTGGTTCAAGAATATCCTTCCCATTCTCATCCTTGCCTATCGGTTTTGAATTGTTCCAGGCTTCTGCCACAAACTGAAACACGCCAAACATATTGCCGTGATCAGTAATCGCCACTGCACTGTGTCCGTCTTTAATAGCTTTTTTGTAAAGAGATTTGATGTTGGAAGCTCCGTCCAATAAAGAAAATTGCGTATGACTGTGCAAATGCGAAAACTGTGACATAGATATGAATTGCTAAAAGTGAATGTTCCAAATTTACTGAAGAAAAAGGGGTGAACAGAAAATTAAATCCATAAAAGTTTTCAACAGTTCGCGAACCTCTGTAGCCGTGTATTTTTTGACAAATAATTTTTATTCGAATAAAAAATCAATATCATCTTCTGTCAGTTGTTTGACAAAACCTTCTTCCGCACCCACCAGTTCTTCGGAAAGCTCCTTTTTACTTTCCTGCAGTTTTAAAATTTTCTCTTCAATGGTGTCTCTGCAAATCATTTTGTACGCAAACACATTTTTGGTTTGCCCTATTCGGTGTGTTCTGTCTATTGCCTGCTGCTGCAATGCGGTATTCCACCACGGGTCCATTAAAAACACATAATCTGCTGCGGTCAGAGTCAGTCCTACACTCCCGGCTCCCATACTCATAAGAAATACCTGTACCGGATTATCCTCCTCCTGAAAACTGCTGACAAGTTCTGCCCGTCTTTTTTTATCTACGCTCCCGTCAATTCTGTAATACAGAATACCTTCCGCATCACAACGTTTTTCAACTAAATCAAGCATACCCAAAAACTGAGAAAAAACCAATGCTTTATGCCCCTGCAGTTCGGTTAGTTCTTCCATCAGCATATCTAATTTTACAGATTTAAAAGTGGTTGATTCTGCATCTTTTACCAAAACCGGGGAAGCGCAAACCTGCCTGAGTTTGATTATACCCTGAAGAATTGAAAGCTTACTTTTTTGAATTCCCTCATTTCTAATGCCGAGATAAATAGAATTTCTAATAGATTTTTTGAACTCATCGTAAAACAACTTTTGCTCCTCTCCCATTTCACACCAATACACAGATTCTATTTTTTCAGGCAGTTCTTTTGCAACCTGAGACTTTGTCCGCCGAAGTACAAAGGGATTGATTAGCTTTTGAAGCGCCTGCATCTTTTTCCTGTCTCTGCTCCTGTCAATAGGTAATGCATACTCTTTTCTAAAAAATTCTTTCGGACCTAAATACTCAGGAAGTAAAAAATTAACCTGAGAGTATAACTCTTCGGTATGATTCATGACCGGAGTACCGCTTAATGCCACTTTCGTTCTCGCCTGAATAAACTGGATGGCTTTAGTGATCAATGCATTACTATTTTTTATATTGTGACTTTCATCCAACACAGCTGTTTCCCACATAATTACAGACAACTCATCTATATCTGAACGCAGCATGCCATAGCTTGTAATAAGTACATGACATCCGGAATCTGTGAATTCCTGCAAGTCGCGATTGGACGACTGATAGACAAATGGCTTAAGATTTTTACTGAAATGCTCAATTTCTTTACCCCAATTATAAATTAGTGAAGCCGGACACACCACAATAAATCTGGCTGTTTCATTCTGTTCCAGCAAATAAGTCATAAACGCAATAGTCTGCAAAGTTTTTCCCAGTCCCATATCATCCGCAAGCAGAGCTCCCGCACCAATTTCTGAAAGCAAACACATCCATTCGTAGCCTTTGCGCTGATAAGGTCTTAATTCTGCATTTATTTTTTCGGAAACAGGGACCACTTCACTCTCTGCATCCTGCCACTGCGCCCACTTTTCCCACCATTCTTTGGAAATAGACAGATTTAATTCCGCCGCACCGGAGGAATGCCTCAAAGCTAAAAGTATCCACTTCGGAATAGAAATCACACTGTCGTGAATCTGCCCGTGCCGGATAAAAGTACCGTAATCATGAATCCAATCTTCGGTCAGCACGCCCATCGAATCATCTTTGAGCAATACATAAGACTGACCTGAACTCAACAATTTCTTAAGTTCTTTCAATGGCACCTCTTCCTGGCCAAAAGAGACTTTCATATAAATTTGAAGCAAGGAGTCTTTTTGTTCCAACAGCTCCATTTGCGTGGAAATTGAAAATTGGGAATAGCGAAAATGATGCAGCATGTCCATCCCCTGAATTTCTATATTGTCCTCTAACCACTGATGGTATGTTTTGAGAAACCATTGCTTTTTCTTAGCATCCGCAAAACTTAAATAGAAATATCCGTTTCGCTGCCTGGCAAAAGACGGATGCCGATTTTTAAGGTACTCAACGAATCGATCTTCTTCCTCCTCGTTTCGCATGATTTCATAAAGCACTCCATTGGTATGGGTAGCATGTCTTTCCTGAAAATTTCCTTCTACCACAAAACCATCGTAATCCCACCTTGGAGTTATCATTAAAAATGTATTGCTGATTTCACTCAGCAGTACGGTACATTGAGGTATTGTATCAATCACATTGACACTGAAAAAATCATGCTTATTGACTTCGTACTTTTCCTCTAAAGGAAGAATTATTTTCTCCATCAGTTTGTCGGGCTGTCGGGCATACTGCTTCGGTTTTTTGGAATACAGGTTTTCGAGAGCTAAATAATCCTTTATGTCAAGCAGATAATACGTGTCATTTACAAGCAACAGGAATCTGAATCTCTGAACATTGTCTTCTGAGACTTTTTCCCCGTACACTTCAAAATACGGTCTGACAAACAACTCTTCAAGATTATTTTTAACTACTTCAAACTTCAATTGGGGTTTGTGAACAGATACACTGCATGCCCGAATTAAAAATCTTTCTTTGGAATCGGCTATTTTGTGGTATATTTTCTCCTCACTATATACCTCAAAAAAACTTTCGGAGATTTCGGTAAAATGTCTGGAAATTGCCCGGCTGACATAAATATCCTGCGGAATCCCGGACTTTGAAGTTCTGTGTTTTTTCTCTAATTCCTGTATGAAATAAAAAAAACCGTTATCTGTATGTGTTTTAAGAGTATGAGAAACTCTTTCATCCAAAAATCTGAGTGTACTGGAGGTGAGGTCTGACTCTTTAAATTTCACTCCCTTAGGACATTTTTCCAAATAAAGGACATGGATAAACGGAAGATTTTGATTTAATCTGTCGGGGACAATTAACGGGAAATAACTTTTCGTAACCTTCATAGACTTTCAAAGATATTATTAATTTGAGAGCCCATTTACCCGCCAAAGAATATTTTCTTAAAGTTTAAAAGTCTTTGCTTTTTTGTGTCTGTGCATTCCGCGATGTAAAATTATCGAACCGGAAATAGATAGAGCAAATCAGCTTCTATTACTTTAACAAAGAAAGATTGCAGTAACAGCTATGATTTTGACTCATACGAATTAGATGATTCGTTGAATCGTATATATCGCGAAGGAGTCATCCCGACGGCTTTTTTAAAATCAGAAGACAGAGTCTGTAAGCTGTCATAGCCCATTTTCTCTGCGATTTCACTTAAAGTACATTTCGGGTCTAAAAGCATTTTTTTCATTTCCTCTACATCTAACATTCCAGATCTGTTTGTGATTATCAAAGTTTTAGCAATGAGCAAATATATCAACTTGAATATTTAACTATCTTCATTATTCTGCGTTAATGCGCATGATAATAGACAAAATACTATAAAAAAACTATGCATGCATTTGATTTTAAGAATTTTTTAAGAACAGAGCAAAAGAAAAGCAATTTTAAAAGAGGAGAAACCGTTTGAGTTTTTCAAATAAATACATACCTTTGCACCCTGAATAAAATTTATTAACTATGAACCATTACGAAACGGTTTTTATTACAACGCCCGTGCTCAGTAACGAAGAGTACACAAGAACCGTAAAAAAGTTCACGGACTTCATTGAAAAAAATGAAGGCAACATCGTGTTCAAAGAGGATTGGGGGCTCAAACAGTTAGCCTACCCCATTCAAAAGAAAACAACAGGCTATTACACATTAGTGGAATTTAAAATTGCCTCTGAGGCCATTCGCCGCTTAGAAGTCGAATTCAAAAGAGACGAAAACATCATGCGTTTTCTAACTGTAAGGCTTAACAAGCACGCAGTAAAATATGCACAGCAAAGACGGGGCAAACTATCAGGTAAAGCACAAAATCAGGAGGAATAATCATGGCTACAGATAAATCTATTAAATTTTTAAATGCGCCGAAAATCGGTCAGAACAAAAAAAAGTATTGCCGATTTAAAAGAATGGGCATTCAATACATTGATTACAAAGATCCGGACTTCCTTCTCAAGTTTATAAATGCTCAGGGTAAAATTTTACCGAGAAGATTAACCGGCAACTCTTTGAAACATCAAAGAAGAGTGTCCACCGCTATCAAACGCGCACGCCACTTGGCTATATTACCTTATGTTGCAGACCTTTTAAAATAATTTACACATGGAAGTCATTTTATTACAGGATGTAGAGAACTTAGGTCTAAAGTATGACCTCGTGAATGTCAAACCGGGATATGGCCGTAACTTTTTGATTCCAAATGGTCTGGCAAAAATCGCAAATGCTTCAAGCAAAAAGCACCTTGAGGAAATAAAACGTCAGCAGACAAATAAAATAGCGAGACAGATGGAAGAATATCAGTCTATCGCTGAAAAAGTCTCCAATACAGTTTTCAAAATTGGTGCTAAAGCAGGAACTTCAGGAAAATTATTCGGAAGCGTGACTAATGTGCAGTTGGCGGAGGCTCTTAAAGATCAGTTAAACGTGGAAATAGAGCGTAAGAAGATTAAGATTCTTCAGGAAGTCAAAGATTTGGGAACGTACAAGGCTATTTTACACATTTACAAAGACATTGAAGCTGAATTTCAGTTTGAAGTAATCGAAGAATAATACAGAACTTAATTTTTCTTTAGAAGCTATTTGTCTTTGGGCAAATAGCTTTTTTATTTTAAAGCTATATGCATTTATTAACGAATTTTTCTATTCAAATCAGACTATAATCAATATTTTTAATCCTCAAATTACTAAACAATATCAACTTCAAAAATAAATCTATGGCTTTTATGAAAAGAGCATTTTTTATCGTTTTGCTTTTTTTTTACGGCTTTCATGACGTTCTGAATGCACAAACATCGTATGCACAAACATTAGAAAATCATTTACAGAGATTTGAACACGAGAACTTTCTGCCCGACCAAACCGTAGAACAGATACAGGAGATAAAGACCTGGATTACTGCCAATACCGAAAATATAGCATCGGAATATTTCGATTTATTAGACAAGTACCTCAATTATCTCTCTAAAAACACTTATAAACCATATACTTCAAGAACACATGAAGACATATTAAGTCAGGCACTAAATATTCTGAAAGCATCGAGTGATTCGACTATAGATATGAAAAGCTGGATGTATTCACTTTTACCTGAATACTATGCCGCTGTCAAAACTTTGATTCCTCTCAATGATTCCAGAAACGCCACAGTCCGGATGGCGGTCGAAAGACCTCAGGAACTAATTGGACAATATTCCAGACTATTATACAGTACAGACGAAGGCGCAGATTTGCAAATAGCCATTCTTCTCAGCCCTCACTCTGTCACACAATTTATGCACTATAATAACAGAGTGAAAGACCTGCTTAGTAAATCTGCCCATCCTGACATACAACTGCTCTTTGACATCTATAAAAAGTATCGGTACAATTCTGCCCCTTATTATCTGTTGCCATATATAACTGACAAAACTCTCACACCGGAACAAGCAATAGAAATTTCCAAAAATGAAACTGCATTGATCAAGCACTTACTTCAGCTTGTGATAAACAATGAGGAATTAGCGTATGTGTCTGTTCAGCAGCGTTGGTCAGAGCTGATTGATACTTATATCAAAAAGATTAAGCAATTCAGATACAGGCAACCAAAAGATTGGAATATGGAGGCTTTAGATTCGTTAAACACAAAAAATCTGACAGAAATTCTGTTTACATCCAGCAGTATGCTAAATGCTCAGGAGCAGGCCTCTTTCATTCAGTGGATTTTATTTAAAAACGGCACTAACCCTATTGATATCAACATCTTAAAAGGAATACCACTTTCGTATGTGACGGATCAGTATGTTCGAATAAAGCACGAAAAAACAGAGCAAAATTGGGCATCTTTTATAAAAGCAGAAACGCTGGAACATTATATTCTGCAAAAACAGGAAGAACTCGCTAACCTCGAAAAAGAAAAACAAAAGGAGAATGAAAAGAAAGGTGTAAATGAAGTAAACTTAAAGAAAGAAGTCAGTGGTATTCTCAGTCTGAAACAAAGCGGTTCAGTTCTAAAAAATAAAAAAACAGAATCTCCTGTTGTAATTACACCAAAGTATGTCTTAAAAAAATACTATTTCAGTCTGTCAGAAAATGATAAAAACCTTATCAAATGGAAAAACGATCCGTTAACTGCGCTAAAAAATGTAACGGATTGGATTGATGCTCCATATTCTAAAGAGTTGCTTATTTATATTTCAGAAAAGTATCCTTTGGAAATTGTCAGAAACATTGATAAAATAAAACTGAAAAAACAAGGTATAGAAGCACTTCAAAATATAGCTCAAACAGCACCCTTTAGCGCAAAAAACTTTATCATAACCCCTTCACATCCTTGGAATTACCTTTTTCAGAACAGCAAAGACAGTATTATCAGAACTTTGTACCGAATCAATCAGATTGCCGGAGTTAACAGCCGCGCCTATTTGCTGTTAGATGATATTTACCATCACAGACTTTCTATAGAAGATGCCGATAAATTATGTCAGAACAGCAGGAATCTGACTAAAAGAATGATAAAACTTCTCTCCAATCCGAATACTATGGGCAGATACTCATTAGAACAGGAGACAGAAGCCCGATCACTTAAATTCGTGCGAAACCTCAATATATCTATCAATACTAACAGCTTATACGCCGAAAGCCTGAATGAACTGAGCCCGGAAGAAATATACACCTTTATGACCTATGGTGAAGATGAAATTATCCAAAGGAGTTTTGATAAAATGCTTCACAGTCTCTTAAATAAAATCCCCAACAGGAATATCTATTCCCTAATGGAAAAGCTCGGTTTCAATCAATACACTAAACTCCTGCAAAAAGCAGCGTACTACGACATGATGGGTATATTAATGCAGCCGCTGACATACGATCAAAAAAAGCAATTGGGAAAGAAACTCATGAGTCATATTGAACTCCGGGATATGGATGAGATTATTCAAATTGCCGGTCTGATTATCAGTCTGAATAACACTGAAATGGTCGAACTGCTCCACCAAAATCTTAAAGAAGAATATGAGAGAGTCGAAACCGCCAAATCTGATAAAGGTGTGGCTGCATACGGTATTCTCAGTGCATTAATATCCGGCAAGACACAGCCCGATACTTGGGCCAAATCGGCTGCCCAACGTTACACGCTTCCTGATTTTGAGTTTTTGCCTGTCTATTCACTTTTTAACGGACAAATGACAAATATCCAACAGTACTTCTTTTATAACGATGCAGACGGAATCAGCTCCTTTAAAAATTTCATTCGTTCTTATGAAAGAAGTCCTTTGGAATGGTTGATAAAGGACTTGGGAAATTTCGTGATGATTGAATCCCGGACCGGAAGAAAAGTTCAAATTTTTGCCAATAAAGCCTCTTCCGGGGAGCTTGGGGTCAAAGCAATGCTTGAATATATGTCGGTCAATAAGCTGGAGCCTCAGGTAGTGGTACACAGAGGACTCAGTACACATACCCTTAATACCTTTACCCGAATTCCTTCTTCCGCAAAATTAATTTTAGATGGCTCATGCGGCGGATACTATGTACAGCAAGTCGCTATCGACAGAGCGCCGGACGCACAGATTTTATGTAACCGAAACATCGGCACAATGCATATAAATGACCCGCTGTTCAAGCAGATTAGTGATGAGATACGCTCGGGAAAAGATATTATCTGGCCTGAACTTTGGACAAAAATGGACGTTAGAGTGGGTTCCAATCCATATTTTAAAGATTATATTCCGCCTCATAAAAATGCGGCAACAATTTTGATTAAAACTTTATATGAGCTTTTGGAAATTCATTAAATTCCTCTTCGGATTTGGGTTATTAGTCTTTTTTGCGGAAATCTCTTTTGCTCAGCAGCCGGACCATCTTTTATCACAGAGAATTACCCTGCATAATAAGATTGACCAGAAGCAAAAATTCATCGACCAATTAGATGGGGTTACCGATTCCCTTATTTTCTCCAAAGACAAAATATTTTCTGAGAGAGCCACATATACTTATCTGACTCTGGTGGACAGCCTCCAAAAAATTATTGACGACAAAAACTACAACGGAAGAATCACCTATACCTATCTTCTTCAATTATACGGCGTGATAGCCAGAGTAAATATTCAAAATTATCACAGAATAGATTATTATGAAAAAATACTGAAAAACGCTTATGAGATTTTAAAACACAAAGAAGATGCACATCTTTTACACTATCTGATGAAAGATGTACAGTCTTCTGTCAAAAACACATACCTGTTCAAGGAAATCTCCGTTGCAGATTCTTTTTTGATTAAAGCTGCTCAACTGTACCCCAATGAAGTCCTGAAAGAACTCAAATCATACGCAGATGAACCCTACGCTTTAAAAATTGTAGAAAAAGCAGCTGCGACATCGCCTATGGCAGTCAAAAAGTATTTCAACAGTAAAAACTTAGTCAACAACTTTATCATGCAAAGTCAGGATTCTGTCGTAAAACTGATAGTCGATTTATTCAATACCTACGGAAATGAATCGAAGGTGTATTATTTTACTGACATGATATATCATGATGAGGCATCCCCCAATCTCATGCACAGTGTCTCTAAAAATCCGTTGGCATATTTGGGAGCATTGATAAAAGCAAGGCAAAGGGGAAACCCTATAGGAGACTATGATTTAGAAAACGAACTGAAAATCAAAGCTCTTGAAGAAGTTCGAAAAGTAAATGATTTGCATGAAGTCAACGACTCTTCCGTTAGATTTGCGGCAGTAAAAAATATGAGACCGGCAGAGCTTTATACCTTAATGATTTACAGCTCGGAAGAAATTTTTACCTCCACGTTTAACGGTATGTTTTTCAGGCTTTTAAGCCATCTAAGAACAAATAACATGACCGGGTATGAGTTACTGGAAAGTGTCAGCTTTAATAAATTCAGAACATTTATCAAGCAATGTGCCGGGTACAACAGCCTGGAAACATTTCTCGCTACTATGTCCGAAGAAAATGCTTTAAAGCTGTTAAGAAATTTTATTGCAGAACTTCACACTGAAGATGGAGACATTTCAGAGGCCGTTAACGTAGCAGATACTTTCGGAAGTTTGGACGAACCGGAATATTTGCTGCTCTTTGAGGAATTTCTGAAAGAAGAGTTCTTTAAATATTCAGATGAAGATGAGTCCAAAGTGTTATACGGGCTTTTACTCAAATTACTGTACCAAAAAATGAATATTATTCCTGAAGGTGAGTTTTCAGATTCATTGGCACTGTATATTTTACCATCTATTGAAAGTATTTCCATGTCAGAATTAGACAGCATTCACGGAACGACACAAATGCATTTTTTCTTTGACGACGACGATGGAGTTACTTCATTCCGGACATTTATTGCAGCATTTCGCAATGCCGGATTTGAAATTAAAGAACATGAGTACTTCGTCGAAATCAGAAGCTCAGGCAAAAACACCACTACAATTTATGCCAACTTTCCAAAAATGGAGCGGGAAGGTCAGGCAGCTTTGAGCAAAATGGTAGAAGACGACATCATCAGACCGGATATTATCGTACACAGAGGGCACAGCTATTATGTCAATTACACCATATCTAATATACCTGCTTATGCCAAGGTGGTTTTTCTCGGATCATGCGGAGGTTATCACAATATTAGTGAAGTCATTAAAAGAGCGCCTTCCGCCCATATTATTTCATCAAAACAAATCGGTACTTATACTGTAAACAATTCTCTTTTGGTTGAAATCAGCAAAAGTATCAGTCAAAACAATCAACTCAACTGGACTCCTTTATGGAACAATCTGGATAAAAAGCTGAAAGGAAGCGGGCAAAGCTATGAAAGGTTTTTGGAGTATGTACCTCCTCATAAAAACATGGGAGCTTTATTTATTCAGGCCTTCAATCAGTTGTCTCATAAATCAAATATAAACTAAGACAGATTCTGACCGATATTTTTGACAAATGGATAAAAAGGTATCGCAAATAGCTCAAAAACTCCCCGTACCGATACGTTTCATTATCGAATCCAGAAAAAGTGCGAGAATTTCTTTAGGCAAGAATCAAATTACTTTAAGAGTCCCCAAGAATCTTCCAACAGCGGAAAAGAATAAAACTGTAGTTGAACTCTTAGAATGGGCACAGGCAACCATAGAAAAAAAAGGACTGTATCAGGCTGTCGGGGAAGAAATATTTTCTGACGGTACCTCTTTCACAATTTTAGGAGAAAAATATACTCTAAAAGTAAAACTTATTCAGGGCAACAGGAGTTTTCTGCATATAAAGCCGGACAGCAAAGAGTTTGCAGTCAGCATTCCCATACATATTTCAAATGACACGGAGCAGAAAAATGACATAATCAAAAAACTGATGGCCAAAGGAATAAATCAGTATTTCTTACCAGACATCCGAGACAGAGTATCTGCATTAAACCGGGAACACTTTAATGCTAAAATCGGGCAAGTCAAATTGCGATATACTCACAGCAGATGGGGCAGTTGCTCCAGTTCGGGTAACATAAGCCTCTCTACGAGACTCCTGCTGACTCCCAAAAAAGTAATCGACTATGTCATCATTCATGAGCTTGCCCATCGTTTTGAAATGAACCACTCTGAAAATTTCTGGGCATTGGTCAATAAAGCCGAACCTAACTACAAGAAATATGTCCAATGGTTAAAAAGAGAAAGCAATAATTTAATACTCTGATTTATGTCTCAAAAATTCTACAGAAACCTGTCCAACTCATCTTTGTCGGGAATCCTGCATTCCGTCCTTTTACCAAACAGACGATACCTTCTTTTGGCAAACTGATCGTAAAAATAATCTCTGACTCTGACCGGAATAAGCTTAAAAACGTACAATAATTTCCAGCCTGAACCCAAATCCTTAAGTATTTCCAAAACAGCTGAGGACTTGATATAAACTCTTTCGTCCCGTATATAAATTATGGAATCGACGGAATTTTCGTCTATCTCAAATTCAGACAGTATTTCTTGCCCGGTTTCCGTCTGAAGTCCTGTAAAGCGGAAAATCTTTTTCCTGTCACGAAGAATGAGCCACTGCACAGAACTGTCACAAAAGTTGCATATTCCGTCAAACAACACCACATGAGATGGGGATTGCATCATTGCTTTATAAAATTGCCCATTCCGACAGGGCGATAATTTTCGTCTTTAAGCATAAGCAGATACCAGCCGGGCTTTAAGCTTTCAATTGATATAAACTCATTTTGCAAAGTATGGCTGCTAATAATTTTCGCACCTGAAATATCATATATCTCAAAATACTTCACTTCTGATATATTCTCCGTACGAAGTCGCACGTAATCTGTTGCCGGATTGGGATAAGTGTGTAAAACAGGCAGAACACGTTCGTTCACAGAAGTCGGAAAATCATTTATTTCCGCTCCTACTACAGCGTTTATCATGAGTGACCCGGGATATTGAGTCTGATGCCACCCCTCTCCTACGTTATAAAACATATAGGCTTGTCCGGAGTGATTCAAGTCAAAGCCCACATCCACATCATTAAATTTTTCATGCTCAATGGCTATATAAAAATCCCCGGAGACGGGTATGAAATCTTTGCCTTCATTAAGTTCCGGCTTAAATTTATAATACGCAAATCCGTTGAAAACCTCATTTTCGGGTACATAAAAATCAGAACGCTGCAATAGAGTTTCCCTGTAAATAATTTCGTCATATTCACCTGTCACGGTATCAAGAGCCTGATATACCGCGAGATTAAAATAAGGGTCTTTTGAGGAAGCTGTACGATTGGGGAAGTCGGAAAAATAAATTTTCACTGCCCGGAGAGTGTCGGGTTGATCCAACTCAAATTTTACTGCTATTTTGCCAAAGTCATAATTAATCAGACGATAAGCTCTTTCTGCCGTACCGTCGTCATAAGCAAATGTATTTCCAAACGTAATGTACTCACGTAACTCGTTGTTGGCACGAACAAAGTCCGGACTTGCATTTTCGGCAGAAGACTGAAAAAAGTATTTGATTTCGATGATAGTCGTGTCCTGTCGGGGAACAAGCGAGCTCAAATCAAAAACAGGATATTCATAATCCACATCTTCCAGACTGAAAATATCCGTAGAAGGTCCCTTATAACTGTCAATTTCAGAACTGTCTGTCAGATTAATCACCGAATAATTATCTACAATATCTACAGTGTTGAGAAAGTTATTTTTCACTCGGGCAGAAAAAGTATCTGTGAGCATCTCCTGTTTAAAGTGATAAAAAGGCATCTGGTAATAATTCTTAAAGAACTTCCCGTTACCTTTCACATAAGCCACATCTGAAACCGATGATTCAAAGTCCGGGTTTCTGTTTTTGTCCAAAAGCACATAGTCAATATGCCAGTGATCTGAACTCCCGGCAAGATTTCCGTATGCGGTAAAATTAAATTGAAAACCTTCATGGAGATAATCTTCTGTTATGCGGATAAACTCCTGCCTGAAATCCTCAGACTGCTGAGGCGGATTTATATTTAAAATTTCATTCCAGTTTCCGTCTTTATCCAAAAAGTTAACGGTCATATAGTCCACATTTCTTTCAGGAACTTCGCCTAAACCACCGGCCTGCCAATAAAAACTTAAATATATATTATCCGAAGCTGTATATTCTGACAAATCTACTGGTCTGCTGGTCAATCGGTCTGCCGCACCGAAACTTTTAGGATCATCACTGTATGGTTTTCCGTTTTCATCTAATCCGTCAAAGGTGGCTACACCCAATGTGGGTGGCAGTATGGGAAAGTTATTGTTGACAAAGACGAATTTGTCCTCCCATTTAGCCAGATCAGGATAGTAACCTTTTTGGTTAAAATCATCTGAAAACGGCAGTTCCAGATTTCCCTCTTTAGCGTTTACTATATTTTTGTCGGAAGCGTTTTGTAATAGTGGATTACTGTTGAGTGGCCTCAAAACTTCCTGAGCAGCAAGAGATTGAATCATAAAAAGAACTGCAAACAGCGATAATAACCTCCTCATTATCTAAACAGATTTTCAGGTACTACATTCGCTATATAAATATTAACCGGATCTCCGGGCGACAGCTTTACGGAACTTCCAAATTCCGGCTGTTGATAATACACATAAGCTCCCAAATCGTCCACATCACCTCCTTTGTCATTAATAATCTGTCCTACCGTAAGATTTATGGCGTCTAACACCGCCATAGCTTCCATAACCGTCAATCCGATTAAATCGGGAATTTCTACGTCTAATGAGCCTAAACCATCTCCAAGCACCAAATCTATGACACTACCCTTGGGCAGGAGCATATCCGGCTCCGTTGGGCTGCCGTTTACTCTCGCCTGCAATACCGCATCTTTCGCTATATCGGGCTGATATATTTCTCTTCCCAATTTAAATCCGCTGCTTTCCAGCACCAAAATTGCCTGTCTTTTGGACATATCGATAAGATTGGGCAAAATAACCGAAGGCGGATTTATGGAGTTTATAGTAAGATAAATTTTTCTTTTCTGTTTAACATACGAACCCTCTTTGGGACTTTGATCAATTATTTCATGAGGTCTGAGATTCACATCAAACATGGAATCCACCAAAATATAGCCCATTTTATTTGAACTGAGTACCCGAATCCCATCCTGCAGGTCTTCACCTATAATATTGGGGACACTGATTTTTTGGTTGTGATTAGTAATATATTTCAGAGAGGTACTTAACCCGAATAACAGGGCTAAAGTTACTAAAATCATACCCAAAAAATTCAAACTCAAAATCTTCATGAATCTCTTTAAGTTATAATAAGAAACTGCTGTTTTTATTGTTTCCGATGCAAATATCAGCTCAAATATAATGTATTTTTCATCTTCTGCTTCAGGAAATAATTTATTAAGAATATCTATCTTTGCGCATTATGCAAAACGAACAATACAGGCAGCTTGCCGGGAGGGTGCATACCCTGAGGAGGTATCTTTGACTACGATAACAAAGTAGAATTAATCAAAGACGAAGAAGCCAAAACTTTAGACCCCGATTTCTGGAATGACCAAATAGCGGCTCAGGCTCTACTTAAAAACATTAAAAAGAACAAGTTTTGGGTACAGCTTTACAATCACTCTCAGGAATTATTGGATGAACTCACTGTTCTCAAAGAATTTAGCGAACTGGGTGAGGCAGATGAAAAGGAAGTCGAAGAAGCTTACCAAAAAGCTTTGGAAGCAGTAGATGAACTTGAATTCAGGTCCACCTTAAACGAAGAAGAGGACAGCCTCGGTGCAGTAGTTGAAATTAACTCAGGTGCCGGCGGTACCGAAAGTTGTGACTGGGCGGGCATGCTGCTTAGAATGTATAATATGTGGGGACATAAAAAAGGATTTAAAACTAATCTTTTGGAACAACAGGACGGAGATGTGGCAGGAATTAAATCGGCTTCTTTAGAAATCGATGGTGAATTTGCATATGGTCTGCTGAAAGGGGAAAACGGAGTACATCGTCTGGTGCGTATCTCTCCTTTTGATTCGGGTGCGAGAAGACATACTTCTTTCGCCTCTGTTTTTGTGTACCCTATTGTGGACGACACGATACAAATAGAAATTAATCCCGCGGACTTGGAATGGGATGTATTTCGTGCCAGCGGTGCAGGGGGTCAGCATGTCAACCGGACTGAATCTGCGGTCAGATGCCGGCATTTACCATCAGGTATAGTAGTGGAATGTCAGCAGGAAAGATCGCAAATTCAAAACAGGGAAACTGCACTCAAAATGCTTCGTTCCAAATTATACGAACTGGAAGTGCGCAAAAGAAATGAAGCTAAAGCAGAAGTAGAAGGCAGTAAAAGGAAAATAGAATGGGGATCACAAATCAGAAACTATGTCCTGCATCCGTACAAATTAGTTAAAGACAACCGTACAGGTCTGGAAAATTCAAACCCGGATGATGTTTTAGACGGAGAATTAGATGAGTTTTTGAAAGCTTTTCTGATTCATAGTGAGTAATGTTTTCATTTGCTACCTCACTATTATAGTGACATACACTTCCGGAATATTCTTAATGAAACATTATTGCCTGTTAAAAGCGTAACAGGGTGAGCCGGCACCCCCACGGCATTCGCATTTAAAATCAGTAATTTTATAGGCATAATGAGTTGATGTT
>CAZZEH010000030.1:0-40556 GCA_964653095.1 uncultured Chitinophagales bacterium
TGTTCATGTTGTAAATATACAAGATAATTCCGATATATTATCGCCGAGTTAATAACTTAAACCGAAGTAAAAAGCTCTCAATTGTCCCGGCATAAAGAAAGCTACATTGTCCACACTGAAATCAGGATAGGGGATAGGAGGTAAAATAATCTGATCGCTGACGATATAGCTGGAAGCATAATGCGTGTTGAAAATATTTTTAACTTCTATGTAAAAGGAAAGCCCTTTCCAATCGTCAATTCCTGCCCTGCACCCATAAACGTGAAACGCAGGTTGAAAAACCGTGTTGGTATGGTCAATGGGATTTTTGGTCAGTTGACTTTCCGCATTTACGGCAATAAAAAACTTATTCGGGTAGGTGTATTCTAAGGAAGCAGTCAGATAATGTCGGGGAATTCCCGCCAGTCTTTTTCCTTTGTATTCTCCCATTTTAAAAGTAAAGTCGCTGAAATTGTACATGGTTTTCAGTGAGATAAAATCTTTCCCGGATTGACTGAAAATATTTTTTGCCGGTACCCATACGAAGCTTATTTCTGTACCCTGATGTACGGTAAGCGGATAGTTTTGAGTCTGTTTGACGCCTAATACAAAATCTTTGACTTCTAAAAGCTCATTTTTTAGGCGGGACCGATAGAGTGAAATATTCCATTGTACTTTTTCGCCTTCATGCCGGCTTCCAATCTCTGCGGTAAAAGCAGTCTGTTTGTCTAATTTTGTCGCGAAAAGCTCTTTAGGACTGGTATTGATATTATTGCTTACGGCACTTCCTATCAGTTCATCAAATGTAGGAGGTTCATAGCTTGTACTAAGGTTTCCGAAGAACTGATAGTTTTTATTTTTTCCGGTACTGTATATCGCCCCGATTCTCGGATTGACAGACCAAAAGTGTTGCTTTTCTGACAAGTTTTCAGAATGGAAATACCGATACTGATGTGATGAATGACTGTACCAGGGTCTAAGCTCAGGATTTGGAAAACGGTCTGTGCTGTTACGGGAATTCCAAACCGCCTGTATATTACCGATTATCTCAAAATGTTCGTTTATTCGAGTGTAAAACTCTGAAAAGGCAGTAAGATTAAGTGCATTTAATTTGTCTTTACTGAACATGTAAGAGTCTTTCCCATTTTTATTGATATGCCAGTTTCTGTCCATAAATCCCTGACTCATCAGTATGCCCGAGGTCAGCCTGTTTTTGTTAAACCGATATACAGATTTTAGAGTTATTCCATAGTCATGTCCGGTAGTTCTCTGCGTGGATAATACGATAGGGAAAGCAAATCTGTCCCTGATAAATTGATAATAAGCGGAAAATTCCACATCAAATTTAGGAGTGAGTACAAAGCTTGTCCTGTTGGCAATTCGTGCGATTGCGGTAGTCCTGCCGGGCAGGTCCCGCGCTATATTGGGTCCCATAAAGTAGGGGAGACTTATTCCGGCATTGATTTGCGTGGGGTCTTCCTGAAGCATTTCCAATGTCAGCGGTCCCGGAATGTCAAAATCCGAGTAAGAATAATTGACAAAAGTCCTGTTGTCAATGTTTTTGGAAAACCTGTGACCATAATTACCGGAGATGTTGATTCTCTTATTTTGGTTGTGCGCTCTAAATCCTTTTTGTCTGCTCCCGGATACGGACAAAAAAGCATCATTTCGGCCCCAATTATTGCCCAATAAAGCAGAACCCGAAGCATATCCAAATGAGCCGCCTCCGATTTTGAGATGAATACCCTGAGTTCGCCTTCCTGTATGTGTGTTAAAATTTATGGCTCCGCCCAGTGATGCGGCTCCAAAGTGGAGTGCATTGGCGCCTTTATAGACCTCTATTGATTCAGATGTGGCAGGGTCCATCAGTCCGATTACAAATGATCCGTCTGCAAGATTCACCGGGATTCCGTCCTGCAGCAGGTAAATTCCTCTTCTTTGCGGATTACTTTGTATTCCCGAGCCTCTGATGCTTAGTCTCGGCTGATCGTTTGCACCAAAAAAATCCTGAATGACCACACCGGATTCGTATTTTAAAGCGTCTTTGAGTGTTTCTAATCGCTGGACATCCGGCTGCATGACTGCAATAGAAGTCCCGCCGGCGATTTCGCGATGCGCTTCTTTCAGCTTGTTTATAGACTGAGTGGTCATAGCGACCGATTCTGTGACAACCGTTTCATCAAGTCGTACATTCTTTTCTTCCAAAAAAATATTTATTGCCGTGGAATGACCATTTTTTGAGGCTTCTGTTTTTTCTTCATGCCGCTTATAGCTCGCGTGAGTGAATACTAAAGTTGGTTTTTCATTTGAAGATTCAATAATAAAAAAACCATTTTCGTCCGTGAGTGTACCGTTTTGTGTCAGACCTTTGATAAATACTGAAACATCTTTTACCGGTTCGGCTGCCAAATTCAAAACTCTTCCCTTAATGAGGTATGATTCCTGTCCCCAAATACTTGTCCCCCATACTAAGAGGAACAATGACATACAGGCTTTTAAGGGAGGAACCAGTTTCACGGAAGGATGATTATTTGTAATTAGTCTAAATTAAAATCGGCACGCAAATCTAATCAATAATAATATCTCTTAGTCTTAGGAGGGTACAATCTGATTTTATGATTTAGTTAAACCTCATACCTGCTGTTTGGTCTTATAATCATTTAACACTCAGTACTGTAAGAGACTTAGGCTTTTTTGTATATTTTGTTCATTCATTTTAAACAGCGGATTGAGGTTATCCATTTCTGTTGATAAATGATTTTTATTTTCTAAGCAGACTGAATTAATTTTATTACATGGCAGAAGTCATATACGAAGAAGATAGTATCCGAACGCTCGATTGGCGGGAACATATACGTATCCGCCCCGGAATGTATATCGGAAAATTGGGCGACGGCTCATCCCCGGATGATGGGATTTATGTTTTACTGAAAGAAGTCATCGACAACTCGATAGACGAGCACATGATGGGCTACGGTAAGCAGATAGATATTGATATCCGGGATGGTCAGGTGCAGGTAAGAGATTACGGCAGGGGGATTCCTCTCGGAAAGGTAATAGACTGTGTCTCCAAAATTAATACCGGAGGAAAATATGATTCCAAAGCTTTTCAGAAGTCTGTAGGATTGAATGGTGTGGGTACCAAAGCAGTTAATGCGCTGTCCACATCTTTTACAGTAACTTCCATACGTGACGGACAGCAAAAGAAAGCTGTCTTTGAGCAGGGAAATCTCGTAAGTGATTATCCGTTAGAGGTCACAAATGAAAAAAACGGTACGATTATTTCGTTTCAGCCTGATAAAACTGTTTTTAAAAACTACAATTTTGTTCAGGATTATGTACAGGAGCAAATTAAGTATTATGCTTATCTCAATGCCGGGTTGTCTGTGGTGTACAACAATAAAAAATTTGTATCTAAAAACGGACTGTTAGATTTACTGACAGATAAATCGGATGAAGCCAAGCTGAGATATCCGATTATTCATCTCAAAGGCGAAGATATAGAAGTGGCAATGACTCACGACAATGAATATGGTGAAGATTACTATTCGTTTGTAAATGGCCAATATACTGTACAGGGTGGCACACATTTGTCGGCTTTTCGGGAAGTTATTGTCAAAACGCTGAGAGAGTTTTACAAGAAAAATTTTGACACACACGATATCAGGCAGGCGATAGTGGGAGCCATAGCTATCCGGGTACAGGAACCTGTTTTTGAATCTCAGACTAAAACCAAACTCGGTTCATTGACCATATCGCCGGAGGGAGAGTCTCTCAGAACTTTTATAGGAAATTTTATCAAAGACAATTTAGACCCTTATCTGCATAAAAATCCGGATGTGGCAGAAGCCCTTTTGAAACGTATTCAGCAGTCGGAACGGGAACGTAAAGATATGGCCGGAGTGCGCAAAATTGCTACCGAACGGGCTAAAGCGGCAAACCTGCACAACAAAAAGTTACGGGACTGTCGGGTACATTATGATAATGAAAAGCATCCGAGACATTTAGAAACTACACTGTTTATTACGGAAGGAGATTCGGCAAGCGGTTCGATTACTAAAGCAAGAGATGTGGGAACTCAGGCTGTTTTTAGCCTGAAAGGGAAACCTCTGAACAGTTATGGACTGACCAAAAAAATTGTCTATCAGAATGAAGAGTTTAATCTGTTGCAGCATGCACTCAATATCGAAGAAGATATCGAAAACCTGCGGTATAATCGAATTGTGATTGCCACGGATGCAGATGTGGACGGAATGCATATTCGCTTACTTTTACTGACTTTCTTTCTTCAATTTTTCCCGGATGTAGTACGCAAAGGGCATCTGTATATTTTGGAAACACCACTTTTTAGAGTGCGAAACAAAAGAGAGACCATCTACTGTTATTCTGAGCAGGAAAAGCTGACAGCTGTCGAGAAATTAAAAGGTAAACCCGAAATAACCCGATTCAAAGGTTTGGGTGAAATATCTCCCGATGAGTTTAGCGGTTTTATAGGCGAGGATATCCGTTTGGTACCTGTCGTATTGAGAAAAGATGTCAAAATAGAGGAGATTCTTTCTTATTATATGGGTACCAATACTCAGGAAAGACAAAAGTTTATAATAGAAAATCTTAAGGTAGAAAAGGACGAAGCGGTATTAGAAGAAGCCATTTAAGAAATTTTCAAAATAACTAATCTGTTCTTTTCTCTAGCACTGCGGTCATGAATTTCCGTTCGATTTGACCGTCATCTGTTTTGGAAGGGACAAATTCACGAGTTAATTCCGTACTAATGATGCGAAAGGAGCTCTTTTGAATTAAATCTTCAAATTCTTCCGGACTGCATAACTTAAATCCGTATTGTGCAAACGGCATTTCTTCTAAATATTCCCGAATGCCGAAACTAATGACAAGTCGTCCTCCGCTTTTCAATACTCTGTATAATTCTGTTAGAAAATCTTGAGGGCTGTTCCAAAAGAAAATAGTATTGGCAGTAATAATTCGGTTAAATCTTCCGTCGGGCAAAGGAATTTTATTTCCATCGTACAGGTAAAAATGAAAATGACCGACGGAATCCGAATTGTTTTTTACGGCTTCACGGTGCATCAGTTCAGAAACTTCCAAACCGTCATACCGTATATTTTTCTTGTGTTGCAGCATCTCCGAAATATGTCTGCCATTGCCGTGTCCAATTTCTAAAACAGTATCAGAGTCCTGTATGTCGGCTTTCGCAAACGAAGACTGAATCATGCTCAGATTGGTCTGATACATTAATTCACCGGTTTCTAAACCTTTTTTGCCGAAAGGTTTTTTTAGTTGTTCGGCCAACTCTTTTACTGGATTCGACTGCCCGTTATTCATCGGGATTAATCTCAATTAACGGATATCCCAATTTTTTCAACGGTTCCAAAACAATATCCTTATCACCAACTACAACGATATACAGTCTGTCAGGATTAATATATTTTTGAATGATATCGTCCAAATTGCTCTTGCGGAGGTTCTCAAGAATTTCTGTTTGTTTTTGAACTAAATTTTTGTCGAAATCATTCTTAATCAGAAAACTCATAAAAGATGCTTTCTGCGAAGCCGTTTCATATTTTAGTGCATCTCTCTGACCGATAGAATTTTTAGTAAATTCTAATTCAGTTTCTGCAATACCATTTTTTACATAACTATTTAGCTCTTTCATGATTTCTACTACAGAGCTGTCGGTATGGTCGGCTTTTACACTTGTACTGACAATAAATTTATCAATGTACTCACTTCCGGCAAATCCGGAACGGGCCCCGTATGTCCAGCCCTTTCTTTCCCGAAGGTTGATATTGATTCGGCTGTTGAAAGCTCCGCCAAGAGAGAAATTGGCAATTCCTGCTTGGTAATAATCTCCCAATCCGTCATAGCGCAGCCCTTTCCCGACTACTTTGATTTGTGACTGAGGTGATTTGTCTTTATGGGTAAAAACAATTGTGGTTTTTTCGGGAGTGTTTATTCCGATAAAAGGAGGCAGCAGCTTATTTTTTGGCGGTGCCGTTCTAAGCTTGGACAGCTTTTTGGAAGCTGTTTTTTCATTCAGACTTCCCACTATAATGACTTCCCCAAAATTTGGAGCAAAGTGTTGTGAATAATATTTTTTTACATCCTGTAAGGTAATGTTCGAGATAGATTCTTCATTTCCAAAACTCGGACGGGACAAAATATAGTTCCCGGAATAAATCATTCTGGCTTCGGCCATATCTGCTAATGTGGAAGCCTGAGTTTTGGCATGCTGTATAGCCTGAATTTGCTGACTTTTTATCAATTCAAATTCATTTTCGTCTAATCTCGGTTCAAAAAGCAGTTCATTCAGCAGGTGAATGGTTCTGTCAAGATGCTCGTTTAATGAAGTTGCACTGATGATAATATCTGAAATACCGGATCTGACACTCATTCGGCTTCCTATCTTCTTTAACTCACTTTGAAACTCTTCGGAAGAATAGTTTTTGGTACCTTCCGTCATCAGTGCAGCAAGAATTTCAGAAATTCCGGCCTTTTCTATAGGTTCAAAGAGCTGTCCGGCTTTAATTTTTATTGTGATATTGGTCAGAGGGAGTTCCTCATAGGAAGTGCCGATAACTTTTATCCCGTTTGACCATTTTTTATGCCAGAATTCAGGAATCTGTACGACCGGATTTTCACCGGATTTCGGTTGAACACTTCTGTCAAAATCATCCTTTCCTTTGATATATTTCAGATTGTCATACTCAGATAAGTCCGGCTTGAAATTTTCAGGGACTTCAGGTCTTTTATAGTTGTCTTCCGTTACGATATTACTCGGATTATCTTTGGAATATACACTCAAAACAACCGCGGGTTTATTTTTAATATATTTTTCAAATACGTGTCTTACATCTTCCGGAGTTAATTCTTTTAGTTGTCTGACTGCCGTTCCCAAGTGGGCAGGGTTTCCGGTAAAAGTTTCATAAAATGCAAGCAAAGAGCCTTTTCTCTGTACGGATTGCAGGCTGTATATCAGATTGGCGTATTCAGAAGCGACATATTCGTCAAAAATTTCCTGATTGATTGGAGTTCGGTCAAATTTATCAATGATTTCCCTGATTTCCTTCTCAATGTCTTTTAATTGCTCGTTGGGAAAAGCGACTACGCTCATCATAAATTGCCCTGCAAGTTCCGAAGCAGGATTATACACACTCGCCTGCATAGCTTTTTGAGTTTTGACAAATCTTTGGTAGAAAAGCGAATTTTTATTGTCACCTCCGCCCATTAAATATGCCAATGCATCCAAAGCTACTTCTTCTTTAGTATTACTTGGAGCAGACGGAAAAGTGAGCGATACATAGGGAAACGTAATATTATCCTCGTAGGAGATATATCTGTCTTCCGGCAAAATTGCAGGTATCTTATCCATGTGCTGCACCTCCGGTCCTCTTGGAATATTGCCAAAGTATTTAGCGATCCATTCCAATGCCTGAAATTCATCAAAATGCCCGGCGATGGTGAGAGTGGCATTGTTTGGTCCGTACCATCTCAGGAAAAAGTTTTTTAACTCTTCCAGTTCAAATTTGTCAATATCTTCTAAATAGCCGATAGTGGTCCAGGAGTATGGATGACCAAACGGATACAGGGCTTCGCCGATTTTCTCAAAAACTAATCCGTAAGGTCTGTTGTCGTAGTTTTGACCTCTTTCATTTTTTACGGTAGCTCTCTGGATTTCAAATTTCTTGGTAGTGACGGCATCTAAAAGATAGCCCATGCGATCAGCTTCTAACCAAAGAGCGGTCTCTAAATGGTTGGATGGCATAGTTTCAAAATAATTAGTTCGGTCTCTGTTGGTGGTGCCGTTGAGTGTACCTCCGGCTTCGGTCACAATGGCGAAGTGTTTTTCATCTCCTACGTGATCAGAACCCTGAAACATCATGTGTTCAAAAAAGTGAGCAAACCCGGAGCGTCCCGGAGTTTCTCTTGCCGAACCTACGTGATACGTGACATCTACATAGACGATAGGGTCTGAGTGATCTTCATGCAGAATGACAGTGAGACCGTTAGGAAATTCATATTTTTTGTATGGAACACTAATTGAGTTGCTGTCTGATTTTTTTACTTCTTCAATTAATTTGGGTGCAGGAAGATTTTGTGCCATAATGTGATTGGAATGAATAGAAAATACCAATAAGGTAATAACCGTTTTGATTAATAATTTATGTTGCATGTTAGTTTGTTCTCGTTTCGTGTACATATACAAAAACAGGATATACTGAAAAAGGTTGAAGCTAAGAGAATGTATAACGATTTTCAGGGATTATTTATTTCAAAAAAAATGGCTGCCTTTTCTGACAGCCAATAAAATTTATTTTTTGACTGATTATATAATCAGCATGGCATCTCCGTATGAATAGAAGTTGTATTTTTCTTTAATCGCTTCTTCGTAAGCTTCCATGATAAACTCATAACCGGCAAAAGCTGCGACTAAAATAACGAGACTTGACTTTGGCAGGTGGAAGTTGGTAATCATAGAATTGGCAATATGAAAGTCAAAAGGAGGGTGAATAAAAGTATTGGTCCATCCTTCAAGAGCTTTTAAGTTGCCTTTAGCTGAGACTGCGGTTTCCACGGTACGCATTACTGTTGTTCCTACTGCACATATTCTCTTGTTTTGTCTCATTCCGCGATTTACAATATCCGCCGTTTCCTGATTGATTTTGAAGTATTCGGCATCCATTTTATGTTTGGATAAATCCTCTACTTCGATTGGGCGAAAAGTTCCCAATCCTACATGCAGAGTTAACTCTGCGAAATCAACACCTTTCAGTTCTAATCTTTTCATTAGTATTTCTGAAAAGTGCAGACCTGCTGTCGGTGCAGCTACTGCGCCGGTCTTTTTTGCGTATATGGTTTGGTATCTTTCTTTGTCAATCAGCTCAGGCTCTCTTTTGATGTATTTTGGAAGGGGTGTTTGACCAAGTCTATCCAATATGTCATTGAATTCCTGATTTGTTCCGTCAAAAATAAAACGAATGGTTCGCCCTCTTGAAGTAGTATTATCTACAACTTCTGCTACCAAATCATTATCTCCGAAATACAGTTTGTTTCCGACTCTTATTTTTCTGGCCGGATCGACCAATACGTCCCAAAGGTTGTATTCCTGATTAAGCTCTCGAAGTAAGAATACCTCGATCTTTGCGCCTGTTTTTTCTTTGGTGCCAAATAGTCTGGCCGGAAATACCTTGGTGTTATTCAGCATAAGAACATCACCGTCATCAAAGTAATCAATGATATCTTTGAAAATTTTGTGCTCTATGGTACCTTCTTTTCGGTTTAAAACCATTAGTCTGGATTCGTCACGATGCTCAGAAGGGTATAAGGCAATCAGTTCTTTTGGAAGCTCAAAATCAAATTGAGATTGTTTCATAATCTTACGGGATTAAATTAGGTTGAAAATTTTGCTGCGAATTTACAAAAATGTTTTCCATTATACGGTTCAGTTTTTGATTATTAAAAGAATAATTTTTTCAGTGTGTTTTGTGAAATGAGCAATTGGTATTTTTAATTTCCATTCAGTTTTTAATATATTTATTGAAAATATTTAAGAATGAATTCCTTGCGAAAACTGTTCACCTTCAAATCATTGATTTTTTTTACTTTTATTTTTCTTGCAGCCTGTTCAAAAGACAAGACTGATGATCAAGTTATTATTCCGGAGGTGCCTGACACTCCGGTTCCGATTATCTATAATGACAAGAATGTAGATAATACATTGAAAATTAATCAGCTGCAGTATTTGAGCAGCCATAACAGTTACAGAAAACATACGGACGAGGTGATTTACAAATTTCTGCAAAGTATTGAAACTTTCATTCCGCTTGACCTGATAGAATTGGAGTATGACCATGTGGATATGTACACTCAATTGGAGAGATATGGAGTCCGACATGTGGAAATAGATGTGTACGGGGATAAAAAAGGAGGCCGATTTTACAACAGAGCCGGTTACAAACTGACCGGGCGGGATGAAGCTTCGGGCATTGAAGAACTTAAGAATCCCGGAATTAAGGTACTGCACCTGCCTGATATAGATTTTGAAACACACTACTATACTTTTGTGCAGGCTTTGGAAGATATTAAACGCTGGTCTAAAAAGTATTCCGACCATTTACCTCTTTTTATCATGATAGAAACCAAGACAGAAACTGTAGCAAGCTTTTTACCTATACCGGGCTTTGCAAATGCAGAGTCTTGGGACAGTGAAAATATTGAAGCCTTGGAAAGCGATATCCTGAAAGTTTTTTCTAAAGACCGAATAATAAAGCCGGATGATGTACGAGGCGAGTATTCTACACTTAGAGAAGCCGTCTTGCAAAAGGGATGGCCCACAGTAGGTGAATCAAGGGGAAAAGTGATGTTCCTTTTTGATCAGACCGACATAGGAGCAGCATACAGAGGCGGAAACAGTTCTCTCGAAGGAAAGCTAATTTTTACAAATGCGAAACCTTCAGATCCGGATGCCGCTTTTATTAAAAGAAATGATCCGTCTGAGTCGGATATCCAATCTTTGGTTGAACAGGGGTTTTTGGTCAGAAGTATGGTAGGAGGAGTAATGGAAAATCTGAATAATGATTATTCAAAATTTGAAATGGCTAAAAATAAAGGAGCTCACTTCCTTTCAACAGATTACTATAAGCCCGATGAACGTGTAGGCAAAGTGGAAGGATGGACAGATTTCACAATTGGTGTAGAACAGCACAGTTATCAGATGAATCCGATAACGAAATAGTTTTTGATCATAAGGATTCGAGTAAGAGTTAATCTGAACTTTGTCGGATTGATGTTTTATGCCATTCCCGACAAATTCATCTCGCTCTGTCGTTTGGCAGTATTCGCACATGCTTTAGGGTATGGATGTTACCTCAAATAGTCCGTTTTTCATGAATTTCTTTGCTTTTTTGAACCCGAAAGATTTCCATTTGTCATAATTATGTCATAATGCATCTAAGATGTCTTTTTTGTGTAACGCCAAATGCTTAAAACCAATAATATCTAACACTGTTGGCAAGTAAAATTATAGATAAAAAGATAAGATAATTTCATTACCTTTTTATCGTAAATATAAAGTTTTAGTGATGTACAGGAAGATTTTTTAACCAAACTAAATCTCTATTTTAGCAATCGATTTTAACCAAACTTTAGTTAAATTTTTAAACAGTTTTTATGATTTCAAAAAGAACACTTATTCTGGTAGCTCTTTTGGTCAACACTTTTTTTGTGTTGGTCTCGACCCCTTGGGTCTTTGGAGGGACCTTCTTTGGTGATTCACTCGTAGCGTGGGTCATCTTCTACTTAATCGGGTTTGCTTTAAGTTATTATGTGACCTACATTTTTATTTGGGTCCTAACAATTTTGGTCAATCTTTCTTGTGAACACTTTAAAGAGATTAATCATGGTGGGGAGTGATGCGGAATTGAGAGCCCGGAAGGTTGCTATATGGGCGATAATATGTATGACGGGTATCTGGATAGTCTTAAGTTATCTTTCATTTATAGATAGCGGAGACAGAGTCCGGCCTCGTACGGTTAAAGTGGAGTTTCAGGGTATAAATGCTTTAAAAGGTAAGCAGGTCTTTCAATCCTACAACTGTATGGATTGTCATACCATTGTGGGGAATGGGGCTTATTTTGCACCCGACCTGACCAAGCTGTACGAAATGACAGGACCGGCATGGCTAAGAGCATATCTTGGTTCGCCCGGAACTTATCCGACTAAGACCATTGTGAATGTACAACTGCAGGATTTAATTAAGAAGGGTGAAGAATTGCCTAAGAAAATTGATGATTACCTTGAGTTGTATCCCGGAGCTTTGAACAGAGTGGATAAAAGAGGCGGTATAGAAGCTCTGATGCCTAATTTACAGTTTACTGCTGAGGAAATAGATGCTCTGATAGCGTATATGAAATATACGGCCATGATAAATACCGCAGGATGGCCACCGGAAGTGATTGCCACCGATGCGGTTATTGAATCTGAATCGAGAAGATTGGAAGAGAAGAGTGGATTGATTTCTTCTGTAACTGCTGCGATTGCGCCTGTAACAGACGATGAATCCGGTCCTACAGATATTGGATTAAGTCTGGCTAAAGATTTTGGATGTACTGCATGCCATTCTTCAGACGGTTCTGTTCAAATAGGCCCTTCATTTAAAGGTTTGTACGGTTCTAAAGTCGAATTGGATGACGGCAGAGTTGTGGAGGCGGATGATCAGTATATCATGCGTTCCATCACTCATCCGAATGAAGCAGTAGTCAAAGGCTTTACCAAAGGCGTAATGCCTTCTTTTGAGGAAATTATGTCGGAAGACGATGTGACTAATCTGACAGAATACATTAAATCTTTAAAATAGAATATCATGGAAATAAAATATAATACGCAACGATTAGCGCATCCGTACTTTGTGACGATGCTGATTCTGTTTGCATTGCAAATTACATTGGGCTTACTTTTAGCATTGGTTCAGATGGATCCAAAGTTATTACAGGGCACTTTGAACTTTAACGTATTGAGAGCTTTGCACCTGAATCTTGGTATAGTATGGATTGTAACAGGTTTCTTTGGTTCGGTCATTTTTGTAGGACCTCTTTTAGGAAATAAAGAGATTAAGCCGGTCTGGTTAGCCAAGTTTTTATTATTTGCTGTTTGGGTTGTAGTAGGTTGGTCTATATACACTCTTCCTTTAGCTCAAAAAGGTATTGGCGGATGGTTAGAAGGCGGCAATACACCTTGGTTGCAGCAGGGATTGGAGTTTTTGGAAGGTGGTAGAGTTACCCATATCTTATTATTGGTCGGTTTTGCAATTTTTGCTTATCTGACATTACGTGTTTTTCCTCAGGTGAAAAAATGGAAAGAAATTCACTGGGGATTGGGTATTGGTGTAATCGGTCTGACGACCGTTTGGCTTTTCTCTCTGATACCCACTCAGGAATTAGATTTGCAGGAGTATTTCAGATGGTATGTAGTACACTATTGGGTGGAAGCTGTCTGGGAGATTTTACACATTACTTTGATAGGTTTCATTTTGATGAAATTCTTTGGTGCAGATGAGAGAGAGGTTGGATTTGCAGTATTTTGGGGTATCAGCCTTGTAGTTTTGAGTGGTCTGATAGGAAACTCCCACCACTACTTCTGGATAGGTACACCTGCATTCTGGCAGTTCTGGGGATCATTGTTTAGTGCATTGGAACCTTTACCTCTGATTTTCTGTATTTGGCACGTGTATCTTGATGAAAAGCATGGCGTGACACCTATTAAAAACAGAGTCGCATTTTACTTTATTTTTGGTTCTGCTTTATTTGAGTCTATCGGAGCCGGAATCTTAGGATTTACTATGACAATGGCTTATGCGAATATCTGGTCTCACGGTACCTGGCTTACTGCTGCTCACGGTCACATGGCATTGTTCGGAGCATTCGGCCTGTTGGTAATAGGTGTAGGGTATGAGGCAATCCGACAGATAAAAGGAATTAATAAGTTTAATGAGAATTTGGGTAAGCTGGCATTTTGGGTGATGTTTATCGGTCTCTTGGGTATTGTAGGCAGTTTTGCGTATGGTGGCAGTACACAGATATATGTGTACAGAATACTTGGTTTAGACTGGTGGGGACATCACGTCAGACCGGCTATGGGACCTGCGAGGACACTGCTCGGTGTATCTGCCTTTACCTTTATTCTCGGTGCTATATTAGTTATCTACGATATGCTGACCTTGAAAGCAAGAGCAATCAATATCAAAGATCAAAAATTGCGTGATAACAGAATTGTAGCTCCTGAGCGTATCTCCAAATGGGGCAAGTCTATGTCTCAGTATGAGTTTGGACTCTGGTTGGCAGGTCTTTGGTTCTTTGGATTAGTCATTACAGCCGGTGTGTTCTCTTTCAACCTTCATAATGTGAAGCTTGGAGACCCAACCATACCATATATAATATTGGGAATAGGGTACCCGGGTCTGTTGATTATCACTATCATCTTTGCAGCCAGATTTATGAATGCATTTGAAAAGAGACAAGATTTACTTCAGGTCATTCAAAACGTACCTAACGAGAAGTGGGGAAGAGTTGATTTGAGAAAACGTGAAGAAAGTGAATTGCCGGAGCTAATTCTTGCAGCCTTTAACGATTTGGAGCATGGTAAAGCAGTCATAATAGAATCTGACAAAGAGTTAACCTGTCAGCATCATATTATGCATAAGAACTTAGGCGTTCGATTTGCTTGGGAAGTGCTGGAAACCGGTCCTGAAGAGTGGAAGGTGAAAATTGGGAAACTGAACTAAATCGTTTTTCTGATATAATAAAAAACGGTCGCTTCGATTTGAAGCGACCGTTTTTTTTTTGGAGGGCTTTTTTTAAAATAAACCGTAAAGTTCGGCATTGATTTTTTCCACGACCTTGCCAAAATCTTCCTGGTTTTCTGCAAAGTTCAGATTGTCCACAGAAATAATCAGCAGCTTGCCGATCTTGTAATTTTCAATCCAGTTATCGTAGTATTGATTGAGTTGTTTTAAATAATCCAAACGAATGTTATCCTCATAATCTCTTCCTCTTTTGTCAATCTGACTAACCAGTGTAGGCAGGGAAGATTTTAGATAAATCAACAAGTCAGGCGGATTTATCTGTTTGGTAATATTTCTGAACAGGCTGATATAGTTCTCAAAATCTCGGGTACTCATCAGCCCCATTTCGTGCAGATTGGGAGCAAAAATGTGCGCATCTTCATATATGGTACGATCCTGTACCACGGTTCGGTTGCCGCTTTGTATATCTATAATTTGCTGCAGCCGTTTATTTAGGAAATAAACCTGAATGTTAAATGACCAACGGGTCATATCCTGATAAAAGTCATTGATATAAGGATTGTCATCTACCTGTTCGTAATGCGGTTCCCAATCATAATGTTTGGCAAGTAATTCGGTCAGTGTCGTTTTGCCGGCACCGATGTTTCCTGCGATAGCGATATGTTTAACTGAATTTTTTATAGTACTGTTTTTTCTGATTGTAAAACAATTATATCCAAATACTTTTTAATCCCATAAATTCTCTCACTCCGTTCAGGGTAGCCTGCGCGCTTTCTCTCGCTTTATCGGCACCCTGTCGAGCAATTTTTTTCATTAAATCTTCATTATTGTCTAAATCTACAATTTTTTCTCTTATTGGTGTGATGAATTGAATCATATCCTGTGACAGTTGTTTTTTCAGGTCTCCGTACCGAATCGAACAATCCTTCCACTTGTCATTAAAATACTGTACGGTATCGTCTGCGGAAACTAAGTCCATCAGGGCAAAAAGATTTTGAATTTCCTGCGGCTTTTCTGAATTTTCTTTGGCAGGTCCGGTGTCAGTTTTGGCTTTCATGATTTTTTTGTGAATGGTTTTATCTTCATCCCTGAGATAAATTGCGTTGCCCTCCCCTTCGGATTTGCCCATTTTCCCGCTTCCGTCCAAGCCCGGGACCTTAACTAATTCTCTGTCGAAGTTATAAGCCACCGGTTCCGGAAAAAAATCTGTGCCGTATCTGTGATTAAATCTGTTGGCAAAGTTTCTGGTCATTTCGAGATGCTGTTCCTGATCTTTTCCGACCGGAACTTTGTGCGCTCTGTGGATTAAAATATCTGCTGCCATTAAAACAGGGTAGGTCAGCAGTCCGGCATTAATATTTTCTTTATGCTTTCTTATTTTCTCTTTAAAAGAAGCGGTTTTCTCCAGTTCACCTTTGTATGCGAGCATATTGAGCAGAGTATATAGCTCGGATATTTCCGGCACATCGGATTGGATATAAATTGCAGCCGCCTCCGGGTCTAATCCGCAGGCAATATATTCCGCTAAAACACCTTTTACACTTTTTCTTAATTCAACCGGGTCCGGATGAGTGGTCAGTGCGTGAAGATTGGCAATAAAAAAATAGCATTCTTTTTCATGTTGCAGTCTGACGAAATTGAGCAACGCTCCAAAGTAGTTACCCAAATGTAATTTTCCGGTGGAACGTATTCCGCTTAAAACTTTTTCCATTGTGCAAAAATAATAAAATTTAGACCGGCTCAGGCTAAGAATTTAAAGCTAAATTATCTTCTGAACTTTTACAGATGTATCACCCGGTTATAAGCGGCTGCGACAGCTTCCACCACCGCTTCTGAAAGGGTAGGGTGAGGGTGGACACTGTGTAAAATGCTGTCTGCCGTAGCTTCTAAGTTTTTTGCCAGGACTAATTCGGCAATCATTTCAGTTACATTGGCACCGATCAGATGTACTCCAAGAAGTTCACCGTATTTTTTATCAAATATCACCTTTACGAATCCTTCTGCATGACCGGAAGCCTGAGCTTTGCCCGATGCTGTGAAAGGGAATTTTCCTGTCAGAATATCATAACCTTTCTCACGTGCTTTTTCTTCGGTTAGTCCTACTGACGCTACTTCCGGCTGGGTGTATGTACAGGAGGGGATATTGTTGTAAGAAATAGGTATTGGATTTAGCCCTGCGATTTTCTCCACACAAATAATAGCTTCTGCAGAAGCCACATGAGCCAATGCCGGACCCTGAGTGACATCACCGATTGCATAATATCCATCTACATTGGTACGGCCAAAAGCATCTGTTTTTATTTTTTCTCCAATCCATTCAATCCCGGTATATTCTAGTCCGATATTATCAGTATTGGCAGAAATTCCTATGGCAGAAAGCACAGCTTCAGAGTGCAGTTCTATTTCACCTTTTGGAGTGGAGACTATCAGGGTGGCCTGACCATTGTGAATCCTGCTGGCAATTACCCTACTGGTAGTTAAAATTTGTACTCCTGATTTCTGAAAAGACTTTTGTAATGCGGCAGAAATTTCCTCATCCTCATTAGGAAGTATTCTGTTGAAATATTCTATCAGAGTAATTTCTACGCCCAATGTGCTGTAAAAGTGGGCGAATTCACAGCCTATTGCACCGGCTCCCACGATAACAAGAGATTGGGGCAGTTTGTCTAAAGACAATGCTTTTTTATAGTCAAAAATAATCCGATTGTCCTGTGAAAGTGAAGAGATTGTTTTAGGCCTTCCGCCTGTTGCAATTATAATATGAGAGGCTTTGTATTCAGTGATACTGCCTTCTTGGTTCGTTACTTCTACCCGTTTGCCCGGTTTTACTTTTCCATACCCGTCGATTACGGTTATTTTGTTTTTCCTCATTAGGAATTGTATGCCTTTGCTCATGTGCGTGGCAATATTTCTGCTCCTTTGAATAATCTTATTGAAATCAAAACTGACTTCCTTAGCCTGTATTCCATAGCTGTCCGCTCTCTGAAGTTCCCGAAGTATCTCCGCACTTTTTAACAGCGCTTTCGTAGGGATACACCCCCAGTTTAAACAGACTCCCCCCAAGGCTTCTTTTTCGACAACGGCTGCCTTCATTCCCAATTGAGCTGCGCGGATAGCTGCTGTATATCCGCCCGGACCTGAACCTAATACAATTATATCGAATGTACTCATGATTCAATTTAGTACGAAAAGGTGATATTTTTATGAAAACACTACGGTTTTTAGGAAAAAGATTAAGTTTTTACGGGTGTTGATTTTCCTGCTATGAGTTTGAGAATTAACATTCCTGCCAGTAGAGATTTTTACTGACTTGATTATTACTTTTTGCGTTCCTCATTGATAATCCTGCTCTGTATCGCAGACCTAATAAGTTTTTCGATAGCCCGGTCATATGTTTTGGATAATTGCTCCGCGGGGATTGGCAGGGTTCTGCCGGACCAGACCAGATTTAGAGTATTCTCCTCAAAAATATTGATTTCAATTACGTATTCAGGATAATACTTTTTCTTTTTATGAGTATTTTTTGCATGATGAAGCAGGTAACTTCCAAAGCTGTTTTTATACGTTTCCTGCAAAATAGGCTTATAGGCGGATTTCTTCTTTCTTTTTGAGAAAAAGGGTGTAATCGAATATGCTAAAGTGCCGTCAGAGCCTGTTTTTCGTATCGGATCAACCCAATAATTATACTGATAAAGATTGACAGAGTCCGGTGAAAACAGATAAATTGTATCTACCGTATTGAAGTTTTTTCTTATCTCTGTTTGCAGCCTTCTCTCAATACCCTCATTTGGAAGTTCGGAGTAGTTAAACCCAATCACTAAAAAGCTTTGGTAGGGTATGATGTGATTTACATTGTATGTACTCCATTTTTCTATTCTTTGAGCCGAGCAAAGACTATACGCAAAAAGAAAGCAAATAAGAATGGTTGTTTTAAGAAAATATCTCATGAAAGATTTGATTTTAAGGGCAAAGGATTTTTGATTTTTGAATCCTGTCTCCTTGGACAAACTTCAAAAAACGGTCCAGTCTGAATCCTACTTCAGGCTGGATACACATCCATACCATCCAGGCTTTACCTACAATGTGATCTTCCGGAACAAGTCCCCAAAATCTTGAATCTTCTGAATTATGACGATTGTCACCCATCATGAAATAGTAATTCTGCTTAAAAGTATATTGATCGACAGTATTTCCGTTGATAAGTATCTTACCGTGTTTTATCTCCAAAGTATTTCCTTCATAGTTTCGGATTGCACGTGCGTAAAGAGCAATGTTTTCGGTGTTGATTTTTATGGTCATTCCTTTGGCGGGTATTAATAACGGACCGAAAAAATCCACCGACCATTTGTAATTGATGGTATCTCCCGGGAAAGTATGGGCGACGTTCTGTTTCACCGTAGGAGAATAGTATTCTCTTTGTACCAAATCTACTCCCGGCATTTGTCTGATACATTCTGCCTGACCTTCTTCGAGAAACATGATAAAAGAATTAGGGTTGCCGGTCATGTAAATTTCGTTGTTCAGCACTTCCAGCTCTTTCAGTCTTTCAGGATTAATTCCCTTTTGGTTTATATTCACAGTATGCTGAAATTGCAGATGGTCCGGATTCTCTATATTCTCTCCGTTAATCACAAGCTGCCCGTGATTGATACTTAGTGTCTCGCCGGGTAGTCCCACACACCGTTTGATGTAATTTGTTTTTTTATCTACAGGTCTGTCGTCTTCCATTGGGTAATTGAATACGACGGCATCGCCTCTTTTAACTTTCTGAAAACCCGGAAACCTGAAATATGGAAGTGAAGGTTTGTCAAAGTAACACTTAATGTCTGTAAGCGGAAACGTCTGATGCCCCAATGGAAATGCCAATGGAGTCATGGGAAATCTCGCTCCGTAATGCATTTTGCTTACAAACAGAAAATCTCCTGCCAATAAAGTTCCTTCCATAGACTGAGAGGGAATTCTGTATGCTTCTATATTGAAAGTCCGGATGAGTGTCGCGGCTACAAGCGCAAAAAATATGGCATCAGCCCATTCTCTGCTGCTTGATTTTTTTACCTTTTTTGGTCTGTCGGCTTTTTCGATGTACTGTACATCTTTTTTTTGGACAAGCACCGGAAAGTAAACAAAACCGAAAATAACTCCGATTGAATGCTCCCAGAAAGATTGTCTATTAAAAGAATATAAAAGATCGGACAGCCAACTCAAATTAAACAGGAAATTGATATACGGGATAAGTCCCCACCAGGCACTTCTTTTATTTTTACCGGCAATCTCCAGTAAAGTCATATCCTGCAGGAAAGGAACGGCTGAATGCCAGCCCGGCTTTCCGGCTTTGACAAATAATCCCCAAAGTGAAATGTGTAATAACCAGTATAAAACAAGAGCTCCAATGACTGACAGCATAATAATTTAATCTTTATTGAATCCCAAAACATCTTCCATGGAATAAAATCCTGTCTTACCTATCAGCCACTCCGCAGCTATGAGTGCACCTGCTGCAAATCCGTGCCTGTTGTGTGCCGTGTGTTTGATTTCTATATCATCAATAGAAGAGAAATATCTCACTACATGCGTGCCCGGCACATTGGGTGTGCGCTCGGAAATAATGGGCAAGGTGGATTTATTGTCTGAAGGTTCGTTTTTCCACTTGCTCTTCCGTTTTAATTTTTTCAGAATATCCAAGGCAGCAAACAAAGCTGTACCGCTCGGTGAATCTAATTTTTCGGTATGATGCACTTCCAGCATATCCACGTCGTAATCTTCGTAATCATTCATGATGCCCGCCAAAATACGGTTGATTTCAAAAAAAATATTGACTCCGATACTGTAATTGGGTGCATACAGAAAAGATTTGTCGTGCTCGACCGCGTACATCTGTATCTGTTGGAGTTCTTTGGTCCAGCCTGTCGTACCGACGACAATGGGTACATTGGCTTCAAAGCACCATTTTATGTTTTCTAATGCTGTTGAGGGGGAAGTAAACTCTATTGCCACATCGGCCTCCGCGAGTTCTTCGAGTGTCACTGTGTTGCGGTTGTGAACATCAATTTTTAGAATAATCTCATATTGCTCTTTTCTTAGTTTCTGATTTTTTTCAAGCGCCATTGCTTCAATGGCTTTTCCCATTTTGCCGTATCCGATTAGTGCAATTTTCATAAAAACAAAGTTATAGATAGTGAAGGTACTGAGTTGTTATATACTCTTAAAACTTTAGGCTTGAATTTTATGGACAGATTATCCGAAATAGTATAGGTTTTCAAATGCGCATCCACTACGGCATCCAAGATGGTGAGCGTCCATAACCCAGCAGTTCCGAACACACTCAAATGTAAATTGCGGCGGTAGTAGTTTCTGTAAATAATCAGTTGCTGCTCGGAAAGTATATCCTTAAAAGGGTCTTCTTTCCCGCTGTTTCTCCAATCGAGAGCCTTGTTGTATGTACGCATATTACTCGCACTGTTATAGATAAAATATCCTCCTGCTCCAATCATTCCCCAAGCTATGGGAACTTTCCACCATTTTTTGTTGTATATCTGACCGCCTCCGGGCAGGATAGCCCATTTGGCCGCACGGCGGGCGTGATAAGATTCCGGATTATCTTCTAAAGTGATTTTTTTCTTTATTTTTTTGATTTTTTCTTCTTTTGAATCGGCTTGTTTCTGAATTGATTTGCTCAGTTCCATAAAATTTTGTAATTGCGGCAAACTGGTATCAGCAACTATACTTTCCTGTATGATGCTGTCTGAAACAGGTGTTGTAGTTAAACTGTCAGCTGATTTTTCTTCTGCCTGATTTTCAGGAAACTCAGTCTGAGAATTAACCTGAATTGAATCGTTAGCCCAAATCATGCAAAACGACCCCAACCATACTAAGATTGAGACAGAAATTGTTTTGCAGGATAACTTCATAGCTGAAAAATAAGGCTTTTCTGAATTTATTATGAATTGTAATAAGAAATTATCTAATACAAGCTTTGATTCTTGAATAAATCAGGTCAGCGGATTTCTTTTGGATTCAAAAAAAGTATCTAAAAGGTACCGGCATTCATTGGCGAGCACACCACTTCTGATTTCAGACTGTGGGAGTAGAGTATTCCATCTGTCCGGTAATATGTGGCGGTGGTCGTGTGTGCCAAAGACAATTTTTTTGAAGCGTGCAAGTCTGATAGCTCCGAGGCACATCACACATGGTTCAAGTGTTACATACAATACACAGTCCTGAAGATATTTCCCTCCCACATATTCCGAGGCGGAAGTGATGGCTATCATCTCGGCATGGGCAGTTACATCTTTAAGTCTTTCGACCTGATTATATGCCCGGGCAATAATTTTATCTTTATGTACTATGACTGCGCCAATGGGGATTTCCTGCTCGTGCAGCCCATATTGTGCCTGTTGCAGAGCAGCTCTCATATAAAACTCATCCGGATCAAGCACGAGTTACAACTTTTCGATCACAATAATATAGCGGTCAGAAGTATTTGGGTCAAACGGATTGAGACTGTAATCTCCAAATTCCTTAACCAGCCTGAAGCCTTCTTCCTGTATCATCTGGTAAAAATGAACGGGTTTTAAAATTTGCACTTCTTCCCTGAATAGTGAAATTTTATCTCCGTCGTCCACCTTGATTTTTTTTACGATGAAGCTTTCTTCTACAAATCTTCGGATATAAAACTGAATACCGTCAATCATCTGTTCTTCCCGCTCGACCATTTCCTTGATAACTTTTTCGACATTCATAAAATCTATCATAGCAATTCCGCCTTTTTTAAGACCTTTTGCAATGGCAGATATCACACGTTGGTTGTCTTTTAATCTTTTGAAATAACCAAAGCTGGTGAAGAAATTGAAGGTATAATCAAAATAATTGGTCCGAAACGGCAGCCTCATATCATGAAGATAAAATTGCAAATTGTCATTGCCGTATTCCTCTATGGCTGTTTCTATACTTTCTTCGGAAATATCTATTCCGACCACCTGATAACCCTTTTCTGCTAGGTAATGAGAGTGGCGGCCTCTGCCGCAGGCCAAATCCAACACATGCGCTTTCTCCGGTATTTGCAGCCAGCCGGCAAGGTTTTCTATAAATAAACGGGCTTCTGCTTCATTCCTGTTTTTGTATAAAATAGGGTAGTAAGGCGAATCAAACCATACTTCGTACCATTCTGGTGTCTTGTCCATGACAAAAATTTTGGACAAAGATACAAATTTAGAAAGGCTCTTTTTCGCTTTGGGAATTCAATATTGGGTGGATTAGATGATTTTTAGATTAAATGATTGGTCAATGAGAGGATGTGCCGATTAATGGATATAGTGTACCCCATTCTTTTCCTTCAAGTTTATGGGATATTTTATATTTAATTTTTTCAATTTGTATAGCTGTAGTAGTTTTTCCATTACCGAGAATTTTAAATGCTGCTATTAGATTCTTTTATGTTTTGTTCATAAGATATTGTGGTTGACGACTTGTGCAAGCCTATATCGGTGGTTCGTTCATTTCTTCATTGTATAAAAATTTTGTTTGTTCCCATTATTCGCCCTGTATCGGTATCAATATAACTTTTGATGAAAACAAAACCGTGATATGTCGTGTCTTGCAACCAATATTCTACTGTCGCTTGACCTTGTGCATTTGAATAAGTGTTGTTGTGAAATGTCCCGATTGAACCGCCGTTCGAAGTTGAATCAGAGTAATTAACTAAAAGTCCTTCCGAAACGCTACCAACTTGTCTTGTCAGTGTTGATTTAATGAGACATTTGGATGTAAACAATGACTGTAGAGTGCTTGAATCAGGACTTACTAAAATTTGAGTTGGAAAAGAGGTTAGGAAGTTCACAAAAACCTCTTTAGAGTACTTATTGTAAATTGTGGCAGTAACTCTTACAATGTCAGCTTTATTGTATTTTAGGAATGCTCTTGTAGTGTCATTTGATGAAACGTTTACGGAATAGGTATTGCTATTATTGCTAAAAACACCTTTGTCAGCTTTGAAAACAATAATGTCATTTGCATTATGTCTAAATTTAGTCACCGCACTTATTTCTCCGAATGTGTAATTGTCAGAAGGAATATTATTTTTTGTAACAATTACCTCAATAGGGTTATCAATCTGTTCGGGTGCTTTAAGTTCATCAGGTTCTTTGCTACAAGAACTGATTATGAACAAACATGCTAATACAGAAAAAAGCCTATAAACTGATTTAAAAAAAAATGTTTTATTCATTGTCATTTTGTTTTTTTATTTTTTCGATAAACCGTGTTGAATGGAGTGTATGTCAATGATATAAAATGCCCCACTTTAAATTCTTTGTAATACTGAATATCAGGTCTTGATGAGTAGATTACTTGATTGTCTGCAATCGTCTGAAAATTGTTTGTGAGTTTGTTCACTTGCATACCAACAAAACCACCTGTTATTGCGAATTGGCGTAAATTGCCAAAGAATAACGAAACACCACCCAAGTATGCCAATCGTGGTGATTTTTCTATTGAAAGCCCAACTCCTGCTGAACCACCCAATCCAAAAGAACGTGTTAATTTCCATTCAAAGTTTCCTAATGCACAAAAGCCCATTGGCGGTAATGTGTAACCACTTTCAACAAGTGTATAGCTTGAATCAGTAGCAGTATTGTTGATTCCAACTGTTTCCTGCCACGCATACGTTTTATTTTGCAAATGCTTTCCAAGTGCAATGAAAGAACCTGAACTGAAACTTGCGAAAGGTTTCCCAAGAATTGGAATCTGAATTTGTAAAGGGTCGTTTTTATATTCGGGAATAGAGAAATATTTAAAGATACTGTCTTTAGAAGCTATGCTTATGGTAAGGTCAAGCATATTACCGTTCAAGGAAATGTAATCGCTTGTATGGGAATTGTTCGCTTCAACCATATTATTGATAAAAACGATTAGCTTTTTGATACTGCTATCAGAAGGTAAATTTTTAATTAAATAATCACTTATCTCTAATGCATCAATCATATCCTGTATATCTGAATTACACGCTCCACTTATATCAAACTCTATAGTATCAATTGAGTTTACAAATGTCTCCTTTACTATCTCTAAACTATCCTTATTCTTCCTTACTTTGGCAATATCAATACGATTTGTTGCCAATTCGATACTCTTGGATGTGAGTTCTGTTCCAAGTCTCGCTAACTGAGCTTTCTTTGTCAAACTGTCTGCCCCTTTCGAGAAAAATATTTGAGATTCGATTAACTTAACTTCATCTTTAATTTTGTTAATATTATTGCTTAAAGAAGCATTTTTAGAATTTAATTCTTCAAAGCGTATATTGAGTTTTGATATTGCAAAGTTTAGGTTCTTAATATCGTTTTCTACTTTTACTTTTAATTTTATTTGATTATTGCATGCTTGTACGTCATTTTTTGCTTTATTAAGTTTTCTTTTAACATTATCTTCTTGCGCTTTTATTTCAGAAAGCGAGTTTAAAAATTCAGCATAATCAATAGAATAACAGTAAGGAAAAGTATAACAAGGATTAAGGGCATCAAGTGCCGTCTTCCTAAGCCAGTTGTATTTATCTACAAAGCAGGAAATTTTCTCCATTAAAGATTTTGCATCATCTTGATTTGCTTGTAGTTTAATATTGTCTGAGAATGTTCCAATTAAACTGCCCAACAAGGTGCTATCGCCCAAAAACAATCGGGTAAATAAAGCAGAAGGTTCGCTATCAAAATGAATTACACTATCAGCAATAGAAACATCATACATAAACTTGTTGATGTTATATATTTTGAACTTTACGTTTTTGCCTGATGTAAGCGTTTCCTTGTTGAAATTAACTACTTCAATTTTTAAAGCACCATTTTTCTTTGTTATCTTATAAAACTCCCTTTTTGAAGGGTCTTTATTAAAATCATAGACATAAACTATTTTTCGTTTGTCATAATACTTAACATTTTCTCCGAAAAAATTATCGTAGCTTTTAACTTCACGGCAAGAATCTGTTGGTTGCGTAGGAACGCAGGAAGTAGATATTCCTCTTGTTGACGAAGCTGACGGATTAACTGATAATGTAACCGTTTTTTTATTGCCTCCTTTAATTAGTATAATGACCAATTTGTCATTTTCAATTAACGCATTTTTAATATCATACACTTTCCCATCAACAATAACATCATCAGATACACTAACTTCTATAAAAATACCTGCCGCATTTTTTTGTTGAACTGTTTCAATTTTAGATGTATCTTTTACTTCAATTTTAAAACCAGCATTAACCGCTTCGGTAGTAATTTCTTGTTGATTGTCGCTAAATTTATTTGTATTCAAATCCTCAAATGTATCAATTACCACTTTTTGAGAATATGAATTTGAACAAAAGAAAAAAAGTGTGATTGCTAACAGTAAATATTTCATCGTTTGTGTTTTAAATGAGCTGAACATTAAGTTTGGCCAAAAGAGTTGTGATTGGCAAAGCGTAAGTTACTTCTGAATTACCCGCTACAACTAACCCAATAACGTTATTGTAGCTGTCAAGAACACAAGCTCCCGAATCTCCACCCTGCGAAATTGCTCTGCCGTTATTTGAGATTGCTATTGTATTGATTAAGGTAAATTCTCCGTCATCATAAGTTACTTTAATTGTGTTGTAAATACTTGTTACTGTCCCTTTTGATACGGATTTATTTTCTACACCTGTTTTGGCTCCATAAACGAATGCTGTTACGTTTCCTGCATCTTTATTCAATAGTTGTCTTGGTTTTTGAGGATTGCCCATTTGAGGGACAGAGTTAATTATGTTTCTGTTCTGTGTATCAATCTCTATTAATGCAGCATCCATTTCCCGGTCTCTATCAGCTTTAATAACTTGCCCTATTTCTGTTTTTATATTGTCTATTGTTCCTGCCTTGATAGGGTTTGGCTCATCCTCGGAAATCTTCCTTATGGGTTTTACAACATTATGACAACAAGTGAGCAGGTATCTTTTATTAGAGCTATTGTCTAATGGTTTTACAATTACGCCTAATGTTCCCCAATTATCTTGTTGGTTAAAGTCAAAAACTTTTGCAGAAAGGTCAACGCTATGTGCTTTTATTTCATCAGTAATTATCTTAATATCTATTCGGATATTTTGAGGTGTTCCGTCCTCTAATAAATACTCATAATATTCTCCAATAGGTGGTTCATTTTTGCTTGCCGTTATTTCAAAATAATATCCTGAATTATCGTTTTTAATTCCAATAGCTTTTACACTATCCATTGCCATATATTTTGTCTTTGCTTCAAGATATGCGGCTTTTATAAAGTCAGATTGATAGGTTTCAAATAGCTTTTGTAATGTTTTTACGTTATCAACTTTGTAAGTTTCGGCATCTGATAAAACACGTTTTGTATTTTTTATTTGATAGAGCAAATCAAGTAAATCATGCCAAAATTTAGAGCCAAAACTAATGAAAAGTCCTGTTAAAATAATTCCAAATGGCAATAATGCCCAGTCTATAAATTTTGTATAGTCTTCAAGATTATTCCATCCTAACGTTTTTGCCGGATCAGTAATGTTATTGAATATTTTAATAAGGTCGCCTTTTAAAATAAAAGCAAGTAAAATGCCACTACATACATTTATTTTAAAAATTCTAAACGCTCTTTCTTGCTCTTTCAAATCGTCTTGCGGAAATTTTGTCAAAGTATCGCCCACTTTGAAGAATCCCTTTTGTATATTAAAAACGTGGCTTTCCGATAAGTAATGTTTGAGAAAGTCGGCAATCCTTTCACAAACCATACTTAACAAGAAGAGTATCGTAACTAATTGTATTATTTGTTGAAATATATCCATATTCTATGTCTGTTAGTTATTTTGATTGTGTTGCCGTTCTATCGAATAATCGCGGCGGTTCTGCTACCTAGTATTCGGGTCGATTTATATCCCCTCAATTGAAATACCTATGCTTGTAAATTTTCCTACCCGTGAAAGTTCTAATTTGTGTTTGCTATTAATATAATCTTTCATTTCAAAAATATACAAAAAAATTGTAAAACGCAATAGCTTATTAAAATATTTTTAATAAAATTAATTTAATTTGTTAACCAAAAGGTACCTCGAAATTCGGAGGCTTTTATTAGTGTATCTTAATAATGTATCTTAAAATTTACTCTTAGCGATGAAATAAAGAATTTTGTACAATGTTTTCCTCGCTTGCCGAAACGGCGGATTTTTGCCAATAAACTTCAATCGAAGCCGTTTACTCGCTATTGCGGCAAACTGGCAGTAGTATTATACTTTTTCCATTATGCTTTCTGTATTAGTGTTAAGTCGCCCTGCAAATGAACTCCAATTTTTATAAAAGCTTGCAGAAGCTTTTTTTACTTTAATCCCGTGTTTATCCTCTAAGTGTTTTTTGATAAGCCAGAGGCTATTGTTTATCTTCTGCGTCGTAGGAAATGAGTTGCGATTAGGAATGAAGTGAGTGTCAATAAAACCACGATTTAGTTGTCGTTTTCCACTATCTAAGTTTTGATACCAATAAGTTTCTTCGGTTTGGTTATTAGGTAGAATTTTTTCTGTCTTAAATAGATTTGACCAATTATTGAATTCATCTTCCAAACTTTCAAATAAACTTTCATTAATAATTGAAAAATCGAGGTCGCTATGCTCTCCAAACTTTCTTCCGTAGTTAGGTGGGGGACTAATTGAAAATCCTGTTTTTGCACTACCAATTAACTTAACTTCTGTTGGAGAGATATAAAATTTGTCCGCAATATATTGAGTGATTTGCTCATATAGCATTGGCTTGTCTTTGAAAGCAAATGGAATGTTGTTTACTATAAAATGTCTAACAAGCGATTTTTTCTCTTTGCCATCAACACCTTTATAGTAACTTTTAAAGTCAGCAGGAACTGAGTAAGCACTACTTATTGCACTTGCCACCTTTGATAATGTGATATAATCTCTAATGTCAGCCATATATTTTAAAGTATCTGCGGTTTATGTGGTTATTGTAAAGTTTAATCAAATGTTGTTTTCTTTTTTCTATTTGTTTCAAACGACTTTGATTGAAATCACTAGGTTGAGGATATTTTATTCTTGAAATAATTTCAGCTGCTTGTTCAATAGGTAATGTTTTCCTGTCTGTAATGCCGAGTTTTGAATAAGTTTGATTTAAACCGTTCATTCCTGTTCCGTAATAAGCAACATTCAAGTAGATTTTTGGTATTACATTTTTTGGAATAATGGAAGAAACTGTTGTAGCAAGAAGAATTTCTTGAATTTTTCTTATGAATGTTTTTTCATAGTCGCTCGTTAAAACACGAATCAGTTGTTGTTCAATAGTACTTGCACCTTCAATTTTCTGATAAATTATTCTATTTCGAATGGCTCTAATAATTGCAATAAGGTCAAAGCCGATGTGGTAATAAAATCTATGGTCTTCCCCAGAAATTAAAAGTTTGGATAGAATATCAACGTTGTTTGTGTCGCTTAATTTTAGCAACTGATATTCTTCAGTAAGGCGCTCCCGAAGTAAGTCATACTTCTTATTGTAAAGTCGTTTGGCTATATGTCTAAGTATAAATCTCAATGTTGCGTAATGTCATATTAAACTTCTGACTAGCGCTAAATTCACCTGCTCATAATCAAGTAGTTATAAAATTGATGCCCTCATTAATCAATCCAAATTTATTAATTTGTTTTTGAATTCTTTTGGCAATGCCCAACTTTCTTTTTTGGTCAAGAAATAGATAGCTTTCGGGGCTAATGTATGGAATACCTTTGTTCGCCATACTCCAAATAATTACGACCAGTTTTCGTGTAGTTGTACTTATCGCAGAAACTCTTCCTTTTCTGAAGTTGATTCTTTGAAAGAAGTCGCGTAATGGCGTTGAATCTTTCAAATTCCCGATAGCATTGGCCGCATTTCATAGAGCTATTTTGAGCCGGTTACTTCCTTTCGGGACTTTACTTTGAAAGGATTTTTCCGCCACTTATTTTATCGCTAACGTCAATCTGTCCAAAAATAGCTTTTCGACTTTACCTCTCAAAAATAAGAAAATAATTTCTCGTTTTAAGCTGATTTAAGAGAGTCAGAAAAGAGAGGTAGAAGTTGAGGGGAAAAAATAAAGAGCCGTAATTGGACTGAAAAGACTTGTATAAGACCCGGAAAACTGGGCCAAGCTTCTTCAGATAGGCTTTAATGACTCTTGGGACAGAATATTGAATATTCGCTTTAGATTGTGAGCCGTAAAGATAAGCCCGATATCTGCCAAAACCCGTTTCATTGTTTTCTTGGTCATAATGTAATAAAATCCTCATTGAGGATGTGGCGCCATAGACGTAGAAGGTAATGCAGGTACAGCTGCCAAAACTTCCACTCGGAGCGCATCCGCTTTTACAAACTCTGTTTCGGTGTGATAGTCATTTTGACAGACTCATTGACCGCACTTCAGTGGTTGAGGCGCGTTAGTGTACACGAAACCACATAAAAAGACATTTACCCAAAAACAGTCACTGTAGTTCCCTGCCGGCTACTTTGAATATTCAATGTCATATTGTGAAGACTCAGGATAATATGAGCTAATGAAAGTCCGATACCCTTGCCCTGAAACTGTTCGGTATTGCTGCCTCGGTAAAAGTTTTGGGTGATATTTTCCAACTCTTCTTCGGGAATACCTATCCCCTGGTCAGAGATATCTATGGCTAATCTGTTGTCAGACTCATACAGACGGACATCCACCGGCTTTTTATTGGAATACTTAACTGCATTTTCTATGATATTGGAGATGGCCAACTCTAATAGCTCTCTATTTCCTTCACAGGTCAAAAGGTCGGGAATCTCGACGTCTATGCGGACATTTATTTCGGTTTGATGGATATTCATCAACTCGGAAACCACATCCCAGACAATTTCATCTAAGCGCAGTTTTCTAAACTCGTAGTCCGTCTTTGCACCGGACAACAGCATCATTTTATCTATGGTATCTTCGAGATCACCAACATATTTTTTGGACTTTTCTATGACTGCTTTGTATTCCTCGGGACTTCTCTCTTTTTGTCCGGACACTTCGAGATTGCCCATGAGTGCTGTAATAGGCGTTTTCAGTTCGTGAGAAACGTAATCGATAAAGTTTTTCTGAATGTGAAAGGTCTGGCCCAGATTTTCAACAAAGCGGTTGTACACCTGAGTCAGACTTCTGATTTCGGAATAAGTGTCACTAATCACAATCGGTTCATGAAAGTTTTTTGTATTTCGTCTGCCGATTTGATTCATAATGGAAATTATAGGCTGATAAGCCAGTTTGCCAAGTATCTGAGAAAACAAAAATATCAGTGCGACACCGAGTACGAACACCACGATTAAAATGCGGAGTAACGTAAACATTTGGTGATTAAAATCATTTTTAAGCTCACGGGTGACGACCACAAAATCCCCTTCATTGTCCGTATAAAAAAGACCGTTATAGAAATAGTCTTTAGTGGAAAAAGGGCGTTGCTTTTCTACTCTGACGGTATTCAGAAACTCATCTGTGATATTGATATCCGGCAACATTTCTCCTCTTTCTTTGGTGTTGTATTTGCCATAGACCGCAATGTCTTTTTTAGAAATGGATTTACTCAGTCTGCTTTTGATATTTTCGTGTTCGGACTGACTGACTTCATCTTCTTCGAGATAATAAAATGCGGCCAGCAGAGTCTTATTTTCCAATATCTTTATTTCATTTTTCTTCATCCAGTTATAGAATGAAAAATAGATAGTCATGGAAGCCAGGAGTATGACTACCGAAAAAATTAAAACTGAAAATATGGACAGCCTGTTTCTTAGTTTCATTCTTCTGCTTTAAACATATACCCTACACCTTTTACAGTATGAATATATTTTCTTTCCTCGCCCTCCAACTTGCTGCGAAGGTATGAGATATATACATCTACGGCATTGGTATGGTTTTCAAAAGTAATTCCCCAAACGGCATTTAAAATCTGTATTCTGCTGATAGCTTTTTCTGCATTAATCACCAAGTAAGTCAGTAACTTATACTCTTTTGGAGAAAGTTCTATTTCTGTTTGATCTCTAAAAACTTTGTACTGATTCAAATCTATCCGTAAATCTCCGGCTATAATCTCAGACGAACCGGCTTCTTCATATTGCTTTTTCGCCCGCCTTGTGATGGCATTAATACGGGAAAGAAGTTCCTCGAAGTGAAAAGGTTTAGCCAAATAATCATCTGCCCCACTGTCCAAAGCTCTGACCTTGTCATCCACTGAATTCAATGCGCTGAGCATCAGTATCGGTGCCATTGTTTTTTTGAATCTCAGAGTCTGCACCAGTTGTACTCCGTCCATTCCCGGCAGCATGATATCGACTATGATTAAGTCCCAGGAGATATTCAGATAATTATCCAGGACCTCTTCTGCCGATGAACACATTGTAATCAGATACCCGTTTTCCTCAAGCCCTTTGAGCAGGAATTCACTGACGCGCTTATCATCTTCTACGATTAGTATCTGCATGTTTTCTGTAAAAAACTAAAATACTAAAATTGAGGTATAAAGTCTTCCCGCTTTCACTTTCTAATGAAATTCTAATCTTAGGAATGACTCATCGATACATTCGATATTATTGCCGGGACACATAGAGAAGAGTACAGTTTCAGTTTTCTCTAAAGAATGCCAAGACAGAATTGGTTAAAGTATGTAACTCCAAATCGCGAGAGAAATAGCAGATACAGGCATACCGTAATTGATAAGTGCCGAAGCCAGTCTTGGACGCAGATTGTAATCTACCGCAATGATGGAGGCTGTAATCATAGGAGGCATGGCCAGTTCCAGAATAGTGACATCGTAAAGAAGCCCCTGAAGATTAGCTGCTTTAAATATTAAAAAAACGGCCGCAGGACCTAAAATGAGTTTAAAGGCCAAACCCCAGCCGAAGTGGTAGAGATTGACGCCTCTGAAGCTGAATGTAAACTGCATACCAATGGACAGAAAGGCAAGAGGAAAGGTCCAGCTGCCCACATAGTGTAAGATATTCAAAGAACTTATATTTGTCAGCAATTCTAACTCTAACCACCGAACAGGCAGCAGCAGTGCAATAAAAAAACAGGTGAATGCCGGAAACATCAGTAGTCGTTGGAGCATTTTCTTAAAGGTGATGCCCGAGCTGTTACCATAGGCCGCCAGCGCAATACCCAAAGTAGAAAGAGCCGCAAAAGTACCCGGCTGATCCACCAATATAGCGTACTTAAGTCCTTCGTCCCCGTATATTAATTCAATCACCGGAAATCCGACAAAAGAAGTATTTCCTAACCCGCAAACTAAAGTGAGTGCTGCCCAAGTCTTCTTGTTCCACTTGAAGAAATAGGCCAGAATACCGAAAAAAACACCTGCTGCAATAAAAAACAGCCAAGTTGTGGCGATGGGTATCAGGTAGGCGATATCCAAAGTGAGCGCACTGATTTTTTCCAGCGTGATAGCCGGTATGGTGAGATATAAGATAATCTGATTGACTCTGCGATAACTTTCTTTGGGTAAAAGCTTCCATTTTTTTGAGGCTATACCTGCAAAAAGACAGAAAAGTAAGAAGGGAAGAGTCTGGTGAAACATTTAGACAAATGTACAGATGTCGGATATCTTTATTATTACATCCATTTTATTTTATCTTCTATCGGGGTGTCTCTCTTCGGTTTTAAAACATCATAATCGTCCGTTTTTCCAAAAAAGAGCCAGCCGATAATATGGTCTTCAGGCTCCAACCCCAAAGCTTCTTTCATTGCCGGATGGTAGCACATACCTCCCGAGCCCCAATATGATGCAATCTCGTATGTGGTCGCCAAAAGTATCATATTCTGTATCGCACAGGATACAGCCGCGATTTCTTCCTGCAGCGGAATGATTTCATCTTTACTCCTTTTGAGACAGGCTACAATTACATGAGAAGCTTTGTCGGCACGATTTAATATTTTCTGATACTTTTTTTCTAAAAATTTGCTTTTGGGAGTATGATTTTTATACACATCAGAATGCAAAATCCCAAAGTCTTTAGTTTTTTCATACTCATAAACTATAAACCGCCAGGGTTCGGTACGTTTATGGGTAGGCGCCCAATTGGCTACGTCTAAAATATCCTGAATAATTTCCCTGTCAATTTTTTTACCATTGAAAAGTTCAGGCTTCACATTTCGCCTCTTTTTGATAATGCCCCTGACAATGAGCGTTGAATCCATAGCTTTTGGTTAATTTCGCCCAAAAATAAGCAAAATGATTGTCATTACAGGCGGGGTGGGATTTATTGGGAGCGTTTTTTTATCTTTTTTGAATGAAAAGAATATTCGCGATACGGTACTGATAGATGATTTTAGCAAGCCGGAAAAATTTCACAATCTTTCGTGGAAGTATTATGGTGATACAATAGACAGAAAAAACCAGAATAGTTTTCTTGAAAATCATGCCGAACAGATTCAGGCAATTGTCCATTTAGGTTCCAAAGCAGGTTATTTGCATAGTAACTGGGAAGAGCTGAATCATGACATTCAGAAAAACTTTAAAGATTTGTGGAGATTTTGTACTAAAAATAGAATACCATTGATTTATGCCAGTTCAGCGTCTGTCTATGGAAGCGGGGAACATGGATTTAAGGATGATATAGAAACAGCCTTAAAACTGAGCCTTTCTCATCCGTATTCGGCTATGAAGGCACAACTCGATATTTGGGCGTTACAGCAATCGGAGCAGCCTCCATTTTGGGCAGGGCTGAGAATGCCCAATGTATATGGACCGAATGAATATCACAAAAAGGCGAATGCTTCTCTGATATTTAAAGCTTACAATCAGATTTTGATGAACGGGAAGATGAAATTGTTTGCTTCTGACAGATCTGGTTTTGAAGACGGCGGAATGCTGAGAGATTATATCTATGTGAAAGATGTGGCAAAAGTTATTTGGTTTTTATTAGACTCTAAGCCTAAATCGGGAATTTATAACGTAGGCACAGGAAGAAGTGTAAGTTTTAAAGAGGCCGTAAGTCAGGTGTTTTATGCTCTTGAACAGGAGCCTGTGTATGAATTCGAGCCCATCAGGGAAGAATTAAAGGACAGCTTGCCTTATGAAATTTATCTTGATATTGATAAGCTCAAATCGATTGGATATCATGAAAAGTTTTACTCGATTGAGGAAGGAGTAAGGGATTATGTTCTTAATTATCTGAAAAGAGGTGAGTTTTATTAATATAGTGCCTCCTGTCGCACGAGATATCCGTGTTCTATTTTCCATATAAATTTTTCGTTAAAGAAAACCTCATCGGTATCATCTTTATAACGGGGCTTCTTTTGAATTATGTGATTCATATTATCCAAAATAAAAGGCATGTTTTCCGGAATGTACAGTGTGATTTCTATCTGTTGATTTCGAAACAAAGACTTACCTTTTTCAAAAAGAATATAATCGTGAAATAGGAGCGTATCCCCTTTTAACTCATACTGATAGTTAATATTCTCGATGTTTTTCAGTGCAGCTTCTTTGTTTTTTCCTCTCGAAGAAAAAGATTTGAAAAGATGAATGTCCTCATCAGGACTTTGGGCAATGTGAAGCCGAATATTTTTAAGGATAATCTGATTGTCTGTTACAGAAAGATTGTTCCAAAAAATATTGATGTGCCTGTCTTGTATGCCTGCGGCTTCATAACTGACTGATTTCAATACCATATTTTCCCGAAAATGACCTGTTTGGATTATATCGTGTACGACAGTTTGCTCTTCCGCTTTGAATTGTCGAATGCCATCCGCTACTCCTGCATAAGCAATTATGAAGAAAACAGCTGTAAGAGAAAATAAAATAATACCTCTGTAGGATTGCAAGGGCTTTTTTTGGGAAGAAAAAATCTGAATAAAAAGTAAAATAATAAAAGTGAAAAATAGGAAAGCCCCTCCCAAGAAAGCAGTGGTATATATATAGAACATCCAGGAGTTGTCAAAAACGAGTGGAGCAGCAAGTGGGTAGGCAGCTAAGATTCCTATTATTCCGATAAGAATACTTAGGAAAAGTACGGCAAGTATCATCCCCAAAAGGAGAAGAAAGAGTAACAGTATAAGCTTTAAGAGTCCTTTGACTAAACTGGGAAAATTAGCTTTTCCTGATTTGCCGAAATCCTTTGTCAGAGTATTAAAGTTTTTTTTTGAATCCGTGTAGTTTCTTTTTTAGGTACCAAAACCCAGAGTATGAGGTAGATAAGTAACCCGCTGCCTATACCGGCTATCACGGAAAAAATAAAAATTAATCTAACCCAGATAAAGTCTTTGATGTTAAAATATTGGCTTAAACCGGCACAGACTCCGGCAATAACCTTGTTTTCTGTGTCGCGGTATAAAACTCTTCCCGACGTTTCGGCTTGTGGTGACGGATTGCCGCGGGAATTGGATTCTTTCTGGTGCTCTGCAGGACTTCCCACGGTTTGAATTATTGTCGAAACAAGTTCTTTGTGTACAATGAAAGGTTCGGCCTGCTTACTTTCAGAACGAATAATTTCGGCTATTCTGGCCTCTATATCCTGCATGATTTCCTGTCCGTCTTCTTCATTTCCGTACAGTGCTTTGAGAGAAGCAAGATAGTCGGATAATTGGTCAAAAGCATCTTCATTGATGTGGAAGATCTGACCTGCAATATTGGTTGAAAATACTTTTTGCATCTTACAGTAAATTTCAGGGTTTGTGAATGGATTTTGTGGTCTTTTTTACGGTATATTTTAATTCTTCCCAAGTTTCCGCCAGTTCTATCAGGGCTTCTTTGCCATTCGGAGTCAGGGAGAAATATTTCCTCGGAGGGCCCGAACTGGACTCTTTCCACTGGTAGGACAGGAAGCCTGAGTTTTTTAACCTGGTTAGGAGCGGATAAAGCGTGCCTTCCACTACAAGCAGATTGGCAGATTTTAACCCCTCCAAAATATCAGTGGAATAGACTTCACCGTCAGCTATGATTCCCAAAATGCAGAATTCAAGTATGCCTTTTCGCATTTGCACCTTGGTGTTTTCTACATCTATTTTTCTGCTCATACCTGTTTTCTTTTAATTGCAAAAGCCTGTTTTAACTCTTTTGCAATACAAATATATATCTATTAAATAGTATTATGCAATACAAAGTACTATATTATTAATAATTTAACATTTTTAAAGATGATGAAAAGCAGAAAAAATATTTTCAGATAAATTTTATACCGAGTATTATGTGGCTCTTTTAAAGCATTTGAGATATATAATACGTTAAATTGTTTGCCTAGCAGAAGGCTGTGCCTATAAATAGCAGCGTGTTTTGCAGAAGATTATTTATCCGTAAAAACTTTCTTTTATTCAGGTTTTAAACAGTATCTTTGCGCACCATTATCAGGAATAATGGCGAATTAAAATTTATTGTTTAACTAATTAAAAAAAAGTTGTGTCTGAACAACAAGAAAACAAAGCCGTAGAATTTGACTGGAACCAGAGTAAATACGGCGCAACATCCTACACACAAGAAGAAGTCGAACTGCTTGAAAATCTTTACGACGGAACATTTAAAACATTTGAAGAAGGTGAAATTGTAACCGGAGTCGTAACAGCCATTACTGATTCGGATGTAGTGTTAGATATTGGCTACAAATCTGATGGTTTGGTGCCTGCTAACGAATTTAGAGGAACCGATGTTCAAATTGGAGACGAGGTCGATGTGTATGTCGAAACAAAGGAAAACAAAAAAGGTCAGTTAGTACTGTCCAGAAGAAAAGCCAAGCTTACACGCGCTTGGGAGAAAATTGTCGATGCTTACGAAAACGACATTGTTTTAACAGGAAAAATAATCAGTAAGACTAAAGGAGGTCTTATTGCGGATATTTTTGGAATGGAGACATTCCTTCCGGGTTCTCAAATTGATGTCAAGCCTATCTTAGATTATGACCAGTTTGTGGGAAAAACAATGGAATTCAAAGTGGTAAAAGTGAACGAAGCCATTAATAATGCTGTGGTCTCTCATAAGGCGTTGATAGAAAGTGATATTGAGTCTCAGCGTCAGGAAATTATTTCCAAATTGGAGAAAGGACAGATTCTTGAAGGTACCATTAAGAATATTACTGATTTTGGTGCATTTATTGACTTGGGAGGTGTGGACGGACTTTTGTATATCACGGATATTTCCTGGGGCAGAATCAACCATCCTTCTGAGGTGTTGGAGATGAACCAAAAAATCAATGTGGTAGTATTGGAGTTTGACGACAATAAGAAGAGAATTTCTTTGGGTTTGAAGCAACTTCAACAGCATCCTTGGGATACTTTGCCTGCGGATATTGTGGAAGGCAGCAAAGTGAAAGGTAAAATTGTGAACATTGAGGACTACGGTGCTTTCTTGGAAATCACTCCGGGTGTGGAAGGTTTAATTCACGTGTCGGAAGTCAGCTGGAGCAACCAGCCGATTAACTCAAAAGATTTCTTCCAGTTGGGAGATGAATACGAAGCAATGGTCGTTACCATAGACAGAGAAGAAAGAAAAATGTCTCTGAGTCTGAAACAAATGACCGAAGACCCTTGGAAGGCTGTAGCGGAGAAATATCCGGTAGGCAGCCGTCATATGGGTCTGGTGAAAAATATTACAGCTTATGGAGTCTTTGTAGAGTTGGATGAAGTGATAGGAGGTATGGTACATATATCCGACCTTTCCTGGACTAAGCGTTACAATCACCCAACCGAGTACACCAAGATAGGAGAAGAGTTAGAGGTAATTGTAAACGAAATTGACTCAGAAGACCGTAAGATTGTATTAGGTCATAAACAATTGGAAGAAGACCCATGGGATACATTTGAAACTATTTTCCCGGTTGGTTCCATTCACGAAGCCACTGTAATAAAAAGAGAAGATAAAGGAGCTATCGTTCAGCTGCCTTACGGCGTAGAATCTTTTGCACCGACCCGACACATTAAGAAAGAGGACGGGAAATTAGCAGAAGTAGATGAGGCTTTAGAATTTAAGATTATAGAATTTGACAGAGCAGACAAGAGGATAATTGTTTCTCATACACGAGTGATTGAAGATCAGAAAGTGGAAGAGAAAGCAAAAGCGTCCAATGAGAAAAAGAAAACAGTCAAAAAAACTAAGTCCGCAGTGAAAGAAAACAATGCGAAGATTGAAAGATCGACTTTAGGAGATTTGGATGTGCTGTCAGAATTGAGAGCTCAGATGGAAAAAGGAGAAGAGTAATAACTTTTCCCAAACCTTATATGATAGCCTCAACGAAAGTTGGGGCTATTTTTTTGCATAATCCGGGTTTTTAATTCACATTCATTTTAGAGAATAGCTGTATCGTTACCACTCCGGCTATAATCAGTGTCATACCGACAATAGCAGCTAAATCAGGTTTTTGATCAAACAAAACTATACTTGCCAGCGTAATCAGGACAATACCCACAGCAGACCAGATTGCATAAACTATTCCTACAGGCAGTGTTTTGAGTGTCAGGCTCAAAAAATAAAATGCACCGAGATAACCTGCTATGCAGATGATACTGGGTAACAGTTGTGTAAACTGTTCAGTTTTCTTGAGAGCAGTCGTGGCTATGGTTTCCAATATGATAGCAAGAGTGAGTGCGATATACGGCGACATGATTGCAATGAGTTTTGATTTCAAATATAAACATTGAAGGCATGAAAGAGCGCTTTAATCAAAATGCTTACAGTTTTGTTATAGTCTAAGAATTATGTCTTATTCATCCAAAAAATATCTTCAGCCCTTCAGAAGTTGTTACGGTCACATGGCCGGAGAAATCGGAGTTGCCATTACGGAAGCATTGGAAGCCAAAGGTTATATTCAAAAAGAAGGCAAAGTCTATATTGTCACCGATTCCGGGTGGAAGTTTTTTGAGAAGTTGGACATTCATCAAAGCAATTTTGCGAAAAGTAAAAGAGTTCTTACCCGACAGTGCACAGACTGGACAGAAAAAAGACCTCATCTGGCAGGTCAGTTGGGCGATGCACTGATGCAAAAGTTCTTTGAGAAAAAATGGATAGAGAGGGTAGGAGAGACGCGGAAACTGGAACTGACTGATGCAGGCAGAGATTGGCTGAGAAGGGAGTTGGTGGGGGAGTTTGTACGCTTAAAGGGATAGTGCCTAATAGTCTTTCATTTTTTCTTTTACAAAATTAGTTACCGTAATTCTATGTACACCAAGTATTCTGCCAATTGCGGAATAAGATACCTTCTTATCTAATAGTTCTTTTATTTTTCTTTCCTGACCTGTTAGTTTTGTTTTTTTAGATTTACTACCCTTGGGTCTTCCCAAAATTACGCCTTCTGCTTTCTTTCGCGCTAAAGCTTCTTTTGTCCTTTGAGAAATTAGGTTCCTTTCTATTTCGGCCGAAAGCCCAAATGCAAATGCTAGAACCTTTGAACTGATATCATCTCCAAGTCTGTAATTATCCTTTATAGTCCAAATTTTGATATCTCGATTCATACATTCATTCAGCACCCCCATAATCATTAATAAGCTACGGCCTAAACGCGATAATTCTGAACAAATGAGAATATCCCCTTTTTTCATTTTTTTCAATAACTTTCCTAAAGTTCTATTTTCTACTTTTTTTGTTCCGGATATGGTCTCCTCAAACCATTTATTGACAACCAATCCTTTTTGCTTACAAAATTGATTGATTTCATAGCGTTGGTTTTCAACTGTCTGTTTGTCTGTACTTACTCTGATGTATGCGTAAATCATGTTTCCTTCTTTTTTAATTAGACTTAATTATAGTTTAAATTAATTGAACCCTGTCTAAAGTAAACCCAGCCTATAAAAACTACAGGTAATCCAGCGATTATGTTAGACAACAAGGAGTGGAAACCTACTTTAAAACAAGTGACTCTTGGGTTATTTTAAGTGAAATTGAGCAAAGAATTAAGAATAAGATTGAAGCTATTGGGCTTCCTTTAAAAGACTGGGACATTAATATATATCGTGGCGTTTTAACAGGTTACAACAAAGCTTTCATTATCGATGGAAAGAAGAAAAAAGAGTTAATAAAGAAAGATCCTAAATCTGCTGAAATTATACGACCCTTATTAAGAGGGCGCGATATAAAGCAATATTCTTATGAGTTTGCAAATTTATATTTGATTACAACTTTTCCAAGCTTAAAAATTGATATCGAAAAATATCCTGCCATAAAAGCGCACTTATTAAGCTATGGTTATGACAGATTAAAGCAAACAGGAGATAAAGGAAGTCGCAAAAAGACTAACAATCAATGGTTTGAAACACAAGATAGTATAAGTTATTGGGAGGATTTTTCTAAACAGAAAAT
>CAZZEH010000031.1:0-38894 GCA_964653095.1 uncultured Chitinophagales bacterium
TATATAGAGCTTTCACCCATTACTCTTTCTTTTTACTCCAAAGGATTTAGTGTTTTTGCCGGTCCCTATATTAACGCACTGGTTTCCGCTCATCACAAGCGATTAGATTCCGACGGAAAAAAGTATAAAGACAAGACTGTATTCGGGAGACCGGATATAGATGAAAGCGAAGACAAGTACATGCAAAAAATAGATTTTGGTTTCACAGTCGGAGCAGACTATCAGTTTAAATGCAATGTGGTATTGGGACTCAGATTCTCTCAGGGTGCTATAGATATATACCAATATGCCAACAGCTATGAATTGGGCGATACCCGACATCGCATAAAAATCAAAAACAGAGGATTGGGTGTATTCCTTGGTTATGTTTTTTAAGAACGAATGTAATGTTAAAATTATATCTTCTTTATCCGGTGTTATTTCTCAAAACGAATGCGGTCAGTTTGCCTAAAATCTGATAAAATCTCTGTATTTTGCCGATAATTTAGGGCTAATGATTGGTAATTTCCTTCAGTTTTTCGATAAAATAAAAGGGGTTTGGGAGAGTTTAGGGCATTTCGTAGAAAGTGCTTTTCCTTTGCAGGATCCGGTTTTAGTCTTCTCTCTGATTCTGTTAATCATATTACTTTCTCCTATTTTATTGAGAAGAATCAATATTCCGGGAATTATTGGTTTAATCATTTCGGGAGTCGTCATAGGTCCTTTTGGACTGGGCATCATTGAAAAGAGTTCGGCAATAGATTTATTCTCCAAGATCGGAATTCTTTATATCATGTTTATTGCCGGATTGGAACTGGACTTAAATGAATTTAAAGCGAACAGAAATAAAAGCTTAGTTTTTTCATTTTTCACTTTTGCTATTCCTCTCGCTATCGGTTATCCGGTATGTTTTTACTTTCTGGGATATGATTTCAATGCAAGCCTTTTAACTGCAAGTATGTTTGCGACTCACACCTTAGTAGCCTATCCGATAGTCAGTAAATTTGGCATCTCTAAAAATCAGGCCGTCGCTATTACAGTCGGAGGAACAATTTTGACCGACACGGCTGTGCTGATTATTCTCGCAGTCATCATCGAAAATAGCAAGGGTGAGCTGAGTCAGGATTTTTGGATTCAGTTAGGAATTTCTCTTATAATATTTTCAATCATCATGTTCCTGATTATTCCGAGAGTTGCCAAATGGTTTTTCCAAAAACTCGAGAGTGAAAAACATTCACATTATATCTTTGTACTCTCGGTTGTCTTTTTTGCCGCTTTTTTGGCAGAAGTGGCCGGAATTGAAGATATTATCGGTGCTTTCGTGGCAGGTCTTGCTCTGAATAAACTTATCCCTAACTCATCCGCTCTGATGAACAGAATAGAATTTATCGGAAACTCTCTGTTTATTCCTTTTTTCCTCATCAGCGTAGGTATGATTGTGGACGTGCGGGTTATCCTCAGCGGTCCGGGGGCTCTGATTATTGCCGGAACACTAACCGTGGTAGCCTTGGTCGGGAAATGGTTAGCTGCTCTGTTTACTCAATGGACATTAAAGTACACCAAAGCCCAACGGCAGCTTATTTTTGGTCTTAGTGGTGCGCATGCCGCAGCTACACTGGCGATAATCTTAGTAGGTCATCAGGCGGGAGTCATTGATGATAATATTCTCAATGGTACAGTTATTTTGATTTTAATTGCTTGTGTAGTGGCCTCTTTTGCCACAGAAAAAGCGGCCAAACAAATTGTGTTGGAATCAGAAAACGACAATACCGATTTAATCCGCTCGAGCGGAGCTGCGGATGAACATATCTTAGTTTGTATAGATCACATCGAAAATTTGTCTAAACTACTGGAATTATCTATTTTGATTAAAGATAAAAGTTCGCAAAATCCAATCTCTATATTAAACGTGGTCTCTATCAACGAAGAATCAGAAATTAATATTCTGAAAGCCAGAAACAAATTAGATGAATTCGTAAAAGAAGGATCGGCTACAGAAACCAATATTAAAATTCTGACCACCATTGACCACAACGTCCCGGGAGGAATAGCGAGAGTTTCGAGAGAGACAATGGCAGATATATTGGTACTCGGATGGCCTACTCCCCGTAGTTTTTTGGAAAAGTTGATTGGAGAAAAAATAGAAGGCATTTTGTCCAGTACCGACAAGACTACCTTTATCTGTTACTTAGACAAACCTCTTTCGCTTCACAAGCGCATTATAGTCGCCGTACCTCCGTTGGCCGAATTTGAAAAAGGCTTCAATCAATGGCTGATAAAAACTGCAGTACTTGCACAGGAACTAAGTGTCCCTATCCGTATTTATTGCAATGAACTCACAGATAAAGCCGTAAAAAGAGTTTTTGAAAATGCCAAGCTGACCGCATCTCTATCTACCGTACACTTCACCGAATGGGAAAGCTTCTCAGCCTTATCAGAGAATGTTCACGAAGACGATCTGTTTATACTGGTTTCGGCGAGAAAAAGCGGAGCATCTTATATGAGTATTTTGGAAAATGTTCCAAATAAACTTGAGCGTCATTTTAATGCCAACAGCCGGTTGATTGTCTATCCTCAGGAATACAGCAGAGAACACGCATTTGACCGTTTTGAAGATGTCAGCGCGGATCCTCTTAACAAAAGCATTGAAACCATACAAAAATTAGGAAAAGGTCTTGGCCATTTTTGGAAAAAAGACGGAGAGTAATTTACAGAAAACCACCTTGATTACTGTAAGCCGTTTCCACATATACACATGAAGTTTTACACCTCTTTCTTTGTAAAACAATAGTCATAAAGCATAGGGAAAAGAGTGTTTTATAGGATGTTGACGTAATTTTGCGACCGAGTCAAATTTAATTACATAAAACAAAAAAAATGCTTATTACAAGACTAACTACAATCGCGTTTGCACTGCTCATGATAGCAGGTTGCAGCAAAGACAAAAATGAAGAAAACGAGCCCAAAGGTTTTATTGAAGGAGAGTGGAATTTGGAGGAAGTGAATTTCCTCTCAAGCAATCTGCTTTTAGACCCTGAAATCGATGCGACCAAAGGCAAGGTACCTTACTATGCTCCTTTTATTCTCGGCGAAGTGTATGGATATGATTTCATTAAAACAAAAGCCAAGGGCGTAGATGGGTTTAGAGCTATTGTCATTCAAAACTACTTTAATGCCTATGACAAAGAAGAAGATTATTGGTATTGGAATTACAAAGACAATAATCAGTCCTTTGAGCTGATTCAAATTAATCCGGTATATCCGCCTGCCTTTGATTTCTCTCTGAGAAATGTGAGAAATGTTCAGCTTAGCGGTGATGTACTGACCTTTGTCATGACTGTGGAATCCAAGGTAGCAGAAGGTAACGAATTAAGCGGAGATGTACAGGAAATAGATGTCGCAGTCACTCTCAAAAGAGGAAAGGCCGTACACGGAGTGAAAGTTTACGTGGACGGTGAGCCTTATTCTACCCGCGAAAAATTGCTTGACACACACTGGAAACTGGAGCCGGGTTCAGACCTGTACAGCCCGGGTATGACAGGCGATCACGACCCCGATATGGAATACATGAAACTTGCCGCTCTTCATTTGGAAGGAAACGACATCTTAAATTTCAGGTACGCTTTCCCAATGGGTATTACCTCCAAAAAACAATTCGCTCAGAAAAAACTGAATGAAAGTATTTTAACGACCGAACACGATATAAGAGGTTACGGGATAGTAGAAATTAACTGGAAAGTTCTTTATGTGGACTTGGATAAAAAAATAATGCAATTAAGAGAGGATGAATCTAAGGATGTACGGACATTTGTCATGGTGGATGACATACTGAAAGACGTCAATGCTTCGGACTACAATATCATCAAATAACACCATAAATTAATCATTTCTTATGGGCAGGTATGATGAAGTGCCTGCCCATTCTTTTTATTTTTGCAGGTGAGTTTTATGACAAAAAAAATCGCACTGTTTATTATTCTGCTTCTCGGGTGTTATGTGCAGTCTTATGCCGATTACACACTTTGCGGTAAAGTAGATATTTCGGAACAAAACAAAGTGCAGGTAGAAGTAACCATCATTGAATTGGATGAAACAACCAAGGCTAATGCAGACGGAAATTTTTGCTTTGCCGGTTTAAGACCCGGAGTCTATAATCTGTATGCGGCATATCGGGAATTTGTTTCTCCCATTGCCAAAGTGCTTGTAAATGACGATGTAACAGACGTGCGTATTGCAATAATTACATCCCAATTAGATACTGTAAGTATTGTCGGAGAAAGAATTACTCAGCAAATCGCCACACACTCTATCAAAACGAATGTGATAGATTTGAGCCGGGAAGCCCGGGCAGCTGTTTCTGTCGAGCAGCTTATGAACCGTTCCGCAGGAGTGAGAGTCAGAAATACCGGCGGTCTGGGAGCAGATGCGGATATTGTGGTCGGAGGATTCAATGGGAAATCTATTAAATTTTTGATGGACGGGATACCAATTGACTATTTAGGGTCAAGTATGAGTCTGACCAAGATCCCCGCCAATGCTGCGGATTATATAGAGGTATATAAAGGAGTTATGCCCACCGAAGTCGGAATAGATGCATTGGGGGGAGCTATTAATATCGTAACTAAAAAACCTTCCCGGACTGCTACCAATATGAGCTATGAAGTCGGCTCTTTTAATACACATCGGTTTAGCACTAATAATTTTGTCAAAAAAAGCGATCGATTTTCTTGGGGTATTAATGCTTTTATAAACTACAGTGCCAACAATTTTAAAGTGGATAATCTGCCGATTGCAGATGAAGAGACAGGGAGAACAAAATATATTACCGCCAAACTTTTTCATAATAAATACAAACAATACAGTGCGGAGGCTTATGTGAGTTTTGAAAACAGAAAATGGGCTGATTTATTTAAAGTAAAAACAAACAGTTACGGACTAATCAGAGATTTACAAAATGATTTCGTTTCGAGAAGCAGAGCCTTCGGAAGCGTCAAAAATAAAGAATACGCTTATGCCGTTCCTTCATTAGAATACAAAAAGGACTTATTTAACGGCAAACTTCAGCTCACACAATTCGCTGTTTTCAGTCATATCCGCTATGAGTTAATAGATACTTTAAAAAATGCGCGGTATGATTGGCTGGGCAATAAATATGAGGCAGTATCCGGCTCTGAAATGGGAATTGATTACTCCAACCTGAAAAAATCTGTAATCGAAACCACACTGAATAATTTCACATACAGAGGGCTGTTTACATACCGAATCAAAGAGAATCAAAAACTCATTTTAAACATCGTCAATAATTTTTTCACGAGAGAAGCCGACGATTTAAATCGCTATCTCACCAAAACACATATCCGATACAACCGATTTATTTCGGGCCTGGGTTATCAGTATTTCTTCTTGGATAACAGAATGGAGGGGCTGTCTCAAATCAAGTTTTTAAATTCCCGTACAAAAGGCACTTTAGACAATGCCATCACCGGCGTTGAAGAAAAACCGATCGCTAACAGCGGATGGAGTCTGGCTCAGTCAATGAAGTTTCGCTCGTACAACGGCTGGCTGCTCAGAACTTCTGTAGAAAATACTTTCCGCTTACCTGATCAGGCAGAAATTTTCGGAGATAATATTTTTATTATTCCAAACATCCTTCTCAAACCGGAGAAAAGTCTGAATATAAATTTTGGAATTCGATATAAGCCAAACGAAAAGTACAGTGTCGAAATGAGTACTTACATGAGAAATATAAAAGACCTGATACGTCTCAAGGAAATCACTCAGTTTCAGTCTAAATTCCTGAACCTGGACAAAGTCAGAGGTTACGGAATCGAACTGGAAGCCACCATCCGACCGATCAAGCAGCTGATGATTTCGGGAAATATTACGTATAACGAATTCAGGTTTAAAGGATCAAATGACGATTTGGTACAAAATGATCATTTTATCAACGCACGGGTAAGTAACATGCCGTTCTATTTTGGTAATGCTCTGGCATCCTATACCTTCCAGACGGTCTTTAGCAAAAAAGACCGTCTGCAACTATACTGGTCATACTCTTACGTGCATCAGTACTATCTGGATTTTATCGAAAAGCAATACGAACCTGACGGTTTTTTGGGTTTATTCGGTAAAAGTAAGGTGTTTACAAATCGAGTTATTCCGATTCAGCATGTGAGTTCTGCCGGCATAGTATGGTCAATGGATTTAATCAAAAACAAGAAAATCGCAATATCTACGGAAATAGATAATATTTTTAATAAGTCGGTATATAACACTTTTAAAATGCAGAGTGCAGGAAGAAGCTTTTCTTTTAAATTTACTTATGACTTCCAATAAAAAAGTATAATGCAGAATAAAACACCCATATATCTTATTTTATATTTACTGTTCTTAGTTTCCTGCAAAGTGGAAAACTTGGACGAGAAAACAAATTTTCCGAAAACCGATTTTTCTCATAACAACTATGTCTTAGTAACCGAAGATGCCTCGGATGTGGACATCACCACTTTTTATACATTCAACCTGAAAGATATCTATCCCGAAGAAAAATATGACTTGTTGGGAGAAAATCATTTATTCATCAATTCCAATCCATCTACTTCCTCCGGACACATAGCTCTCAATCAGTACATCTATTCTTTTGCAAAAGACAAGAAAGGATATTCCTCTACACCCGGGCTTTATCGATTGGGTATCAATGACGAAAACAGAGTGTATATCGAAAGTGAGCTGAATATTTCCCGGGACAATCTTTTCCCGGCACGACAGCTTTGTATTGTCAATGAAAAGCTGGGTTATTTTTATGATGAGGGGAAAGCTCCTCAAAGCATTCAAATCTTTGACCCTACAGATATGAGGCTGACAGGGAAAATCAATTTGGAAGAAGCTATTCGAGAGTTTAGACCCGATGCAAAATGGACAGATGTCTCAGGAAATAATCTCATTCGCACCGGTACGACGGCGCTGGAAGAAAATCAGGGAAAACTATATGTGAGCATTGCCTTTTTAGAGCAGGCTGCTTTTAATCTGATTGCCGAAAGTGAAAAATATTTTTACCTTGCTGTAATTGATGTCAGTACCAACAAAGTGGAAAAAATCATCCAATACGAAGGAATAAAAACAGTTTCGTTTTATGTATCCGAAAACAAAGGCACAAGCAAGGATGAAAACGGAAATCTGTATTTCTGTTCTTGGGGGTGGAATCAATTTAATGCACACAATCCATCTATAATTTTTCGAATAAAAAGCGGAGAGACAGACTTTGATCCGGACTGGGTAATTGACATTGAAAAGCTTTTCGGCAAAACGCATATAGCTCAATCCATGATTTCCTATAATAATAAAATTTATCTGCATGTGTCCGAAGACCCCTACCCTTTCGGCGAAGATGAACCCGGGGTAATCCAGATGGGATATTACGAATTTGACCCGGAATTTCCGGATGTGGTCAAAAAATTAGACATTCCGCATTCCGATACATCCTCCCGTATGAATGTGTTCAGTATTGTAGATGACAAACTTTACATCTCTGTACCCAATATCATTAAAAGAAAATTCAACGGCTATTATTCCATTGACAGGAATAGTACCCTAAAAAAAGAAATCACCATCGAAAATAAATACCGCCCGACCCGGCTGTATAAATTGCATAATTAATTTATATGTCAAAAAACTCTGTTTTACCTGTTAATTAAAGATTGTTTTTTAAGCCAAACTTATATTTTATCTGAAATTTCTATCTAAACTTCGGATATATCTTCACATTCCAATCCTGGCATATTTTTTAGGCTATAGTGTCAACCAATTGATTTTTATAAGATAAATGAATTACATCTCTCTCTTCCAGCGAATCAGACCTTACATCAAAAAACACAGATGGTTAGTATATGGAACGCTCTTCCTGACCATTATAGGTTCTTTTACGGCACAGGTCAATGCCTGGATCTTAAAATACACGGTGGACAGTATCACCGAGCTGACCAATGCGGCAGACAAAATGGAAAAGGGTTGGAAAATATTGGCTTTTATTGCGATTGTTTTAGTCGTAAAAGAAATCATCAACATCTTTATACAGTTCGGACAGAAATATTTTGGAGAACAGCTTCGTATTTTGGTTTCCCACGAATTGGCTCAGGATATCATCAATAAAATTCTGACCTACAGATTGTCTTTTTTCACTTCCAATGACAATGAATCCGGAAAATTACAGACGAGAATTGATCGGGGAATCGACAGTCTGACCAGATTGACTCAACTCTTTTTTCTCAACATTCTTCCGCTTTTGCTCAATGCATTGGTTGCACTGTTTTTGATGTTTCAATCCAATTTCTACATTGGGCTGATAGGTGTGCTGCTCATTCCTGTGTACTACTTCATCACTCAATATCAGGCGGATTATTTAAGCGGTTGGAGAAGAAGGCTGCGCCAGTTTAGAGAAAATAAATCTCACGGTATAATTACAATTATAGAATCTATTACGGTCATCAAATCTTTTAATCGGGAAAAAATAGAATCGGAAAAACAACTGAATATTCAAAAAGATATGACCGATAATCAGTTGCAGACCCGTAAAGCCAACTTCATCTTTAACGGCATCAAAAACTTCTCCGAGCAGATAGGTGTTGTCCTGATTATTCTGCTCAGCTCTTACCTCGTACTGAAAGGCGACATTACCATAGGTGCCATCATGTTCAACATCATGCTTTTCAGCAACGTTTCCGCTCCGATTCGCCAGCTGCACATGATTTTAGACCAAATCAATGATGCCATGATTTACTCGGAAGCCTACTTTGAAATATTAGAAGCTGATGAAGAAACCGAAAGTTCGGGAGAGTACAAACCGACACATGTAGAAGGGTTGTTCAAAATGGAAAATGTGGATTTTACTTATCCCAACGGTAAAAAAGCTCTGCACAACGTCCACATAGAAATTCGTCCAAATCAAATCACCGCATTAGTAGGTCTGTCCGGTGCGGGGAAAACAACTATTATCAATCTGTTAGATAAATTTTATGCTCCTACTTCGGGAAAAATTTATCTCGATGGAGTGGATATTCAGGAATATGACACTCCATTTTTGAGAGAAAAAGTTGGATTAGTGCTTCAAAAAAATCACATTTTTAGCGGTACAATAGAAGATAATATTCGTTACGGAAATCCAAATGCCACGCCCGAAATGATAGAAGATGCCGCCCGAAAAGCCTACATTCATGAGCAAATCATGGAATTACCCAACGGTTACCAAACCAACGCATCAAATCTCTCAGGCGGGCAACAACAGAGACTCGCCATAGCAAGAATGTTTCTTAAAAATCCGCCAATCATTTTCTTAGACGAACCTACTGCCAGCTTAGATGCCGTCGCCACTGAGCAAATTAAAAACAGTATTGACGCCGTTAAAAAAGGGAGAACTGTCGTTATTATTTCCCATTCACTCTCCCAAATCATTGATGCCGATTACATATATTCCATCCAAGACGGCCATGTCGTAGAGCAGGGTACGCATGAAGAAGTCTATGCTCAAAACGGTGTCTATAAAGAAATCTTTGATGCCAGTGCCAGAAGTATGAATATCAATAAAATCGCCAGGACATTGGAGATGTAGAGAATTACACCACCACATTCACTATCCTGCCCGGCACGACAATAACTTTCTTGGGAGACTTACCGTCTAACCATTTTTGTACATCCTCTCTTGACAGGACAAGTTTTTCCAAATCCTCTTTACCCAAATCGGCTGACACCTCTATTTTCAGTCTTACTTTCCCGTTAAATGAAACAGGATACAGCACACTGTCTTCCGTCAGATATTTCGGATTATGTATCGGATACTGAGCGTCAAAAATACTTCCTTCATATCCCAGCCTGGTCCAAAGTGCTTCTGAAATAAAAGGTGCCAATGGCGACATCAAAACGGCTAAAGACTCTAAAGTTTCTCTGCTCAACGATGTAAGTCTTCCCAAATCATTGGCGGCTATCATCAGAGCACTCACCGCAGTATTGAACGAAAGCCGTTCTATATCTTCCGTAACTTTTTTAATGGCAGTATGTATGATTTTTTGCTCTTCTTTGGATGCAGTTTCACCAAAAGTAACTTCGCCATTTTCTTTGATTTGATAAAGTCTCCAGACCTTGCGAATAAATTTGCTGACCCCTTCAATCCCACTGGTATCCCAGGGCTTGTGCGTTTCAATAGGCCCAAGAAACATCTCAAACATTCTGAAGACATCCGCACCGTACTGTGCGATCATATCATCTGGATTGACAACATTAAATTTGGACTTGGACATTTTTTCTATTTCAAACTTCAATGAAATAAAGGGATGTCCGCTCACATCTTCCCACTGTACATCTTTTTCCGCATCTATATGTTCAAAACGGTTATCGCTTTTCTGTAATTCTATAAACTTGTCCTTAAAGATTTTATCTCCCGGACCGGCATAAGACAATGGAACATGTACCCCCCCGGGCATTCCATTTATAGTCCTGTCTTTTATCAGTAAAGAACGCCCCTGAATCATTCCCTGATTGACTAATCTTTTAAAAGGTTCTTCGGTCTCTACATGACCTAAATCTCTCAGAAACTTATGCCAAAAACGACTGTACAAAAGGTGTCCCACTGCATGCTCCGTACCTCCGATATACAAATCCACATCTTTCCAGTACGACTGAGCATCCTGACTTACAAACTCTTTATCATTGCTCGGATCCATATAACGCAAAAAATACCAGCTGCTTCCGGCATATCCCGGCATAGTGTCCGTTTCTCTGACTTTACCCTCTCCTAATTCATTCACCCAATCTGTGGCGTGTGCCAACGGAGAATGACCGTCTGCGGTAGGTTTATACTGTTCTACCTCCGGCAAAGTCAGTGGCAGTTCGTTTTCACTCAATGCTCTGGCAATACCGTCCTTATCATAATAAATAGGAAAAGGTTCTCCCCAATATCTCTGACGGCTGTATCCGGCATCCCGCATGCGATAGTTCACTTTGGCATAGCCTTTTCCGGTTTTCTCTAATTTTTGATGTAAAAGTTTTACCGCCTCCGAATACGTCAGACCATTGATAAAATCGGAGTTCACATAACGGCCTTCCTTCGTAGTATCCGCTTCGTTTTCAAGATTTTGCTGCGCATCTGAAAACTGAATAATTGGCAGGCCAAATTTCTTTGCGAAAGCATAATCTCTCTCATCACCACTCGGGACTGCCATCACCGCTCCCGTACCGTATCCTGCAAGTACATAGTCCGCAATATACACGGGTACTTTCTTCCCTGTAAAAGGATGGAGGACATAAGCCCCGGTAAACTGACCGCTGACTTTCTTTTCCTGCTGGCGTTCTATATCCGATTTTGCCGCACATATCTTTTTATACTTCGCTACTTCACCCACATACTCCGAAGTAGTGATTTTATCGACTAAGTCATGTTCCGGTGCAATCACCATAAAAGAAACTCCAAAAATAGTATCTACCCTCGTGGTAAAAACATCCACATTGCCCTCATATCCATCTACTTTAAAACTCACCATGGCACCGATAGATTTGCCTATCCAATTTCGCTGCATTTCCTTCATGGACTCTGACCAATTTAATGTATCCAATCCTTTCAGCAAACGCTCGGCATACGCTGTAATACGCAAAAACCACTGCGACATCTTTTTACGCTCTACAGGGTAACCCCCGCGCTCAGAAACACCGTTGACAATTTCGTCATTGGCTAATACGGTACCCAGACCGGGACACCAGTTGACCAAAGAATAACTCTGATACGCTAAACGATACTTCATCAAAATATCCTGCTGCTGCTTTTCGGTGAATGAATTCCATTCTTCGGCTGTAAATTTTGGCGTATGGTCATCGCACGCTGCCTGAATATTTGTATTGCCCGATTCGGAAAAAATTTCTTCCAGTTTGGAAATCGGTTTTGCCTTTTCTTCTTCCAGGTCATACCAACTCTTAAACAACTGAAGGAAAATCCATTGTGTCCACCTGTAATAATCAGGTTCACTGGTGACCACTTCCCGCGACCAGTCATAGGAAAATCCTATTTTCTCTAACTGATTTTTATATGTATTAATGTTATCAGTCGTTGTTTTTGCAGGATGCTGTCCGGTCTGTATGGCATACTGTTCTGCCGGAAGCCCAAAAGCATCAAAGCCCATTGGGTGCAGTACATTAAATCCTTTCAGTCTTTTATAGCGGGAAAAAATATCCGATGCGATATATCCTAACGGATGCCCGACGTGTAATCCGGCACCAGACGGATAAGGAAACATATCCAACACATAATATTTCGGTTTGGAGGTATCATTTTTCACCCGATACACATCCAAATCCGCCCACTTCTTTTTAACCTCTGCTTCAACACCTGAAAAATCAAACTCCTGCATGATAAAATTTTGAGTTTGCAAAGTTAAAAATTTCACAGGGAAATTTCTGACTCTTAATAGAATACAAGACCTTTCGCGCTCTGTAATATCAATCTGCCATCCGTCGCTTTCAGTCTTCATTCAGAATTGAAAAAATAGTCTCCGCTAAAGTCAATTTACTATCTTTGCACTTCCATGAGTCCGTCAAAGCCGCTTCAAAATATCAATATCGTCAATAAAAAGGCTAAGTTTAATTACGAATTCCTGCAAACTTATACCGCAGGCATCCAGCTTTTTGGCACAGAGATAAAGGCTATTAGAGAAGGCAAGGCTAATCTAAACGACGGTTATTGTTATTTCAGCCGGAATGAACTTTGGCTAAAAGGTATGCACATTAGCCCTTACAAAATGGGGTCTTATAACAATCATGAGCCCCTGAGACTCCGTAAACTTCTGCTCAACAGGAGAGAATTGGACAAATTGCAGGATGCCGTAAAAGAAAAAGGCCTGACAATAGTACCTTACCGAATTTTTCTTAGCGACCGCAATCTGATTAAAATCGAAATCGCTTTGGCAAAAGGTAAAAAAATACACGACAAACGGGAATCAATCAAAGAGAGAGATTCCAAACGAAGTATAGATGCTTCGTTGAAAAACAGCAGGCGGTATTAAATGCTGTATTACAATTATTTTTTGGGATAAAATGCCAATTCTTCTAAAGTAAAAGTAGATTCTCCTGCTTTGATATAACTTCTTTTAAGCTTTAATTCATCCTTAGCTAATCTTATTATATCCCAGACATAGCCCATTTTGGTCTCTTCTTTATAAATAAAAACCTGCTCCCGCCTCGATGTGCCGCCAGTACCACCGGTAAAGTTCCATTTACCTACATCCGAATCCTCTTCAAACTCAGTTTTATCAAAATTATAAACTTCGCATCCTTCCGAAGTACCTGTCGTAGATGAAACATATCTTGTTTGTGCAGAATTATATTCGCTGAAGTCTCCTTTTTTGGAAAAAGTCATGATTACACTTCGGTCTGTTTTGGTATGAAGGGTTTGTTTTCCGCAGTTATTAACAGGAATTTCTTCTGTGTATTCTTCTTCAATTTTTTCAATACCATTTATTTTATGAGAGTAAGCTTCCCAAGTATTTGATATTCTCTGCTTACGGGTTGTCAGAGACAAAAGAGGATCCTCAGGGCCTTTTCTGCAGGAAGCAAAAGTAGAAAGTATCATTACTGTAAATAAAAAGTAAGCTGTTTTTTTCATGGTATTTTTATTTTCTATTATTCTGTTTTTCAGGACAAACGTAACAATTTCAAGCGAGATTATATCAGTCTATAGTACCTCTTAACATTGGAACAAAGCTGAATGATTCTAAGGTTTTTTGTTCAAAATCAAGTTCTCCTACTCTTTCTATGACTAACATCTTCTGCTTTTCTCCTTCACCAAATGGTATGACCAATCGTCCGCCGATTTTAAGTTGCTTCAAAATGGCATCCGGTATCTCGGGAGCAGCGGCCGTAATAATGATTTTATCAAAAGGTGCGATGTCGGGAATGCCTTCAAAACCGTCACCATAAAAGCTTCTTACTTTGCGATATCCGAGTTTTTTCAAAATTGGCTTCGTTTTATCGTATAACGACTTCAAACGTTCTATGGTATAAATTTTTGCTCCCATTTCTGCCAACACCGCAGTTTGATATCCCGATCCTGTCCCTATCTCCAAAATTTTCTCTCCAAAACCTATCTCCAAAAGTTGAGTTTGGTAGGCTACGGTATAAGGATGAGAGATTGTCTGGCCGTCTCCAATTGGGAAGGCGCGGTCTTCGTATGCAATCTCTACAAACGCTTTATCCAAAAAAACATGTCTCGGTACTCTATTCATGGCTTCCAACACTTTTTCGTCCTGAATACCTTTGGCTTTCAAAACAGCAATCATCTTTTTTCTCAACCCCTTATGCCTGTGCGTATCTTCCATAAAGCTAAAATCTCCAAATCTAAATTTAATTTTCTGATATTTTATCCACAATTTTGCATGCAAAGATTATTAAACTCTTGTAAAATAAAAAAAATGGTTATAAAGTTTGGAACGGACGGATGGAGGGCAGTGATAGGCAAAGAATATACTACTGATAATGTAGCTCGGGTAGCTAAAGCGACTGCACAATTTCTTAAAAAGAGAAATGCTGATTTAAGTGTCGTAATCGGTCATGATGCAAGGTTTGGCGGAAAATTGTTTACTGATACTGCCGTACGGGTACTGGCCGAGGAAGGTGTCAAAGTTTTTATGGCGGACAGAATGATTTCGACTCCGATGCTGTCATTAGCCTGTTACAATCTAAAAGTAGGAATAGGTATAGTGATTACAGCAAGCCACAATCCTCCTTCTTACAATGGTTACAAACTTAAATCCAATTATGGTGGTCCCACTTCTCCAAAAGATATTTCTCTCGTGGAAGAATTAATCGAAGAAAAGGTAAATATTCCTGACACCACAACAGAAGAACTGATAGAAACCGGAAAAGTAGAGCTTGTGAATATGGAAGACATGTACTACGACCACGTTCAGAAGAGTTTTGATATGAAGAAAATTAAAGAGTCTTCTAAAAACTTTGCGTATGATGCAATGTATGGTGCCGGACAAAATATTGTACCCAGGCTTATCCCGGATATACAATATATTCACTGTGAAGACAACCCGGGATTTAAAGGCACACCTCCTGAACCTCTCCATAAAAACCTGAGTGAACTCTCTGCTCTGATAGCTAATACACCGAATATAAAATTTGGATTTGCAAACGATGGTGATGCAGATAGAATCGGAGTCTATGACAGCAAAGGAAGGTTTGTGGACTCGCATCATATTCTGCTCCTGCTTATTCACTATCTCCACCGATATAAAAATATGCACGGGAAAGTAGTTGTCTCTTTTACCGTTAGTGAAAAAGTAAAAAAACTCTGTGGAATATATAATCTTCCGCATCAGGTCACGCCGGTAGGATTCAAATACATCTGTGATATTATGGTGACAGACGATGTATTGGTAGGTGGCGAGGAGTCCGGTGGAATCGCCGTGAAAGGTCATATTCCTGAAAGAGACGGCATTTGGAATGCTCTGCTCCTCATGGAATTTATGTCAGTTACAGAAAAATCCATAGAAGAACTTATAGACGAAGTATATGAGATGGTAGGCAGTTTCGCATTTGAACGTTATGACCTGCACATTACTGAAGACTTAAAACAGCGAATCGTCGAAAAATGCCAAACAGGAGCATTTAAAAACTTTGGTCCTTACAATATAGAACGAACAGAAAATATAGACGGGTGGAAATATCACTTGGACGAAAACAGCTGGTTGATGATTAGACCGTCAGGAACAGAGCCGGTGCTCAGAGTATATTGTGAAAGCAGCACTCAAAAAGAAGTCTTTGAAATTTTGGATACCGTAAAGGAAATACTTTTGGCACAATGAAGAAACTGACAGCACTTATTCTGACAATTGTATTTTCATTTCATACATACGCCAATAACGATTCTATCCCAATAGAAACAGACACCTCTGCCCGGGAAATAATAGAAAATATTTATTCTGACACCAGCCCGGCAGATTCTTTACCTGATACGGCTTTAGCATCAAGCACAAAAAAAACAAGAAATAAAGAGGTGAAATTTATTCATCCGTATAAGTTTTTTGAAAACTCAAAAGAGCTCAACCGCCCAAGAATTCTTACCGCAAGTTTGGGAATAGGTGCCGCATACGCCGGGACAAGTATCTGGTGGACGGCGGCTTGGTACACCAAATATGAAAGAGGAAAATTTAGGTTTTTTGACGACAGCGGAGAGTGGCTTCAAATGGATAAGGCAGCGCATATATTTGATGCGTATTTTATTTCAAAATACTCACACAACATTTACAGATGGACAGGAGTAAATAAAAAACACGCTCCGTGGATAGGTATGCTGATTGGAAATTTGTGGCAGTTATCTATAGAAATTAATGACGGATTTTCTAAAGAATGGGGGTTTTCGTGGACAGACATCGCAGCAAATCTGACCGGAAGTGCGGTCTTTGGACTGCAGCAATATCTGTGGAATGATCAGAGATTTAATATCAAAATTTCTGCCTCTCCCGTAAAATATTCGGAAGATTTGAGAGAAAGGACGGATAATCTCTATGGCACCAGTTTCGGCGAATTACTTCTCAAAGACTATAACGCAATGACATTCTGGCTCAATGCAAGTCCGGGCTCCTTTATAAAAAAACCTAAAAGCAAATTCCCGAAATGGATCAGCGTTTCATTTGGTTACAGTGGTACGGGAATGCTCGGAGGCTACAATAATATCTGGTGCAAAAATCAAGATTCAAAAGTAGAGGACTGCCCTCCGGAAATGATTGTGGACAGAAGTGATATTCCGAGAGTCAGACAATATTATCTATCACTCGATGTGGATTTCACTAAAATACCTACTCAAAAACCAGCTTTGAAAACCTTCCTTGAACTTATCAATATCGTAAAAGTTCCTTTCCCGGCAGTAGAATTCAGGTCCGACGGTAAAGTCAGGTGGAACTGGTATGTGTTTTAAAAGCAGTTGTCAAGATATTTATCCGGTGCGTTCAGCCACCTGTACATAATAGTTAAAAATCTTTCCGGTCTCCTTTAATAAAGTCTGTTTAATCCTGAACCCTCTTGTAGTGAGAAATTGTTCATATTCTGTCAAATCATATTGATGAGGATGCAATACATCACCCGGCAGCAGGCGAAATATTTTTTTCAGAACAGCATGATTATGTGCATCTATAGAGACCACTAAATGTCCTCCGGGTTTTACCGCATTGCAAATCTTGTCGTAAGCTACATGTATATCCGATACGTGATTGATGGCATTCAGGCAGAAAACCGTATCAAACTCTTTTAGAAAATTAAGAGACTCTATCGTTCCGGTTTTAAAAGAGACATCGGGATAATGACTCGGTCTGAAATGCGGGAGAGACTGATACTTTTCCAGTAATGGGTCTATGGCCACAACCTGATTGGCATCCAAAGCAATAAAAACACCGGCCGGTCCGCATCCCGCATCCAAAATTTTATCTCCCGGATTTATTGTCAGACTGTTGCTGAGTTCTTCAATAAGCTGTTTCCAATACTCTTTTTTCCACTTCAAATAATCATCAGGGTCTTTCTCTGATAAATAACGACTCCACCATTTAATTTCCAGCAATTGAGCCAATCGCCACCGCAAACTTTTTTTCACCTCAGCAAGATAACCAGAAAACAAAAATGCTGAAAATAATTCTTAATTTTGTTGCGCAGGCTACTTCGTCGCTTGTTCTTTGATAACGAGAGGAAAGTCCGGGCAGCACAGGACAATTCGCCACCTAACGGGTGGGATGTATAAAGGTAACTTTATACAGACGGAAAGTGATACAGAGAATATTAATGTGAAAATCCCTCCGGGAATTTTATATAGTAATATATAGAATGTCAAACCCCGAATGCTGAAAGATCAAATATATCTTGTGAATGGCTTGGTCCGAGCCGCCCTTCGCGGGCACAAGAAGGGTAGATTGATAGAGGCTGATTGCGAAATCAGTCCCAGATAAATGACGATTCATACAGAATCCGGCTTATTGGCCTGCATTTTTACAAAAATGAAAGAGGCAGTTATCACATAGATAACTGCCTCTTCCTTTTCATTTTTTTGACTAAACAGTCACAATAATTCTACTGAATTACTTGTTTACTGTCTCATCCAAATCTTTTCCGGCTTTAAATTTCACCTGTTTTTTAGCAGCAATTTTAATAGTCTTACCAGTCGCCGGGTTTCTTCCCATACGAGCAGCGCGCTCATTTACTGAAAAAGTGCCAAAACCGATTAAGGTAACTTTGTCACCTCCGGCAAGAGCATCTGTTACGCTGCCTAAAACTGCATTTACTGCATCGGTTGCCTGAGCTTTAGTAATCCCGGCCTGATCTGAAACTGCCTTAATTAAATCTCCTTTGTTCATGTTAAAGTGTTTATTGGTTAAAATAATTTATGATATCTTAGACAAATTTATATTCTAATTTGAAAATACCAAGCCGTTTTAAAGATTTTATTAAAAAAAATGTAATAAATACAGCTATCCCATGCAAAATAGCCCTGTTTATCCACATTAATGACCTTTTTTTACCCAAAAACCAGTAGCTGACTTTCTAAAGAATACAAAATTCAACTGAGAAATAATCCGAATCGGCAAAAATAAAAAATGCTAAAAGTAACAGGTGCGTATAATCTTTATGATTAACTTTGCCCGTATTAAAAATTACACCACATAGGCACCGTTTTATTATATATCATTCCCAACATCGTTATTTTGGCTGGCGTGTATCTCTTTATAAGAGAGTTTCTAACAGAAGAACGCAATAAGATGAGCATGCTTTTAAGGCAGTCTATTCAAAAAGAAAACCAAAAAATTGCACTGCCTCTGAGATTACAGGCCTATGAAAGACTTGCTCTGCTTTTGGAAAGAATGCATCCGAAACAACTGACAGGGAGAAATCCCGTTTCAGGCATTTCCGCTCAATCCTATAAAGACAAATTAATCGCAGAGCTTAATTCAGAATATCTGTTTAATGTCACACAACAAATTTATGTTTCATCAGACATTTGGAAGGTGATTAATCAGGTCAGGCAGCAAATGCAATTGCTTTTAATCGAAATTTACTCCACTCTTCCTGAACATTCTAATGACACCGATTTTGTAAAAGCGGTAAACCAATATCTGCAAAGTGCGGAAGAAGACAAAATCCCTACCAATGTTGGATTAAAATATCTAAAGAATGAGGTTGCTCAGATTTTTTAGCTTCTATGCAATAATCTTTTTCACTTCATGCAGACCTCTTCAAATTAATACTACCGAAGTCAGCCAAACTCAGATACATTCAGATTTTGGTATTGATTCTAATCTGCACAACTTGGTTCTTGGCTATAAAACGGGGCTGGATAAAAAGATGAACCAAATCATTTCTTATACAGAAGAGGATTTAATTAAAGAACAGCCCGGTTCAAATCTTGGTAATATGATGGCTGATGCCATCTATCACTATTATCTTTCAAAGGGAGATACGATTGACTTTGCAATAACAAATCAAGGCGGAATCAGAATATCTTCTTTATCAAAAGGAAATCTTACCGTAGGCGATGCATACGAACTGATGCCCTTTGACAATCAAATTGTACTGTTGAAACTGCCGGGAAGTCTTGTCGATACACTTTTACAGCATATCTCAAAGCTTGGCGGATGGCCTGTCTCACAGGCAGAAGTCATTTTGAACGAAAAGAATGAAATTAAGAATGCTTTCGTAAAAAATGAGATATTAAATCCAAACAAAATATATAAAGTTGCCACGCACGATTATTTAGCCAATGGAGGCGACGATTGTTCTTTTCTAAGGTCCTATCCAATGCTTAATTCTGAAAAACTTCTCAGAGATGCTATAATAGAATATTGGGAATCATACAAAAATGGTATTCCGGTGGATAACCGCAAACGAATCCGATATGAAAAGTAGAAGGTCATTCATAAAATTGGCCGGAACCGGGACTGCATTGGCGCTTGCAGGTCATTTGCCGTTGGCAGAAGCTAAACCTCGCGAAAAAAACTTAATCATTCTGCATACGAATGATACGCACAGTCACTTGGAACCGTTTCCTCCTAATCATAAAAGATTCCCGGGAATGGGAGGAGTAGCAGCCCGCAAAAAATTAATTGATTCAATTCGGGCAGAAGGACACCCAACCCTCCTTTTTGATTCCGGTGATATTTTTCAGGGGACACCCTATTTCAATTTTTTTTTGGGCGAACCCGAAATAAAAGCCATGAACCAGATGGGGTACGATGCCGCCACAATCGGAAATCATGAATTCGATGCAGGCCTTGAAAATATTTTTAATCAATTTCAAAAAGCAAACTTCCCGCTTATTATATCAAATTACGATGTATCCAAAACTATCCTCAGAGACATTACTATTAAGAGTAAAGTATATGTGCATAACGGCATCCGCATAGGAGTCTTTGGATTAGGTATAAAATTAGAAGGTTTGGTCATGGATAAACTGTGTCAGGGAGTAATTTATCAGAATCCCCTGACCACAGCTCAGGAGATGGCTGATTATCTGAAGAATAAGAAAAAGTGCGACCTCATTATTGTACTCTCACATCTCGGATACAAATATAAATCAAACAGAATATGCGATATAGATATAGCCCAAAAGACCAATAATATAGATATCATACTCGGCGGGCATACACACACTTTTATGGATAAACCTGATATCAGAAAGAATGCTTCAGGGGAGAATGTACTCATACATCAGGTCGGATGGGCAGGAGTCAGCTTAGGCAGGGTAAATGTTAAATTTTTAGGAAAAAAGAAGAAAATCAGCTCAAACCTCCATACTGTAATTGTGGATAAATAAGCAACCTGAAAAAGATTTTTTTAGAAGATTTTTTTTAGCCATCTTTACTAAGCAACGCATTTTTTACTAAAAAATTATTACTAAGATTATGAATAACAAGTGTGAACTTGTATGGGGAAATTGTCTGGAAATCATAAAAGATAACATTAGCTCTAATAGTTTCAAAACTTGGTTTGAGCCAATCAAGCCGGTTAAATTGGAAAATAACGTTTTAACCATACAAGTGCCAAGTCAGTTTTTTTATGAGTGGCTCGAAGAACACTATGTGACTTTACTTAGAAAAACAATAAAAAGAGAACTTGGTGAAAACGCCAAATTAGAATATCGCATCGTAATTGACAATGCCCGCCCCGATATGGGAGTCAACCTGCTAAACGACAGAGAAGGAAGATACGGCACCAATGAGGTTGCATTAACCAACGTATATTCAGCTCCAATGGTACAAAACCCGTTCATTATTCCGGGACTCAAAAAAATCCATGTGGACTCACAGCTTAATCCGTCATACACATTTGATTCCTACGTAGAAGGCGACTGTAACAGACTTGCCCGATCCGCGGGAATTGCAATTGCCAAAGCTCCGGGAGCCACCGCTTTTAATCCATTGGTTATTTGGGGAAATGTAGGTATCGGAAAAACTCATTTAGCACAGGCAATCGGAAATTATACAAAAACACTTCACTCCAATAAAACGGTTTTATATGTGGGGTCGGAAAAATTTGCGAACCAGTTTATAGATGCACTGAAAAATAAAAACATCAATGACTTTGTACACTTCTACCAAATGATAGATGTGTTGATTATTGATGACATTGAGTTTTTTGCCAATAAAACCAGAACTCAGGATGTATTTTTTCACATCTTTAACCATCTTCATCAAACCGGCAAACAGCTTATTCTGACCACCGACAAACCGCCAAAAGACTTAAATGGAATTGAAGAAAGACTATTGTCCAGATTTAAGTGGGGATTAAGTGCCGAAATACATGAGCCCGATTTTAATACCAGAATCACCATACTGCAAAGCAGACTGCACAGAGACGGAATCGAACTGCCATACGAAGTCATAGAATTTATAGCATATAATATCAAAACTGTTCGTGACTTGGAAGGAGCTACTACTACAATATTAGCGGAAGCCACTTTAAACCGGAAAGAAATCACTTTGGATGTAGCCAAAAGGATTGTCATGCTGTATATTAAAAATGCCTCAAAGGAAATCTCTATGGAAACCATACAAAATACTGTTTGCGAATACTATGACATAGACATCGAATTAGTCAAAGGTAAAACAAGGAAAAGGCCTATTGTAATAGCCAGACAACTCTCCATGTATTTTGCCAAACAATACACGAACAATTCACTAAAGTCTATCGGAAATCATTTTGGCGGAAGAGATCACAGTACCGTAATACATTCCTGTCAAACCGTAAAAGATCAAATAGACACAGACAGCAATTTCAGAGAGTCTGTAGAGGAACTCAGAAAGAGAATTGAGCTGAGCCTGTAAATATTCTTAATCAGAACATTGTTTTTCTAAATATACTTTCTATTTTTGTGCGCTCAAGAAAAAGAGAAGTTCTTAGGTGAGATGGGTGAGTGGCTTAAACCAGCAGTTTGCTAAACTGTCGTACCGGAGACGGTACCGAGGGTTCGAATCCCTCTCTCACCGCATCTTAAGCAGCGGGGTGTAGCGCAGTCCGGTTAGCGCATCTGGTTTGGGACCAGAGGGTCGCAGGTTCGAATCCTGCCACCCCGACATCATTTAGAAGTGTGCAGTAATCCTCAAGCGAACACTTTCTCCTCCTACACTAAACATACCTTAGTCTTACTAATCTCAACCCAAAGATTAATTGAAATTCTCATTGCGGTAGCAGCTTTTAAATGAACAAAACTGTATGGCGCAAGCCCCCGTGTACCATTAATTGCACAAATAACTGAAAAAAGCATTCTATATTATCCACATTATTGTGGATAACTTATACGATACAATAAACTGTATATCAAATACTTAACATAGTTTTAAACTCACGACCTGCAAAGATTAACATATTTATCCACGTGTAAGCACCTTGAAACTCATTTGCAAAGTGGGAGAATTTGCATGAAAATGGGTGAAAATGGGAAAAAACTTATATTTTTATGCTTTAAAAGTAGTTTTCTCATTTTTCAACGTCTTATATGTCTGTCCTTACAGGGAAATATGAATGCAAGTTAGACTCCAAAGGAAGATTAAAACTTCCTTCCGGATTGTTGCGTCAATTACCTGAAGACTACAGCGGGCGATTTGTAATCAATAAAGGTCCAGATAACCATCTGGATTTATATACCATCGAAGAATGGGAACTGATTGCAAAAAAAATCAGAGATACCCTCAACAGATTCAATAGTCAACACAGACTCTTCTTTCGAGATTTTTATGACAATGCATTTACGCTTGAGATGGATAAAAGTGAACGCATACTTATCCCTCAAAGTTCTGCTGAAATGGTAGGGCTAAAAGATAAAGCTATTGTGTTCTGTTATGACAAATCCATTGAAATATGGTCACAGGAGGCCTATAACCAGAGGAAGAGGTCGGACAATTTCTCCGACTTGGCGGACAGTATTTTTGGCAACTCAAACTTCAATATGCCATGAGTTACCACATTCCTGTAATGCTTGAAGAATGCCTGAACGGGCTGAATATTTCTCCGGAAGGAAAATACGTGGACGCTACTTTTGGAGGCGGAGGGCACAGTCACGCCATTTTAAACAAGCTTGACAAAAACGGAAAGCTCTATGTCTTTGATCAGGATATTAATGCCAGGCAAAACCTCACACATGATGACAGAGTTACTTTTATACACAGTAATTACAGACATCTAAAAAAGTTTCTGCGTTTATACAAAGCAATTCCTGTCAACGGGATTTTAGCTGACTTTGGAGTTTCTTCTTATCAGATAGACACACCGGAAAGAGGATTTTCAATCCGACATGACGGCAAACTGGACATGAGAATGAATCCGGATTCTACACTCAGTGCCTGGGATGTTATTCATTCATACTCCGAAAATCAACTCGCAGATATTTTCTTTAATTACGGGGAAATCAAAGGTTCCAGGAAATTGGCCGCCCATATTAAGCAGTCTCTAAAAGACGGAGCGGCAATAGAAACCACCGGCCAATTGGCCGATACAGTTCGACCTTTTTCAAAAGGAGGAAAGGACTCAAAGTTTTTAGCACAAGTTTTTCAGGCTATAAGAATAGAAGTAAACGATGAAATTAAAGCCATCGAAGAGTTCCTTGTTCAGACCACCGAAGTGTTGGCTCCAAAAGGGAGGTTAGTCACGCTCTCCTATCACTCACTCGAAGACAGACCGGTCAAAAACTATATAAAATTTGGTGTCATTAGCGGACAGCCACAAAAAGATATATATGGAAATTTTGACTGTCCGTGGAGCGCAATCACCAAAAAACCAATTACTGCCAATGACGAAGAATTAAAAAGAAATCCAAGATCGAGAAGTGCCAAACTCAGAATTGCAGAAAGAAAATGATACACGAAGAAGAAAATATCAATACAGAAAACGACATGCCTCTTGAAAAGGTCAATGTCTGGAGGCAAATAGCCGAAGACACTGCCAATATGCTGGGGATTAGAAATCTAATTGATTATCCGAAAGAGGTAAAAAAAGCTGTTTTCGCAGTATTCGTAATTTCTGTTATGGTTTTTCACATATACAATTCTCATAAAGCCGTGCGAATGGTAAGGGAAAAAGACTTGCTCGAGAAAAAAATAAAAGAGATTAAATGGGAACTCATTTCGGTACAGTCCGACCTTTTAAAAAGAAGTATTCAAACAGATATTGAAACACACACAGATGCCATAGGCTTAAAGCAAATAAAGACACCGCCATATAAAATTACTGTCGCCAAAGATGAAAATTAAGGAAAAAATACTCCTCCGAATCTATTTCGTGTTTCTGCTCATGTTTGTGAGTGGAGCGGCTGTTTTGTGGAAAGTCTATCAGATACAAAATTACAAGGAAGACTTTTGGCTAAAAAAATCGGCAGAAAACAACAGCCGACTGTTCACTATAACCGGAGAAAGAGGGAATATCTTTTCTCATGACGGGAACCTGCTTGCTACATCTTATCCGTTTTTTGACTTATTCGTTGATTTCGGTTCAAAAGCGATGACACCCGAAATTTTCAATGCAAATGTGGACTCACTCGCTATATATATGGCCAAGTATTTTGGCAAAAAAGACGTCAACATGTACAGAAAAGAACTGATAAGCGCGAGAGACAAAAAGTATAGATATTATCGGTTTAAAAGAAAAGTGGATTACGCCACTCTAAAATTTATACAGACCTGGCCACTATTTAAAGAAGGTAAATATGCCGGCGGACTAATTGCCGAAACCAGACAAAGCAGACAGACTCCTTTCGGACAATTGGCAAAAAGAACAATAGGAGAGCATAGAGACGAATATCCGGTTGGGCTGGAAGCATCTTATAATGAATATTTGTCCGGTGAAAAATCAGAAATACTTAAACACCGAATTACCGGAAATATCTGGATGCCGATTACAGACAAAAGAGTAGTTGAGCCGCAAGACGGGCATGATATCACCACTACAATAAACATCAACTTTCAGGACATTGCGGAAAATGCGTTGATGAAAGCACTGGATTCAAGCAAAGCAGAATTCGGATGCGCAGTGGTGATGGAAGTCAAGACCGGAGCAATACGGGCAATCGCAAATTTAGGCTTGGCTCAAAATGGCAGCTACATGGAAATTAATAATTATGCGGTCTCTCATATATCAGAACCGGGGTCCACATTTAAAGCGGTCAGCTATCTGATGCTTCTCGACAAAAAAGCCATCAGACTAAATGATACAATCATGACCAATAGCGGCAGGTGGAACTTTTACGGTTCAGTGATGAGAGACGATCACCTTCATGAAAATTATCTCAGCGTGAAAGAAGCTTTTGCGAGGTCTTCCAATATTGCAATAGCGAGACTTATAGACAGACACTACAGCACCAGAAAAAATGAATTCTATCAGAATCTGGATAAATACGGACTCACAAAGCCAAGCGGCATTGATATATTAGGTGAAAACAAGCCTCAGATTACCAAACCGGAAAAATGGAGCAAGCTGTCACTCCCATGGAGAGCCACGGGTTATGAGCAGGAATTCAATGTAATTCAGCTTCTTACTTTTTATAATACAATCGCCAATGACGGTTATCGGGCGACACCTTATTTAGTGGAGAAAATTTCAAGAAACGGGCAGACTGTAAAAGAATTTCAGCCTAAAATATCTAAAAAACCTATTGCAGGCCAGCAAGCCATTCACGACCTTAAAGAACTGCTCAAAGCTGTAGTAGAACATCCGAGAGGAACTGCAAAAGGGATTAAATCCGATTTGTTTGAACTCGCAGGCAAAACAGGTACTGCTAAAATATTAGACGAAAAAACTAAAACATTTACACGCGACAATCAGGCTATGTTCGCTGGATATTTCCCTGCAGATGAGCCCAAATACTCATGTATAGTACTCATATACAAACCTAAGGGAGCATACAGAACTGGCGGAAGTGTCGCGGCTCCGGTATTTAAGGAAGTGGCTGAAAAAATATTGGCAACTGAAATGCAGGTGGCACCTGTTTATCAGACTGACAGTCCAAATCAATTTATAGCTCAAATAAAAGGAGAAAGCAAAGAAGTCAGCAGCATTCTGAGTAAGCACGGATATCAAACAAATCTTGCAGATGACATGCAGTATGTGAGTGCAGATATTAAAACATCCGGGTTAAAACTTCAAACTATAAAGAATACCGGATTGGAAGTCCCAAATCTTCAGGGAATGAATCTTGACGATGTGCTGTTCATTCTGGAAAACATGGGATTAAAAGTTGAATACAAAGGCGTTGGAAAAGTAGTGAATCAATCCATCGCTCCGGGTAGTAAAATAGAATCAGGACAACAAATCTTTATCACTCTAAAAATAAAAGCTTGAAAACCGGCACAGAAATATTAAAAGGTATAGAATATCTGTCCATGCTGGGTACGATGGAAATTTTCATTGAAGGTCTGAGCATGAGTTCCGGCGATATCAAACCGGGCTGGGCTTTCTTTGCCTGTCCGGGTACCAATACAGATGGGCATCAGTACATTCCAAATGCCGTTTCCAAGGGTGCCAAACTGATTGTATGCGAAAGAATTCCGGATAAGATATCTAAAGAGGTGACCTATGTTTCAGTACCGGATTCCAAAAAAGCTTTGGGAACAGCCGCGGCAAATTTTTACGACCATCCGTCCAAAGAGCTTAAACTCATAGGTATTACAGGAACAAACGGAAAAACTACGGTTGCCACACTCTGTTATCAGCTTTTTACTGAATTAGGCTACTCCTGCGGTTTATTATCGACCATACATAATCTGATTCAAAACAAAGTCTATCCGTCCACCCACACCACTTCCGATGCAGTCAGTATCAATAAGATGCTCAGAGAAATGGTCGCTAACGGATGCGAGTATGCTTTTATGGAAGTCAGTTCACATGCAATTGACCAAGACAGGATTCATGGAATTCATTTTACAGGAGGAGTATTTACAAATATCACACACGACCATTTGGATTACCATAAAACTTTTCAAAATTATATCTACGCCAAGAAAAAGTTTTTCGACCACCTTCCGGAGAATGCGTTTGCTCTAATTAACGCCGATGACAAAAGAGGAGATGTCATGCTTCAAAACTGTGCGGCTTCGCATCACACTTTTGCCTTAAAGACGCCTTCTGATTTTCACGGTAAAATTTTAGAAAGTGATTTTTCAGGTCTCCTTTTAACTATCAACCGCGATGAAGTGCATTGCAGAATGATAGGCAGATTTAATGCCTACAATATTCTCTCCGCCTATGGAGTCGCTAACCTCCTGGGTAAAGAAAAACTTGAGGTACTGAAAACACTCAGTATGCTTCCGGGGGCGGAAGGTCGTTTTGACCGAATACAATCACCAAAAGAAGGAATTATTGGAATTGTAGATTATGCTCACACTCCTGATGCCTTAAAAAACGTATTGGAAACGGTAAATGAAGTAAAGTCTGACAAAGAAAAACTAATTACCGTGTTTGGTTGCGGAGGAGACAGAGACAGGGACAAAAGGCCAAGGATGGGACTGATTGCCTCTGAGCTGAGTCATGTAGTCATTATCACTTCAGACAATCCAAGAAGTGAAGAGCCGATAAGTATCATAAATCAAATCAAGCAGGGCGTACCAAAAGAAAACACTCAAAAAGTATTTATCCAGCCAGATCGAAAAGAAGCTATCAGAATGGCCGTGGCTATGGCATACAAGGGTGACATTATTATGATAGCCGGCAAAGGACATGAAAAATATCAGGAAATCAAAGGAGTAAAATCTCCATTTGATGACAAAGCAATATTGCAATCCACCTTTCAAGAAATGAAAAAATAATGTTGTACCACTTATTTCAATTTTTAGATGAAAATTATCGAATAACGGGTGCGAGCCTGTTTCAGTACTCCACTTTCAGAGCTTCATTTGCATTTATTCTTTCATTGGTGATTGCAACTCTGATTGGCAAAAAAATTATTGCACGTCTCAAAAGCAAGCAAATTGTGGACGAAGTGCGTATCCCGGGCTTCCCGGATGAAGAACGGAAAAGAAACACGCCGACTATGGGCGGTATCATCTTAATTATTGCCATACTGATTCCCATTTTGACCTTCGCCAAGCTGAATAATGTCTATATCTGGCTTATCGTTTTCTCGGTTATCATCATGGGAGCAGTCGGATTTGCAGACGACTATATAAAGGTTTTCAAAAAGAATAAAGCAGGAATAAAAGGGAGATACAAAATTGCCGCACAGGTAGTGTTAGGTATAGTGGTCGGTTCCGTTTTGTATGCCAATGACAATGTCAGAGTAAAAGACTTTGAAAAAGTGTACTCATACAAAATAGAGCAAAATGGAAATATCGACTGGTATCACCCGGCAAAAGAAGCACCTTACCAAGGAGAAAAAAAATTAAATGTGGTAAAAGACGGGCATTATCTAACTCATGAGATTAAATCTTTTAAGACTAATGTCCCTTTCTTAAAAGACAATTCTTTTGACTACAGCAACATCCTAAAACCATTTACCAAAAACCATGTCAAGTGGGGGTGGATAATTTTCATCCCAATTGTCATATTTATTATCACAGCAGTATCAAATGCGGCCAATCTCACCGATGGCATTGACGGCCTTGCTTCAGGCGTATCGGCTATTTCAATGTCCACACTCGGACTGTTTGCTTTTGTTTCGGGTAATATTTTCCTCGCGGATTATCTCAACATACTTTACATACCCAATTCGGGAGAAATTCTGATTGCCTGTGCTGCCGTGATGGGTGCCTGTGCCGGATTTTTATGGTACAATTCTTTTCCGGCTTCGGTTTTCATGGGTGACACCGGAAGTCTTATGCTCGGAGGTGTAATCGCCACTATTGCCATTATGATTCGTAAAGAACTTTTGATTCCGATTTTCTGCGGAATCTTCCTGGTTGAAAATGTTTCTGTTGTAATCCAGACAACCGTCTTCAAATATTACAAGAGGAAATACGGGAGAGAATATGCCGAAAATAACCGTTTTTTCAAAATGGCTCCCCTGCATCACCACTATCAAAAACTAAACTATCATGAATCCAAAATCACTACCCGGTTCTGGATTGTCAGCATTATGCTTGCGGTATTAGCCATTGTAACTCTAAAAATTCGATAAAATAAATGCAAAAAAGAGTGGTCATATTAGGTTCCGGAGAAAGTGGCACAGGTGCGGCACTTCTTGCTAAAAAGCAGGGGTACGAAGTATTTGTGTCTGAGAAGGGAACGATTAAACCACCATTTCAGAAAGAACTGGAAGCTGCTGGCATTCCATTTGAAACCGGGTACCATTCTTTGGACAAAATCAGTCTTGCAGATTTGATTATAAAAAGTCCCGGAATTCCCGATTCGGTCCCTGTCATCCAGGAACTAAGGTCTCAAAACATGGAGATTATTTCTGAAATAGAATTTGGATACAGACACTGTCAGGGGAAAATTATAGCTATCACCGGCTCCAACGGGAAAACGACCACAACTTCTCTGATTTATCACATTTTGGAAAAAGCAAAATATTCTGTCGATCTCTGCGGCAACATCGGCAAAAGCTTTGCCCGGGCAGTAACAGAAGATTCAAAAGAATGGTATGTCATAGAACTCAGCAGCTTTCAGCTTGACGGATGTGCAGATTTCAAACCCCACGTGTCGCTGATTTGTAATATTACTGAAGACCATTTGGACAGATACAACAATAAATTTGAAAATTATATCCGCTCCAAACTAAGCATTGCTAAGAATCAGGATGCTCACGATTTTTTCATTTACAATGCGGATGATCCTGTCACTCTCCAATACTTAAACCAAATAAATTCTTCTGTCGGTAAAGTCCCTTTTTCCATTGGAAAAGAGCTCGGGTACGGAGGATATATTAAAAATAAAAAACTAATCATCAACACAGATAAACTATTTACTATGCCTATCAATGAATTTGCTCTAAAAGGAAAACACAACTCCTATAACTCTATGGCTGCCGGTATCGCAGCAAAATTAGTCGGTATCCGAAATTCGGTTATTCGTGAAAGCCTCATGGATTTTGAAAGCATCGAACATCGGCTGGAGTTGGTGGCTACTGTACAGGGTGTCGATTATATCAACGATTCCAAAGCCACGAATGTAAATTCTACCTGGTACGCTCTTGAGACCATGCAAAAACAAGTCGTATGGATTGCAGGCGGAGTGGACAAAGGCAATGACTATACCGTATTAAAAGATTTGGTGAAAGAAAAAGTAAAAGCTATAATCTGTCTCGGAACAGACAATGAGAAACTACACAAAGCTTTTTCAGACGAGGTAGGCTTTATTGTGGATGTACAGAGTGCCAAAGATGCGGTGCGAATGGCACAAAATATTTCCGAAGCCGGAGAAGCCGTACTCTTATCTCCTGCATGTGCAAGCTTTGACCTTTTTGACAATTATGAAGACAGGGGAAACCAATTTAAAAAATATGTAAGAAGTCTGTAGATGAATGTCAGTGCAGTCATAGAAAATATTAAGAAAAGCGACATGACAATCTGGTTCGTTCTGATAAGCCTGTCCGTCATATCCCTGTTAGCCGTGTATAGTTCCTCTATATCACTGGCAATTAGGAATCAGGATGGTAACACAGAATATTACCTGATGAAGCACTCATTCATTTTAATTTTCGGACTGTTTATAGCCTACTTTATGCAGATGATTAATCACAAATATTTTTCAAGCATTGCTAAAATATTCGTCATTCTGTCTGCTATACTGCTGCTGTTCACGCTGTTCTTCGGAAAGGAAGTCAACGAAGCAAGAAGATGGATTGAAATACCGGTGATTAACCTGTCCTTCCAGACAAGCGACTTTGCCAAACTTGCACTAATCATGTTTACTTCGAGAACGCTGGCAGTTAAACAGGGCGTAATCAAAGATTTTAAAGACGGATTCCTACCCTTGATTGTACCCATTATAGTGATTTGCGGTCTTATCATGTTTGAAAACATGTCCACGGCACTGCTTCTTTTCTCTACAAATATTTTAATCATGTTTCTGGGGAGAGTCAATATGAAATTTATTTCTGCGACTATTATTGCCGGAATTTTTGCAGCTGCCGCAGTAATTGCAATTTCGTACATGAATAAAGGCAGAGCTCAAACTTGGATAAACAGAACAATAGAATTTATAAACTCGGATCCGGAAAATCCCGCTTACCAGACTTTAATGGCAAACACGGCTATCGCAAAAGGCGGAGTTTTCCGATTTGCTCCCGGCAAGTGCGAACAGTGCAACAGATTGCCCGAAGCGTATTCGGATTTTATTTTCGCAACCATTATAGAAGAATACGGCATGACAGGAGCAGCTTTTGTCATTTTCTTATATCTGCTCCTACTCTACAGAGTCACAAGAATAGTACGTTACAGCCCAAGGATTTTTAGTGCACTGATGGCACTTGGACTTTGTGTGAGTCTCGTCATGCAGGCATTTATAAATATGATGGTGGCAGTAGGATTACTCCCGGTCACGGGACTGACATTGCCTTTTGTAAGCATGGGAGGAACCTCCTTCTGGTTTAACAGTATTGCAGTCGGAATTATTTTGAGCGTGAGCAGATACATCAAAGAAGTCGCTCCGGAATACAGCCAACAAAAATCTTTAAAACCGGCACTAAACGTGTAAACTATGACTCAGAACAAAAAATACAGGTTTATCGTTTCGGGTGGAGGTACGGGAGGTCATATATTCCCGGCAATTGCTATCGCTGATGCATTGCGTGAAAGCAATCTGGCCGAAGATATTCTTTTTGTCGGAGCACAGGGCAAAATGGAGATGGAAAAAGTTCCTGCTGCCGGTTATAAAATTAAAGGACTGGAAGTCGTGGGAATACAAAGGTCTCTCACACTTAAAAATCTAAAAATTCCTTTCAAAATTTTAAAAAGTCTGACACAGGCAAGAAAAATAATTAACGAATTCAAGCCCGATGCGACCATAGGCGTGGGAGGATATGCCAGCGGCCCTCTGCTGTTTGTCGCAGGAAGGAAAAAAATACCTGTGTTTATACAGGAACAAAATTCTTATCCGGGTGTCACCAATAAAATTTTAGCGAAAAAGGCTTCCGGTATTTTCGTAGCATATCCAGATATGGATAAGTTTTTCGAAAAGGAGAAAATTATTTACAGCGGGAATCCGGTCAGAGCACTAATCAGAAATAATCTTCCGGGTAAAGAAGAAAGTTGCAGATTTTTTGGTTTGAATCCTCAAAAGCCGGTTGTACTGAGTTTTGGCGGAAGTTTAGGAGCAAAAACTCTTAATGACAGCATAGAACAGAGCCTGACCCAATTTGCTGAAAAAGACATTCAGTTAATATGGCAGACAGGAAGCTTTTATCATGAACGTATCCACAACGAATGGGATGCCCGCACTCCAAAAGGTGTGCAGATTCATGAATTTTTAAGAGAAATGCACTATGCATACGGAGCCGCAGATATCATTATTTCCAGAGCGGGAGCACTGTCTATTTCAGAACTATGTCTCGTAGGCAAACCGGTCATCTTAGTACCGTCGCCCAATGTTGCGGAAGATCATCAGACCAAAAATGCAATGGCATTGGTACAGGCTCAGGCTGCCATATTGGTAAAAGATTCTGAGGCAAGAGAGAAATTGACAGACACAATTTTTGACACTCTGGAAAGTACAGATAGACTTCGGATTTTGTCGTCAAACATCAAAAAACTTGCGAAGCCCAAAGCGACCGAAACAATTATTCAATCAATTAAAGAAACTCTTCATCATGCGATTGGATAATTTAAACAGAATATATTTTTTGGGGATAGGCGGCATTGGGATGAGCGCTCTGGCAAGATATTTTAATTTTCAGGGAAAAACAGTTTCGGGCTATGACAAAACTCAAACTCAACTGACAGAAGCTTTAGAAAAAGAAGGAATTCAAATTACATACAGCGATAGCGTCCGCACTTTGGATACTCAAGCAGATTTAGTCGTTTACACACCTGCAATTCCGCAAAACAGTGTACAGCTAAACTATTTTAAAACACATCATTTCCTTCTGAAAAAGAGGGCAAAAATTTTGGGTGAAATAGCTAACTCGCTCTACAATATAAGCATAGCAGGTTCGCATGGTAAAACCTCCACTTCTTCTTTAGTAGCCTATCTGCTCCATCAGGCCGGAAAAGATACCGCTGCATTTTTGGGAGGAATCGCTCTGAATTTTAACAGCAATTTTATTCACGGCAATACCATAGCAGTCGCCGAAGCAGATGAATTTGATCGGTCTTTCCTAAATCTGAAACCCAATATTGCTTTAGTAACCTCAATAGACACTGACCATTTAGAAACCTACGGAGACTTAGATGCCATTCGGGAAACTTTTTCCCAATTCATCTCTCAGGTACATGATAACGGATTGGTTTTCTTAAATCAAAAGGTGATCGATAATAAATTAATTCCTCCGCGCAAATTTTACACCTATTCATTAGAGGATAACCAAACAGACTACTACGCTTCAAATTTAAAAGCAGTGGAAGGTTCTACTTATTTTGACCTGCATACACCTGATGGGATTTTCAAAAATTTAATCCTGCATTACGGAGGAAAACACAATCTGGAAAATGCCGTAGGAGCATCTGCAATTGCCCTGAACATGGGTCTGACCGAGAAAGAACTGAGAACAGGACTTGCCACTTTCAAAGGTGTCAGAAGAAGATTTCAAACAATATTCAAAGATGATAAACACATACTGATAGATGACTATGCGCATCATCCGAGAGAGATAGATGCCGTAATACGCACCGTCAGAGATTTATATCCGAATAAGCATCTGACCGTAATCTTTCAGCCTCATCTGTTTTCCAGAACGAGAGATCTCGCCCGGGAGTTTTCAAAATCTCTAAGTGCGGCAGACTCCGTCATACTTTTGCCAATCTATCCTGCAAGAGAACTGCCGATAGAAGGAGTCACCTCAAAACTGATTTTTGATGGCCTGTCGGTGTCTGATAGTGCTTTGATAGAATACGATCAACTGATATCTTATTTGGAGAATCTGTCTGCTGAAGGAGTTGTCATGACTGTCGGCGCAGGAAACATTGAAAACCTGATACCTCATATTGCTAACCTGTTTAAATCTGTAAGGCTATGAGGAAAAGATGGCAGATTATCACTCTGAGAGTATTGTCTCTGATTTTAATCGGAGCATTCTCTGTATTGTCTATTATGTCTTTCAGACAGGGGCAGCCGATATCAAACTCCGATGCAAAAATTGAAATTAATTATCACGACGGGCATTCTTTTATCCATAAAGAAATCATAAGGAATAAAGTCAAAGAATTTTTTGCAGACTCCAACACAGTACATTCTGCAAGTCTGAGGCTATTGGAAGAATACCTGCAAACGCATCCTCATATTCAAAAAGCCAACACCTATATCGACAGTAAAGGGCAGCTCCATGTGGATATTACTCAGATAAATCCCATTGCAAGAGTTATTTCAAGTTTTGGCAGTCAATATTATATTGATGACGAGGGTCTTAAAGCACCTTTATCGACTCAATACACGGCTAAAGTGCCGATTCTTTCCGGATTTATAAAAGAACCTCTCGAAGATAAAGAAGCTGTCAAATCAGATGAATTGAAATCAATGGTCAATATTATCAGGTATGCTCAGGAAGATGAATACTGGGAGGCTCAAACGGCTCAACTGTATATCAACTCTTTGGGTACTATCTATTTAATTCCAAGGCTGGGCAACCATACCGTAATATTGGGGGACGACAGCGATATAGAAGAAAAGCTAAAAAGACTGGAAATATTTTACAATCACATCTCGAAAAAGGCGGGATGGGATAGTTTTAAATACATCAACGTTCAATTTAAAAATCAAATTGTTTGCAAATAAATCTGTTTTATGGAAGGAAGAATCATTCAGGCGATTGACATTGGTACCACAAAGGTGGCAGCCATCATCGCGAGGCAGACACCGAACAAAAAATTAGAAATTTTGGGGATAGGCGTATCTCCATCGTTCGGTGTAATCCGGGCTGACGTAAAAAATATCAGCCGGACAATTGACGCAATTAAGAAAGCGGTAAGCGAGGCCGAAAAGCAATCCGGGCATAAATTTACCGATGTCTATGTAGGGATTGCAGGCAGTCATATCAATAGTCTGCAACACCGGGCCACCCACATGAGAGAAGATTACAATGAAATCATTTCTCAGAAAGACATTGACAAACTGAAAGCCGATACAGAAAAACTGCCGTTGCCGCCGGGAGACATGATTATCGAAATTTTGCCCCAAGATTACAAAGTAGATAACATCACCAATATTGTTGACCCTAAAGGTATGCTCGGCAGTACTATCGAAGTCAATATGCATGTGATTACCGGGTCTCAAATAGCGGTCAATAATATCAAAAGATGCATCGAAGAAGCCGGACTGGAAGTGAAAAGAGTCATCATGCAGCCCATTGCATCCGCATCAGCCGTACTAAGTAAAGACGAGATGGAATCCGGAGTGGCTCTGGTGGATATCGGAGGCGGAACAACGGATGTGGCCATTTTTGTGGAAGGAATTATCGGACATACTGCGGTCATCCCGTTTGGAGGAGAAATCATCACGGAAGATATTCGGAAAGGGTGCAAAATTCTCAAGGAAACCGCTGAAAGTATAAAAGTGCAGCACGGACATACATTTTTAACCGAAAAATTAGAAAATGTAGTCATCACCATACCGGGGGTCGGCGACAGACCGCCAAAGGAAATCTCCATGCAAATGCTTGTGGGTATTATCCAGGCAAGAATGGAAGAAATTCTTGCAGAAGTACTGAAAGAATTTGAAATGTCCGGATTGTCAGACAAGCTAAACTGCGGAATTGTAATTACCGGAGGCGGCTCCCAGCTCAAACATTTAAAACAATTGGCGGCATTTGCCTCAGGATATGAAATCAAAATCGGAAGACCCAGAGAGCATTTGTCGAAAACTACTGTGAAAAATGTGGACAACCCAATCTTCTCTACAGCGATAGGTTTGATTATCAAAGGGCTTGAGATAGAAGATTATGCACAGCCTGCTTTTCCACAAAAGAGCAATTTAGTGGATAAGTCCACAAGTGTGGAAAAAAACAATGAAAAAAATCCTGAAAAAACAAGTTCTTTAGGGAAAGAAGAAAAAACAAAAAAAGAGTCGGTCAAAAAAGGTGATAAGTCAAAAGGAGAGGCCTTAAAAAATCTAATGGAGAAGTTTGGTAAATGGATTTTAAGTACCGATGAAGTAAATGATTTTAATGACACAAAATAAAAAAAAACACTATGTATTTTGATATGAAACCAGAAGACGAATCTATCATCAAGGTAATTGGGATTGGTGGTGGAGGAAGCAATGCCGTTAATTTCATGTATAAGCAGGGAATATCCGGCGTAAATTTTATTATATGTAATACTGACCAGCAGGCATTGGCAAGCAGTGAAGTACCTAATAAAATTCAGCTTGGCCCTTCTCTGACAGGCGGAAGAGGCGCAGGTGCCAAACCGGAAGTTGGAAAAGAAGCTACTTTAGAATCCGAGGAAGAAATCCAAAATGCATTCGGAGCCAACACCCAAATGGTTTTTATTACTGCCGGAATGGGCGGAGGAACCGGAACCGGAGGTGCGCCAGTCGTAGCTAAGATTGCCAAAGATATGGGAATTCTAACAGTTGGAATCGTTACAGTTCCTTTTAAGTTTGAGGGAAGAAGCAAAAGAGATAAAGCCGAATCGGGATTGGAGGAATTGAGACTAAATGTAGATGCACTCATTATCATTTCCAACAATAAGCTGAGAGATATCTACGGCAATCTCTCTCTCACAGCTGCATTTTCTCATGCCGATAATGTCCTGACAACTGCTGCCAGAGGTATTTCTGAAATTATAACTAAACCCGGACTTGTCAATGTCGATTTTGAAGACGTTAAAACTGTAATGGCTGACAGTGGCATAGCCATCATGGGAATCGGAGTGGCAAGCGGTGAAGGACGCGCGACCAAAGCTATCGACGAAGCCTTGTCCTCTCCGCTATTGGATGAAAGTGACATCTACGGAGCCAGAGGTATTTTACTCTATATTTCTTCCGGCACAAAAGAAGTTACCATGGACGAAGTATCACAAATTACAGATTACGTGCAACAGGCGGCAAGCAACGATACTGAAATTATCTGGGGAGTATGCCACGACGATTCACTGGAAGATGAAGTATCCGTCACTCTAATCGCTACGGGGTTTGAAGACAGCAAAAATAAAAAGCCTGCTCCGCCTGAGAAAATAGTGAAAACACTTGACTTAAAAGATGTGGCTTCTATTCCGGAATTTAATATCGTAGAAGAAGATTTCAATCTGCAGCTTTCAGAAGACAGTGCTTCCGTTTTTGAGTTTGACGAAACATCAGAGGAAAACGAAGTAGAATTTGCGTTGACAGAAAGCGATGAAACCGAAGACGCAGAAGACAATCCGGAACCAGCGTTTACAATCAGAGAAATTGAAGAAAATGAACTCGTGAAAACAGAGGAAGAGCCTCTCCAAGTGGCGGACAGAGCAGATACACAACGGGAATTTTTAAGAAGAAAGCTGAGCAGTAATACTGTCCGACGAGATCAGAAATACATCGAGGAAATGGAAAGAATACCATCTTACGAAAGAAAGAACAGGAGGTTTGACCAAATACCGCATTCTTCCCAGTCTCATCTTTCCAGACTTTCTATTCCCGATACCTTTGAAGAAGAAGGAGGTTATACTCTGGAATTGAAGAAGAATTCTTTCCTGAGCGACAAACCGGATTAATCCATATAAAACAGATTGCATAACACAAATGGCTGTCTCAATCGGACAGCCATTTTTTATTCTGCTTTGGTATAATACGCTTCCTACTGAACTACTGCCTGACGACTTAACCGTTGTCCGTTATCTGTAAGCTGTATTTGATACACTCCTCTCCCATATCTGCTTAGGTCTATGGAATAATTAAAGTTCTCAGACTTATCACTTACCGCTATACTTTCAACAATTTGTCCAAGCATATTAATGACCTGTACCGTGCCCGAAATACTTTTATCTGATACAATATTAATAGTAAATACACCCTTGTTGGGATTAGGATAAATGTCCATCACATTCACAGATGTCCTATTTTTCGATATACCTGTCGGCACGCCTGAGCAATCTTCATCGAGTCCTCCATCATCAATAGTCCATCCTTTACCCAATAAAATATTTCTTGCCTCTGCTGCTTCTGTATCGTAAGATATTTCCTGAGCTCCCAGAGACAGATTATCCGGAGTAAGAGGATTCTCTGCCCAATCCACTAGAGTTTGTGAATAATTATAGCAGGATAAATTAGATTCATTTAACATATTGAGTAAGTTATTAATAAGATTTTATAATACCGATATTTTTCTTATATTTACTTGATGAAAA
>CAZZEH010000032.1:0-35497 GCA_964653095.1 uncultured Chitinophagales bacterium
AACAAAATTTATTTTTTATTTGCTATCTTCAAACTTCAAGTCATAAAACTTTTATTTTTATCAGAGTTGTTTATAAAACATGAATGCACATGAAAAGCCCCTTCTCCCGATTACACAGATTTTTACATTGGTCTATTGCAGTGGTCATGACATTTTTATTTGTCACGGGATTTATCCGTCAGACCTGGATGGGCAAAGCACACGTTGCTGCAATCATACAAAGTAAAATTCCGGATATAGATCCGGAATTTGCCGTAGCACTGGCTAAAAGTATTCAGGCACCTATGTTTGAATGGCACGTATATGCGGCTTATCTGATGGTGTTCCTTTTTCTAATCAGGATATTGTCTTTTTGGATAGAAGGAAGAAGATTTTCCTGTCCGCTTAACCGCACCGCCTCTCTCAGAGATCGATTTGAAGGCCTGATATATGTCCTGTTTTATACTTTAATTTTTGTCAATATCACAACGGGATTTTATCACTTATGGGGCAACGTCAGTTTTTACAGAAAGCTGTCCGGCACCATACACAAATGGCCCCTTTACTGGTTTCCGGTTTTTATTTTGATCCATTTTGCAGGAGTATATCTCGCAGAAAGGCACTCAGAGAAGAAAGGAATTACTTCCAAACTCATTGGCGGTGATAATTCCGGCAATACATAGAATAGTTTTAATAAATCATTCAATTTATAGAAAAACTCAGAATAGACCTGTTGAGTCTTTTAGTATCTGAATATGTCGTCCAAACAATTTCTCACCTGTCTGTATTGAAGTTCACTAATAGAACCAATTCGCTTTTTCAGTCTTTCCTTTGAGAGAGACCGCACATGATAAGTCAATATTTCAGATATCTGCTTCAGATTGTTTTCAGTATTAGGCTCAAGAATTACATTTCCGTGATAATGTTTCAATTTAGTTGTGAGTGGACAGACTATTGTCACGGGAGCATGTGTATTTAGCAAATTTCCGCTTATAATGACTACTGGCCTAAAACCATGTTGTTCACTTCCCTGCACAGGATTCAAATCTGCATACCATATCTCTTTTTGTTTCACTATTCCTGAATTTGTCTCATATACTCTCCCATGCCCTCTTCAGCTATTTTGAGTACATCCTCATCTTCACTCATTAGTTTATAAGATTTCAGATAAGCACTTCTGTTCAGCTCATCTAAATATATGCGTAAGGCTCTTTCTAACAATTTATTTTTTGGCATACCTAACTCATCAGCCTTTTGTGCTAATTGGTCTAATAACTCCTGTGGGAGAGAGCTTGTGAAAGTAATCATTACAGACATATATGGTGTAAAGATAAATACTCTTTAGCAGAAATACAGAAAGTACTTGATTTTACAACAACTCATTTTCACTTAAATAATCGTAAAAAGTAATCTTGGCTCCTAATCAATTCGTTTTTATACCGTAATAAAAAAACTTTTCTCAGCTAGCGATTAGCAATCAAACATTTCACAAAAACACCAAATCAAATGGTATTTGATTCTATAACAGTTTGAAATCTATTGAAAGTATTGGTGATATTTCTCAAAAGAAGCTTCTAACTTCTGTACGATTTCACCGGAATGAGCAGCTTCTTCCGAATTAGTCAATTCTTCTACAAGTTCTAAATGGGGATGCAGCCACTTATGCAATTCATCATGACTTTTCCCTTCCATAGTACAGCTGTTAATTAAAGCCGTATTTTTTTCTTTCAGAAGTGAAGCCAGCTGGTGATAATCTGTCGGCTCATTGGCTTCAAAAGAATTTAAAGCTTCTTCCGCCTCCTGTATAAAAGGTTTCATTTCATCATTAACTGCCCACTTTTCACCACCATTCAATTCTATTTCCTCGGAATATTCATCGTGAGGGTCTTCGTGAGGGTGAGCATGTTTCTCTGAAATCGTTTCATGCTCATGCGTGTGATTTTCTTCATGGGTATTACAACCTGCCAGCAAGGAGCCGGCAATCATCCAAAATAAAACTTTTTTCATATCAGTCTGATTAATTTTAACAATACAAACATAGACAAAATTCACCCTTATGCAATCTGTCTCAAACTGTCAATGGAAATATTACAGCATACTGACAAATCCGTCTGACAGTTTTTCAGAAAAAGTAAGTAACAGAAAACATTCCCCCGCCAAAAACAGCAATCACAGCTCCAAAAGTCAATAAAATTAAATCATATTCCCATCCGCCTTTTTGAGCCCAATATATACTGTGCCATCTAAAAAAATGCAATCTCAATGTCCCCAGCATCAGTAATATAAGCCCAATTCCCGCAAGTGGTGCCAGCAGACCGGTCAACATGGATACGGCAGCCAAAAACTCGGCAGTTGCAATAAAATAAGCTAATGGCAAAGGCACCTTATGTCCGGTAGAAAATGCCTGAATATCACTGAATTTATGTTTGGCTTCATTAAAAAATGTAGCTGCCAGAATCAGTCTCACACCGAGAAGTACGATATCCTGTGCAATGGTTGGTATTTCAATCATATATAGAGTTTTAAAATGAAATCAAAAAACTACCTCTTTGTCAGCTTAATAAACAACTCGGAGCCTGCACGGGGAGAAATACTGTTGTAGCAATCCTCCATTATATCAATATGAAAATACGGTTCAAAAACAGGCAGGTACTCTTCTTTCACTCCTCCAAAAGGCGGTCTCTGATGTTCAAAGTTTTTACCAAAGAGTACTCCGGCTAATATACCGCCTTTCCGCAACAAAGAAGCGGTTTTGCGGGCATACTCTTCTCTTCTTCCAAGCGGATGAGTACAAAAAAAGGTTTGCTCAATAATTAAATCAAACTCTCCTTCCAACTCAAAGAAATCCTGACACAGAATATTTATTTGCGGAATGTCTCCAAACTTTTTTCTTAGTCTGGCGACAGCTTCTTCAGATATGTCCACCAATGTAATATTGGTAAAGTTATTTTGAACCATAAAGACTGCTTCGTGAGCATTGCCGCAACCCGGAATTAAAATTCGGGCATCTCTATCTTTGTATTGCTCCAGAAAAGTTGCGATAGGCGGTGAAGCATATCCCACATCCCATCCGGTCAGATTATTTTTCCACATATTGTCCCAAAACTCCGCATCTAAAATACCTCTGTCTGTCATTATTGCTTACTTATATCTACTCAAAGTACAAAATAATGTACTCTCGGGGCAAAATAATGTCAAAAGAATGTAATAGATTTAAACAAAACATTATCAGCTCTTTTCGGAAAGAACTTTTAAGTCTTATCTCCGTTTCTTAGCTACAGAAATTTTAAACAAAAAATCAATATTATGTCTAAAAGAATCAATTTATATCAGTCTTCCCCGGAAGCTTACAAACCCATGATTGAGCTGGAAAAATATATTGCTCATAGCGGCCTTGACAAGAAACTCTACCATCTGCTCAAAATGAGAGCTTCACAAATCAATGGGTGTCATTATTGCATCAATATGCACTCCAGAGATGCTATGAAACTCGGCGAAACAGCCCAAAGGCTATTTCTCTTAGATGCATGGAGAGAATGCGGCGACTTATATACCGACAAAGAAAGAGCCGTATTGGCTCTGACAGAAGCCATGACTCTTATCGCGGGAAAACCTGTGCCGGATGAGGTCTATAATGATGCAGCCAAGCATTTATCCGAAAAAGAACTTGCTGCGGTAATTATGGGCATTGTCGCCATTAACGGGTGGAACAGAATGGCTATAGCCACCGAAATCCCATTGGATTAAATCCGATTACAGGATATTATAATATAGTCAGACACAGCACGAACTTCTCTGTCCAACCAAATTTCAGCCTTAGTTTGTCAAGGGCTAAAAACAAAGCGGAATTTTCATAAAGAAAATTCCGCTTTGTTTTTGGTGGGTGACTGATCGGGATCGAACCGACGACTTTCAGAACCACAATCTGACGCTCTAACCAACTGAGCTACAGCCACCATTTGCGCATGCAAAGATACTGTTTTTATTCAATTTGCAAGTGGTTTAATGGAAATATTCAGGAGATTATTTCTCCGTCTTTCATTTTGAAAACAACATCCGCGAGAGAAGCCAAATCCTCATTGTGTGTAACAATGACAAAGGTTTGATTCAACGTGTCTCTCAGTTCAAAAAATAGCTTGTGCAATTCATTAGCTCGTTGAGTATCCAAATTTCCCGACGGTTCATCCGCCAATACAATTTGCGGGGAATTTATCAGTGCACGGGCAACAGAGACTCTCTGCTGCTCTCCACCAGAAAGTTCGGAAGGCCTGTGATGTAATCGCTCGTTCAGTCCGAGCATATCAAGTAAATAAGCCGCTCGTTTTTTAACTTCCCGAGTATCGCTGCCTCCTATATATCCCGGAATGCACACATTTTCTATTGCGGTAAATTCAGGTAAGAGATGATGAAACTGAAACACAAATCCAATGTTCTTATTTCGAAAAGCAGCGAGACTTTTGTCGTTTTCTTTCAAAATATTCTGCCCGTCATACAGCACTTCACCCGAATCAGGCCTGTCAAGTGTACCTATGATATGAAGGAGGGTGCTTTTCCCCGCACCTGATGGTCCGGTAATACATACCACCCGGGCTTCAGGAATATCCATGCTGACTTCTTTCAGCACCCGAAGACTACCGTAACTTTTGGATATATTTTTACAGGAAATCAATGTGTCTGCATTAATCCAACAACCAGGCAAACGGATCAATATCCCGACGAATTGCAGCTACCGCTTCTTCTTCGTCTGCCGCTTCATAGCGCACAATCACTTTATAGAGTTTATTCGCTGCCACCGGCTCAAGCACTTCTGATTCATAACCCTTAGCAGCTAAATCATCTTTAAAGTTTCTGGCTGTAATCGGACCTCTGAAGGCTCCTACCACTATAGGATACTTTGGAGTGAAACTTTCTGCAATTTCTTCGGCGATAGTTTCTTCTTCTGCAGATCTATTTTCTGTCGATATGCCTGTAAAGCTTCCAATAGTTTCAGTTTTTATATGCCCATTACCGGAAAAAGGCAAAATATTCTGATTGTCAGAAAGAACAACTTTCGTATAGGAATAAAAATCGGCTGAAACTAAATTTTTTACAGGAGGTTGTCCCAAATTCATCCAAACTGTACCTGCAAGAAATATACCTGCCACAGAAGCCGCTGCCCAATACAGCCAACTTTTCTGCTGCCTTTGGACAGGCAGCACTTTGGCAGTATCAGAAACAGATTTTGCCGCAACCAATTCTTCCTGCTCCTCCAGAATTCTCGGAATAGGTGTACACCCTACATTCGGTAAACCAAAACTGTCATCTAATGGCAAACTTTCATGAGAAGGAGAAAAATGAACTTGCTGAGATTCATCTGAATACAGTCTCCCAATTTTGGGTATCTGAAGGCTCCCCATTTGTCTGAGTTGTAAGTTACAGGCAGAAGCAAACGCCCGAACTTTTTCTTCCGCTTCCTTATAGGAAAGGCTTTCTCTCAATACAATATACTGTACAAGAAGTCCGTCATTTTGATTTAAAGCTTTATTAAAAGCAATCTTTCTGGAAGGCGGTACTATCTCTGAACTGTAACGCTGTACTACCGCAGACTGATACTCACACACAAAACCTCCCAGGCCGGGAATAGTTACATAGTCATTATCTAAAAGTAAATCATATATGTACTGAGTATTCATACGATAAAGATAACACTAAAAATTGATTTTTACTCCCCCAATTCCATGAAATCCGTATCGCTCATAGCCAAACCATCCGGGCTGCTTATTATTCAGAACATTATTGACTTCGGCATACACTCCAAGAAAGTCTTTAAACTGATAGGTTGCATTAAAATTCAAATCCACCTGAGTTTTTAAAGTCACAGAATTGCCTTCGTAATCCAATGCTTTAATCCCGCCCAAAGTAACTAATTCTGCTCCGATAAAGAGCTTTTTGTTCCATACATAATTTCCGGCTATTGTAAATTTAAACTTGGGCATATGCCAGGCCTCTGCCTCCGTGCGGGTTTTGTAATTATAAAAATCAAATGCCGCTTTAGCTCCGTACTGGCTCTGTTTTTCATAACCAATTTCAATATGCCCGTTCCAGGCAGATATTTTTTCATCAAAAACCTGTATGAACTGTTTGAAATCACTTGTATCATTTATTAGCAACGGGGCATTATTCCAGACATTCTGAGCAAACTTTAAATCATAATAAAAGCCTTGTGCCACCGCACCTCTGAATCCCAATATAGCCCGCTCCTGAAACCTGTAATTGGAGTAACGCACATGACCGGCTAAAAATGGATTTTTTCTGTACACACTTATCAGGTTATTGTATCCAATCTCGCTGTTCCATTCATTGTACATCACCAGCTTATCTTCCAAGATTTTAATTCTGTTTTGAAATGAAGGAAGAACATACAAGTTACCGTTGGTAATCATTAAAACGGGGCCGAGTTCAAGACTCCAGATACTTTTCCGGATTGTTCCGTAAGGTCTGAGCGCCATGCCGGATATATTTTTCTTAATCGCTTCCGTGGTATTCCCGTTAAACTGACCGTCTAACTCCACTCCTGCTTTATATGTATCTCCCAAAAAACTTCTGTGTACATTCAGTCCGTAATTGACATTAACCGCCTTGTTTCCAAAATTTGTTTTGGCTACTTCAAAACCGATATTCCCCGCGAAATTCAAATTCCATTTATTGGGATTGTGATTGTAAAAATACAATTCAAACTTCGGTACGGTATAAGCACGGGAAACATCCTTTTTAGTCATATTCTCCGCTTCTTCCGGACTCATTCCGTATAGATGATAGCGATCCATATCTAATCCGACTCTCACACCTGCCGTAGCATTATTGAGATAATATTCTCCAAAGCCTTCCAATCCAAATTCGTAATACTGCTTAAAAGGAGTTTTAGACGCTTTTGAATGAATAAAATCAGTGTTGAGTCCGACTCTGTATTTACTGTGATCCTTATTGGCTATACCAAAATTAAGAATTGGTGTAAGATAGTTTCCAAATCCCGCGCGCAGGTACCCCATTGACTCATTAGTGATTGGTATCGGATTATATTTTAAAGGTCTCAGGTCTTCCGGCTCATAAGAAAGTGACGTACTGTAATCTCCAAAACTATATTGCTGTGCCTTCGGCTTGTCTCCTGCAGCAATTTTGGGAAGATTAGGCGGAAAATTAACTTTAGACACCAGATTCACTTCCGGCTCAAAGGCCCGAACCACCCGAATTTCATCTCCGGGCAGTACATCTTGTGCATCATCCTGTGCAAGCACCCATATCGGGACTAACAAAATCCCCGCATATATTCCTGCTGTTTTAATTATCGATTTCATATTTAATTATTCAAACTCCGAGAAACCGGATGCATTTTTAGGTTGAATCAATTTGGAGCCTGCATTTTCCAATGCTTTCACTTTTTCAAGCTTTTCTGCCGCTTCGCGATACAGTTCATCCTGTTTGCCGTACGAACCGGTCACAGATTCCAGAGTGACTCTTGCTTTAAAATAATCCTGATTGGCCACATACACATCCGAAAGCAAAATATAGGTTCTGACCATCCATTCCGGATAGGAAGGATAATTGGAAATGTACTCAAAGCACAAGTCTTCGGCCTCTTTCATATTGCCATTTTTGTAAGCAATAGCCGCTAAAATATACTGAGATTCGGCCGCCCACTCATTGTTAATTCTTTTAACTACTGAAGACAGGTTGCTTTTTGCATCTGAGATATTTCCAAGATGATACAGAGCCGCACCCTTATAAAAAACAGCTTCCACCTGCACAGTTTCCGACAACCCTTTTATTGTCAATGCTTTTTCTGCATAATTGATAGTCGAAGTATAATCTCCCGCCCGATAGTATGACCTCAGACCTCCGAGTACTGCATCATTTCTGCTGTCTTCGGTGGAAGCGATATCGTGCAGCATTCCATAATACCGTGCAGACTCTTTGTAATCTTTTTGACTGTAACTGATTACGGCTGCACGACTCGCAGCGGTTTCAGTAAAGCGGTTCGTTATCTGCTCTGTTACATACCTATAATCTGGGAGTGCTCCGATCTGATCGCCGGAAAAATATTTGGACTCTCCTCTGTAAAATCTTGCGGGCAGAATAAAGGCTCCGTTTTTATAGGCAGATATGTATGAATCAAACCCTTTCACCGCCTGCGCATAATCGCCTTTCAAATATTGGCTTTCTGCAACCTGATAGACAATGGAATCCTGAGCCGACGTACTAATCATGGCACCCGGAAACTGTTTCATCAGGTCAAAATACCCATTTGGATCGCCCAGGCTGATATACACATCTTTTACCGCTATGAGTGCTTCTTGAGATGCTTCCGTTTTGGGATAATTCTGTATGACATGTTTGTAACTTGCCAAGGCCTCCTGAGGTTTATCCTGATTATATTGTATTAATCCGATGCGGTTATAGGCATAAGGCACAAATTCACTCTTGGGATAGTTTTTAATCAGGCTCCTGAAAGTAAAAATTGCTTCTGCTCCTCTCCCGACATGGTTGTAGGTATTTCCAAGTTCGAAAAGCGCATCATCCGCATATGTGGAGTTTGGATAATTGGAGGCCGTTTTTTCCAATCCTTCAATTTTTCCATTGATATTTCCTGTCAGTCCCTGTATCATAGCCGACTGGTATGCGGCATAATCAGCTCCCTTGGCTTTGGAATTCATTACCTGACTGTAATTAACCAAAGCTTCGGAATATTTTTTCTGCATATAATAACTGTCTGAAAGACGCATCCGCGCATCCGGATATACAGTAGTCTGCACAACGGCATCTTTTTCATTTTTGAGATTCTCCAAAGCTTTGGAAAACAGAATCTGAGCAGAAACAAAATCTCTTTTTTTATAGCTGTTGTACCCCTGAAGATAAAATCCCGATCCTGCGCTGACCCTGGAACTGTGTTCTGTAGAAATGTAAGATGCCAGCGGGTTAAATTTTACTAACCATTGGTTACTTTCCTCATACCGTTCTTTCAGATGTGCGATGTCTGCTTTCCAGTAATATGCAAGAGCTTCCAGGCTTCGGTCTGTCAGAAATGTCAAAGATTTATTGAGATATTCATCGGCTTGTGCCATCTGATTATTGGAATAATACTCCATTGCCCGATAAAAAGTCATTTTCTGATAAGAAGCTTTTATTTGGCTGTTAATATTTTTCATTCCCTCTATGGTGCGGATTGCTTCTTCATAGGATTTGGTTTTGAAAAACACATCGGCCAACAGGTTTTGGGCTTCTGAGTTATAAGAAGAATTGGGATACAGTCGAATAAAATCTTTCAATAAAGTAAGTGTTTCGGTATTATTGCCCTGTTCGTATGTAATTTTCGCAATATTAAAATGAGATTCCTCTGTGACTGCCTCGTCATATTTCATTTTAGATGCCCGCACAAACGCAGCTTTGGCATTGGCTTTGTCTCCCATTTTGGTATAACACTGTCCAAGTATAAACATGGCATTCTGCACCATTTCATTATCCTGAGAAGTTAACTTCTGCATTTGTTCCACGGCTTCTTTGCAGGAACCATTTTTGTAATATACATACCCGAGTTGGTAGTAATCTTCCTGACTTATTCTACTGAGTGCGCGAATAGATTCAGCGAGATATTTTTCAGCAGCACCATAATTCTCTTTCTCGAAATAAGCATTCCCCAATAGCTTTTTAATTTGGTTGACATATTTTAGCCTTTTTTCAGATTTCAAAAGCGGTTCAGCGTACGCAATCATTCCGTCATAATCTTCTGTTTGAAACAAAATTGCCGAGATATAATATGGCGTGGTGGTATTGTATTTTTTAGACTGATCTAACTGACGAAATAAATCTTCCGCAACCCGGTAACGCTTCAAATAATAAGCACTTAACCCGGAATAATATATGGCATCTTCATAAAGCTCTGATTGAGTATTTCGTGTTAATGGGGCAAAACTCTGAAAAGCTTTGTTAAAATCTTTCAGAGCAAAATGTGAGAAAGCAGTTTTGAATGTCAAATCTTCCTTTTGAGCCGGAGTCAGTGCTGTAACTTCTGTCTGTCCAAAATATTTTACGGCATCTTTGTAATTCTTTTTTTCAAAATATAAATCGCCTAAATGATACGATGCAATATACACATCCTGTCCGCCTGCATCCGAATCCAAATAGTTCAAAAGTAATTTTTCTGCCATAGGAGAATCCGAATAGCGTGAAGCCACTGCTATAAGAAATCGGGCATGTCGTATATCCGCTTGGCGTTTTGTCAATTCATCCTGCTCAGACCGACTGATAAAACGCTCGAAATATTTAATGGACTGATTGTACCTGTCCTGTTCAAACAATTCCAGCCCCTGTCTGTAATCCTGACTCTGTTTATCCTGCCCGTGATTGGCCTGTCCATTCGCTAAAGCCATCGTCAGAGTTAGAATCAGAGCAATCAAAAAGTATTTTCTCATAAAATTTTTAACTGTATTTAAAACGGCACTTCCCCGCAAAAAGTATTTACAGCAAAGTTGGCAAAAAAAACAAAAATGTCGATTGCATCCTGCTCACTATTGTGGATAAGTATAGTATTGAGCTTTTTATTTTTCTCGTACTAAAAAAAGTGAAGTCGGATGTAAAATACATTTATACGCTTCATAATACACTATTCATTATTTTTACTTTTTATATATTACACTCTAATACATGAATTCGCAAAAGGTTTTCTTAAAAAGATGAAGCCAATCGTGTTTTTTGATATAGAAGCATCTTTCTCTGGAAAGACAGTAGCGGATATTGGAGCAATTGACCAAAAAGAGGCTACACTTCATCAGGCATCAGTTCAAAAATTCATTGAGTTTGCTGCGAGTAGTCAATTCATTTGTGGTCATAATATCATTCACCATGATTTAAAGATTTTGAATAGGCCTGAATTAGATGCTTTGAAGCCTATTGACACATTATACCTTTCTCCTTTACTTTTCCCGGCACGTCCTTATCATGCTCTTCTTAAAGATGACAAGTTGCAGACCGACGAGTTCAACAATCCACTCAATGATTCTATTAAGGCAAGAGATTTATTTTTCGACGAAATTAATGCATTTACAAAATTAGATAAGGAGCTCAAAACAATCTATTATCTATTGCTAAGAGATAAAAAGGAGTTTAGATTTTTTTTTGAGTTTCTGGATTTCAGTACAGAAAGCCAAGACCTGAGTTCACTGATAGCCACCTTTTTCAATGAGAAAATTTGCACACATTCCGACCTTGATGTGTATATAAGAGAGTACCCGACAGAACTGGCCTATTGTCTTGCGCTTATTCAGGTAAATGACAGATATTCAATCACTCCACCATGGGTTTTTAGAAATTTTCCGGACACTGACAGGTTAATGTATTTACTAAGAAATCGTCCTTGCGTAAATGGCTGTAACTACTGTGACAGTTTCTTAGACATACATAAAGCCCTCAAAAAGTTTTTTGGTTATAATTCTTACAGAGTTTTTAATGGAGAACCTTTGCAGGAAAAAGCAGTCCTGGCAGCTGTAAACCAAAAATCTCTGTTAACGGTATTCCCAACAGGCGGCGGCAAATCTCTCACTTTTCAGATTCCTGCGTTAATGGCAGGAGAAAACACTAAGGGGCTGACTGTAGTCATTTCGCCTTTACAGTCATTAATGAAAGACCAGGTGGATAACTTAGAGAAGGTCGGCATTACAGAAGCCGTTGCCATCAACAGTCTTTTGGATCCGATAGAAAGAGGAAAAGCTTTTGAAAGAGTGCTTGATGGATCTGTATCGTTACTCTATCTTTCACCCGAATCTCTTCGTTCAAGATCTATCGAGAAGTTGATGTTAGACAGAAAGATAGAACGATTTGTCATCGACGAAGCGCATTGTTTTTCGGCTTGGGGACAAGATTTCAGAGTGGATTATCTCTACATCGGTAATTTTATACAATCTCTTCAGGAGAAGAAAAATCTTTCTGAAAAAATTCCCGTATCATGTTTTACTGCCACTGCTAAACAGAACGTCATTCAGGACATTGTCAGCTATTTTAAAGAAAAGCTTTCTTTGGAAATGGAACTTTATACAACTAAAGCTTCCAGAGTAAATCTTCATTATCGAGTTTTTAACAAAGAGACTGAGGAAGATAAATATTTGAGTCTCAGAGGTTTTATTACTGAAAAAAGTTGTCCGATTATCATTTATGTTTCCAGAACGAGAAGAGCACGCCAACTCGCAGAAAGATTGGAATTTGACGGATTTAAGGCCAGACCTTATTATGGAAAAATGGATGCCAAAGAGAAAACTCAAAATCAGGAAGATTTTATTTCCGGGGAAATACAGATTATAGTAGCCACATCAGCATTTGGTATGGGAGTAGATAAAAAAGATGTTGGGCTGGTCATTCATTATGATATTTCAGACTCACTGGAAAACTATGTGCAGGAAGCCGGACGTGCAGGAAGGGATGAAAACATAAAAGCCGATTGCTATGTGCTGTATAATGAAAATGATTTGAGTAAACATTTTATCCTGCTCAATCAGACGAAACTCAGCATCAAAGAAATTCAGCAGATTTGGCGGGCAGTGAAAAAGCTGACACGCCACCGAGCCAATATCTCAAATTCTGCACTAGAAATTGCAAGGACGGCAGGATGGGACGATAATGTGGTAGAAATAGAAACCCGCGTAAGAACAGCCATCAATGCCCTCGAAGAATCCGGCTACTTACTAAGAGGTCAGAATATGCCGCGAATATTTGCAAATAGTATTTTGACCAAAACAGCTCAGGAAGCTATTGATAAAATTAATCATTCAGGAAAATTTGAAGAAGGTCAGAAGATACAGGCAGTACGTATCATCAAAAAACTTTTTGCAAGCAAATCTCGTGCGAAAGCGGGTACCGAAGAAGCCGAATCCAGAGTAGATTATATTAGCGACTCCCTGGGAATAACCAGAGCAGGTGTGATTAAAATCATACAGCTACTGAGAGAAGTGAATATTCTTGCAGACACCAAAGATTTAACTGCATTTATTCAGCAGGATACTAAAATCAATAAATCTCTTAGAATTGTCGATTCCTTCAGTAAACTGGAAAGATTTCTTTTTTCTCAAATTGACCCAAATCAGAAGGTTTATAACCTCAAAGAGCTGAATGAGAATGCAGAAGGAACACAGTATATTAACTCCAATCCTAATAAAATTAACACATTACTTCATTTCTGGGCAGTAAAAAACTGGGCTAAAAAGAAAAAGTCGCAATACTCTAACAACCATTTTGCCATACAGTATAAGTTGCCCAGAGAAGAACTGGAATCCAGAATGAACAGAAGGCAAACTCTCGCAAAATACTTAGTCGAATACTTGTTTGAAAAATCACAAAACGAAGAAAACAGAAATCAATCCGAGATACTTGTAGAATTTTCAGTTCAGGAACTAAAAGATGCCTATGAAAGCTCACACAGTCTTTTTAAGGAAAATATTTCCGCCGAAGACATAGAAGACACACTCTTTTATCTTTCAAGAATCGGAGCGATAAAAATTGAAGGTGGTTTTCTTGTCATTTACAACAAACTTTCTATCAAAAGATTGGAGCTGAACAACAGTATTCAATACAAAATTGAAGATTATGAGAAACTGAAACATTTCTATGAACACAAAATACAGCAAATTCATATCGTCGGAGAATATGCCAATAAAATGTTGGAGAACAAAGATGAAGCACTACAATACGTCGAAGATTACTTTCATCTCAACTACAGTTCTTTTCTAAACAAATACTTCAAAGGAGAAAGAAGAGAGCATATCAAGCGTAATCTCACACCAGCTAAGTTCAGACAATTATTTGAAGGACTTTCATCTCAGCAATTGGAAATCATTAAAGACAATGAATCTAAAAACATTGTTGTCCTTGCGGGTCCAGGCAGTGGTAAAACTAAGGTTTTGGTTCACAAACTCGCGTCTCTCCTATTGACCGAAGATGTCAAGTACGAACAATTGCTCATGCTGACCTTTTCAAGAGCTGCCGCTGTCGAATTCAAAAAGAGGCTTATAGAACTCATCGGCAACGCCGCACATTTTATAGAAATTAAAACTTTTCACTCCTATTGCTTCGATCTTTTGGGCAAAGTTGGAAATCTGGAGAAATCAAAATCCGCAGTAAAAAGCGCAGTCGAAAAAATCCTTAACGAAGAAGTCGAAATTTCAAGGATTACCAAAACCGTACTAGTGATAGATGAAGCGCAGGATATGGATAAAGATGAATTCGCTCTAATTAAAGCTTTAATGAGCAGAAACGAAGAACTAAGAGTCGTTGCTGTGGGTGACGACGATCAAAATATTTATACTTTTAGAGGTTCTGATTCTAAATATCTTGGCGAAATCCTTAATGAAAAAAACTCTGTACAATATGAATTGCCAATTAACTTCCGAAGCAAAAAGAACATAGTAGATATCAGTAACCAGTTGGTATTAAAAATTCGGAATAGATTGAAAAGTATTCCTATTATCGCAAAAAGTAAGGATAATGGAAAAATAAAAATTACTGAATATCAAAGCGCAAATCTTATTTTTCCTACTGTAAAAGAAATCTTATCGACAGAACTGAGCGGTACCACTTGTGTTTTGACAAGGACTAATGAAGAAGCAGTACAGGTCACAGGACTGCTCATAAAGCACGGACAAAGAGCCAGGCTTATTCAGTCTAACGACGGATTTAACATTGCCAACTTACTGGAAATCAGATATTTTATAGAGCAACTCAACCTACAGGACGATATCTATACTATTAGCAAAGATTCCTGGGACACAGCAAAAAGAAATCTTTTGTCCCGTTATAAGCAAAGTGAGAAAATTGAACTGTGCAAAAAAATACTTCAGGACTTTGAAGATACCAATCAAGTGAGAAAATTTAAATCTGACCTGATGACACATCTCAACGAGTCCAAACTTGAAGATTTAATCAAATTAGACAACGAGACAATCTTCGTTTCGACAATGCATAAAGCCAAAGGCAAAGAATTTGACAATATCTTTCTTACGTTAGATAATTATCAGTCGAATACGGATGAAGCAATGAGGCTGCTATACGTTGCCATTACCCGAGCTAAAAACAATCTAAACATTCATTTAAACTCTGATTTTCTAAATAATATTTATGCTGAAAATCTGAAACATGTAAAAGATAACAATCAATATATGCCCCCAAATGAACTGGCGATGCAATTGGGGTTGAAAGATATTTGGTTAAGCTCCTTCACAAACAGTCAAAATTACATGGTCGGAATGAAAAGTGGAGATCGTCTTCTCGTTGACGATTATGATTGCAAGAATGAAAAAGGAGCAAAACTATTTAGATTTTCACTGAATTTTCAAAACAGAATTAAACTTCTTCAATCTAAAGGCTATATTCTAAGAAATGCAAGAGTCAACTTTATCGTCTATTGGTATAGTGAGGATTTAGATAAGGAACTGAAAGTTATTTTACCGGAAGTGTACTTTGAGAAGGCAGAGAGATGATTACTTAGTTCGTATCTCTGCCGAATTACAACTCCTCTATAAAACTCATAGCATCGTGCACACTCTTTACAGCCGCTTCATCCTGAGGAGTATGTCCTACACCCTCATATACAATAGTTTTCATTTGCGGCATTTCATTAAAACCTTCAAGCTGCTTTATGGGCAATACTTCATCTTCCGCTCCCCAAATCATAAGGGTTGGGACATTCACTTCTGAAGGCTGTAAAACCGGATCGTTTTTCACCTGTTGTATTCGTTGTACAAAAGCTCCCCGATTACCTTCTCTGAGACTCATATCGTAATACATCTGTATCTTTTCAGGTGTAATTAGTTCGTCTTTCTCATACGCTTGCGCTAAAGTTTTCTTCACCAAAATCTTGGAATCCATACCCGAAAATAGATTGGAAATAATCGGGATTCGGGCAAGCGTAAAAGCGGAAAGAAGAGGCATGTCATATTCTCTTATTGGAGGACCGGCAGGATTAAGCAGCAAAAGCCCTTTGACCCGATTAGGATGATAGTAGGCATATTTCCAGGCAATCTCACCGCCTAAAGAATTACCACCCAAAATGAAACGATCAAGATTTAATCGCTCAGCAAATTGATGAATAAAATTTACATAAGCCGCTATTGAATAGTCTTGTTCGGGAGTAGGACCGGTCAAACCAAAAGCCGGAATATCCATTCGTATGACACGATAATATTTTTTGAGAGTATCCGTCCATTCGTCAAAGGTCTGCAGGCAGGCTCCCGTCCCGTGTATTAGCACTACAGGCTGTCCTTCTCCTTCATCCTTGTAATGCACATCCAATCCGTCAATGTCCATCCAATGAGAATACTCATCTGTGTACTTCGCCTTAAGTACCTCAATGTCAATTGGCTTTTTATACAGCAATAATCTTAAAAGAAAAAAGAGAGCTACTGCCCAAATAATATATTTAATAATTTTTCCCATTTTTTATTTTTTATCTCTGCAAACCCAATTGGCCAACCATCTGAAAATTGCATGATTGCTCACTGCAGTTTTCCAATGTTTGCTGTACTGCTAATCCTGCACACAGAGGCAGGACAATCCGTATTTCTTGTGATTTGTAATTCCGCCCAGACGGTTCGAGCCTTTTCGCAACTGTTTGTATGCCGCATGAGTTTTGCTTATTTCTTCAGAACTCCACCAGAATCCGGTTTGATTTTGTCCTCGAAAGTCTCCGTTGTATGCACGATAACCTCCCAGAATTTCGGAAAGAAAATTGCGTCCGGCAGATTCTTCTGCTGAGAAATCGGAGTTTAAATGATTGACCAGATATTCAGCCAAAACCTGCCAGTCTGATTCTGTGGGAATATGCCATCCTTTCGGACAAAGCTTACCGGTGCTGACCGCATACCAATTGTAAAGTCTGCCGTAAGTATTGTCATGCTCAGATGCATTTTTATAACTCGCCCATGCTCCTTCGGTCATATCATACCATCCATCGTTTCCGGTCACATTGGGTATCGGTGTACCATCGTTGTAATGTCCTGTTCTAAGATTTTCGGCCATCCAGTTTTGCGTATTGATACGAATTACGCGATAAGTGTGATTGTCAATATCTGTTACAGTTGTAATTGCAGTGGAAGAATTTCCACCCGCTTCATCCTGTGCATATAGCAAATTGAAAAACATTCCGAATAACAGAATAAGCAGGGGGGCTAAAATATGAGTTTTCAGTGTGTTCATGTTATAACGTTTAAGGTGTAGAAATCATTCTAAATTATTTGCGATAAAAAGAATTCTATATTTCACAATATATAAAAGTAATCATTTTGCAGCAAACTCGTTTTTATTAATGTTGGATGGTACCGCTTTGTAATAAATGCTTTTGTCCTCTTGAGACAATCCGAAAGGAAGCACCTCCTTAATTTCTCACAAATCTTTGAGTTGCATCATAACATCATCAATTTAGGAAGGATAATAATCTTTGTCCTGATAGCAATAAATCCATATCTATCCCCAATCGACACGAGCTAAAGCTTCATAAAAGTATATACCTCATCACAGATTACTGGCGCTACCCTTTCTTAGGTTTAATAATCAAACACAGCTACCGAGATGCTTTCTCCAGACGGTCGATGAGGGACATGCAATGCTCGATTATTAAATGTAACGGTAGAGAATTGTTCCGGATCAGCTTCAAAATAGAAATCAGCTCCCTGCAAAAAAGGCACTGCCTGCATAATTGGCGAAGGAATTACATCTGTCCTCTTATTTTCATTATGGTCAAATGCAAAAAGTGCAATTGTGGTACTTGAAGGAGCAATAAATGCGTTAGTAGAAAGGTCGTGTTCATTAATACGCAATTCGTCTCTACCCTTAAGTGCGGCTTTTGAAGAGGAGAAAAAGACAATCACCGATTGGTTATCATCTGATGGAATTAACCCCAACAGAAGTGATACCATACTTCCCTTAGGCGGGTATGAACGCACGACCATAAACTGATTGGAGCATTTAAACGGCTCTCTGTAATAATGAATTGCCCGATCTCCCGATACACCGGTATGAATAACAAATTCATAATGTACTCCTTTGTCGGCTGTAAAAGGTCCCCATTCATTCCTATCATTCACAACAAAAGTGTGATTAGGCGTTTCATTCAGCCTGAAACCTGTTTCAGAATCTACCGAATACACCTCTATAATTGACCCGGCTGTCGGAATATTTTCGCCAAAGCTGAGAGCCTTCCCGGATATTTGAGGATTAGGCTCATCCATAATTTCAGTTGTAGCGGGCTTTCCGCCCATAAAAAACTGATACATAGATTCAAAAGTTTCTACGCAGGTAGCTACTTCATAGTGGTCTTTATCTGTCAACTTAACATTAGTTGCACCTTTAAGCATTCCTCCAAGCGTAACTACCTTGTCGGCAACAGACCAAATATTCAGTGTCGGGATTTGACCTCTGTTTCCAGCCGGTCCGGATTGTTTGAAACCCGCCAGCATGACTAAATGAGCTATTTTATTAGCTCTGTCCGGATGATCACAGTAACTATATACCATGCTGCTTCCTAATGAATGTCCTACTAAATCTACTTTATCTGCTCCGGTCTTTGCGAGAACCTCATCAATATATTCATTCAGATGCTTTATCGTATTTTTATTTTCAAATGAATTGTATTCAAATGTATAAAGCATATCCATCGGATAACCATTTGTATAAAACCTCTGCGCCTGTAATTCATATGTATCGGCACTTGCCATTAATCCGTGAAGCATCACAACAGGACGCATCTTAAAATCTCCATCTACCTCCGTCTCAGAGCCTTCCTTGTCCTTTTTACAAGAAAGAACAGCCGTAAGAATAAATAGTATCGTAAATAACTTTACATACCTTTGAGAAAAAATCGCCTGAATCGTGTGATGTGAAAACATGGTGCGTGTTAATCAGATTTAATAAAAATTAAAACTCGAAAACTTTATTAAAACTAATATAAGCATAAAAAGCTATTTATTGCATATGAACAATAAATTTAAAATATAACCTGCCTGTACATTTAAAGGAAATGAGTATGAAGTTTGATCTTATTTATTCTGTAAAACGTTTTTTTATAGCTCTTCATATAAAAATTATTTTTAATCAATATATATTTATACTTACAACTATTATTCTTGTATCCTGCAATCCATCAGAAGAAAGAACTCCCATAATAGAAACAACTCTTTCTAAAAATATTGACATACAGGATAGCGTGATACCGGAAGTGAAAGAACCTGAAATTCACTATAGCTTTTTATCCCGCAAGGATTGGCTCGATCTAAAAGATTCTTTAAAAGAAATTGGCGCAGTCGAAATCATTGCTGCCTTAAACCGTACAGACGAATTACATCTAAATAACTTTGACAGTATCCTGCTGCCTGACCAATACAATTTGGATTTCAATGAATATCTTTCTTTCCCTAATGAGGCAGAAATATTGAGACCAGTCGATAAAATTATTATTTTCTCCAATCCGTTTCAAATCTTCGCCGCATACGAAAACGGAAAGCTCGTACTACAGGGACAAACTAATACCGGCACCCGGCGCTCTCCCACTCCGCCCAGATTGTACTTTACAAACTGGAAAGCTAAAAGATCGGTCAGTACAGTAAACGGAAGCTGGATTTTAAACTGGAATTTTAATATCAGCAATTTTGAAGGTATAGGATTTCACCAGTATGGACTCCCGGGATATCCTGCCTCCCACAGCTGCCTGAGGCTGACAAATGAGGATGCTTATTTTTTATATAACTGGGCAGATCAATGGATTCTAAACGGAAACCAGTTGGCAGTGAACGGAACCCCGGTTATTGTATATGGTCAATATGATTTTGATGCGGAAAAACCCTGGAATAAATTAGCTGAAAATCCGAATGCTCTCCGATACAATCAAGACAGCCTGAATAATATAGTCTCCCCACACTTAGAAGCTATCTTAATCAGTCAAAATAAAAGAAAAGAATTTTTAGCTCCCTTTAAAATACAATAAAACTAAGACCTATAACCCACAGTCTTGATTTGTAAAAAATATGATTTTTTAAGACATGCTTTTTCGTTCTCAGAACTTATTTTTTAGTATAACTCGTTTTTAATCAAGTTTAAACTTATATTTTCTAACCTTTTAAAAAAGAATCTCGCTTTCTCACCTTGCTATAAACAATTTTATTAGGCATATTTATTAAGTTAACTTTTTACTAATTTATTGTTAATTTTTATAATTATATTAACACTTGAATACTAAAAGCTATACATTAGCTTCTAAATAAAATTACCTAACTATGAAAAAGATTCTCACTGGCATTTTTGTTTCTGCTACACTGTGCGCGTTTGCACAAGCCGAAAACAATTATTCAGTTATCTCAAGCGGAGTAGCAATGGAAAACGCAAGTTTTGGTATTGGTTATACTATAGGTGAGATAACTGTTCCTTCAAAAGATGATGAAACTGCTTCTTTGCAACAGGGAGTAAACGGACTTACAGCAGAAAAAGCCGTCGTCAAAGATTTTTCTTCCGCTCTAAGCGAAATTAGTATTTCTTTCTTCCCTAATCCTGTTCGTAACATACTTACAGCAGATATCAGTGGTGCAGAAAGTTCGCTGGAATGGACCGTTTACGACATTAACGGAAAGCTCATCAGCAGAGAACTATCCACTGAACACACTTCACGGGTTCAAATCAACGCCTCATCGTGGGCATCCGGAAGTTATGTTCTGACAGTAGGAGAGAAAGATGGCAACACAATTGGAACTTATCAGATTATTAAACAATAAAACCACTAGAAAAATGAGAACAATTTTAACAGCAGTACTACTTGCGTTTAGTACAATTTTAATGACTTTGTCAGCACAAGCTCCACCGGAAGCATTTAATTACAGCGGAGCGGCAAGAAACGGAATCGGTCTTCCTGTTTACAAAAAGACAATTGGAGTTGAGTTTTCCATTTTAAAAGGCTCTGCTAATGGCTCCATTGAATACCGAGAAACGCATTACACAAAAACAAATGCATTTGGAGTTTTCAATGCAGCAATTGGTAACGGAACAGTACAAGAAGGCGATTTCTCCTCAATTGACTGGGGCAGTGACATCTATTTTATTAAAGTCAGCTTAGATATTAACGGAGGCAGTAACTTTACTGAAGTAGGAGTATCTCAGTTGCTTAGTGTTCCATACGCACTCTATGCAAAAAGTGCCGGAAACGCATCTGCTCAGAATACTGAAATAGTTGCAGGGAATCACATCACCATCACCGGTGACGGTTCTTCCAACGATCCTTATGTAATCAGTGCAACCGCCGGCTATACCGGACCGGCTATATATACAGTCGGAGGCGGTGTAACAGATGTGGATGGAAATACTTACCCAACCATTGTAATTGGAGACCAGGAATGGATGGCAGAAAACCTGAAGGTAGCACATTACAGAAATGGAGCAGCTATTCCAAATGTAATTCAAAATGCAAACTGGAAAAATCAGCTCTTAGGAGCATGGTGCAATTATAGCAACAATCCTGACAGAGATGATGAGTACGGAAAACTATATAATTTCATGGCGGTAACTGACAGCAGACAACTATGTCCTACCGGATGGCACGTTCCTTCTAATGACGAGTGGACTACTTTAATGAGATCAATTGATCCGTTTTCCAACCCGTTTCAGGGTAACAGTGGTTTTACAGGCGGTATGATGAAAAGCAAAGGTACTTTACAGACAGGTGATGGTCTCTGGATGTTCCCTAATACAGAAGCAAGTAACGGTAGCGGATTTTCGGCTGTACCAAATGCCAAAAGATCTCAGGCAGGTGATTTTACACAGCTTGGATTTGACGCATATTGGTGGAGCAGTTCAGAAAACAACATCTTAAATGCCAACGGAAGAGCTGTATTTTATGGCTTGGGTATTTGTGTACCAGTGTCTCTTAACAAAAGAAGCGGACTTGCAGTACGCTGTGTGAAAGACTAAGATTTAACAACATAAATATTTGTAGGGGGAGGACGTCGGTTCTCCCTTTTTTGTTTTATTGAGATTGGATATAAAATGAAATCAGTTCTGACATAATCTCCTGTGTAGATTTCTTTTGCGCATGATAAGCATTTTCTCCCGCCCAATAACTGGCGAAATCGCTGTTGTTATAAGCCTTGGCGAGGCGCCTCATTTCTTTGGTTAATACATTTTGTATCGGATATTCGGGCAGTTCCATATCTTCTGTCAGCCGCATAAATTCATTTTTGATACCTCTTGCCCATCTTCCACTATAAGCTTTTGTCAGTATTGTATGGCCTTTGGACTGCTTTAATAATTCTCTGTAAAAATCAGTTGCGAGACTTTCATGAGCGGGTATAAAAATACTGCCTGACTGTATTCCGACCGCGCCCAATTTCATTACCTCTGATATAGTTTCTTGATTATAAATGCCGCCGGCAGCAACAATCGGCAGGTGAACATGAGATTTTATCTGAGAGATTAATTCCGCTAATTTTATCATGGGTAATCCGCCTGCCATAAAAGAGCCTCTGTGTCCTCCGGCTTCTATACCCTGAACTACAATAATATCGGCTCCATTTTTTTCAAGCAATATCGCTTCTTCTAAACAGGTCGCCGTTCCTATCAGAATAATATCATGTACTTTAAGCCTTCTGATGCTTTCCTCATCCAAAATGCCAAAAGTAAAACTGACTGCCCTGACATTTTCCTTTATTATCACATCAATCAAAGCTTGGTACGGATGGAAAATGTACTGAAAATCATAGGTTTCTGCCCAGCCTTTCTCCCGAACAATTCCGGATATGAGATTTTTCATACTCTCTATCCTGTCTTTATTCTCATTTAAATCTACCGGAGAGTTAGCAAAGAGATTAACCGCAAAAATTTTATCGGTCATCAATTTGGTTTCCCGTATCAGATTATGTGCCTTCTCAGCCGATTGACCACCCAAGGGTAACCCACCCAATCCTCCCATATTAGAAACTTTGGCGACCATCTGCGGAGTAACCACTCCAAGCATTGGGGAGAGGAATATGGGATAGGTTAAGGACTGCAACAGTTTACTCATAAAATAAACAATGCAAATAAGAGCAGTTTAGTTCATGAATAATTTAAAAAATAAATCCCTACTTCATGCTTATCCTAAAAACTGCTCAGATGTTTTTCTGAACAAGGCTGCCTGTTATGCTTTACAAATCCTTCTTATTGAACTTTCCGAGGGAGAAAAACAGAGGAAGAATAATCCACAGTGTGAGGACACCGTAAGTAATGACGGAACCCAATCCTCCCATAAAGCTCTTTTTAAATACAGCCGTTGTAGCCCCCATCAAAGCGGAAACATCCATTTGAAGGAGAGATACTATCCGAACCAAATCAATCGGATTTAAAATACTGAGTGTCACAATTAATTTTTCAAGCGGATATTCTATGAGCTGAAACAACAGGAACATCACCAGACCATCAAACAAGAGTGTAAAAAAGAGCCAGATGAGCAATGCCGCACCTATACCTTTTGTTTTGTCCTTAATATATACAGAAGATAATAAAGAAACAGATACAAAAACAGTTGACAAAATCATTCCGGTCACAATCATGGTCAGTCCGAGCGCATTAAATGCAAAAATCAAAATCGGTATCCCGCACCCGATAAAAAACGCTAAGGTAAGGGCACCCGTCAGACCTAAAAAAATACTCAGCCACAGTGTCTTTCTTTTAATGGGCTGAGACACCAGTAATTCAATAAACTCTGAAGAATTATACACGTAAATTGTAGAAAACATCACACTGACCAGCGGCACTAAAGAGAGGTTGAGAGTCAAGATGCTCATAAGACTTTTTTCCTCCACTTCCTCTAACAAAAACAATCCCATAGAGAATAAAATCAGAAATATAGTATAGGCTATAATTATTCTGTTCCGAAGAATATCTATCACTACGTATTTTATGACTCGTTTCATATTCTTATTCATTTACTTTAGATGCCATGATATGGGCTATTGCTTCCGATAAATTTGCTTTGTCTGTATCTGCCTTTAATTGATCCAAAGACTTATTAAATATTATTTCGCCTTCTTCCATATACACCACCTGATTGACGATATTGTCCAAATCGCTCAGTATATGTGATGTGATTATAACTAACTTCCCTTTATCTCTTTCTTTTTTAATTTTCTCTTTCAATATTAATGTAGAAAGAGGATCCAGCGCTGCGGTGGGCTCGTCCAAAACCAAGACCGACGGTGAAAAAAGAAAAGCAAGATAAGTACTCACCTTCTGTCTGGTCCCCCCGGATAATGTACTCATCCTTTTGTGTAAAATTTTATCCAATTCATACCGTTCATACAGTTCTTTGTCCAGCACTGTATTTTTCTTGTCTCTGAGGTCTTCTATCATTTCAATCACCTGACGGACAGTCATGTTGTCCGGGTACCTGCCTATCTGCGGCATATAACCGATATGTTCTCTGTATTGCCAGGCATTTTGCACAGAGTTTTCCATGAAAAAGACCTCGCCTTCTGTCGGGATTACCATGCCCAAAAGTGTTTTGATTAAGGTAGTCTTCCCGCATGCATTGGGCCCGATAAGTGCCACTACATTACCCTGATGAATAGTCAGGTTAATATTTTTCAGTACCTGTACCTTATCAAATTGCTTGTAAACTTTGGAAAACTTAATCATAAATCTGAGGTTTTAATTTTTCTCATTCTCGGTTGATTATCTTTGATATTTTCAGGTGTCAGGCTGGGAAAAATACTTTCTGCCCGATCCATCAGTTTTACAAAAAAGCTTCTGAACAACATCAGAGTCCCTTGGTTTCGCTCTATAATCAGAGAATAAAATGTAATAGGTCTGTACGGCACATCTCCCAATCCATCTCTGTCCAAATCATAGCCTTCATATTTATCCCAATAGTTTTCATCCAAAGATTTGACTTTAAGGTTACCGTTGGTCGCAAAATCAAAAGTATTGGCAATAAAATTATTTTGTATTATCATAGCTTCACTGCTGCTTGCATTTATTTTTAAGGCCCAGCCATTTCTCAAAAAATCATTGCCTTTCATATATACCCTGTTAGCTCCGTCGCCGTATATACCAATTGTATTATCACTGAAAATATTGTTTGTGATTTTGCTGTCATCTATTTCTTTCAATAAAAGACCATATGCGGCATTACCCCAACTTTGAGTAAAAATATTCTGAGTCATTTCTACTCTTTTGCTGTACATCACAGCTACTCCTGCTCCATTATCTTTGAAAGTATTGTGTTTGAACAGATTATCATGCGAAAACATAAAATGCATTCCATAACGGCTGTTTTGAATACTTTGGTTGTTTTCAATGTGAGAGTTTTTGACAAATTCCAAGTAGATTCCGTCTCTGTGTCCAATCACCGTATTATTTTCTACATGCACGCGCTCCGTTTTCCAAATATGTATTCCGTTGGCAGAAGGTTTCTTTTTAATTTTCTTATCGTGCAGTCTGTTGTTGAGATATGTGATATCACTGGAATTCATGGTGTGAATCCCGAAAAAATTATTCTCGAAAATACAGTCCTCAATAAGGATGTTTTTTGACTTATTAATTTTTAACGCAGCAATATCATTGAAATTTGAGCTCCCGGAGTTTTCAAAAAGCACTCCTTTTATTGTCACATCATCATGCTCTACAAATAGTATTTCGTGTTTGTCTTCCCCATCGAGTCTGGGATAAGATTCTCCGATTATAGTCGCGGCTTTTCTTAAAAAAAGCGCTCCTTCCCGATAAGTTCCGGGCTTAATAAATATTGTATCCCCATCTGAAATTTTCTCAAAAGTTGCCGCCAGTGTTTGTTGAGGGTTATCGGGACTTACTGTCCAGGTACGGGCAGAAACGCTTTGAGCTGTAAAAAATATGAAACAGATTAAATATCCGTATTGTAGTATGTTTCCCATGTTAAAATCTCTCCCGTAAAATCTGATTGAATATCTTCTTCATGTTCAAATACTGCTGTATTGGAACCCATTGGAGACTGCAATTGATCGCTTTGAAACAAAATACTTTTTTCTGCCGACAATAAATTGTCCGATTCAATAAAGTTTACTAACCAAACCGAGTGTACCTGTGCATAAGACACTGTTCCTTCTTTCAGAAATCCCTTTAAACAATGCACATCATCAAATTTGTAAACCCGTCCTTTTTTAGTGACTATTTCTGCACCATATCTCTCATCACTAATAGTCATTTTACAAAAATCGCAGTCATCAACCCCAAACTCGATAGCTTGGGGTTCGAGACTGCATGAATTTAAAAAAACAACTAAAAAAATTAAAAGCAATGATTTAATTTTCACAAACTCTTCTTTTTAAATTTTAACTCTACAAAAATCATTACAATTACGAGAGCACCTACAACCGCCATTATCCACCCTCCAATGGACGGAATAGAATAGGCACCAAAATTCAGCAATTGTTTAAAGCCTATTAATGGAGGCTGATACGACATGCCCGGTACTTTAATCGGAGCAGCCGGATCTAAATTATGCCCATAATTATACAGCCATATATAAAAATCTACCATTGATAAAACTCCAAAAGATATAAACGTTGCACTCCATGCATAAAGCACACGCCTCTTATTGATGATTGCCACTAATATTGCAAACAAAGCCAAAGCACCTAATATATACGGCAAAACCGTAAATTCGATAAAGTCTTCTGCGTGAAGTTCTTTCATGCCTATATAGTGATTCAGCCCATTAATAATTTCAACTTCTCCGCCCAGCTTATTGGAATAGATATACATCTTTAGACCTTCAGGGTATTGTGGTGCTGTAAGATGTATTTCCCATATAGGCAGAAATATTACCGCAATCAAAGCTAATCCCGAAACCAGAGAAAGAACTCTTGTTATTGTAGCTAAACTTAACTGTTTTGCTGAATTCATAAAAAATAAATTAATAAAAGGAGCTGCCAACTGAGCAGCAGCTCCTAGGATGATTCAAAAACTATTATTGCGGTGCATTATCTCCGGTACCGTAACGGAGCGGAGTGCTGCTTCCGGCAGGAGACACACGTACATATCCCTGCATTTCCTGATGGAGTGCGCTACAGAAGTCTGTACAGTACATCGGATACATACCTGCTGATTTAGGAACCCACTTCAAAGTCTTGGTCTCTCCCGGCAATACCAATATCTCAGAATTATTGTTTCCTTTTATTGCAAAACCGTGAGGTAAATCCCAGTCCTGCTCAATATTGGTCACGTGGAAGTACACTTCATCTCCTACTTTAACACCTTCTATATTATCCGGCGTGATGTGCGTTCTAATAGTAGTCATATAGACATGTACTTTGTTGCCATTTCTTACAATCTTACTGTCACCTTCATCTTTGGTTACATACGGGTGCTGATTTTCGGCTATGCTGTATATACGCTTTTGCTTATCTACAATAAGCGAAGCCGGTATAATCTGCGCATAATGCGGTTCTCCGATTGTAGGGAAATCAAGCAGTAATTCCATTTTATCTCCTGAGATGTCAAACAACTGAGCACTCTGACAAAGCTCCGGACCAGTCGGAAGATATCTGTCTTTAGTGATTTTATTCCAGGCTACAAGATATTTACCCCACGGCTTTTTGGTATCTCCACCCGCGACTGTCAGGTGACCAGTGGAATAATAAGTAGGCTGTCTGTCAAGAACTTCCAAAGTCTGGATATCCCATTTTACAACCTCAGATGAAACAAAGAATGAAGTGTATGCATTTCCTTTCCCGTCAAACTCAGTATGCAATGGACCTAAGCCCGGCTTCTCCACCTCTCCATGAAGCACTGCATCATAATTCAAAACCGGAATTCCGTCATAGTCTCCTTCAAAGTTACTCTCCTCAATCGCTTTAATCATTTTGCTGAAAGAGAAAACCGGAATTAAGGCAGCAAGCTTACCACTTCCCACAATATACTCTCCTGTCGGATCCACGTCTGTGCCATGAGGAGATTTAGGACATGGGATGTAATATGCAATTCCCTGCAAGTCTTCTACGTCCAATACTTTCACCTCATCCAAAATAGTAGAAGTAGCCGTATGAGTTTTCTCATCATATACGTTGTGTGCATATTTTGCCTTTACAGTTCTCCCTTTACCTGATGCTACCAATTCAGCTGCTTTCTTCCAGTTTACAGCAAAAATAAAGTCTTTGTCCCGCTGTGAAGCATTGACTTCCAGCATTGTGTGCGCCTTTTCTGTATTATAAGAAGAAAAGAAGAACCAGCCACTGCTCGGTCCCTTTCCGGTATGACTCAAGTCATAATTAACAGGAGGTGTCTTCAACTGAAAATCAATATTCATTCTTCCGGTCTCCGGGTCAACTTTGATAAAAGAAATTGCCCCGCTGAAATTTTCCGCATAGCTGGCGATTGGAACGTCTCCGTCCTCATCGTCAAACGGAACACTAAAACGGGTTCCCGCAACTACATACTCATTATTGTCCGTCACAAACGGAGAAGAGTGATTTCCGGCAGAGTTTGGTATTTCAATAATCTCCGCTGTCGTAAAAGTAGTTAAATCCAGTCTGGCAACTCTTGGAGTATTGTTTTCATTCGCAAAGAGCCATCTTCCATCGCTTTCACCATCTGTTTGCGAAACAGCCAAGTGGTGCAAATCACCCCAAGGCACAAAACCGTGTGAAGTGTTTAGCATAGGCTTGCTTTCTTCGCTGAAACCGTAGCCCGATTCAGGGTCCACAGAAAAAACAGGCAGAATTTTAAACAAACGGCCGGACGGAATACCATACACATCTATTTGTCCGCTAAAGCCACCGGATGCAAAAGCATAAAACTCATCGTGATCGCCGGGCTTTACATAAACCTTTTGAGCTGCATCACCCGACACGGCTGTTCCGACGGTCTTGGGCTTACAGCTTTGGAAATTGAGTGCGCCGAGAGCTCCGATAACAAACAGAGCCATTATCCTCAGCTTTGAAAATTGTTTTGTCATAATGATAAAGTATTTAAATATTTAGAAAAGATTTTTACTCTACTCCGTCGTTTTGTCTCATAAACTCTACTATTGCATACGCTTCTTCATCAGCAAGGAACTGGTTGGGCATTCTCACGAGACACAATTCTAATTGAGCCTGTAACTCTGGGTCCATATCCAACATCGGATCCGGATTTGTAATAAAATTAAGCAGCCATTCAGGTCTGTGCTTAAATGAGACTCCCGCCCAGCCGGGTCCAACCAAAAGCTCTTCGGTCAGTTTGTGACAGGCCCGGCATTTGGCCTCATAAATCGCCCTGCCCTTTTTTGCCTTATCCGCATTCAATGTTCCCAACTCTATATCTTCAAACTTTCCCAAACCTCTCTTTGGATCGTAATCATTCACATTTTTGGGAGTATATCCCTCCTCATAGCTTACATTCCTATTCTCGCAGGAAATACAAATTGCTACGAGAATTGAAACAGTCATAAAAATTAGCGGCATTTTTTTCATAAGCTGGTTTTATTTCGTATATAAATCTACTAATTCTATTACAATAATATGACATTTCTATATTAAGAAAATGTATTTTTATATTGCAAGTCAGATAATTATAAATAGCTAACTTTAATATCCGTATAGATTAAACTTATAAAGGTAAAAGATAGAAACTGGAAAAAATGTGATAAATATTACACCTTGAAAAATACCTGCTTTTTGATTTGAAATTTCACATTCAGTCAAAGGCTTTTACTTTCTGAGCAAAAAATTTCTGAAGCTTTCTGTTTAAAAAATTAGGCAAGAATAAAAAGATTAGACAAACAGTATTCAAAGTTTTTTTGATAGACCATCCTTCCCGATAGCCTCTTTACAGTTTAACACTACGAGTACAGCACCGTAACGGGCATCAAATCATCTTATATATTCCGACCGGATACAAACTAAAAGAGGTCATCCGCTTTGACAGATGACCTCTCTTAAAAACCAATAACTAACACTATACTAAACCGCCAGTATAGCAGTTCAATTTTTCTTAACCTTCTACAACTTCCGCTACTTTATCTTCTACTTCTTCTTTAACCTCAACTGCCTGTTCCTGAACTTTTTTGAACTCACCCGCAACTTTATCAGTTGTTTCTTTCACGGTTTCCATTACAGTTGAAATTCTCGGAGAAACAATAGATTTTACTTTTTCTATATTTCTGTTGAATGCAACAGTTACTTCATTACCGTAAAAAGTAGCTTCTTCTTTTATGCTGTTCAGAACCTCTTCTCTTTTAAATCCTTTTTCTCTCAATGTATTTACTCTTTCTTTGTATGCGGCAAATGCTGTCTTTTGCATTTCCATCTCTTCTTTCGCTGCGGCAGAAACTTCTGCTACAGTATTTGAAATCTGCTCTTTAACTACGTCAAAATTTGACTTTGCCTCGCCCACAATTACATTGATTGTGTTTTGTACTTTTTCCTGAATTTTCATATCTCTGATTTTGTCGCACAAAGTTATGGAGACCCATTGCCATTCTCAAAAATTATCAATTATCAAAGCATAAAGTAAATGGGAACTTTATATAAAAGCACGGTTAAAAAAACATAAACAGAGATTCACTGACAGGCCACAGCCTTGTTCACATTCAATTTGATTAGCACTTTTTTCGTCACTTCACATCTTTCCAATGAACGGTTTTCATCTGCTTTAAAATCCAGGCTTGTCTTTTTTTCACATAGGGACCGGGATGAACTGCAGAATACTTTTTGGGTGAAGGAAGAACAGCTGCTACTAAGGCGGCTTCTTCGGCACGAATATCTGCGGATGATTTTTTGAAATAAGTCACAGATGCCGCTTCCACTCCGTAGAGTCCGTTTCCGGTTTCGGCTATATTCAGATATACTTCCAAAATTCGTTCTTTCCCCCAGATTTTCTCAATGCACACTGTAAAATAAGCTTCAAGCCCTTTTCTAAACCAAGAACGCTTTTGCCAAAGAAAGACATTTTTGGCAGTTTGCTGGGATATCGTACTGCCTCCTCTTATTTTATCCTGACTTTTTCGGTTATGTTCATACGCTTTCTTAATTGCATCCACATCAAAGCCCTGATGCTGTTCAAACTTTTGATCTTCCGATGCTATAACTGCCTGAATATAATACGGAGAGATTTCTTTGATTGGCTTCCATTTTTTTGACCAGATTACCGGATTGTCTGTATTTAGATTTCTCCAACTATTCGCAATCATAGTCATTGTTACCGGAACAGGTACATACTTATAAAGTACTATCCAGCCAATTGTAACTATCAGAAAACCAAACGTTAACTTGATCAGAAAAAATAAGAGTTTTCTTATCATATCTCTTTGAAAAGCAATGAAAGCAATTCACGTATTGCCTTTATTCAGAAATAGTTTTTACTTTTTCTGTTGTTTGTACTGCTCACATTCCGGGAATGTTTTTCCGGGACATTTGGATTTCTCCGGCGTAAGATAATAGTCCCCGGTTCTCATTTGACCGTTCATAACTAAAAAACAAAAGTTAGCCATTCGCCTGTTAAGTTCTACTATGCCCCAATCAAAAGATGAGTGTCCGCCTCCGCAGACCATATCAAACCAAACTGTTTCGCCCACTGCCTTTAGCCTTTCAAAAAGTCCGTGTCCTCCCAATACCACAGGCATTTTGTTTTTGTCACAATGCGGAAATGCCGCATCATAATCCCAGGGAATCAGTTCATCACACTGACCCTGCAGTATATATACCGGAACATTTTGTTTTTCAATGGCAGAAGCCGGCCCCATCAAAGGTCCTGCAAGCGTAATTAAACCGTTTGGTTTGGAACTGATTTGTTTATAATTCCCAATGGATTCCAGTCCGCCGATTACAGATGAAATTTCCTTAGGCACTTCACTGTCATCAAAATAAGTCGCTCCCAAAGCATTGGCGCCTCCTGCACTTTCACCGGCTACGTATATTTTATTAGGATCTATACCATATTTATCTGCATTGGCTCTTACATGTCGTATCAAAGCTTTTGTATCCTGAAAAGCTCTAAAAGCAGCCTCCGGCATATTTTTTTTCACATTCCCTATACAAAGTAAAGCAGATTTGTCCTGAGGAAATCCAATTCTGTAATCTCCCGTTATGGCCACATATCCCCTCATTGCCAGTTCGCTGTTAAAGGTATCAAAGTCTCTTTTTACTTTAGATGCCCATGCGCCGCCATAGAAAAAAATTATACAGGCTCTGCCTTTTACTTCCTTATCACCTTTTGGGGTATAAATATCTATGGTCAGGTTTGTTTTGCCTCCATTCCACGTCGTCACCCCGGTAAGAAAAGTCTCCTGCACCACGTTGTAATCATTAAAAACCTTATCTACATACCTTGTACCCGTTGGTTTGAATATATCCCTCTTCGCTCCGGCCTGTCCCTGATTGGTTTTGGCTCCGCCACCCTGTTTTTGCTGATTAGCCTGCTGACTCTGAGCTATTTGCTGCAAAACAGTACATGAACTGAATAAAAACGATACAAAAATTAGAATACTGAGCCTTTTAAACATTTTAAAAAGATTTTTAATGATTACTACACAAAACTATTTAAAAATAGAAAAAGAATATGCCAAAAACTCAAAAACTTTATTTGTCTGCCGATAAGTGTACAATTGACATATTGCTCAATGGCAGTGATTTGAAAACATTTCCCGATAAAATTCGTTTATAATTTTTAAGCATATAGTTCGAATTCGAGTGCTTTTAAAAATAAAAATCAATCTTTTTGTATGAATATTTCTGTTATCGGTGCTTCAGCCGGAGTAGGTTTTGAGGTGGTCAAAAGAGCTTTGGAGAGAGGTCATAACGTAACCTGTATTTCCAGAGGTCCGATAAGAATCCCCGGAGGTCCGGGCTTTTTAAAAATTCAGGGAGATGTTTTATTGGAAAACAATCTGACAAAAGCCATAAAGAGCGCTGATGCAGTTATTGTAACGCTTGGGAACGGTCAAAACATTTCTAAAACCACACTTTTTTCAGATTTTGCCAGACTCGCAGTTAAAGTGACTAAAAACTATAACCCGCAGATTCCTTTTATCATTCTCACCGGTTTCGGAGCAGGAGAGAGCCTTGAATATTATCCTTTTTTTCTCAGAATGGGATTTAAATTGATTTTAGGAAATGTATATGGCGATAAAACCAAAATGGAAAAAATATTCACAAATTCAGATATTCCCTGGACTATCGTTCGACCGGGATTGCTGACAAACAGAAGTCTTACAGAAAGTTATCAGGTCAATACCTCTCTCAAAACCGGGTTAAACATCAATTTTATAAGTCGGGCGGATGTAGCAGATTTTATGGTCAAGGAGGCCGAAAACCAAGCTCACGCCAAAGAGTTTATTTATTTCGGGTAATACTCAATCTCCGATAATCTCAAATTCCGTTCTTCTGTTCATTTGTCTGTTTCCATCCGAATCATTAGGAACAAGAGGTTGAGTTTCTCCGTATCCTTCGGCTGAGAGTCTGTTGCGAGAGATTCCGTTTTCAATTAAAAACTCCAAAACTGACTGAGCGCGCTTTTCTGATAATGACAGATTGTATTCGGCACTTCCCACATCGTCAGTATGTCCTTTTATTCGGGCAGATATCTCCGGTTCGGATTTCATCAGCTCAACAACTTTCATCAGCTCCGGAAAAGACACTTCTTCCAGCTCATAGCTGTTTGTCCTGAACAAAACGTTCTGGAGTACAATACTTGAACCTTTGTTTACGGGTTGCAGTCTGACCTCAAGCAAATAAGGTTTCGAAATACTTCCTTCCTGAGCTTTAAACTGTTCGGAATGAAATACATAACCCTTTTTTTCTATTTCAAGCCTGAATGTTTTGTCTATCGGCATTGTGATTAAAAATTCTCCCTGCTGCACGGTCTCTCCAAATGCAAAGAGATGATTATTTTCAAACTCAAAAATTGAATATACCGCGTCTAACCGATCATCGGTCTGTGAATCTTTTATTATCGCTTTTACATAAGTGGCAGGATTTGCACGAACATCTTTTGGCAATTCAAATTCATAAATATCCAAATTACCCTGTCCTCCTTCTCTACTGCTCGAAATAAAAGCTGTTTTGCCATCCAATGCGATATACAGCCCCGATTCATCTCTTTCTGTGTTGATAGGATACCCTAAATTTATCGGCTCTGACCACACTCCATCATCAGACATTCTGGACATAAACAAATCTTTTTCGCCCATACCTCTGTGTCCGTTCGAGGAAAAAAACAGAGTTCTTCCATCCGGATGCAGGAATGGCGTTTCTTCATCTCCCGGCGTGTTAATTATACTGCCCAAATTTTGAGGCATCATCCACTGATTCTCTTTATTCCTGTATGAGACGTATAAATCTTTTCCCCCTTGACCTCCTGCCCGGTTACTGCTGAATATAATCGCCATACCGTTCCCCGTAATATGCGGCTGACTTTCCCACTCTTCTGTATTTACCGGTGGTCCCATACTTTTGGGCTCTAACCACGCTCCGTTTTGTTTTATCGTATAAAAAATATCGCAACTACCCATACCTCCCGCACGATTACAAGCCGTAAACAGTATAAAATTTCCGTCTGAAGAAATGGTTTGAGCACCTTCATTCTCATTTGAATTAAAAGGAAGTGGCTGAACATTTGTCCACGTGCTGTTAGTTTTCTCTGCCACAAATAAATCTTCTCTGATATCTTTTCGGGTAAAATATATTTTGTCGCCTTCGGGACTCAAATAAGGGTACAGTTCAAAGGTCGAGCTGTTTACTTCATCCCCAATACTTATGGGATTATACGGAACAGGATTTGTCCTCATATAGTGTACAAATTCAAGGTGAGCAATCTGTTCCTCAATGGATTTTTTGTAGCTTACTTCAAGCCCCGGCCAGCCGTAGAGTTTTTTGAGAGATTGTATGGCTTCCGGATATTTTCTCAATTCTTCAAAAGCTTTTGAGGACAATGCCCACCATTTTTTATCCTTAGGGGTATATTTTTGAATAGTCTTTTCAATAATACCTGAAGCCTGTTGATATCTTCCGGTATAAAGATAGGACTCTGCAAGCTGGCGACGACCCGGTATAAAATCAGGATACTTGCTCACAATTTTTTCCAATTCTCTTAAAGCAGATTCATGCTGACGGAAGGCCACTTTACGCTGGGCAGACTGCCACATACTTTTCCCCTTTGAAGGAAGAAAAGTAGTCTGAGTATGGGCACAGCCGGAAAACAGCAGAGAAAACATCAAAATAACTTTTAGCATAATAAACTTTAATTTACATCCAATTGACATGTTTAATCTTCTGTGTCTTTTATTAACAATCTGATTTTAAGGAATTTCCAAATATTTATGGGTCTGCATAGATAAGGACCATTCGGGATGTTTTTTGATATACTCAATCAGCTCATTTGAAAACTTTTCTTTTTTGCTCCACTCCGGCTGTAACAGAAGTACACATTCCGGCTTAGTGTCCAAAGCGTGCTGCTCTGCCCATTTGAAATCCGACTTGTGAAATACAATTACTTTTAACTCATCGGCCTGCTGAACTACTTCTTTAAGCGGAGCTTTAAATTT
>CAZZEH010000033.1:0-30838 GCA_964653095.1 uncultured Chitinophagales bacterium
ATCGATCCGCTTTTTTAATCACTTTTTTTGGGTGTCCCAATGTCAAAGTCAGGAATACAAATCGGATCAATTTTACTGGGCAGGCATTATCTTGCAGGGAGACAGCGAAGATTTGAAGTTGGCCACACCTGTGCTATCCGAATATTGGTGGGCTATTGCGCTTCTAATATTTTTTGGAATACTGGGGGTGAGGAGATTAAGCTGGTGAAGATATTTTTTCGTAAATTTTTTGAGCTAATTCTACTGAGTGATGGTAGTCGCTATGTATGCAGATTGTGTCGGCCTGTATGGTAATAAAAGTTTCTTCTGCTGTTTCTATTGGTTTCTGATGGGCGATACAAACAGCCTGATTTAAACTTTCCTCATAATTTTTGAATGTCGAATTGGGTTGATTTCTCGGAACTAACCAGCCTGATGTGAGATACCTTCTGTCTGCAAATGCTTCGGCGCAGACTTTCAAACCCTCTTCTTTTGCGGCCTCCAGTGAAAGGCTTCCTGACATCCCATACAGAATGAGGTTTTTATCAACTGACTTCACTGCCTGAGCAATGGTTCGAGCAGTTTCTTTATCTTTTACGGAGGCATGGTACAAAGCTCCGTGAGGTTTTACATGATGGAGAGTTGTTCCTTTGGACAGGCACATCTGGTATAAGGCTCCAATTTGATAGATGAGAATATTAAAAAGCTCGTCTTTGTGAATATTGACAACTTTTCTCCCAAAATTCTCTCTGTCCCAATAGCTTGGGTGAGCTCCTATTTTCACTCCGTGCTGCATACATAGGTCAATACAGAAAGACATTTCTGGCGGACTGCCCGCATGAAATCCCGTAGCAATATTGGCCGAGCTGATATATGGTATAATCTCTTCGTCGGCATATCCTTCGCCTAAATCGCAGTTAATATCTGTCAGAAATTGCTGACTCATACTTTTAAGATAAAAATTTTCTTTCTAAAATACTTTTTAATCGGTTCATATTTTCGTCTCTGGTACGGAGCAGTCGAATAGCATCTTCTGCCTGAATCCATTCAAACCTGAAACTTTCATTACTCCTTTTTTGCGATAAAATTGGCAGATCAACTGCTGCAACCTGACCGATTCTCGGATAGCCTCCTATCGTTTGAGCATCAGCCATTAAAATGTACAAAAAATTATCCGGCGTAACCTGTATAGTTCCTTTTTGTACCGGTACGGAAGTCATTTCCTTTTCGTTGATACGTGTTAAGTGAGCATCTTTCAACACAAAGCCCATCCGATTTTTCTCGTTTCCGGTTTGAAAAGTATCGGTAATAAAATTTTGAATTGATTCATGTGAAAAATAATTCATTTCCTTGCCCGGTATGATGCGGATGACATTGGAAGAATAGTTTGGTAAAACTCTGTCCGAAACACCCCAGTCAGGATAGCTTTTCCCAAGCTTTTGCAACCGATTTTCAAAAAGCTTCAGCGCACAGGTTCCGGAATGTAATATATCTCCGCTTTTAATAGCTTTTCCTATTTTCAGGGTGAGATATGTCGAGCTGGAACCCAATTGGGAATTTGCTTTCCATCCTCCCGATGCGGCTATGTATGCAAAATTACCTCTGCCCCGCTGAGTGACAATCAGAATATCGTGTGCCTTAACTCTAAAAAGTCTTCGGGGCGGAATTTTAATTTCGTTAAGTTCTGTTTCGGCAAATCCGATTACGGATATTATAGCAGAATCCGAAAATTTCAGTATTAGTTTTCCCGTACTAAGTTCAATAGCCGGACTGTTTCTGTCGTTTCCGCACAGATAATTTGCAACTTCAAAAGCATCCTTATCCATAGGACCTGAGACAGGAATCCCATAGGACTGAAATCCCGTTCTGCCTATATCCTGTATAGTATGAAGACCGACTGACTGCAACACTTCAATCATATAACATACTCGTTTGTATCCATGAACTCTTCTTTTGTAATTGGGGAAAAATTCACCAAATCATTCGGAGACAGCAAAAATGGAAAGCTTTTATCCAAATCAATTATTTTGAGCGGTGTTCTGCCAATGATATTCCAGCCTCCGGGTACAGATGCAGGATAGATTCCGGTTTGTATTCCGGCAATACCTACCGAACCTTCCGGCACAAAACTTCTTGCTCTTTCCAAACGCGGAACTTGCAGACCGTCCGGAATATTTCCCATATATGGGAAGCCCGGAATAAAACCCAACATTTTGACCCGGTATGTTTCGGAAGAGTGTTTTTGCACAAACTCCTCTTTTCCCAGCCCCGTATAGCTTAACACTCTGTTTTTATCCAAAAAATAAAAATCATCGTAGCAGACCGGTATCCTGACAATTTCCTGATTGAGTTCATTGTAGTTATCCGGAAGGTTTTTGAATTCTTCAATCAATTGAGCGACTGATTGTATGAAAATATGACCGGAAACATTTATCACCCTGTAATCTACATAAATACTGAGCGAATCGAAAGCCGGAACAGTCTCAATAACTCCCGGTAGCTGCTTTCTTTCAAGAAATACCTTAAAGTCTAAAGGAGTTTTATCCGTATCAATTTCCGTAAAGTCAATACTCAGGCAGAATTCAGACTGAATAAAAAACATGGCAGAGTTATTTTACACCCCGCAATTTATCGTATTTAATTTTATCCAACTTAGCTTTCCAGCGCAGAAAGTAGCTCTCATAGTATTTGTATGAAAAATGAGCGAGAGCCAGAGTAATCGACATAAAAATAAACCAGGCGGTGAATTCATACGCAAACGGATATTTTTTGTACACCCATTTGGGAACAGTTATGGTGTAAAATATCAGCGAGAACAAAAGCACCGGCAGGTGATAGACATATATTCCGTATGAAATCTTTCCAAAATACAACAGCAGTTTATTGGAAAAAAGCCGGGGCAGCAGACCATGACCTCTTTCGAAACACATCACTATCAGAGCGGCAGCCAAGTTAATCATCGTGACTAAATAAACATTCTGGTGGTTGTGAATCAGCCACAATTCAATTGTTTTGCTGTTTTTATTCATGATTATTTCCTGAAAAGAGGTGCCCTGAAAGGCCACCGCATACCAGCGTGTAAAAAGATAAACTCCCACGATTAATGCCAAAAAGCTCAAAGTAACGAGTATCGGCTTCTTGATTCTTTTAAAGCCTGTCAGTGCTAAAAGAGCTCCAAACGCAAAACTGTCCAACTGAAAAGGGGTCATTCTGTATAGGTTTATAGCAATCCAGGACTTGTCCGAATTGATGCTTTCTAACCACCAATATCCTCCGAACCTGAGTATGGGTGAGATTATGATAATGGCTAAACACAAATAAATTAAATGCTTGCGTTTCATAAAAAATACTGCAAGCGGTGCAGCGATATAAAACTGCTCTTCCAAAGACAAAGACCAGAGATGCGTAAATATTCCGGATCCCAGAAACTCCAATTCTCTAAAGTGATTTGCAAAGCCCATAAAGTTGTACGTATAAGTCATCAGAAACCCGAAGTTTCTGCCTACTTCTTCAGTCTGCTGTGCTAAAAAGGCACTATTAATGAATACGGCAATCTGATGAATTGCAAACCAAAAAAAGATAAATGCAAAATACAATGGAAATATTCGAAAGGATCTTCTGTAAAAATAACGTGTGAAATAATCCTTAAAGTAAAAAAACTTTGTTTTATCATATAACAAAATCCGTACAATCAAATAAGCCGACATCACAAAAAAGGCCTGCAAACCTTCCCATCCGAAAGGAATTGACATTTTTGGCATCGGCCAGTGATATGTAAGTATGAAAAGACATAATAATCCTCTGAAGCTGTCAAGATAAGCAACGTATTTAGGTTTGACCATGATGGTGTGAAGATAAAAATTTTTCAATTTGACTGTTGTCGAAAGTCTTTTTTTTGAATCAAAAAACCACTTCTTTTTTCTTCGACTTGATTCATAAATAATTTTATCTCGGATAATCCTATTTTTGACATGTGAAAGGGCATGCACTGTTTCTGTTTATTCTTTTTGGAAGCGTATCGATATATGCTCAAACGGTAATCACGGAACCCAATCCTCCATACCGATATGAAACAGGGTTTGTCTATCAGGACTTACACCTCAGAAAGATTGATACTATGCTGGAAGATTTTCACCGATACCAGCCGACCATGCAGTGGGATATCCCTTTCTTGGCATCTAATATGGGAAATGTACCCCGCCCTCTGCAATTTGATATTCAAAACAGAATCGGATTTCAGGATGGCTATCAGGCATTAGACAGATATTTTCTGCACACGGACAGTGTGAAGTATTATGACACAAAAACTCCTTTTACTTCTGCGGAATATGATTTTGGTGTGGGAGATGAAAGCTACGTGAAACTCACTCATGCTCAAAACATAAAGCCCTATCTAAATATGGCGGTGGACTACAAAAGGCCGGCTTCCAAAGGTTTTTATCAGCATCAGAAAAGCGGGTTACATAATTTTTCATTTTCACAATGGTACAGAGCTCCTTCCAACCGTTATAACTGGCTGTCGGCTTATGTCTTTAATCAGGCAAAAATAGAGGAAAACGGAGGCGTACAAGCAAAAGATATTTTTACCAATCCTGCATACAGCAGAGATCGTTCAACAGCACCGGTGTTTTTATATGATGCTAATAATAAAATCAATGACCATCAGGCTTTCTTTCTTCAGACCATATATTTGGGTTCGAAAGTGGGCGGGAAAGATTCTTTGAGTAAAAGAAAAATACAGCCCAAATACGGACTCTCGCACCAGTTTAAATTTCATTCCAGAAAAATTTGGTATCGCGACAACGAAGATTCTACCGGCAGCTTTTATTCGGATTTCTTTATCTCCAACGACACCACAAGAGATTTTACAAAAGTCCAGACTTATCAAAACGAGATATTCTTTCAAAACTTTTCAGCCCGTTCTTTAGATGACAGCTCTCACGTGTTTAAGTATTCCTGGAAGGGCGGCTTGAGATATTCTGCACATAAATACATACAAAATACGTTTCATGCGTGGAGACACAGCATGCAGTTGTTTGGGAGTATCGGGAACAGTGCGTGGAGTAACCAAAAATACGATTACAACATACAGGCAAGTGTGGAACTGGCCCCCCGATACAGTGGAGATTTTTTCTCGGAAGTATATTTTAAGTTTCAGCCCAATGAGAAGTTTTTTATTTCACCCGCATTGACAGTGAATACGCAGAGTCCTTCCATGAAAATAGAGCGTCTGCTGACCAATCATGTGCAGTGGGAAAATAAATTTAAAAAGCAATTTGCCCTGCATGCAAATGTAAGTCTGGGTGTCCCAAAGTGGCACATATACACCGGAGTGGATTATTACTTTGTTCAAAATTATCTTTACTACAATTCTGATTTCAGACCGGAACAGTTTGGACAGCCGTTTCAGGTCATCCGTGTTTTTGGAGAAAAGAATTTTTATCTGAAGAATTTTGTGTTTAAAAACAAGATTGGGTATCAGTTTGTCAGTCACAAAGATATCCTTCATCAGCCTAAAATTTATGCAAAAGCACAGTGGTACTACAGAGGCTCTTATATCAAGAAAAAGCCTCTGCATGCCCAGTTCGGAATAGACCTGACCTGGTTTGACAATCATCTTGCCGACGCATATCAACCGGCAATTATGGAGTATTATTTACAAAATGAAGAAAGCCTAAAATATTATCCTCTGACCGATGTCTTTTTTAGTCTGCATGTAAAAAGAACCCGATTGTTTTTGGTGATGCAGAATGTTTTGGACGGACTGTTTAAAGAAAAAGGATATTATACACATCCCAATTACCCGGCTTCACCAAGAGCTTTAAGAGTCGGCGTCAGTTGGCAGTTTTATGACTGATTGAGAAAATCAAATATGGATAGTTTCTCCAAATACTTTTTCAGCTACACCTCCAAATAGTCCAAATCTCTGTTGAAACTTTCTTTTAATCGGGAAAGTGCAAACAATGCAATGCCGGTAAGCGCAAAAATCATAATGAATCCGGCTGTAATAATATCGTATCTGCTGACAAAGAATTCAAAAAGAAAAGTACTGGGAATCAAAGCTCCACGAACAAAATTTGGAGCGGTAGTCGTCACTGTAGAACGCAGGTTGGTGCCAAATTGCTCCGAAGCTATAGTTACAAATGTCGCCCAATAACCTACTCCAAGCCCCATAAAAAATGCTAACCAATGAAATCTGCTCTCGGTAATTCCATTGCTGCTCAAATATAGAAACGAGCTGACAATAATACCAATCTGGAATAAAAACACGGCAAGCCTTCTCGATTTGGTAATCTGAGCGAGCAGTCCGGCAAACAAATCACCGAGAGAAATACCGATGTAGGTATATAAAATTCCTTTACCGGCACTCAGCGTAACCGGTGCACCGAGTGCCTCCCCAAATTCAGGAGCCTGAGTGACAAAAATACCAACCACAAACCAGATAGGCAGACCTATAAGCAGGCAGTATAGATATCTCAGAAATCTGTCTTTATTGTTGAACAGCATACTTAACTGCCCTTTTGCAATATTTTTATCTGCTGTTTTCTCAAACATACCCGATTCAAAAGTTCCCAATCGCAGCAGGAGCAGGAGCAATCCCATCACTCCGCCAATGATATATGCCCGCCTCCAGGCAAAATGTTCGGCGATATAAAACGCTGCCACGGCCCCAAGCACCCCAACAGTGGCAATCAGCATAGTACCATAGCCTCTTTTGTCTTTATGCATGGTCTCGCTGACTAAAGTAATACCGGCACCGAGTTCGCCGGCCAAACCCAAACCCGCAATAAATCGTACAATCGCATAGGTATGAATATCGTGCACAAAAGCATTGGTAATATTGGCAAAAGAATATAACAGTATAGAACCGAACAACACTTTCAGACGACCATATTTATCGCCAATCACACCCCAGATAATACCTCCGAGCAGCAGCCCGCCCATTTGCATATTCAACACATATTCGCCCCCTTTCCGAATAGTTTCCTTATCCGTGATTCCGATATCCGTGAAACTTTGAATTCTGACAATAGAAAAGATGACTAAGTCATAGATGTCCACAAAGTAACCCAGTGAAGCTACCAAAACAATGATAGCTGCGTTTCGGGAAGAAGTCGGTTTCATTTGGTTTGATTTTGAATGATTAAGCTTAGGAAGCTCTTTTTTATAAGAGCGAATGTGAAGTTATAAAAATCAGTAAACTCTTTTATAATATGCACAGATAAAACATAATACACCGATAATTTAGAAGGCGAGTTTATAATCAGTTCCCTTTAATCTGGGTTTAATTACCTTTGCAAAACGATGGCCAACGAGAACTTTATAGATTATGTGAAGATTTTTATGCGTTCAGGAAAAGGAGGTGCCGGATCCACTTCTCTCAGAAGGGAAAAATTTGTTCCGAAAGGAGGTCCCGACGGAGGCGACGGAGGACGGGGAGGCGATATCATCCTAAAGGGAAACCGTCAGTTATGGACACTTTTGCACCTAAAGTACCAAAAGCACGTACACGCTGAAAATGGCAAACACGGTCAGGGACGGGGAAGTACCGGAGCCAGTGGAAAGGATGTGATATTGGAAGTGCCTTTGGGTACCATCGCCCGAGATGCTGAAACAGGTGAAAAGCTTGCAGAGGTCATGGAACCTGATGACCAGATAATCTTGTTAAACGGAGGTCGCGGAGGTTTAGGCAATATACACTTTAAAAGCCCCACTAACCAGACCCCAAGATATGCACAACCGGGAGAAGAAGGAAAAGAGATGTGGGTGATACTCGAGTTGAAAGTCTTGGCAGATGTTGGACTGGTAGGGTTCCCCAATGCAGGGAAAAGCACTTTGCTTTCAGTGGTAAGTGCTGCAAAGCCCGCCATCGCAGATTATGCATTTACCACTACAGTACCTAATCTCGGCATGGTTTATTATCATGACAATCAGTCTTTTGTGATGGCAGATATTCCGGGAATAATAGAAGATGCACATAAAGGGAAAGGGCTCGGCACCCGTTTTTTAAGACATATAGAACGGAATGCGGTACTTCTGTTCGTAATTCCTGCGGACAGTGAGAATATTAAAAGAGATTATCACACACTCCTGTATGAGTTGGAGCAGTTTAATCCGGAACTATTGCACAAAGACAGAGTGCTGGGAATCAGTAAAAGTGATCTCTTGGATGAAGAATTGAAAAGTTTGGTTCAAAAAGAATTGCCTCGAGATTTGCCGGTAATATTTTTTTCGGCCGTGACACATAAGAATATTGACAAACTGAAAGACCTTTTATGGAAAACAATTCAGAGAGGTGTTGAATCAGAGTAATCCGGTAAGACCTGATTTTATTCAAAGTTAATTTTATCGGCAACGAATTCGACAGAGACTTTTTCCTTTTTAAACTTCGAATATAAAAGAAGCACCAATACGGATAACGCGAAAGATATTCCAAATACAAAGGCTACGAGATTGGACAGTAAAGACAAAAGAAAAGACACTGCAAAAATTAAAGTCAGAATTTTAAATACCTCTTTCCAAGTGAAGTAATACGGAGTAAACAGAAGAAAAAGCTTTAACTTTTTATAAAAATTGACCCCGGATACACCTTCCATTCTCGGTTGGAAGTCAGTCGGAAAATAAGCTACTTTTTCATAGGGCAAATTATGCTTCAGATGAGCTTCAAGCATCGGATGTCTGACCAAAAAAGCGCCTGCCTCATCAAAAATTACATTTCTTCTAAATGCTCTGAAACTATCGGTTGGATATTTCCCCCAGACAAAGTTGATAAATATGTTTCTTAATGTATGAAGTGTTTGACTGCTCCCTTTTTTCAGATACTTTGTTTTATCTGTTCCGAATACAATATCTTTTTCCTGGTGATGTTTTAAATACTCTATCAGCCGAAAAATTTCTTCTGAAGGGTGTTCCATATCGTCGTCCATATTGACTATAAAGTGACCATTTGAATGAAAAACACCTATAATGACGGTTTCAAATTGTCCTCTGTTTTTTGAGAGTCTGATACCTTTTACAAAACTGTGTGTTTGAGCCAGAGCAGTAATTTTATCCCAGGAATTATCCCCGCTACAGTCATCTGTTAAAATAATTTCAAAAGTATATTTATCTTGAATGTGCTGCCTGATATTCTCAACGAGGTTTGGGAGAATCTGACCACTGTTATAAACAGGTATTACTATGGAAACTTCCGGAGACATAACTTTGGGAAGTTATAAAGTTTAAGTGAAAAATCCTGAGTACAAAACATTCATAAAGATATTTTTAAAATAAACCTTGCCCGTTTTTTCGTATCAAATTAAACATATATCGTTATAGTCCACAGTGTATAATTAAAGAAATTCAACATAAATTAACACACTCACACTATATTTCATAATCTGCTTTTTATGTATATTTGCACATGGAACAACTGTCTTTTAATACGTCTAACCATTTTCTTGGTGAAGGATTAACTTTCGATGATGTTTTACTGATGCCTATGTATTCCGAGGTTTTGCCCCGGGAAACGGATATTTCTACATGGGTAACTCGCAACATACGATTGAATATACCCATTCTGACTGCTGCGATGGATACTGTAACCGAAGCTGCAATGGCTATAGCCATCGCCCGTGAAGGCGGTATAGGTGTGCTGCATAAAAATATGAGTATAGAAAGGCAGGCAGAAGAAGTCAGAAAAGTGAAGAGGTCTGAAAGCGGATTAATCATTGATCCGGTCACTTTGAGAGCAGAACAGACTATTTCTAAAGCTCTGGCATTGATGAACAGGCATAAGATAGGCGGTATTCCGGTTATAGATCAGGACAACAGGCTCGTGGGAATTATTACAAACAGAGATTTAAGGTTTTGCAGAAACCATGAAGATTTAGTGAGAGATCACATGACTTCGGACAAAATTATAACGGCTCCGGAAGGTACTACTCTCACAGAGGCTGAAGCAATTTTAGATCAGCATAAAATAGAGAAACTTCCTGTTGTGGACGACGAAAACAGATTGGTGGGACTAATTACCTATAAAGATATTCTGAAAGTCAAAAACTATCCTGACTCGTCGAAAGATGATTTAGGAAGATTAAGAGTTGCTGCCGCAGTAGGTGTGACCAAAGATATGCTTGACCGCATGCAGGCATTGGTAGATGTGGGAGTGGATTTTATTTGTGTTGATACGGCTCACGGACACTCCAAAGGTGTGTTGGATGCGGTTCGACTTGCAAAGAAAACCTTTCCCGATTTGGATATAGTAGGCGGTAATGTGGCGACAGGAGCTGCTGCCCGGGCATTAGTTAAAGCCGGAGTGGACGGAGTAAAAGTTGGAGTAGGACCCGGTTCTATTTGCACGACAAGAGTAGTTGCCGGTGTGGGAGTACCTCAATTGTCTGCAGTATATGAAGCAGCTCAGGCAATAAAAGGTTCCGGTGTTCCGATAATTGCCGATGGAGGAATAAAATATACCGGGGACGTAGTAAAAGCACTTGCAGCGGGTGCCTCTACCATTATGGCAGGTTCACTGTTTGCCGGAACAGATGAGTCCCCGGGAAATACTATAATTTACGAAGGCAGAAAATATAAAGTATATCGGGGAATGGGGTCAGTGGAAGCCATGCAGGAAGGGTCGAAAGACCGCTACTTTCAGGATGTGGAAGATGACATCAAAAAATTAGTTCCCGAAGGAATCGTCGGACGTGTACCCTATAAAGGCTATTTGTCGGAAGTGGTGTATCAGTTTATAGGAGGACTTCGCGCCGGTATGGGTTATTGCGGTGCTAAAGATATTCGCTCCTTACAGGAAAACTCTCGTTTCGTGAAGATTACCGCATCTGGAATCCGGGAAAGCCACCCACATGACGTAACTGTGACTCACGAAGCTCCAAATTACAGCAGGTAATTTTAATCTGAATTATTTCAAATCTGCTTTATAGAGTGGTATCGTCTTGTTTTTAAGATAGTATCTTTTTCACGAAAGCAGCACATGGAACGAATTGAGACAAAGAAGGACAGGAGAATTTTATTTTTTCAATAGTTCTTGTAAAGTTTGAATATGTGCTTCTTTTTCTAAGATTATTTTTTCGTATAGCTCTATCTTCTCGTTTGCGTGATTGTTATTGATAGTATATGTGTTTTTCGATTCATCTTGATTATTGAAGATGTTCTGAAAGATTTTTTCTTCATTGAGATTTAGAATTTGTGTAAGACTGACATCTAAAAGTTTTGCGATTTCATCTAATCTACTCACTGTTACATCTGTTACATTAGTTTCGATATTACTATATGCTTTTTGAGATATCCCAAGTTCTTTTGCCATATAGCTTTGAGAGTAATTCCTTAATTCTCTCAATGACTTAATTGTACCACCTATGTTCATATTCTAAATAAGAAGTTTAACTACTAAGTTAGTAATTTAGGTTTATAATTGCTGCTTTCCTACAAATATCTTTGTAAAAATGGAAGATGCAAATACCAAAAGAGAGATACTGATTGATAGCTTGACAACTTCAGGATTTGACATTCGTGAAATAAGCAAAAAACCCTTGTTGTATAAAGTAAATGGGAGTATTCTAAATATTAGAACTGATTCAAAGTATAAAGATAAGGCATCGGGAAAAGAATTTTGGTATGGTTTAAACAAGAATGTCTTAAAAAGAGCTGATTATGTATTATATCAAATGGTAAATGAAAAATACTTCTTGTTGATACCATCTGATTTCTTATCAGAAAACTGGGAAAACTTCTACGAATCAGAAAAAAATGTTAATGAGAGAAGCTTTATGATTCAATGGGATGAATTAAAAATCGTAGCGTACCATCGAATTTGTGTCGATAAATATTATTGCAATATGGATGAAAAAGAAGGATTGATATTCGATTTATAAAATCATCCAAAGCTAAAAGAGTATGAAACGTCTTTATTTAATATCAGCCATCATCTGCCTATTTACAAGCTGTTTGAGTTCATATAATGTAAAAGGTCCGACTCGTTTTGTTGTTACTGTGAATGCCATTGGTGATGACAGATTATTACATAGCAAAAAATATATCCTTAAGGGTTATCTTGAAAGTAAAAACGACTTGCGGTTTATTGAATTTGCAAACTATGTAAAAGCAATTTTAAATTCTAAAGGTTATACAGAAGTTAATAGTTGGAATGATGCCGATCTGTTGATAGACTTTAATTATGGAATTGATCCTGATAATCAGGTAGCTCAAAATTATTTAAGATATATTCTTCTTTCTGTTAAAGATTTAACTGCCGATAGAAAGGTCGTATGGGAAAGTATAATTACTAGTCTTGGCAGTAGCAATGATTTAAGACGAATAGTTCCTTATATGCTCATTGCAGGTGAACCATATTTTGGGAAAAGTAGTGGTCAAAGAAGGGAAATTGCGATTTATGAAGGTGATGCGCGAGTCATTCGACTGCGAAACAATTCTGGTCAGTAAACATCTAAAATATACTGTGAACCACGAAAACAATCGCTTCGTCCTAATAATACAAAACGTATTGTTTTGAGATTCATACAGAGACTGCATTCTAATTAATCTTATAGTTTCTATTTTTGGATAAATAAATTTTAAGGTGAACACACTTACGCACCAGAGTTTTGCGCTTATATCACATCCGCAATAGAGAAAACTCAATAAGCATATATCTACTCTGTTAACATTTGTATATAACACTATAAAAAGCCAAAAAATACCTAACTTTACCTACTAAATCAATCCTATGAATACGATGTTTCTGATAAGTATGCCGGGTGGTGGGGAAATGTTTCTAATTATCTTTGCTATTCTTCTTTTGTTCGGAGGAAAGAAAATTCCTGAACTGATGAGAGGTTTGGGTAAAGGTATCCGTGAGTTTAACAACGCAAAGAACAGTGTGAAAGAAGAATTAGAGGCCGGCATGAGAGAAAGAGAGCAGGATGAGAGAACCGGTAAAAAAACTGACAATTAGCATAAACAATTGACAGTGAAGGTCTATAAATCCTTGCATACGCTACAAAGAGATTTGTTTGCAGGTAAAACTACTTGTTTCAAAGTAGTGTCTGATTACATCTCCAATATTGAGCAAAAAAAAGATTTAAATGCCTTTGTGGAGGTTTTCGAAAAGTCTGCTTTGGAACGTGCCAAAGCGCTTGACATACAATTGAAATCCGGGAAACCCGAAGGCAAACTCTTTGGATTGGTCATTGGTCTGAAAGATAATATTGCCTATAAAGAGCATAAGTGTACGGCAGCTTCCAAAATTCTTTCGGAATATACCTCGCCGTATTCTGCCACGGTAGTTGAGAGACTGCTCCGAGAAGGAGCAATAATCCTGGGTCGCTTAAACAGCGATGAATTTTCCATGGGTTCAAGTAATGAACACTCATATTACGGTCCGGTCAAAAATCCCGTTAACCCGGAATATGTTCCCGGAGGTTCTTCAGGAGGGCCGGCGGCGGCAGTAGCAGCAGATTTGTGTATGGCAGCTTTGGGTTCGGATACGGGAGGCTCCGTACGCCAACCGGCTGCTTTTTGCGGAATTGTAGGACTTAAACCCACTTACGGACGAGTGTCCAGATACGGACTGACTGCTTATGCATCATCATTTGATCAGGTAGGACCTATGGCTAATAATGTAGAGGATGCTGCCAAAATTTTAGAAGTCATTGCCGGAAAAGATAAAAATGATTCCACTACATCCTCTTTAAAAGTAGAAGACTATGTTCAAAATCTTCATTCTGACAGGAAATATCGGATAGCGTATTACAGCAATGAAATTGAAAACGAGAATATAAATCCTGAAATTAAGGAAGCAATAAAAAATCTGATTCTCTTCCTTCAGTCTGACGGACATACAGTAGAGCCCGTCACTATGACTGAGCTGAAATATGCACCGGCAGCTTATTATATTCTGACTGCTGCGGAAGCATCCTCCAATCTCGCCCGATATGACGGAGTCCGATACGGATACAGAGCGCAAAATGCAGAGGATTTGGATACGATTTACAAAAAAAGTCGCTCAGAAGGATTTGGAGATGAGGTTAAAAGACGAATCATGACCGGGGCATTTGTCCTTAAAAAAGGGAATATAGATTTGTATTATACCAAAGCTCAAAAAGTCAGGAGAATTATCGCTGAAAAAACAATTGATACATTTCGTTCTTACGATTTTTTACTGAGTCCGATTTCTCCAAATTTACCCTGTAAGATTGGAACTCAGGACAATAATCCGGTGAGTAGTTATCTCAGCGATATTTTTACTGTTCAGGCAAACTTAGCCGGTATTCCGGGTATTTCGTTACCTGTAGGAAAAGCTCAAAACGGACTTCCGATAGGGGTGCAGTTTATGGCTGATAAATTTGAGGAAAGTAAATTGCTTGCTCTCGGCAAAACAGTGCTGGAAAAGTATCCGCAGTAAAATATTAAGTTAATTCTTATAAAAGCTTGTTATACAATAATCACGTAATCAACATTCTTTTGATGCCCCCGAAAAGGCACTTGTATAGTCTAAAAGAGGATGTTTTACATGAAATCAAATGTTTATATCACGGGTATTTAATTAAATACGCCAGATAATGTACCTTTAAGTTTCTTTAACGTTTAAAACTGATACAGAAATATGCTTGCATATTTAAATGGAATAATTACTTACAAGTCTCCTGCTAAAATATATGTAGAGTGCGCCGGAGTGGGTTATGATGTCAATATATCACTGCAAACTTTTTCTCAGATAGAGGAATTAAAAGAAACAAAAATTTATATTTACCTGCATATTACTGATCAGGCACATACGCTGTATGGTTTTGCAAGTGAAGCTGAAAAGGAGATGTTTCTACTACTTATTTCGGTGAACGGAATTGGGCCAAGTACTGCCCGGTTAATCTTATCCTCACTGAATCCGGAAGAGTTACAAAATGCAATAATTTTAGAAAACGTAAGTTTAATAAGACAGACTAAAGGTATTGGCCCCAAAACCGCACAACGGATGATTTTAGAATTGAAAGATAAAATAAGTAAAATTCAAATCGGTGAATCTATTTCGGATTCCGTCATACAGACTACAAGAACAGCTATTGACGAAGCAGTTTCCGCCTTAGTCATGCTCGGCTTTGCAAAAAATCAGGCAGAAAAAGCAGTACGGAAAGTTTCTGCCGGAAACCCCGCTCTTTCAGGGGTAGAAGAACTTATTAAGTTAAGCCTCAAAAATTTATAATTTAGCAACTTGCTTCGTGATCAGGCTTAGGTATATCACTTGTATGTTGCTTTTTTCAAAGGCATTGCTGACTTTTGCCCAGGCTCAGACTACAGATTCTGTATCGGTAGCAATAGATGAAGAACAGATAGTTGCCGAAGAGGAGAAGACCCTAAGATATTCCATAGAGGATCGGAGAAGTGATTTTTTAACTCACCAGAACAGGTCTAAGTCAATTGATTTCAGAGACCCTAAAAGCATTGAAAAGAAAATAGAATACGACCCTGAAACCAAACAATATATCATCTACGAGAAAATAGGAGACCGATATTTCAGAACTCCACAAACTATGAGTTTTGAGGAATACTTGGATTTCCAAAGCAAAAAGCAAAATCAGGACTATTTCGAAATGAGGTCTAAGGCAAGAGACCTCGCAGAACGAAGATCTGCACTCCCAAAACTCTATGATGGTCCCGAATTATACGATAAAGGATTTGGGAATAAACCGAAAATAGAAATCCGTCCTCAGGGAAATGTAGAAGTAACGTTGGGAGTAGTATCGCAGAAAATTGACAACCCGGTACTACCGATACCGCAAAGGAAACAGACGAACTTTGATTTTGATATGAACATCAATATGAACCTGACGGGGCAAATTGGGGATTATACCAAACTCAACACCAATTTTAATTCTAAAGCTACTTTTAACTTTGAAAATCAACTCAAGTTAGGTTACAAAGGAAAAGAAGACAATATCATTCAGGAAGTTAGTGCGGGAAATGTTTCGTTGCCGCTAAGAGGAAGTCTTATTCGTGGAAATCAAAGCTTGTTCGGAGTTAAAACACAACTGAAATTTGGCCGGCTTACGGTCACGAACATTTTATCACAACAGAAATCCAAATCTGAATCTATACGGGTAGAAGGCGGTGCTCAAACCAAAGATTTTGAAATAAAATCCGACGAGTATGAAGAAAACAAACACTTCTTTTTTGCACACAGTTTTAGAGAAAACTATGAGCCATCCTTATCCAGGCTTCCTGCTGTAACTTCTACTTTCCATATCAATAGAATAGAAGTCTGGGTCACCAATACAAACAGACAAACACTGGAAGTAAGAGAGGTAATCGCATTTACGGATTTAGCAGAGAAAAATCGATTAAACCGCCCACAGTTTTTTGATCCGGCCGGACCGACCAATGCCGCCAATGAATCCAATACCCTGTATCGTACACTGACCGCACGGGGCAATAATAAACTTTTGCGAAACCCTACAACAGCTCTTAATTTATTGGAAGGGCAGCTTGGCCTCAGGGCAGTAGAAGACTACGAGAGAACAAGTGCGAGAAAGCTAAATCCCAATGAATTTAATTTTAACCCGGAGCTGGGATATATTTCACTGAACCAGCAACTCAAACCCAATGAAGTTCTTGGTGTCGCAGTAGAATACACTTATAACGGAAAAGTATATCAGATTGGTGAATTTGCCGAAGGTGTAACTCCAAACACCGATACGAATGATGTGAGAGACCGCGTGCTGGTGCTAAAAATGCTTAAAGCAACCTCTATCCGTACCGCAAATCCGATATGGGATTTGATGATGAAAAACATCTACTCATTAGATGCCTATCAAATCAGTTCCGAAAATTTCATGTTGGATATCTACTATAAAGACCCGGGAGGAGGAATGAAAAGATACCTGCCGGAAGGTGGTGATATCACAGGACAGCAACTGCTAAAAGTACTGCAATTAGATAATACCAATAATCAGCTTGATCCCCAACCCGACGGGAGATTTGACTTCATGGAAGGTATCACCATCAATTCCATGACAGGGAAAGTAATTTTTCCGGTACTCGAACCTTTCGGGGATTACCTGAGGAAAAAAATCAATAATGACCGTATAGCAAATAAGTTTGTGTACGATATACTCTATGATTCCACCAAGTTTAATGCACAGCAATTCCCCGAATACAACAGATTTGTACTGAAAGGGACATATCGGTCAAGTTCTTCCAATGAAATCAAACTGGGTGGTTTTAACCTGCCGCAGGGTTCTGTGATAGTGTCTTCGGGAGGATATATATTGCAGGAAAATGTGGACTACGAAATCAATTACAGTCTTGGTACGGTACGCATTATCAACGATGGAGTAATGAATTCCGGAGTGCCGATAGACATCAAATTTGAAGATAATATACTTTTTGGAGTCGTCAGCAGGTCGTTGCTCGGTACACGGTTAGACTATGAAGTTAACAAGAATTTTTCTTTGGGAGCTACACATTTGCGCCTGTCAGAAAAACCTTTTACTCAAAAAGTAAATATGGGTGATGACCCAATTAAAAACAATGTGATAGGTTTTGACTTCAATTATTTTACCGAGTCTAAAGGACTTACCCGTTTTATGAATAAAATCACCGCACAGAATATTGAATCTCCGTCAAAAATTTCTGTTAGCGGGGAATTTGCCAAATTTATTCCTGGAAGTGCCAAGGGTATTAATTTGGATAAAGAAGCCACCATATATATTGATGATTTTGAAGGAACCAGTGTGAATTATGATTTAAAATTCCCTTTTAATGTCTGGCAGCTATCCAGCGCTCCAAAGGGAATGAAGGATCCGTTTGGGGCTGACTTGTTCCCTGAAGCAGCTCTCAGTAATGATTTGAGATACGGATTCAACAGAGCCAAATTATCCTGGTATCAGATAGACAACGTATTTTACCGCTCCAGAAACAATCCGCTTGACGGGAATAAAAGAGAACAGGAAGGCATATACACCCGGCTGTATTACGAAAAAGATGTGTTTCCAAACAGACAAAATGAGAACCTTCAAAATGCACCTCTTTATACTTTTGACCTGACTTTTGATCCGAGCGAAAAAGGTCCTTATAACTTTGAAACGAGCGGGGAACCGGGAATTTCGGCAGGTCTCGACTTTGAAGGAAAATTAAAAGATCCGCGTTCAAGATGGGGCGGAGTGATGCGATCAATTGAAACGACCAATGATTTCGAATCTGCTAACATCGAATTTATACAATTTTGGTTTTTAGACCCTTTTCAGAAAAGTACCAACGCTCAATCGGGAAGCATGTACATTCATTTGGGTTCCGTATCCGAAGACATTCTGAAAGACTCCAGAAAGCAATATGAAAACGGCCTTCCGAGACCGGGAGTAGAGGCCAAACTCGATACATCTGTCTGGGGAGTAACTCCGAGAATTACTAACGCCATCACCAATGCATTTGATGCCAATCCGGAAGTAATTAAAAATCAGGACGTAGGTTTGGACGGATTAAATGATGAGACCGAACGAGAGTTTTATCAGGATTATCTGAATGATTTGAGAACGGTGATTTCTCCGGAAGCTTATACGGAATTTGAATCAGACCCCTCAGGCGATAACTATAAATATCCGTTAGACAACAGCTTCGGTTCCAATGACGGTATTATAGGCCGGTATAAAAATTTTAACGGAACACAGGGTAACTCTTCTTACAATGTGGATGGGTCAAACCGGACTACAGGCAATGCAAAAAACACTCCGGATGATGAAGATTTGAATCGGGATAACACACTGAATGAAACTGAAGAATACTATCAGTACAGATTGGATTTGGACCCTATGTCACTTGTCAATTCCGAATTTATTACAGACAGAATATCTGTTCCCGTTTCAGTCAATGGAGTTCCCGACAGTGCCGTTTGGTATCAGGCTCAAATCCCGATAGATGCTTATGAACAGAAAGTGGGAAGTATCTCCGACTTCAGGTCAATTCGGTATATACGACTGGTCATGACTGATTTTGAAGAACCTGTCACGCTAAGGATGGCAGAGTTTTCTTTGGTCCGAAACCAGTGGAGAAAATATCTTCAAAACTTAGGTTCGCCGGGAGAATCTTTACCGTCAGATCGTGGCGACAATACGACCTTTAATGTGACTTCCATCAGCATAGAAGAAAACTCCAAAAGATATCCTATTCCTTACGCCATTCCACCGGGCATACGAAGAGAACAGACAATTAACGGATATTATAATGCCCTGCAAAATGAGCAGTCTTTAAGAGTGCAGGTTTGTGATTTGCAGGATGGAGATGCCCGGGCGGTGTACAAACTGACCAATATCGACCTGAGGTTATTTAAACGTCTGAAAATGTTTATTCATGCCGAACCGCTCTACACAGACCGAGGACAAACGATGCCTCTTGACGATGGAGATTTGACGGCATTTATCCGATTAGGAGCAGACTTCACCGAAAATTTTTATGAGTATGAAATTCCTTTGAAACTCACTCCTCAGGGTTCGTACAATCCTAATGTAGATGCCGACAGACGGGCTATCTGGCCGGAAGAGAATGAATTAAATGTACTCATAGACACATTAACTTTTGTCAAGCAACTGAGAAATAATCAAAGTGTTCCGCTTACCAGACCTTTTTCAGTTACGGACGGAAGGGGAAACAAAATAAGCGTTCTCGGTAATCCGGATTTGGGACAGGCAGCCGTAATCATGCTCGGCGTCCGCAATCCGAGGCGAATAATCGGAGTGAATGATGATACGGACGACGGGCTGCCAAAGTGCGGGGAAATCTGGTTTAACGAACTCAGACTCGGAGGGTTGGACGATGAAGGCGGTTATGCCGCTTTGGGACGAGTCGACGTACAGTTGGGAAGTCTGGGCAATGTGTCTGTGTCAGGGAATATACACACCATCGGTTTTGGAGATATTGAGCAAAAATTGCAGGAAAGAAGTCGCGATGATTATTATCAGGTCGAATTGGCGGCAGATTTGAATCTCGGGAAACTGATACCAGAAAAAGCAGGTCTGGAAATTCCGGTTTATGCCAATTTTTCAAAGGGTGTCAGTACGCCTAAATATGACCCTTACGAATATGATATTAAAGTAAAAGATAAGCTAAGAACAGTAGATGCCGATCCAAATTTGACTCCGACAGAGAAAAAAATAAAAAAGGAAGAAATAAAAAGCCATTCTCAGGAAGTAAACGCTATCAAAAGTGTGAACATCAGCAATATGAGAAAAGTACGGACAAATCAAGACAGACCGGCAAGAGTATATGATGTAGAAAATTTGGATTTTACCTATGCATACACTGAGCTGAACCGCACTACACCAATCATTGAAGACGAAACTATCAAGCGGCATAAATTTGCAGTAGGCTACAATTATTCACCAAAGACCTCCTCCTGGGAGCCATTTAAAGACATTAAGAATAACCACAAATTGTTGCAGCCTATAAAAGATTTTAATTTAAACTTCAGACCTAATAATATTTCTTTCCGTTCAGATTTAAACCGGCAGTTTGGCACTACATTAATTCGAGACATTGGAGATGACGGGCTGGTAATAGACCCTACTTTCGATAAATATTTCACATGGGACAGATTTTATACCTATAAACATAAACTGACCAAAAATATCGATGTCGAATTTATTGCGACCAACCGGGCAAGAATTGACGAACCGTTTGGATATATTGATACGAGAGAAAAAAAAGATTCGCTGAGAAGAAATTTTTGGAGTTTTGGAAGAGCGACGACTTATGAACAGAGCTTTAATGTAAACTATACACTGCCGACACAGAGTTTGTACTACATAGATTGGATGACAATGAGAGCTCGTTATAATTCTACATTAGGATTTACAGCCTCTTCGCTCGCAATTCCGGAATGGGGAAATATACTGGACAACAGCAGAAATATACAGATCAATGGAGAAATGAACTTCAAATCCATGTATCAAAAAATTCCCGGGCTAAAACCTTACACTTTGGCAGGTAAGAAAAAGACGAAAGAAGAATTCGACAAATTGAAAGAGAGGTTTGAAAACAGTTATGAACGAACCACTAAACAAATTAATGAACAGATTGTCAAATTAGACAAGCTTATAAAAGATATAGAAAAAGCTAAGTTAGATACTTCCAAAACGCAGGACGATATCAAACTGATGATTTCTGAAAAGAAGTCCATCAAAAATCAAATTCGAAAATTAAAATCAGATCGTTCTAAAATTAACCGTCCGCAAAACCCAAAGTTAGATGCCGTCATACGACCACTACTCATGCTCCAAAGGGCCTCGATTACTTATGATGAAAAAATGAGCACGGTACTCCCCGGATATATGCCGACCACTACCTTGTTTGGACAGGATTTTAATTATGGAGCACCCGGTGTGGGTTTTCTGTTTGGCCAGCAAAAAGATACCTCCTGGCTGCCTGAAATAGCACGAAAAGGATGGCTGACGACAGATACAGTGTTTAATTACCAGTTTCAGAAGATGCGTTCCAAGAACTTGAATGTCAAATTTGTGGTGGAACCGTTCAGAGACCTGCGTGTGGATATCAACTTGATGAAACAGAGCAATGAAGTATATACCGAATTCTTTAAACGTACAGATGCATCATCGCCGTTTCAGCACCTTTCCCCGCAATCGGGAGGGAGCTACACCATATCTTTTATGATGCTCAGAACAATTTTTGACAGGGTGGACAAAAACAACTTTAGCTCTACTTTTAGAGCATTTGAATCTGTACGTGCAGAGTTTTCTGAAATGTTTGCTCAAAATAACCCCAATTCAAACGGACCGTTTATGAATGAAGACAGTATGACGGTCAATGGGTATTACGAGGGCTACGGGCCCTACTCGTCTGATGTACTGACATCTGCTCTGATAGCAGCTTATTCGGGCAAAGACATTAATAAAGTCAGACTAAATCCGCTCAGAACAGTCCCCCTTCCCAATTGGCGACTGACTTACAACGGTTTATCCAAAACAGAATGGGGGAGAAAAATCTTCAGCAGTTTTAATATTACCCACGCCTATAGTTCTACTTTCACTATCAGTAATTATACTTCCGACCTCAACTTCATTGGCACGCCGGGGTATGATGGTGATGCCCAATTTTATGTGCCGAGTGCACTGGACACTTTATCGGGTAATTTCTACACGCTGTATTACATTCCTCAGGTGACGATATCCGAGCAGTTATCGCCACTGATTGGGATTGACATTACCTGGAAAAACAGTCTGCAGACAAGCTTCGAGTTTAAAAAATCGAGAACACTTGGATTGAGCTTGTTAGACTTTCAGTTAGCCGAAACACGCTCTACAGAATTTACCGGAGGGCTGGGCTATGCATTGGCAAAGTTTAAGCTGCCTTTCAAAATAAGAGGAGAACGAAAAATACTTGAAAACGACATCAATTTGAGGTTTGATATTTCAGTCCGAAATGATAAAACGGTGAATTACCGACTCAACCAAAATATGGCAGAACCTACTCAGGGAGCCAAAACAGTAGCCTTTTCACCTACTATAGATTATGTAGTCAATAAGCGTCTGAATTTGAGGCTGTTTTATGAGTACAGAAAAACAACTCCGGCGACATTGGCATCTTATCCAATACGTAATACTCGAGGCGGTGTAACGTTGAGATTCTCATTAGCTCCGTAAGCTTGCTATTCTGTTGGAAACGTAAAAAGCTTACAGAATTTTTTGTATTCTTTTTATCCCAGATTCATAGAAATAATTAGGTTTGTATATATTATTTAACTCACTCACCACTAAAAATTTATTTTTATGAGAAAATTTACATTGAAAAAATACCTTTTAGTTTTCACCGTATTCTTATTGGGAGTACAATTATCTAATGCAGAAGATTGTCCGGAATGTTTCATCACGAAATGGCTTGTGGAAGAAGGTGAAAATATAAAAATCGGAATAGACGGAGATTATAACTATACAGTAGAAGATCTCAACCAAATTGTTCAGCTTAATGACAATGGGAGCGAAGTCCTAACACTTAGTGGACTTGCTGAAGGAGAATATATTTTAAAACTTGCTCCTAATGATGAAAATGGAACACCCATGCACAGATTTTATTTGTATGCTTCAAATAAGCCGGATCTCACACCTAAAAATCTGCGAGAGGTGATACAGTGGGGAGATATTCAGTGGAGTTCTTTTGAATCTATGTTTTCGAGTTGTTCAGAAATGATTGTCACCGCAACGGACATTCCAAATACAGAAAATGTAACCTCTATGCAGAGCACATTTTTGCGTTGTTCAAAAATCGAAACCATTCCTAATATCAATAGTTGGAATACGAGTCATGTGGAAAATATGAGATCCACATTCAACGCAGCTACTTCATTTAATCAGCCAATAGATAACTGGGATGTGAGTAAGGTAACGAATATGTATGGATTATTTTCAGGAGCATCTTCCTTTAATCAACCCTTAAACAATTGGGATGTCAGCAATGTAGTAGATATGACGCAAATGTTTCACGAAGCATCTTCTTTTAATCAACCCATTAACGATTGGAATGTCGGAAAAGTTGAAAACATGTACAGATTGTTTTGGAAAGCGCCTTCCTTTAACCAACCGCTGGATAATTGGAATGTCAGCAATGTGAAAAACATGATTCAATTGTTTTGTGATGCCTCATCTTTTGATCAACCTATCGGGAATTGGGATGTGAGCAATGTAGAATACATGGAACTTATATTTTCAAATGCGACTTCATTTAATCAGCCTATAGGTGAATGGGACGTAAGTAAAGTGAAGCGCATGTACCGAATGTTTGAAAATGCCACTTCTTTTAACCAACCTATTGGGAATTGGAATGTAGGCCACGTGGAAGACATGCATGAGATGTTCTCGGGAGCTCGCTTGTTTAACCAGCCTATCGGAGATTGGAACGTGAGCAATGTAAAAGATATGAATTATATGTTTTCATATGCTGTTTCTTTTAACCAGTCTATTGGGGCCTGGGAAGTCGATAATGTGGTAAATATGGATGGTATGTTTCAGGGAGCATCTTCATTTAACCAACCTATTGGCGATTGGGATGTGAGTAGCGTAGAAAACATGCGGGCAATGTTTTCTAACAACAAAGCTTTCAATCAGCCTCTTGAAAATTGGGACGTCAGTAATGTAAAAAGCATGATGTATATGTTTATGCTGTCTTCTTTTAATCAGCCTATTGGCGATTGGGATGTGAGTCATGTAGAAAATTTTGAAGGTGCATTTCAAAATGCAGCAGATTTTAATCAATACATCGGAGATTGGGATATTAGCAGTGCTCAAAGATTATCCTACATGCTAAACTATTCCGGATTGGATTGTCAAAACTACTCTGATTTACTAATTGGATGGAGTAATAATCCTAATATTCCGGAAAATATGACCTTAGGAGTCCAAAACTTAGAATATGGTATCGATGCGATAAATGCACGCGACATATTACTTGCTATAGGTTGGGAAATTCAGGGAGACATTTTGGACGAAGGCTGTACGGTTCCGACAAGGATTAAAAATAAAATTTCTAAATTAGAATGGAATGTATATCCGAACCCGACAGCCGGGAACCTGCAAATAGAACTTTCTTCACCTGTGGATGAACAAATGACTTTTACGGTATTTGGACTCGATGGGAAGAAAATGATGACCGAGATTGTTCCGAAGAACCAGAATACAATTCAAAAAGATTTAAGCAATCTTTCTAAAGGAATTTATTTGTTACAGGTACAGACACTGGATGGAGTATTTAGCCAAAAAGTGATTTTACAATAAAAATTCAGACTATTAAAAAAGGGAACCCGCAGCCGGTCTGTCTCAATTTTCTTATTTTAGACAGATGAAAGTTTTTTGCTGGATTTTCTTTTTTCCGATTTTCGTCACGCAAGCTGCAGACAATTTTGATTTGCAGGGACATCGGGGTGCCAGAGGATTAGCTCCTGAAAACACACTGCCTGCATTTATACAGGCTTTGAAGTACGGAGTAAATACTTTGGAGTTGGATGTGGTGATTACAAAAGACAAAAAAGTGTTGGTGTCACATGATTTGTGGATAAACAGAGATATCTGTCTCGGTAAAAACGGAGAGCCTTTAAAGAAGAAAAATATCTTTAAAAACAGGATTTACCGTATGACTTATGAAGAAGTGAGGCAGTATGATTGCGGCAGTGTCTTAAATCCGGAATTTCCGCATCAGAAATTAGAATCAGTGCACAAACCTTTACTTACAGAGGTCTTTCCTGAAATCCTGCAGTACATTAAAACTCATAATCTTGGTGAAGTAAATTTCAACGTTGAAATCAAAAGTTCCACAAAATCAAAAGGAATTTTTCATCCAAAACAAAGTGCCTTTTCAGAATTGGTGGTATCTGATTTGAAGCAACTTGGCATCTTGGAGCAAACCACGATACAGAGTTTCGATATCAAGGTCCTTAAATATTTGAGAAAAACATATCCCAACATTAGATTATCCTATCTCGTGGATAATAAAAAAGGAGTAGCTAAAAATTTGAAGCGTCTTGGATTTCTTCCTGAAATATACAGTCCCCGATATACTTTACTGTCAGCCGAAGACATACACCTGCTTCATGAGCAAAACATTCAAGTGATACCATGGACAATTAATCTGGAAAGCGATATGCTCAGGTTTATTGAAATGGGTGTGGACGGACTGATTACCGACTATCCCAATAAAGCACGGGGAATACTCGATGAAATTGAAAATTAATCGGATTACAGCACAACGTTAACTTATGTGCTTATCTGTCACAGTCAAAATATACTCACATTGAAATCGAGTGATATTTTTAAGCTACCTGAAGCTTTACTACTTCAATCTCTGCACCCTTATCGTAGGCTTCTTTCCCTTTTTCCAGCACCAAGTTGGTCATTTCTTCCGAGAGATAATAGTGCCCACAATTGTTACATACTTGTGCAGGTACATTTTTCACCACGATAATAGTTTCACCCTTTTCAAGAGTTACCGTTGCATGCCCGGCTTGAGTATGTCCATTTTTACATAATGCACAGTCCATAACTATTCCTTTTTAGTTTTAAAATCTGATTCCCATATCAACAAATCAGGTTGATATGCAGTGATGACAATACACTTTTCATCATGATATTCCTTAGCTAATACTAAATGAAGTGGTCGTTGATCAATATATGCCATCAATAAGTAGCTCGGATAAGGTTTATCATTAGGATATTCATTAATTATTTCTCCATGTTCAATCAAGAAGTGAATATCGCTCACTTTAATGTCTCTCCTAAACATCTGAGATATAGCATGGTCACTAAATAATAACTCTGAACATTCCATGTTTTATTTTTACCTATAAAGCGTTCTCTACTAATTATAAAGATACCAAAATTAATTTCCTTCTCCGAAGTATGAAAGATCAAATAAAGCAATAAACTTTAGATAAGCCTTTCTTGCTGAAATCAGTTGAAAGAATTTAAGATAGTAGATTTAATTACTACAGACAGAATCACCTACAACTTCCCTCTCAAAAACTTGCCCGTAACAGATTTTTCTTCTTTTACTAATCCTTCCGGTGTCCCCTGATACAAAAGATACCCGCCCTCTGCACCACCTTTTGGCCCAAGGTCAATGATATAGTCTGCACATTTAATAACTTCGAGATTATGCTCCACCACCACCACTGTATGTCCGGATTCTATCAATGCGTAGAATGCGCCCAACAGTTTATTGATATCGTGAAAATGAAGACCGGTGGTGGGTTCGTCAAATAAAAACAAAACAGGATTCCTGCTGCTTCCCTTTTGTAAGAAAGAAGCTAATTTCACTCTTTGAGCTTCACCTCCACTGAGCGTACTGCTGGACTGTCCCAATTGAACATACCCCAGACCTACATCCGCTAAAGGTTGGAGTTTTTGCACCAAATCTTTTTTATCTTCAAAAAACTCTATGGCTTCCTCAATCGAAAGTTCCAACACATCTGCTATGGATTTCCCTTTGTACCGAACCTCCAAAACTTCTTTCTTAAATCTTTTTCCTTTACACTCTTCACAGGTCAGGTGGATATCTGCCAGAAATTGCATTTCTACCACTGTTTCACCTTCTCCCTTACAGGTCTCACATCTGCCTCCATCCACATTAAAAGAAAAATGCTTGGGCTGATAACCTCTTATTTTAGATAAGTTCTGCGACGCATACAATTGCCGAATCACGTCATAAGCTTTGATGTACGTTACCGGATTCGAACGAGAAGAGCGGCCAATGGGATTTTGATCGACCATTTCTACTTTTGAAATGCCTCTTGACGGAATGCTGAAACGTTTGTGGAGACCGGGCTTTTCTCCATATTCTCCAAGTTTATTTAAGAGAGCCGGATAGAGAATTTGTCGGATTAAAGTGGATTTCCCGGAACCTGAAACCCCCGTCACTACGGTTAGTGCCTGTAACGGAATTTGCACATCAATATTTTTTAGATTATGCAGCCTGGCCCCTTCTATTTTTATATAATTGGAAGATTTTCTTCTCGTCTTAGGAACGGGAATCTCAAGTTCTCCGTTCAGATATTGAGTCGTCAGACTGGTCTGTCCTTTCATATCAAAAGGGCCGGCATATACCACTTCACCTCCAAATCTGCCCGCATTCGGACCAATATCAATCAGATAGTCTGCACTTCTAATAATATCTTCTTCATGCTCCACTACAATCACGGTATTCCCCAAATCTCTCAAATGCTTCAGTACCCGAATTAACCTTCCGCTGTCCTGAGGATGCAGTCCTATACTTGGTTCATCCAAAATATATAAAGAGCCCGTCAGATTACTTCCAAGGGTTCGGGTCAGGTTAATACGCTGGGTTTCGCCCCCAGACAAAGTGTTGGAATAGCGATTAAGAGACAGGTAATCCAATCCCACATCCATCATAAACTGAATGCGGTTTTCAATTTCAGTCAGTATCCGTTTTGCGATTTGAGATTCATGTTCGGTTAATTCGAGAGCCTTTATCCACTGGTACAAATCTGAAACTGTCATGGTAAGCAGATCACCAATGTTGCTCCCGTGAATTTTTACATACTGAGTCTCTTTTCTGAGTCTCGTTCCCATGCATTCATGACACAGAGTACGGCCTCGATATCTCGACAAGATAACCCGATATTGAATTTTATACGTTTGAGATTCTACATCTTTGAAAAAGTCATTGATTCCTAAAGCAGAACCGGCACCTTCCCAAAGCATTTTATATTGTGTGTCGGTCAAATCCATAATCGGAGTGTGGATAGGGAATTCTATTTGGTTGGCGTGCTGAATAAATTGTGTCTTCCACCAGCCCAGAGTATCTCCTTTCCAGGGAGCCACCGCACCTTCATAGAGGGAGAGAGTTTGATCGGGAATAACCAAATCTTCATCTATACCCAAAACATTGCCAAAACCTTCACAAGTCGGACAGGCTCCGTATGGTGAATTGAAATTAAAGAACTGCGGAGTGGGTTCGTCAAATACAATTCCGTCCAATTCAAATATGGTGCTGAAATCTTTTTGTTCTTCACCGGGAAAATCTATTCTGCAATACCCTTCACCCCATTCAAAAGCCTGATGGACAGAGTCTGCCATTCTGTGTATGGCCTGCTCCTCTTTTTTCACCATTGAACGGTCGATAATAATCCAATTGTTTTTTGAGTCCAGCAATTGATTTATTGCGGTATCATCTGCTAAAATTTTCTCTAATCGGTCCGTCTGATTGCCAACAATTATCCGCTGTAACCCTTTTTGTAAAAGCTCCTCCAGAAATTCTTTTTGGGAAGAAGAAGGCAGTCTTAACGGAGCAAGGATCTGATACTTTTTTCCTTCTTCTTTTTTCAAAATATAGTCCACTGCATCTGAAACCTCATGTTTTATCACCGGTTCGCCGGATTCCGGAGAGTATGTTTTCCCTACCCTTGAAAAAAGCAGCCTCAGATAATCATATATTTCTGTTAAAGTACCTACCGTCGAACGCGTAGTAGCTGTACTGACTTTTTGCTCAATAGCTATTGCCGGAGAGAGTCCTTTGATGTAATCTACATCCGGCTTCTCCATTCTTTCAAGAAATTGCCGGGCATAAGATGACAGAGATTCCACATACCGTCTCTGACCTTCGGCATACAGTGTATCAAAAGCCAGTGTGGACTTTCCTGAGCCGGAAACTCCGGTTATTACAATTAATTTATTCCGAGGTATCTCTACTGTGATATTCTTAAGGTTATGCATCCTGGCACCCTTTATGAGTATATTTTTGTGAGCGGTAAAAGACGAATTAGAGCGAACGGTCATGAATTATAAATAATGTTAATAAAGCAGAAAGCTTATAATATAACGGTTTATTGGTATTTTTGATTAAGTTTTATTCTCTACATTAGATTTGCAAATTTAAAAGAACGAGGGCCATATATGACATAAATCTACACATTATTTGTTCAGAAAATTAAAACTTAATGACCATGAATTGTGTAGTAGTTACAGACAGTGATCTCGTAAAACAGTATCAGAAAGGAGATTTGAATGCACTAAATCTGCTTATCGAAAAAAATAAAAACAAAATTTTCACCTCCATTCTTTTTACAGTCAAAGACAGGTATCTCGCAGAAGATATTTTTCAGGATACATTTATTAAAGTCATAGACAGTCTAAATTCCGGGAAGTATAAAGAGGAAGGTAAATTTTTGCCTTGGGTTCTAAGAATTTCACATAACCTGTGTATCGATTATTTTAGAAAAATTAAGCGAAAACCTTTGGTGGTGGACAGTGAAGGAAACGAACTGTTGACTTCAATGGGTTATGAAGAAACTTCTTTAGAAGATATCCAAATTCAAAAACAAAAAGAACAGTCCATTAAACATTATATCAAACAGCTGTCTGATGAACAGAGAGAGGTTTTGGTACTCAGGTTATACGCAGAATTGAGTTTTAAAGAAATTGCAGAGATTACCGGAGTCAGTATAAATACAGCACTGGGCAGAATGCGGTACGCACTGATTAATCTGAGAAAAATGATGGAAACGGTTCAATGCAAATCTAACCTATAAGGTTCAGATACTGAAAGCTTCATACAAGCTGATACTGATTACTCAGTAATTTGCATTTACTCTCCGCTAAAATTTTGAATAAAAATATATCTGCCTTCTAATGAAGGAACAACGGATACTCCTGAATGCGTAAAACTTTCATCTAAGATGTTATGTCGGTGTCCTAAGCCCGGTATATCTTCGTCGATGAGCATACTGATAACAAACTGAAGTGCATCGGTAAAAAAATAGCCGCAATTCTCACCGAAAGAAAGATGACCCGTATTATCTTCTGTCAATTTAAATCGTTTGTCAAAATTGTCATGTCCGATTCGCCCGGTTTTCTGTGAATAAAGAGCATGTGAGGAAGATGTTTCTCTTAATGTTTTATTGGTTCGCAGAGGAAGAATACTGGAAACATGTTTATGGAGTTCCGCTTTTAGTGAAAGAAAATAACGGCTTTCCGAATGGGTAATACCTGTCTCTTTAATATATGTATCAAGCATGACTGAAAATTCTCTTGGTGCCATTCGCGCCAAATTAGTCCACAAAAAAACCTCTTGTTCCATAGGAGAATACACCGCATTACCCTTTATTTCGGATGCTGCTTCTATTTTAAAATCAGGAAAGAATTTAAGATAAAATGAATTGTCCGTACACCATACTTCTTTTAGCGGAAAGTATGACAACAAAATAATTATCAGGACTTTTTTCATGTAGCTTAAAACGCGACTCTGTTTCTGTTATTATCGAATATCCTGCCAAAAATTTTTAAAACCCAATGTATATAGGGTTACTTCCACGGCATTCGCATTTAAACTTTTAGGATTTCCTCTCTGTAAGTGTCGTAAA
>CAZZEH010000034.1:0-30819 GCA_964653095.1 uncultured Chitinophagales bacterium
AAACACAAAGCCCTGAGGACAAAAAGTACTCAGGGCTTTGTGCTTTTATGTCCCATCTTATTTACTGAATCTCATTCATAACGGAAACTAAAAATTCAACGCTTGAAAGAGGAAGAGCATTATACAAAGAGGCTCTAAAACCGCCTACCGACCTATGACCTTTAATACCATGAATTCCTCTCTCCTTACAAAGAGTTGTAAATCTGTTTTCTGTATCTTCATTTTTAGCGGTAAAGCTGATGTTCATTCGTGAACGAGAACTTCTGTCCGTTACAGTGGACTGAAATAATGGATGAGAATCAATGGCTTGATATAACAATTCGGACTTTTTTAGGTTCATTGCCTCTAACTTCTCTACTCCGCCCTGCGCTTTTAGCCACTCAAGGTTGAGCATACTTACATAAATTGAAAATACAGGAGGTGTGTTGTACATAGACTTTTTGTCCACATGAACACCATAATCTAACATGCTGGGAATTTTATTGACTCGATTTCCCAAAAGACTATTTTTGATTATGACTAAAGTAGCACCCGCCGGGCCTATATTTTTTTGAGCCCCTGCATAAATTAAATCATATTTTGAAACATCAATTTTTCTACTAAAAATATCAGATGACATGTCTGCGATCAACGGAATATTGATGTCATAATCTTCAAAAACTTCAGTCCCGTAAATTGTATTATTAGTTGTGATATGAAGATAGACTGCATTGTCTGGAATTGTGAAGACTTTGGGAATATAGCTGTAATTCTTGTCTTTAGAACTTGCGACAGTAACAGTATTTCCAAATAATGAAGCTTCATGAATAGCTTTTATTGACCATACTCCGGTATCCAGATAAGCTGCAGTTTGATTTTCGGAAAGGAAATTCATTGGCACCATAGAAAACTGCAGGCTGGCACCGCCTTGCAAAAATAAAACGCTGTAATCATCCGGCACTTCTAATAATTCTTTTACTAAACTTTGAGCTTTTTCAATTATTTGTGCAAAATCATCGCTTCTGTGAGATATTTCCAGAATACTTAAACCAATTTGATTTAGATTTAAGACAGCAGAAGCTGCCTGATTAAAAACCTCCTGGGGTAGTATGCAGGGGCCGGCGCCAAAATTATGAATCTTCATTTGAAAAATATTTAAAACTCAAAATTAATATACTCTGCCTATTTTTATCAAATTAAATAAGCCATATTTTACTAACTTAATTTTAGAAAACTATTTATCTTATTCTTATAAAAAATATTATATGTATAAAACAATCAGAAGGTTTATACTCGATTGGATGAGTAAATTACTTTTTCCTATAGTAAAAAGTAAATTTATTCTCAAAGATACATTTGAACTTGAAGCCATAGAACATAAAGAAACCAGACTTCCTTATGTTTTACTTGAAAATAGAGCAATTGCGATTAACAATTCTATATTTCCGATTAAGCTGGAAAATATCAGATTAGATATTTATAATAAGGGTCAAAAAATTGGCAAGGTTGTCTATGATAACGGTGTTAGTATATCGCCCAAGAGTTTTGAGAAAATTACAATGGAAGTCAGGCTAAGCCATATAACCGCAATTTTTCAGATGTTTAGGTTCTTAATAGTTGATACTGTGAATATGAATATAGAAGGTGATATTCAAATTAAACTATTTGGTATGACTTTCTTTATTCCGATAAAAGAAACTGTAGAAATACCGAGAGATAAATATAAAGCAATAACTTCTTCAGTTATAGAAGATACCGGACAGCCTGAGTCAATCCCTTTCGAGGAAGTAATTGTGGAAGAGAGCTTCGGAAATACAGGTTCTAAAGAGACTGGTGAGCCCTTGCCTCCTGAGCATAATTTAAAATAATTTTTATCGAAGATTTGCTCGGAGACTCTAAAACAGAAACTTTAGTAAGTTTTTCTCGCAGTTGATTCAAGTCCTTTACTTCGGACAGAGGCTGTTCACATACACTACAAACCTGTTCTGTTTGGCTTAGGTTGTTTGTCGTATTTGAAAAGGAAACGGGTGTAGAGATTTTTCTCATATAATTATTTTTAAATGATAACGAAAATGGGTTTAAAATATTTTATAAAGACGTGAATTTGTTTTTTAAAGAAATAAATATCTTTGTACGCAAATGTTCATAAAATATTGTTTTATTTAGTTGCAATATTTTGATAATCATTTGATTATGCATGCTTTTACGATGTGAAGACTGAATCTTTCACTTTCTACTTCTTTAGTTCATACTTTCTATACGCATAGTAAAATAATGAAGGAATTACCGTAAAGGATAAAATCAGGCAGATCATCAAACCGCCGACTATCATAATGGCTAAAGGCTTTTGTACCTCCGAACCCATCCCAGTGGACAATGCTGCCGGCAGTAAACCCATAGAACCCATCAAAGCAATCATCACAATGGAGCGGGTACGACTTTTCACACCTTCATAGACAGCAGATTTCAAGGGCATAGTTGTCATAAATTCTTTCATTACAGCGACGAGAATAATTGCGTTAATGGTATTCACACCAAAGAGGATAATCAGTCCTATGCCTGCAGAAATGCCAAAGATAGTTCCGGTAACCCATAGCGATAGCAGACCGCCTATCACCGCAAAAGGTATGGTAACCGATGCAATGAGGGTATCTTTCATATTGCCAAAATTGCTGTACAGCAAAATCAGAATCAGAAGCAATGAAATCGGTATCACCCGCATCAGTTGCTTACTGGCTCTTTCTTTACTCTCAAACTCACCTGCCCATACCATCAGATTTTCTTTGGGCAAAGTAACATTTTGGGCAACTACTTCTTTGGCTTCGGCTATGGTGCTGCCCAAATCTCTCCCCTCTATGCTGAAACCGACTCCAATATATCTGCTGTTGCCTTCCCGATAAATAAATGCCGGTCCGGTCTGAAAGCCTATGGTAGAGATATCTTTCAGCGGTACGTTTTGTCCGTCTGCGGTCGGTATCAGAATATTGCCAATTTTCTCCGGGCTGTCTCTATACTCTTCCTGAAACCTCAGCACTACGTCAAACTGTCGGATATCTTCATAAAAGGTCGTCACCGCCTGTCCGCCAATAGTCATAGCAATTACCGCCTGCACATCTGCCGTGGCAATACCGTATCTCGCCATTTTGGAGTCGTGTAACTGTATTTTTAACTCCGGCAGCCCTATGTTTTTATAGACATTGATATCTGTAATACCGCGGACACTTTCTATAGCTTTGGCGACGTTGTCAGCATATTTTTCAAGGCCAAAGAGGTCTTGTCCGAATATCTTAATCACTAATGAGCTTTTTACTCCGGCAACATACTCTTCCACGTTGTCCTGTATCGGCTGACTAAATCCAAAGCTGATGCCGGGATATTGTTCGAGCATAGTACGCAACTCCTGTATGATATCGTCTTTGCTGACTTTACGCTTCCATTCCTTTTCACCTTTCAGTTCTACGTGAAATTCTATATTAAAGAACCCTGTGGGATCTGTACCATCATTTGGCCGTCCGGTTTGCGTCAGAATAAAATCTATTTCTTCACAATTATCTACCAATAGTTCTTTCATCTCCCTGGTCAGACGAGTGGACTCTTTAAGGTTGATGCTGTTGGGCAGTGTAGCACGGATGTATATCGCTCCTTCATTGAGTTGCGGTAAAAACTCTGACGGATATTGAGTGAATTTGTACACACTGAGAGCAAAAATGAGAGCAAATGCGCCCAAAGTCCATTTTTTAAATCTGAAAGAGATTTCAAATATCCTGTAAATACCTTTATTGAACAGAGTCGTAATAAAGTTTTCATTCTCCTTAATTTTCTCATCAAATAAAAGGTTACACATCGCAGGGACATAAGTCAGACTGAGTATCAAAGCACCTATCAAAGCATAGCCTAAGGTAAATGCCAGCGGAGAGAACATTTTACCCTCAACTTTTTGAAAAGAAAATATCGGCAGCAAAGCCACTATCAGAATGAGTAAAGCGTAGAAAATATAAGAAGCTACACTCCCTGCACTTTCTTTTATCACATTGATTTTGGTTTCACGGGTCAGTTTGCCGGGATTTTCATGTGTGATAGCAGCCATCGCCACAAAGACCGTTTCCACTATCACGAGAGTACCTTCCAAAAGCAATCCGAAGTCTAACGAACCCATAGAAATCAGGTTGGCAGGAAGATTTTGTATCCTCAGCATAATAATAGCAAAAAGAAAAGACAGCGGTATCACGGATGCTACTATCAGCGTAGATTTCCAGTTGAACAGGAAAATGAATACTATCAGAGATACCAATAAAATCCCTTCTATGATATTCATTGCTACGGTTCGCACTGTATTATTGACTAAAGTTGTCCTGTCGAGCACCACTTCTATCTGAACATTTTCCGGCAGTATTCTTTCATTGAGTTCGTCAATTTTTGCTCTCAGGTGTTGTATCACTTCGGACGGATTTTCTCCTCTGAGCATCACCACTATACCTTCCACCAAATCGTCTTCCTCATTAAACCCAGCCTGTCCCAATCTCGGTTTGGCAGACACAACGACTTCAGCCACATTTTTCACCAAAACCGGAGCAGAGCCATACAACTTAATAGTCACATTCCCGATATCTTCTATCTGATCGAGCAAGCCTACCCCACGGACCACATAAGCCTGATCGCCCCGCTCTATAACATCTCCACCCACATTAATATTAGACTTGGAAAGTGCTTCGTAAACATCCAAAGGCGAAAGGTCAAAGTTTTTCAACTCTGTGGGATTGATACGCACTTCGTATATTTTTTCTTCACCGCCAAAGCTCACTACATCAGCAATCCCTGGTACACTCAGCAACTCACGCTCTATGACCCAGTCCTGTATGGCGGACACTTCCCGGATAGGCAAATCGCTTTTAATTACATATCTAAATATCTCCCCGGTCGCTCCCGATGGCGGTTCAATGGAAGCTTCCGCCCCCTCCGGCAAATCCACACCTGCCAACTTGCCGGATACATATTGCTGTGCGTAAAAATCTTCTACTCCGTCTTCAAACTGCACGGTCACCACCGACAAACCAAAAAGAGAGATAGAGCGGATATTGGATTTCTTTGGGATATTATTCATATCCTTAGAAATTGGCAGAGTAATCATTTTCTCGACCTCCTCAGCACTTCTGCCCGGCCACTGGGTAATAATTCTCGCTCTCGTATTGGTCACATCCGGGAAAGCTTCTATCGGTGTGCGGGTCAATGCATAAATGCCGATAATCAGCATCACGAGAGTGACGAAGATAACTGCCAAAGAATTTTGCACCGAAAAGGAAACGATACTCTGAACCGGTTTTTTCATATTCTTACTGATTCAGTTCTTCAAAAATGATTAATGCATTGCTGCTGACTACCTGCTCACCGTTGCCAAAAGATTCGTTGACATAGGTCAGTTCATCATTTCCTGCTTTGCGGGTTATTTTTTCTATCCGTATATCACAGTCGTCTTTATACACGACGATATATTCTTTGTTGTCATTGAAAATGACCGCTTCATTGGGCACGGCAAAAGCCTCTCCTACCGAACTTTTCTTATTGTCCACCAAAATATCCGCACTCAGTCCCGGCATTAGTTTCAGCTCTGTATTATTGAGAATAACTCTTGCTTTCAGGACGTGTTCATTATCATCAAACACGTTGTAGATTTTATCTATCACTCCCGTATATACATCATCCGGAAAAGCAACTGTCTTTACCTTCACTTCATCCCCCTGACTAATATGCTGCAGGCTGCTTGCATAGACATTGACCATTACCCAAACCTTTTGCAAATCTGAAACTGTAAACAGTTCGTCTTCATCACTGATGTTCTGTCCTACACTGATGTTTTTTTGGATGATATAACCACTTTGAGGAGAGAGTATCTGAAACGAATGCTTGCCTACTGTTTTGTAATACTGCAGAATAAAGTTAGTCTTATCCAGCTCAATCTGCGCCTCAGATAACTCGTGTTTCAATTCCAGCACTTCTGTTTCCGAAGCCAAACCATCCCGAGCCATTTCCTGCTTGGTCTGTATCTGTTGGTTTAAAAGATTGATTTTATCTCTGTACAAATTTTTCTGCTGAAAAAGTTCCTGCACTTCACCGGATGTGATCACAGCCAGCACCTGACCTTTGCTGACCTTATCTCCAAGTTCAAAACGAACGGACTCCACTACACCATTGAGCAGACTGCGAAACGACACTAATTTATTTTCATCGTAATCAATTTTTCCGGTCAGAGTCAACTGCTCTCTGATAGGTTGCAATTGCAATGATATAGTCTTTGTCGTTTTCTTCAGTTGCTCATTCAGGCAGAATGCTTCCGTTTCAGTCTGTACTTCAACCGTATCCTGTCCATTGCCCTTTTCACACGAAGCCAACAAGAGTGTCAGCAGCATAGCCACAATTATATGTTTCATTTTTTTCATTGATTAAAAATCTTTTCCGGAGATATATTTCAGCTCTTCTACGGTATTGGTATAATGTTCCAACACATCCTGATAAGCAGCTCTGTTTTCGATAAATGCCCGGGTAAAGTCTATAAACTCCATCAGCGTAATCTGTCTTTTGCTGAGATGCTTTTGGTAATTGTCAATCATTTCCTTGAAGCCGTCTTCATCTGTTTCCTGCCACCTAGAAAGAATCTTCTCAAACTTTCCGATTTGTTCTATCAGTCTGCTGATTTCGTGTTCTAAGCTCCACTCTATGGCTTTCACCTCTGTCTCTTCCCGACTGATGGCTAACTGTGCAGCCTTAATGTTTCCTTTATTGCGATTCCATATTGGCAAATCCATATTGAAGCCCACACCCACAAAGTTTCTCATAATACCTCCGCCTCTGTCATAATTAACGTTGAGCGCAAGGTCCGGTCGGCGATTGGCTCTCTCTAATTCCAAACTTTTATGTGCGATTGCCAGTTCATTACTCTGTCTTTTCAATACAATATTTTGCTCTATGGCAGTCTCCAATATATTTGCGGGTATGCTTTTGAGTTGTGATAAATTGGGTATGTCGAATACAATTTGCCCGACTTGTAAATCTTTGATAGCCGTCAGCCAACGCAATTCGTATAATACCGTAGAGATTTCATTTTCAAGCTGTATCTGCTCTAATTCTAATGCAGTGAGTTCCGACTGCACTCTAAATAATTCTGACCTCGGGATATTATTTTTCTCTGACTGATTTTTATACTGATTGCGCATTTGCTCATACAATCCCGTAAAATGGATTAAAAGCTCTTCCTTTTGCTGAAGTGCATACAGTGTGTGATAATTTTGTCTCAGTTCTTTTTTGAGTTCCCGCATCAGTTCCTCGAAGTCCAAGAGCGCATTATTCTTCTCTAAACTTCGGACAGCAGTTCTCTTTCTGCGCTTTCCTGCGGTCTCTATAATTTGTTCCAATTCGGCTGCTATCTGCTGCGTTTTGCCCCACCTGCCGATGATAGCAGGCATTTCCTCACTCCCTTTATTCTTCCAAAGATTGATTTCGCCAATAGAGATACTCGGATTCGGCCACAACTTTTCCTGCACGATGGCAGCTTCTGCGATTTCTATATCATATTGAGATGCTATCAGAGCATAATTATTTTTCAGAAAGGATTCTTCCAAATCCTCAAGTTTATAGTTTTGGGCAGAAACACAAAGTACCGAAACAGCCAGTACCAACAGTAAAAAGGTCTTCTTCAACACAATTTGATTAAGCGCTGCGAAGTTAGGCCGCTAACATTAAGACATTTTTTGAAGGAGATTAGAATTTGATTAGAAAGTTGGACATCAGCCAACAAGTTACAGACAACAGATGATAAAAGAGATGTCAAAAAATCTTCGCGGTCTCAAGAATTGCATTACAAGATACATTTATATTGGGTAGTCTGAAATCAGTGATTTCTAATTTATTTCCTATAGCTTTTAGTACAATATATTCTGATATTCACTGATTTATATTAATACGGAAGAATTGATTAGTTATTAATAATTATGTCCGATACAAGTTTGTTTAGCAATTTTTTATGCCTTATTTTTTTAGTCATTTATTGTCGTAACTTGGTTTATTAAAACTTTATAATTTTTAAAATTACGAATTATGAATATAGAAGATGAAAGGAATATTTATCTGAAAAAAATCTCAAGTATTTTAAGAGTGCATCCCGAAGATGTAGAGTATTTGGAGAAGTTGGACGGAGAAGATTTGAACAAACTGAATGAAAGGATTCAGGATGCTATGTATGAACAGCAGGCCGAAAATTGGGAGCGTGTAGCAAAAGTAGTTCGATTTTTTCCAAACTTCATGAGTGCAAAAGTATCTCAACAGGTCTTGGGTCCGGCTATTACCGCCAATATCTGTTACCATGTGGGAGACAAAGATCTGCTTGGGATTTCCAAACATCTTTCTGTACCGTTTTTGACAGATGTGGCAGAAAGTCTTATTCCTTCCAAGTCTGAACGGGTGGTTAATATCATGCCTTTGGAAAAAACCAAACAGGTTACTCAGGAATTGATGCGCCGACAGCAGTATTTTACGGCCGCATCTTTCATTGAGGTACTCAATCGAAAAAGCCTGTTGGAAGTGATTGATACCATTCGGAAAGAATCGGATTTGATACACTCCGCCGAATTTGTGCGTAACACATCCCTGCTGAAAGATATTTTCCTCAGGTTGTCTCCGACCAGACAGGTAAATATGATAAAAGCATCTGTACAGTTAAACAAAGAAAATATCATCATCAATACTTTATTAGAAATGGAAAATAATGAAAGAGGAAATATCATCAGGGACTTTCTTAAGAATGTGTCCGGTGATGAACTGATTCCGTTTTTTGCTGAATTTGCGGAACACTTGGTTTCGTCCAGGACTTATTGGGTGGTCAATGAGCTGCCAATCTCAAATGTGAAAAAGATTACGGAATATCTGATGGAAAAAGAGAAATATGAGGTAGTAGGAGCTTTCATTGAGGGTGTGGAGCCAAATCGGCTGATGGAACTGACGGCCTCTATTCACAGTGAGTCTGACCTGATTAAATGCGCGGAATATGTGGAAGATACTGCTATTTTGAAGGAAGTATTTTTATCGTTGCCAAAGGACAGACAGACCAAAATGCTCAAAACAGCTGTCGAAATTAAAAAAGAAAAGATTGTCATTAATTCTTTGCAGGCGATGGAAGAATCGGAGCGAAACAGTATTCTCGGAGAGTTTCTTAAGAGTAATCCCGAGGGAGCGTCGGCATTTTTAATTGCACTCGACAGTAAATCTTAGCAGATTTTTCGGTATCTGAAAGCATTGGTGGCGGCATTTCATTGCGGCCATAAGCTTTTTTATCTGAACAGTATTAGCAATAAATATTGTTGGGATATGTAAACTCTGTACACAGTTTTACAGACAAATAGATTTAATTTTTAAAATAGTTCTATTTTTGACTTATTCTATCAATTTTCAAAATCAAACAGATAACGGATATGCTTAGAAAGTTTATTTATTTTTTACCGCTCGTTTTTTCAGCGATTCTAATATCCTGTTCCAGCAGCAGCGACAGTTCCAAAGGACGTGATACCGTAGTAATACATGCCATGTCTGAGCCCGAAGGACTCAATCCCCATACCACCAGCGATGCACAGGCAAGCCAAATCGATTTTAATATTTTTCAGAGTCTGCTTCAATACGATTTTAAAACCTTAAAGCTGACACCTGTTTTAGCTAAAGAGCTTCCGATAATTGAAGAGGAAGGAGAAGGTTTTTCACTTACTTTTGAATTGAGACCTGAAGCAAGATGGGATAACGGAGAACCGGTCACCGCAGAAGATGTTCTTTTTTCTTTAAAGGCTTTGCTGTGTCCAAAGGTGCATTCCGATGCGGCCAGGTCAGGCTTCGGGTTTTTAGATGATGTCATTCTTTTCGAAGACAATCCGCTGAAATTTAAAATCACTACGAAAGAACCGTCGATTCAGGCAGACCATGTGATTGGATATGATTTGCTGATTTTGCCGGAATATATTTTTGATGAAAAACAAATACTGAGAAACTTTACGGTTAAAGATTTTACAGACCTCAATGATGAACTTCTCAATGATCCGAGGCTGAAAGAATTTGCAGATGTATTTAACTCTGAAGAGTATTCCCGCTCACCGAATAAAATAATTGGCTCGGGTCCTTACAGCTTGTCCAAATGGCAGACCCAGCAGAGAGTTATTTTGGAGCGTAAAGCCAATTGGTGGGGCGATCAGCTGAAAGGGGAGAGTATGTATTTTGATGTTCAGGCTAAGAGACTCGTTTATGAAGTGATAAATGACCCCAATACTGCCATTACGGCTTTGAAAGCAGGTAAGCTGGACGTGATGTATGTGACTAATGTGAAAGATTATATTGAGTTGGATAACTCCAAGAAGTTTAATGAGAACTTTGTCAAATCTGAGCCGGATATGCTTTCATACAGCTATATTGGTCTGAATGTAAGAGATAAAATTTTGTCCGATAAACGGGTACGGCAGGCGATCGCGCATTTGGTGGATGCCGATCAGATTAACGAACAGCTGCTGTACGGAAAAGGTAAAAGAGTAGTCGGTCCAATTCTTCCGTTTAATGAAGATGCCTACGCTTCAGAATTGCCGCTGTATGACTATAATGTCGAAAAGGCCGAGCAGCTCTTAAAAGATGCAGGGTGGTCGGATACGGATGGAGACGGAATTCTGGACAAAGTGATAGACGGTCAAAAAGTTCCTTTCAAAGTGACTTATGCCTTTAATCAGGGGAACGCCATGCGGGGTTCTGTCGGTCTGATGTTTCAGAATTCACTTAAAAGAGTTGGAATTGAAGTCGAAATCAGAGCAATGGATTGGTCTAAATATCTTGAAGACTTGAAACAGCAGAAAATTCAAATCTTTTACGGAGCATGGGTCACTCAGCCGAGACCCGAAGATCCCAAGCAGCTTTGGCATACCGAATCCAGAAACGGAGGTTCCAATTATACAGGATTTGGTGACAGCAAAACGGATGATTTGATTAAAAGAATAACTCAGGAATTGGATGAAGACAAAAGGAACGAACTTTATCACGAATGGCAGGGCATATTGCACGATGAGGTTCCGTACATATTTTTGTTTTATCAGCCTTTCAGAAACGTCATTCACAACAGATTTGAAAACGTAAATGAATCTTCCGTTTATCCCGGATATTATGAAGGCGGATTTAAATTGAAAACAACAGAAGAATAATCCTGATAAAGATTCGGTATGCTGCAGTATTTTGGTAAAAGGTTACTCATATTCGTACCGACTCTGTTTGTGATTTCACTGTTCACATTTATTCTGAGTGTGAATGTACCGGGTGATCCTGTAGAGCAAATTCTTGGCGGTGGCGGGAGCGCGGCAGAAATGGGTCAGTCTTCTTCCAAGCTTGCTTCGGAGAGAGCTTATATAGAAAAGCGGAAAGAATTAGGGCTTGATTTACCGGTGTTTTATGTCAGCCTGAGCAATGTAGCCACGCCGGACACTTTACATCGGATACACAGAAAACAACATAAAGCCAATCTTGAAAATCTGATACAATTATACGGGAACTGGCCGGAAATTGAACGGTATTATGATGCAGTTACAAAATTAGATTTGGCAGTTACAGACTTATCATCTGACAGTCTGAATGCAGATGCGAAAATCGGGATGCGTGATGAGGTGTTTGTATTGCTAAATGAATCTGAACCAAGAGTATTGGAAGTGAGCTTTGGGAAAATGGATAGCTACATGCAGCAGGCAGCTTCCATGCAGGCCATAAGTTCAGAGTATAATGACGTAAAACAGTCTTACAGCCAGATTTTGAATCATGCCAAACCGTATAAAAATTATATACCTGCACTGCATTTCTACGGAACTCAAAATCAATATCATCAGTGGATTACCAAATTTATGACAGGAGATTTCGGCATTTCCTATCAGGACGGCAGACCGGTCAAAGAAGCAATCTGGACAGCTGTGGGCAAAACCCTTATGATTAGTTTAATCAGTATAATTTTGACTTATCTGATTGCTGTTCCGATTGGAGTGTTCAGTGCGAAAAGTCGTAATTCCACTTCCGATCAGATTGTCACTACGATTTTGTTTATTCTGTACTCTCTGCCCAATTTCTGGGTAGCGACACTGTTAATTACCTTTTTTGGAGGAGGAGATTTTTTTGACTGGTTCCCGACATATGGATTGGGAAATGAGTATGACAGCTTTTTAGTAAAAGCCCATCATCTCGTGCTGCCGCTTTTTTGTTGGACATACGGTGGCCTGGCTTTTGTCTCCCGTCAGATGAGAGGGGCTATGGTCAATTCGCTTTCTCAGGATTATGTACGGACTTCCCGGGCCAAAGGGGTGCCGGAGAGTGGGGTTGTATGGAAACATGCCTTTAAAAATTCCCTGCTGCCGGTTATTACACTTTTTGCAAGTGTGTTTCCATTGGCAATAAGCGGTTCTATCGTGTTGGAGATTATTTTCTCCATTCCGGGAATGGGTAAATTGGCATTTGATGCTCTGATAGCCCGAAATTACCCTGTAGTTTATACGGTTGTGATGTTTTCTGCCGTGGTGACTATGCTGGGATATTTGGTGGCAGATATTTGTTACGCTTTGGTGGACCCAAGAATTTCTTATTCAAGTAAAAAGTAATGATGGAGCAGGGACAGTTAAAACAGGATTATTGGTCTTATGTCAAACGACAGTTTAAGAAAAATAAGAGAGCTGTTGTTTCTTCCTGGATAGTACTTTTTTTAGCTTTCGTAGCCCTGTTCGCAGACTTTATTGCCAATGAAAAACCTATTGCTTTTCATGACGGACAGTCCTGGAGATTTCCGGTCATAAGAGAGTACGGAGTTAAAATCGGTGTAGCCAAATGGCCTTCGGAGTGGGCTTCTGTACAGTGGAGTGAAAATCGTTTTGAAAAAGCGGTGTATCCTCTAATCCCATACTCTCCTTTTACTCAGGATTATAAGAACGCCCAATATACCAGTCCTTTTGACTCGCAGAATGTGGAGTCTAAACGCTGGAGGCATTGGCTGGGGACGGAAGAATTGGGCAGAGATGTACTATCTGCCATGATTCACGGGACGCGAATTGCTTTTATGGTAGGATTAGTTTCTATGTTTATTGCCACGGTAATCGGTATCGTGTTGGGTGCTTTAGCAGGTTTTTTTGGAGATGAGAGATTAAAATTCAGCAGAGCGAGTATTTTTCTGACAGTATTATTTCTGATTCCTGCATATTTTTATGCATTCCAGTCCCGCTCCCATATTTTATCGGCAGCAATAGGAGAGTCTTTTATTCGGTTCTTTGGGCAGTTGATGGTGTCATTTTTGATACTTGTAGGGTTTTTTGGATTAATTTGGCTGATTGAAAAACCTTTGAAAAAAATAAACTGGCTGGCTCAAAAGGTAAATATGCCGATAGATATTATGGTGCAGAGACTTATTGAAGTGTTAGTATCTATCCCGAGTTTGTTTTTGATTATTGCAATAGTGGCTATTGCCAAACCATCTATTATGTTAGTTATGGCGGTGATTGGTCTGACTTCCTGGACAGAAATAGCCCGGTTTATTCGTGCAGAGCTGCTTAGAGTTCGAAATTTGGAATATATAGAAGCTGCTCATGCACTTGGTTTTTCCAGTATGAGAACTTTATTTAAACATGCAATTCCGAATGCGATTTCACCGGTATTGATTACGGTAGCTTTTGGTATTGCAGCTGCAATATTGGTAGAAGGATATTTATCTTTTATAGGGATTGGAATTCCTCCGGAAGTACTGACATGGGGGAAATTACTGTCTTTATCGAGAAGTGCTCCCTGGTGGTTTGCTTTGGCACCGGGTTTTGCAATATTTTTAGTCGTAACTTTGTTTAATCTGTTAGGAGAAGGATTGACAGATGCTTTGGACCCGAGACAAAAACGGTAAAAATTTATGCTTAGACTTTTGATATTATACATGACTCTGCTTATACAGTTTATGCTTCAGGCTCAGGAAGTATCTCTTTCTGTTCCAGTAAAGTTTCCTTCTAAGCTGAACGACTTTGAGATTTTGGGGAAAAATGAGAATGGAATTTTTCTTCATTATTTCAGTAACTCTAAAAATGAAGTGGAGGTTTTTACAAAAAATCTTCGGCCTGTCATCAGAAGGGAAATTGACCTGAAAAACAAGAATACCAGAATAGAGTCTGTCTTCCTCAGAGAAAGTGGCGGAGTTGTTTTTTACTCAAGAAATGACCAGTCTGTGCAATATCTTGAAGCTAAGAGACTCTCAGGGAACCTTTATCTGTCCAATGATGCAGTAATATTGGACAGTATCGTCAAAAATAAAACTTCCGGTTTTGAACCATTCTATATCAAACAGTCGCCCAACAGAAAATATTTTCTTGTGTTCACTATTTATGATTACAAAGGTTCTTTTTCGGTGAAATATTCTGTTTTTGATGAGGAGCTTGAATATGTAAGCAGTGGTGTTTTTGAAAACAACCAGAAAAATATAGTGCTCAAAAGCTTTAAGGTCAGCGACAGCGGGATAGTACATGCAGTAATGGCCAGATATTCCAAGCAGTCTGAAATAAGTGATTACGGATATGATGAACTTTATACGTTTTCATACAATGCAGTAACCGGCTTTGGCAGTCAGCAGGTGTCTAAAGACGAAGGCTATATGTTTAAAAACATAATTACAGAAATTGACCCTGTCACGGACAGAGTGTTTACCGCCGCCAATTATATTAACTCAAATAACAAAATCGACTTGGGTTTTGTCATTTTGAGTACAAATCTTATTACCTCATCACACAGGCAGTTTAAATATCCGTTTTCTCAGGAAAATATGGAAAAAATGACTTCTTATACTACAAAGAGCTGGTTGAATCAGGCATTGATCATAAAGCCCAAAAAAATCATTCCGCAAAGTGATGAAGGCTGTCTGATAATTTTGGAAAGTCAGTACAGGACTACGAGAGTGGTCAGAGATATCCCCGGCATGTATTCATATCCGTATATGTATGACAATACTTTTAATACCCGTGTTTTTGACCAAAACCATTATTTTGATATTACTGCGGTTTCAATTAGCGGACGCGGTGAGGTAAACTGGACAGTAGTGATGCCTAAAAAACAGGTAACGGAGGGAGACGGAGGGCTGTATTCTTCGTTTATGCTGTTTGAGTCCAATAACTTGCTAAAGTTTTTATTTAATGAAGATATCTATACGAGTGGTAATTTTATTGAGTATAACATCAATTCAGCCGGTGAGATGTTACATTTAAGCATATTGAATTCAGAGAGAGAGCAGTTTATACCCATCCCGCAGAAAGGCATACAAATATCCCCGACTGAAGTAATTATTCCGAGTGAACAGAAGCGGGACCTTCAGTTACTACTGTTAAAATATTAATCTTCGTGCTCAGTTTTTTCAGAAATCAGCGACCGGTTACGATTATACTGCTTTTGGCAATCTTACTTATAACCCGAGTGCCGTTGCTGTTGTTGCAGGAAGATTCTGCCGAATACAATATTTTGCCGGACACCAATATTTTAATTTCTTTTGTACTTGCCACGTTGTTGGTTTTTATTCAGGGACTTTGGATAAACAGTATCTTTTCTAATGCCCAGTTACTGTCGGAAAAATCTGTGATACCGGCACTCTTATGGATTTTAATTTCTCTTGTTCATCCGGCTTTTTGGGTAGTCAGTAGTCGGGGACTTATTGTTTTGGGTATCATCGCCACGCTTCATATACTTTATCATGTGTCGGCGAGTAATATTACTGACAAACAGTGCTTTCACATGGGGATAATTGCAGGTATATTGCTTTTGATTGATCCGTTCTTATCTGTATTTGCTGTTTTTTTACTGCTTGTATTGTACAATAAAAACCCTGAAAGCACTCGAGGATATATTTTATATGTTTTTGGATTGCTGATGATTATATTTTGGGGGTGGAGTTTTGCGTACTTAGCTGATTTTCAATTGCAATGGCGTGGAAGATTTCAGAGTGCATTTGGATTTAAAATGCCGAATATTGCAAACTATACGGAAGTGACGACATGGAGTATATTGGCGTTGTATTTTCTGGGCAGTATGGCAGGATTGAGTTCATTGCTTTCTTCAGCATCTGCAAAACGTAAAAGAAATGTCCGAACCATTTTTTTATTGATAATTGGGTTGACTTTGAGTTTTGTGGTAGCTTCTAATCACGATTTTACAAGAGTGCTGACACTTTTTGTACCTTTTGTAATGATGCTTTCCGTATCACTGTTAATAATCCGTAAAATAAAACTGGCAGAAGTGCTCTTTGGTATGTTTGTGGTAACAATTTTGAGTACGTTGGTGTTTAGGTTCATAAATATTCCGAATTAGTACCAAAAGCATAAAACATGAAGATGAATAGTATTCGCAGGTTTTTTAGTCTGACTCTTTTTGCATTTTTGACTGTCTCCTTAGCTTGGGCTCAGTTTGAAAACCCTGTAAAATGGTCTGTTTCTGCAAAGTCGTTGGATTACGAAACGTATGAAGTCTTAATTAAAGCAACCATTGGAAAAGGGTACGATATCTATTCTCACAATACTCCGGATGATTTGGGACCAATCCCGACAGTTATTCGAATAGAAAAATCCAATGATTTTCAGAAGATTGGCGGGCTTACTTTTATAGGCAAAGAGAGAAAAATGATGGACCTGATTTGGGATGCGGAAGTAGCCAAATTTTCCGGGGAAGTTACGTTTGTACAAAAAATTAAACTGCTGAAAGATCAGGCTGTCATAAATGGATTTTATGAGGCTCAGGCCTGTAATGATGAAATGTGTTTTCCTCCGGACGGAGACGATTTTAAAATTACACTCAAAAGAAAAGAAGCTCCTGCTACAAATTTAACTGCTTCTGAAACCGATAATTCGAATATGTCTGTAACTCATCCGGCAGACGAATCAGAAAATATGAATGGAGAAATCGTCTATGCAGAAGTGGGAGAGGTGGACGAAAGTTTGGACGAATACAAGTCCGATATTGCATTTAACTGGGAAAATACGAACAGAACCTGCGTGTCTTCCGATGACGACAAAAGCGAAGGAGGCCTTTGGATTATTTTTACACTTGGTTTTCTTGGGGGCGTAATTGCCTTGCTGACCCCATGTGTTTTTCCGATGATTCCGTTAACTGTGAGTTATTTTACCAAAGGCGGAAAAGACCGTAAGCAGGGCATAAAACAGGCTGTGCTTTACGGAGTTTCAATCATTGTAATTTACTTGGCTTTAGGATTGTTTGTTACATTGGTTTTTGGTGCAGACGCGCTGAATGTAATGAGTACAAGTGCCTTTTTCAACATTCTGTTTTTTGTCATTTTTGTATTGTTTGCGTTATCTTTTTTCGGATTGTTTGAAATTACATTGCCGGCCTCCTGGGCCAACAAAACAGATCAGCTTTCGGATAAAGGCGGTACGTTGGGGATTTTTTTTATGGCATTCACTTTAGCGTTGGTGTCCTTCTCCTGTACCGGGCCAATTATCGGAACGCTGCTGGTGCAGGCAGCTACAGATGTGGGACCGTCCATTGGGATTTTCAAGATAAAACCAATAGTTGGGATGCTTGGTTTCTCCGCAGCATTGGCATTGCCGTTTACCTTATTTGCACTGTTTCCTCAATGGCTTGCCGAAATGCCTAAATCAGGCGGCTGGCTCGGAAGGGTAAAAGTTATATTGGGACTTTTGGAATTGGCATTTGCGTTTAAATTCTTATCGATTGTGGATTTGACCAGAGGATGGGGAATCCTTAGATGGGAACTGTTTATGGGCATTTGGATTGTAATCTTTTTAATAGCTGCTTTCTATGCGTTAGGTTTTTTCAGCAAGGAAAGAATTCCGAGACCGATTCGTGTGTTTGGAGTCATCTCACTTTTATTTTCCCTGTTTATGTTCAAAAACACTTTAGCATATAAACCCGTACCGATTTTAAGCGGGATTTCTCCTTCGGCACATTACAATTTTTTCAATCAGGATGTGAAAGAACTATCAAGTACGAAAGACTTTTATGAAGCTTTGGAAATGGCAAAAGCGCAAAATAAACCGATACTGATAGATTTTTCGGGATACGGATGTGTGAATTGCCGTAAGATGGAAGAACATGTGTGGGTTCAGGAAGAAATCCATGAACTTTTGACAGAGTTTGTGATTGCGTCATTGTATGTGGATGACCGGACAATGTTGCCGGAGGATGAAAGATACAAATCGACAGCAAGCGGAAAACTGAAAGATATTAAGACCATTGGGAATAAATGGACAGATTTTGAAATCAGACATTTTCAAAAAGCATCTCAACCGAATTATGTCATAGTTGATACCAACCTGAACGTACTTACCCTGCCAATTGGCTATACGGATAAATCTTCGTACAAAAAATTCTTAGAGTGCGGATTGAATGAGTTTAAAAGTTTCGAGGATTCCAAGCTGAGTATGAACTCGCACCAATAGCTGTCGGGGCTTAATTATACTCAGAGAGAGTTGTATGGGAACAATGGAACAGGTTTTGTTCTTTAATTCACAAGTGGATTTGATTTTTGACAAAGGCTAACGATGAGAAAATTTTCAATTATTTTTTTAATGACCTGCTTAGTTCAATTGATTGGGACTAATGGCACAACAGTATATGGAAATGTTCAGTTGAATCAGGATTCTCTTTCCGTCTGGCACGATTCCTTGAAAATCTACGATGATATACTTATCAACGGAGATACCGAATCAGAGAGGGCTCAAGCCTCCTATCGTATAATTAAAACTTTGTCCAAAGCATTAAGAACAGAAGGGTCATTCGGATATGAATTTGATTCTTTACACTCTGTTGCGATTTTGAAACCTGATGATGAAAGTTTTAGAATTTTTACCTGGCAGTTAGAAAATGATAACGGTACTTATCGGTATTTTGGTGTGATACAGTCCAATGAACTTCACCCCCGGTTACAGCCTTTGGTCGATTATAGCGGGTTTTATGACAATCCGGAACAGGTGATTACAGATGCCGATCGATGGATAGGAGCTCTGTACTATCGGCTTATTCCCATGACTTACAAAAAAGATAACTATTACGTTCTGCTTGGGTGGGATGCCAATAATAGGGTTACAAATAAAAAAATTATTGAGATTCTATGGTTCGATGAAAAAGGTAAAGCAAAGTTTGGTTATCCGTTATTTGAAACCGGGGAAAAGAATGAATTGTGCCGCTATATCCTTGAGTACAAAAAAGATGCAGTGCTGTCACTAAATTACTTTGAAAACGAAAAACAAATATTTTTTGATCATCTCGTTTCTTTAAGCGGAAATGAAGAAAGCGGTGCATTGGACATGGTTCCTGACGGCACGATTGAAGCCTTTGAAATCAAAAAAGGTAAACTCCATCATATTAATATGATTTCGTACGACAAATTAGAAGATGGAGAAGCTCCTAATGTTTCAGAAAAACAAAAGCGGATATTATACCGGCCGCCACAGAAGCGTTAAGAGATTCAGCCTGTCCAAATTTTGGAATAAAAACAGATTCCGTAACCAGTGGGAGCAGTTCTTCTGATATTCCGCTGCCTTCATTCCCAATCAGCAAAATACCCGGTTCGCTAAAATCTACTTTTCTGATATCTTTCCCATCCAGTGTTCCGGCATAAACTTTTTGCCCCGAATCTTTTATCCATTCAGGCAAAGAGCGGTACTCAACTCGGACACGGGCAAGGGAACCCATTGTAGCCTGTACAACTTTTGGATTATACGCATCTACGGTGTTTTCAGAACAAACAATATGAGTGATGCCAAACCAATCTGCAATTCGGATTAAAGTGCCGAGATTTCCCGGATCCTGAATGAAATCAGCTGCCAGTATCCACCTGTCATTTGGTATGCGGCTTTTATTTTTGGGGAGTTTAAAAACGCCAAGACTTCCGGACGGATGCTTTAAAGCAGATATTTTTGAAAAATCCTGAGAATTGGCAATGCGAATCTTTTCGGATTCAACCGCAAAAAGAGAAATATCTGCTTCTGAATGGAGTACAAGGAACTCGGGAATAAATCCAGATTTCATTAAGTCACAGATAATTTTTTGCCCTTCTGCAATAAAAAGCCCTTCTATACTTCTGTATTTCTTAATTTTGAGCGAATTGATTTTTTTGATTTCCGATTTCGATAAAGGCTTATGCATATCACAGTAAAAATACTTCACAAAATAACATATTTCTTTGTGTTGCTGTTTTTATTTGGATGCAGTACTACCAAAGGACTTAAAGAGCGGGAATATCTGCTGAAGAAAAATACAATACATATTGCTGGAAATTCATCAGAAGGTTCTGTTTCCAAAGCAGAGGCAAACAGACTCTCCGCAGAGATGCAGTCTTTGTCCGCACAGATTCCCAATAAGAATTTCCTTTTTGTATTTCACCCGAGACTGGCAATTTATAACTCAACTATCAAGCCTAAAAAGGAAGCCCGAAGAGAGGCAAAAGGCAAAGAACCTCAGACAAAATTTAATAAATGGATAAGGGAAAAGCTTGGGGAAGCTCCGGTTATTTTTGATTCAACCTTGCTCAGTTCAAGTGAAGAACGAATGACAAATTACCTGATCAATCAGGGCTATTTTAATGCTCGGGTGAAAAGTTCGCATAAACTCGGGAGCAGAAAAGCTAATGTAGAATTTCAGGCATATCCCGCCCAACGGTTTTATTTTAATGACCTTCATTTTGAGGTAGAAGATCCGGATATCGAACAAACTGTTCGGGCTAATATGAAAGAATCTTTTGTGGTCAGGCAGGAACCCTATACGACAGATGCTCTGAAAAATGAACAGGAACGTATTGCCAATGTGCTGAATAATAACGGCTTTTTCTCTTTTTCTAAAAATAATATTCTATTTGAAGTGGACACATCCGGCGACAGTAAATACAAAGATGTGTATCTGCAGATAAAGAAAGATGCAGACGATTTGGCGCGTAAAAAGTATCGGGTGGGCATGGTTACGTTTAATATCAATTATGCGAATACTGCACTCAAACGGACTAAGTTTTCATCCGATACGTTGAGAGATATTTATATCCATTATGCATCTAAGGACATTCAGCCGGATATAATAGCTCAGTCAATTTTTTATCAGCCTGAAAGTATTTTCAAAAAGGACGACTATCGGAAAACAATCAGTAAACTGACAGACTTGGGGATTTTTAAGTTTGTGAATATTAAATATAAACCTCTTTTAATTTCTCAGGATGAAGGATATGTAGATACCGAAATTGTGGCTGAACTCCGGAAAAGGCAATCCGGAAAAATTGAGTTGGAAGCCAATACGGATGCGAAAGATAAGATTGGAACTTTTATCAGCTTTTCGTATACGAATAAAAACATTTTCAGGCGGGCAGACCGATTGCAGATAAGTGTTTCGAACGGAGTAGAGTTTAGGTTTTCCAATCCCTATTCGGAAACTGAAAAAAACAAGCGCATCAGCTCTTTGAATCTCATTGTCAATACCAGGCTGTATTTTCCCAAAATTTTCCCTCAGACCAAAAGATTTGCAGAAAAAAGGAATTATAAGCCTTTGATGTATCCAAGAAGTACATTTGTAAATCTCGGGTATAACCTCCAAAGGCGAATTGGATATTATTCGTATTCTGTCAATACTTTTAACATTGGTTATGGTTATGACATCAGTACTAAGAACATTCGGCATGAATTCCAACCGTTTACCCTGAGCTTTATCAAACCGAGAGAAGCTTCGTTTAATACCAACTTCATCAATTTCCTGAAGACTAATCCGATTTTTGCCCAGTCGTACCGACAGCAGTTTATTATGGGACAGGAGTATGTATTTTCATACAGCAATCAGGATATAAGTCTGGGCAGCATCAAAAGTTTTTTCTATTATCGGGGGATGCTTAATACGGCCGGAAATATTGTGTACGGAATCCAGTCGCTCATCAGGGACAGACCGGAAGGCGGATACGAATTGAGCAAGATTCCTTATGCTTCTTTCACTAAAATTGATAACGATTTCAGATACTATTTTAGTTTCAAAAATAAAACAACACTTGTGGCCAGATTTTTTGCCGGAATAGGAATTCCTTACGGCAATTCATCGATTATCCCTTTTGTCAAGCAGTATGCGGCAGGCGGCCCTCAGTCTATGCGGGGCTGGAATTACAGAAGCTTGGGACCGGGCAGCGCGGACACTTCCATCACTTCTCTTGACCTGAATACCGGAGACGTACAGTTGGAAATGAATTTGGAGTATCGTTTTAATCTCAATAATATTTTAAAAATGGCATTATTTACAGATGCGGGTAATGTGTGGCTGATGCGTAAAGATGAGACTATGCCCAATGCAGAGTTTAACTTTAAGAGACTTGCTCAGGATATCGCATGGAGTGCCGGATTTGGCTTTAGATTAGACTTTGGACTGTTTGTGATTCGGTTAGACCATTCATATAAACTGTATAATCCAAACATGGTTGCGGGAAACAGATGGGTGACCCAATATCCCGGATATCAAAGTCTTAATCCGGATGGTGCAGGCCGTTGGAATGAAAAGTGGAAGTCCTGGAGAAGCCGTTATGCCAATTTTGTAATCGGAATCGGATATCCTTTCTAAATTTACGGAATATGAAAAAAGCAGGTGTCCATATAAGTGTTTTGATGAAGCGATACCTTCTTTTGACAGATGTTCGCTTTTGGATATTGTTTGTACTGTTGTGGGGTTCAAATATACATTTTAATGCAGTTTGTGGCCAAATTTCCTTTCAGGAGATAGATTATATCCCGGTATCTGAAGGTACCGGATTCCTTGAATACCCTTGGGCAGGTGGTTTAAACAGTGCGCAGTTTTGCAATCCTGATTTGAATGGAGACGGAATCAGAGATTTATTAGTGTATGAAAAAACGGAAGACAGGGTATTAACTTTTATTTCGGACGGGAACGGGAATTTTGAGTTGAATCGGGCTTTTTCAAAATATATTCCCCAAATAAACGGATGGGTCATTACGAAAGATATGAACTGTGATGGTATCGACGAGCTGTTTACATATTACAACGGTTCTGTCATGGTTTATGAAGGGTACAGAGACGACGATACACTGAAATTCAGATTGTGGTCCGATGGGATTTACTACAAAGGAAGCAGCGGAATGATTAATCTGTACAGTACATTTATTGACCGCCCCGCTATTGTGGACATTGATTTTGACGGAGATTTGGATATCCTGACATTTGATGTATCCGACAGCAGAATATTGTGGTATAAAAATCAGCGTATAGAAAAAGGTTTGGATTGCGACACTTTAGTTTTTACACTAAAAGATAATTGTTGGGGTAATATTTATGAGACCGAATTAGAACCGTTAGTTAAATTGAGAGATACTTGCAGTTACAAACTTTTAACGGGTAAAGTAAATCAGCAGAATACAGATTCTTTTTCACGATTAAGACATGCAGGTTCTACCTTGGAAGCATTTGATATGAGAGGTCGTGGAGTGATGGATATGCTCATAGGTGACGTGACTTTTAATTTTTTGAATCATTTGAGAAATGACGGAGACAGAGCTTATGCCTCGGTGCTGGCACAGGATACCAGTTTTCCGGCTTATGATGTGCCGATAAATTTATCATCTTTTCCACTTGCGGTTTTTATAGATGTAGATAACGACGGCAAAAAAGATTTGCTTGTATCACCTTTTGAAGGATTGGGGGTTGATAATTATGAAAATGTATGGTGGTATAAAAATAAAGGGAAGGACTCTGTGCAGCTCGAACTTCAGACCAAGTCTTTTTTGGTGGGGGAGATGATCGATGTAGGTGAAAATGCAGTTCCAACTTTTTTGGATGTGGATGGCGACGGTAAAAAAGATTTATTGATTTCGGGTACAATGAGTGTGTTGGACAAGAAAACACACCATGTACGATATTACAAAAATGTCGGAACATCTGATTATCCGGTTTTTCAATTGGAAGATGGTGATTTTCTGAATTTCTCCGAACTTTCAATTCGGGATTCCTATGGGAATTGGGTGGATTTGGGAGAACCGTATGTACATGCAGGCGATTTGGACGGAGACGGTAAAAAAGATATTCTTATCGGTGTCCGAGGAGGGGCAGTGCTTTTTTATAAAAACATTTCTTCGGAGTCCGGATTTGTTTCGGGAAATCCTCAGCTCTTGCAGTGGAATGAAAAAACTCTCGATATCGGATTAAATGCGGCACCGTTTGTGGCAGATATCAATCAAAACGGTCGGATGAATTTATTACTCGGCACCTTTAACGGCCATATCGTACTGTATGAAAATATGGCTCCGAAAGGAGAAATAAACTTAGAATGGCGGACAGATTCTGTAGGGAAATTGTCCTCAGCGACTCAATTTATTCCTTTTGGATACAGTGCCGTTTCAGTAGCCGATATTGATGGCGACGGTAAAAATGATTTGATATTGGGTGGGTTCAATAATTATCTCCGATACGTCAGTAATATAGAAGACAGCATCTTTACACAGACGCATCCGCAAGAGTTTTATTCTATGCCTGAGATGATTGGTAAACGCATAGCCCCGACTTTTGGACATACCACAGCCCAAAAGGAAGGAACTCTGTTGTTGGGACTTCTTGCAGGCGGTGTGAGATGGTTTAGTATTCATCCGCCTCCTGAACAATCCGTCGGTATTCGCAACCGTCTTTCACATTCGGTTGAGTTTGCAGTATATCCCAATCCTAATTCCGGTTTTGCAGAGATTTTTATTCCCGTAGAAAGCAAATCTCTCAGCTGGCAATTGGCGGATATCTCAGGAAAAACAATTCGTTCAGGATATATTGACGGCACTTATACCAGGTTAGACATGAGTTCTCTGCCCCGGGGAGTGTATGTGTTTACATTGTGGAAAAGCGGTAACTTAGGCGGTACCAGACTTTTGATAAAAAGTGAATAATCAATAAATATATATCATACAAATGGGAAATAAAGCAATTATAGTTGGCGGTACAGGCTTAATAGGCAGTTTTGTAATTCAGTATTTGACAGAAGATGATTTCTTTGATGAAGTGATAGTACTGAACCGGAGAGAGGTAAAATATGATTCTCCCAAAATCCGTCAGGTCGTTGCAGATTTTGATAATCTGTCTCAGACAATTAAAGATTTTAAGCCTACTCATGCCTTTTGCACATTGGGGACTACCATTAAAAAAGCAGGAAGTAAAGAAGCCTTCCGAAAAGTAGATTTTGAATACGTACTGAATTTTGCTCAGGCTGTTTTTCAGTCCGGGTGTAAAAATTTTAGTGTAGTGACTGCTTTGGGGACAAACAAAAAGTCACCGATTTTTTACAATCAGGTAAAATACGAAGTCACTCAGGCATTGGAACAGATTGGGTTTGATCGTCTGAATATATTGCAGCCATCCTTATTGCTCGGAGAAAGAAACGAACAGCGGTTAGGTGAAGATATCAGCCAAGCCCTTTTTGGTCTGACCAAAAAACTTTGGACAGGACCTTTAAAAAATTATGCGGGAATACAGGGGAGCCAGGTGGCAAAGGCAATGATCACAATTTCCAAAGACAGTGCATCAGGAGTTCACAGGTATCCGTCAGGTATGCTGCAGGAATATTGAGTCTTTTTTAAATCGGACTATGTTGAATGGTTCGGTTATGACTCACTGGCCACACTTTGAGTCGCTCTGCCTTCGAGAGAGCCTCAGGTGCCGCTATCGTTGTTGTCCTTGACCGTACTTTGGACGGAGTGACGGACAATAAAATCATCATTTTAAACGCTATTCGCTGCATTGCGATTGCGCATTGATTTTGTAGATGGGGCGCCCACAGGACAAAACGACGTGAAAACATCAACTGTTTGAGCCGCCAATTAGGTGGTGAGTTTTGATGCTTTAGTCGTTGAGGACAATGTGGGTCATCGAAAAATCTAGCGCGATTTTTTTTCGTCCTGTTTTTCTAAAAAAACAGGATTTAGAAAGATAATACTATATAGCAGTAATACTGATTGTGTATAATAAGACTCTTCCGCCAGAGACGAACGAAACCAAAGATTGGAAAGTCACTTCTCCGCTTAGTACAAGACAGCTTCCTGAAAGCAAAAAAGTCTCAATCGAAATTGAGACTTTTTGCGGACTGGACGGGACTCGAACCCGCGACCTCCGCCGTGACAGGGCGGCATTCTAACCAACTGAACTACCAATCCTTGCTTATAGCGCATGCAAAGATATAACGTTTTTTTCTACATCCAAATGTTTTTACACTCTCAAAAACATATTTTTTTAATTAATCCATATTCTGCTGAAATAATCACACGAATTTATATTTTGCTGGTTATCCTCTACATGAGTGAGGTAATCCTTTTAGTTGTTTTGTAAAGTTTTTATCTTCATTTTATGAATAATTCTGTAATTGATCCGAAGATTGAATCGTCATGGAAAGAAGTATTGTGGGATGAGTTTCAGCAACCGTACTTTAAAGCACTCAGGAGTTTTCTAAGGAACGAAAAAAAAGCAGGTAAAAAGATTTTTCCGCCATCCGCTCTTATATTTAATGCTTTTGACACCACACCTTTTCAACAGGTCAAAGTAGTTATTCTGGGGCAGGACCCTTATCACGGAGATGGGCAGGCACACGGGCTTTCATTTTCTGTACCTGTCGGAATTAAACCCCCTCCTTCTTTGGTCAATATTTTTAAGGAATTAAATCAGGATTTGGGAATAGCCATTCCCTCAAACGGAGATTTAACTCAATGGGCAAAGCAGGGAGTCCTCCTGTTAAATGCCATGCTTACGGTGGAGGCGCATCAGCCCGCATCACATCAAAAAAAAGGGTGGGAGCAGTTTACAGATGCAGTAATTAAAACTATTTCGGACCGAAAAACCGGAGTGGTATTTATTTTATGGGGCAGATATGCTCAGCAAAAAGAGTATTTAATTGATCAGTCCAAACATCATGTGCTTAAATCGGCACATCCTTCTCCTTTTTCAGTGGTGAAATTCTTTGGCTGTAAACATTTTTCCAAGACAAACGATTTATTACAGGAACAGGGGCAAACCCCTATAAACTGGCAGTTGTAAAATATTAAGATGAGCTATAAAAAATATGCAGAACATTTGCAGAAAGTTGCGGATGTACAGTATGCGGCAGCAGTATTAAATTGGGATCAGGAAGTGATGATGCCCGCAAAAGGTGCGGAAGCGAGAAGTCGTCAACTGGCTACTCTGAATGTTATCGCTCATAAGTGGATTACAGAACCTGATTTTGGTCAATTGCTGGAAGATTTATCCGCGGATGATTCTTTGACATGGGAGCAAAAACGCAATGTTGAACTTTCGCTAAAAGATTTTAACAGACAGAAAAAGTACAATTCTGAATTTGTACAAAAACTGAGTCAGACCATATCCAGAGCATTCAATGCATGGGCAGAGGCCCGAAAGAAGAGTGATTTCAGCCTGTTTCTCCCTTCCTTTGAAGACATCATCAGCATGAAACGAGAGGAGGCTCAGTTGCTGGGATATGCTGCTCATCCTTATGATGCACTGATGGATGAATTTGAACCCGGCGCTACTGTGGCTATGGCAGATCATTTATTTGAAGGAGTACGGAAGTCTTTGTTGGAACTGTTAGAGAAAGTGCAAAACAGCCCAAAGGTGGTGAATCAGCTGGAGGATAAAAAGTTTGAGATATCCAGACAACTTGAAGTGACAATCACTTTCCTTAAAAACATGGGCTATGATTTTGATGCCGGCCGCCAGGATATTTCGGCACATCCTTTTACGACCAATTTCGGCTCAAGAGATGTCAGAATTACTACTCGGGCTAATGAGAACGATTTATTTGAAATACTTTCCGGCAGTATTCATGAAGGAGGGCATGCACTATACGAACAGGGTTTGCTCTTTGAAAATTACGGTTTGCCGGCAGGTACATATGCGTCGTTGGGAATTCATGAGTCTCAGTCCAGACTTTGGGAAAACAATATCGGAAGAAGCTATGCCTTTTGGAAAAACAATCTGGAGGTAATAAAAAAAGCCTTTCCAAAACAGTTGGAAGGACTCACGGCAAGAGAAGTCTATGAAGCCAATAATATTGTCCAGCCCTCTCTGATTCGGGTACAGGCGGACGAACTGACTTATCATTTTCACATTATGATTCGTTACGAACTGGAAAAAATGCTGATTGAGGGGACGTTGGAAGCCCGGGACGTGAAAGCTGCCTGGAATGAGATGTATAAAAAATATCTGGGATTGGATGTGCCTTCAGATGCACAGGGAGTGTTGCAGGATATACATTGGTCTCACGGCAGTTTGGGCTATTTTGCTACTTATTCGTTGGGAAGTTTTTATGCCGCTCAGTTTTTTAATCAGGCTAAAAAAGATATTCCTGAATTGGAAAGCAAGATTGCATCAGGAGACCTGCTCACACTAAAGAATTGGCTCAATACAAAAATTCATGTACACGGTCGGTTGTATCAGGCAGAAGATTTATGCGAAAAAATTACCGGAGAGAAATTAAATTTTGAGTATTTCAGACAATATATGGAAGACAAGTTGGGAGATATTTACGGTTGGTGAAAATCTTCCTTTTTTAAGAATAATAAGAGTGAGAGGTAAAACAGTTTTAATCACCGGTGCCACATCCGGAATAGGGTATGAGACTGCATTGGCATTGGCTGAAATGGGTGCCGGAGTTCATTTTATTGCAAGAGACAGAGCAAAAGCTTTGGCACTTCAGCAAGAACTAATTTTGAAAGGAGGGAGCAGCCGCTTTTTTCTTGCAGATTTATCGAATCAAAAATCTATTTACCGAGCGGTAGAAGATGTTAAAAAAGAACTGCCGGTAATTGATGTACTGATTAACAATGCTGGAGCTGTTTTTAGTCCATTTTTACTTAGTGAGGACGGCATAGAAATGACAATGGCCGTCAATCATTTTTCATACTTCTTACTGACAATCTTCCTTTTGGAGCAGGTGAAAAAATCTTCGGAAGGAAGAATTGTCAATGTGGCATCAAGTTCAAATCGTTTCGGGAAAATTGATTTCAGGTCATTTACAGAGGATGATAACTATTCTGAAGATAAAGCCTATCGTCAGTCCAAGCTTTGCAATGTTTTGTTTACCAAACAATTAGCCAAAAAATTAAAAGACACACATGTGACCGCAAACTGCCTGCATCCGGGTCGTGCGAGAACAAAAATCACGAAAAAACGCACAGGTTTTGTGGAGAAGCTTGCCTGGGAAGTATTTTTTAAAATCTTTTCTGTGTCAGTGAAAAAAGCTGCTCAGACTACCATCTTTCTTGCTTCGTCTCAGGAAGTGAAAGGCGTGAGCGGACAGTATTTTTCCAAATCCAAAATTAGTCAGGCATATAACAGCTTAGCAGACGATATACAATTACAGGAAAAGTTGTGGCAAAAGAGTTTGGAACTTTGCCAATTTGAATCAGATATCCGGATTTAGGATAGGGGTGTTGGATAAAGAGTCCAACAGTTGTTCCGCTTCTAAAATTGCCTGATCGGCATACTCTTCTAATTTTACCGGATCGTCAGTGGCAAACTCTGGCAGTTTGGAATTTTGAGTACACCCTAAAAAGAACAGGACAGACAGGATTGAAAGGTATTTCATACAGGCAAAAATAAAAAACAATTAGTGATTGAGGCTTATCTTTTTTGAGAATTGTCTCTGATTTCATTCCTCTCACAAAATGCCTCGGTTGCCATTCCATTTATGCTTTCGGTATTGACATTTCGTACTGTCAGAGTGGAATTAATTAGGATGAAGTGAAGATTTCTCGTTGTAAAACCAATCGTCTATACGGGAAGAACGTTCTATATGCATTTTCTGAAAGGTTACACGATTTATGCGATATCTTTCGTTTTTCTGATTCTGTTGATTCTGTTGACCTCTTTGGATTTCAGATTCATTTCTCTTTCGATATCATAATCATTCTGAAGTCCAAGCCAAAATCTTGCAGAGTTGCCAAAATAAGCACTTAGTCTGACCGCTGTGTCTGCGGTAATCCTGCGGTTACCTTTGATGATTTCAGAAACTCTTGTTTGCGGAATATCTAAATCTTTAGATAATCTGTATTGTGAAATCTCTAAAGGAATTAGAAACTCTTCCAATAATATCTCTCCGGGCGTTATGTTTTTTAGCTTTTCCATTTTTTAAATTTTAATGATAATCAATAATTTCAACTTCAAAAGCATTTCCGTTTATCCATTTAAAAATAATCCTCCATTGAATATTGATTCTAATACTATAAAACTCATTTAGATTGCCTTTGAGTTTCTCTAACCTATTTGCAGGTGGTATTCTTAAATCAACTATATCAATTGAGTTATTAATCATTCTCAATTTTCTTCTTGCCACTTCTTGAATTTCTCTTGGAAGTTTTTTGGAAATAAGTCCATTCCATATTTTTTCTGTCTCTTTATCTCCAAATGAAATAATCACACCTTTTGCGTTACTAACGTTAAAGGTAGGTAGTTTATTTGAAAACTGCTAAGCAACAGTAAATAACTTAATCCTCTTCAAAGAAATCATTACCTAACTCTTTTACCTCATAGGTAGGTAGTTTTTACCTGAACGCCAACATTATATTAGGTCAACTAATTTCGCTCCATCAATGAGGAATGGTATGATGTGCTTCTCTTGCTTTTTTGACATCGGATTCATCAAAGGTCGAAGTCGTAATAAAGACACCTTTGGTAGTATCGCCACTCATTGCGCCGATGAAATTTCAAATTTAGCTTTTTTATGACACCTTGAGTATTTATGCTATCTTTTTAAACTTGTCGCTAACGTCAGTCTGTCTAAAAACAGCTTTCCGGCTTTATCTTTCAAAAATAAGAAAA
>CAZZEH010000035.1:0-30303 GCA_964653095.1 uncultured Chitinophagales bacterium
CATAAATGTCCGTATTTATTGAGTTTAAAGATATGAATTTATCTTGCGACCTCTACAAAGTTATATTTCAGAGGCAGAGACAATTCTGTACAGCGATAATTTTGAAGATAAACAAGAAGGATTCAGAAAATACTTCGACGAAGAAAGCATGATAAAATGGTTTATTGTCTCTGAAGTTTTCAAAAATGTGGATTCCAAAAATTTCAGCAGTATCTATTTTTACAAAGACAGAGGCGGTAAAATTACAATGGGGCCTATTTGGGATTTTGATCTTGGTGCCGGGAATGCAGCACATTGCGAAGACTGTATGTATCCCGAAGGATGGTATATCTTAAACAATTACTGGTTTGCCAGAATGTATGAGGATACTGATTTTAAGGAAAAACTAAAAACGATGTGGAATCAGTACAAGCCCTATGCCGACAAACTCGTCGATGTATTAGAAGACGTGTCGGAAGTTATACAAGCTTCACAAAAGATAAACTTTGAAATCTGGCCGGACTTTGGCGATCCAAGATGGGCAGTCGCTCCCGGATTTGATTCACACGAAGAACACCTCAGTCACTTAAAAAATTTTCTGCAAAACAGAATTGCCTGGATGCATCAGGAAATTAATCTGTAATACTCTTCCCAAAATATTTAATGAGCGGTTCTGAAACGCAACCGCTCGGCGGAGATATTCCAATCAGTGCAGACAGTGTAGAAGCTATTTGAGCCGGGGTGGTTCGGTCATACACGGTGCCCTTTGGAATATTTTTACCGTAAAACAGCAACGGCACATGAGTATCGTAAGAAAAAACAGAACCGTGAGTTGTTCCGGTTTCCTGCCAATACATATCCATCCAGCCGGATTTGAGCATAATAAAGACATCTCCTGACCGACTGGAATAATATCCGTTCATATACATCTTCAGGATATCATCCGAAACTAATCCTTTGGAAACAGACTCAGACGAAAATACCTTATGTACTCCCGGTTTAAATCTCAGAAATTGTTCGATATCTTCTACAATATCTTTTTTGCTTAAACCCAATGAGTCTATTCTCTTTTCATTGAGATAGATTTGGAGATTAATATAACCTGTCATCAAATCTTCACCGTATTTATTTTTTAGATATTCTTTCAAATCTTTTTCTACCAGACTGCCCTGAAATCTGTTGGCTTCATAGCCGTTTGAGGTTAGAAATCCGGTATTGTCCGCGCCACCGTGGTCGGCAGATAATACCAGTACATATTGCCCCTCGCCGGTTTGGGTGTCCAAAAAATTTAGAAAATCGCCCAATTCTTTATCAAGACGTATATAGGTGTCCGCGACTTCCATGGAGCGTATTCCAAAAAGATGTCCGATATAATCTGTGGAAGAAAGACTGAGCGTCAATACATTGGGATAACCCGTTTCAAAAGAGCCTAACTTTTCATTTTGGATAAGAGCTTTTGCAAATTCAAGTGCAATAGTATTCCCATAAGGTGTGGACAAAATTAATTTATTGTTGTTTTCTTTTCGGAGTTCTTTCAGATTATAAGGAAAAACCGGTTCGGACTTACCTCTAAATTTCCCTTCAAAACGACTGTTATCCTTCTCGGTATATTTGTCCAGAATCTCTGTCGGAACAGAAGTATCCCAGGTTTCATTAAGAAAACTGTCCGTAAGGTTTTGAGCATTGAAATCTTTGACCCATTGCGGTAGTTCGTCCATATAGTAGGTGGAGGTAATAAAATTGCTTTCTGTCTCATGAAACCAAAAGGCTTTGGCAAAATGACCGGAAGTCATAATCGCTCCCCTATCCTTCATAGAAACTCCAAATACTTTAGATTGAAAATTGGAAGCCAGCCTCATTTCATCTCCAAAAGTCGTGGCTTTCATATTTCTTGGCGACATTTTACCCGCATCCGTATCGGTTCCGACACCCTGCACACTCCAGTCCCGACTGCAGTACATCCTCTTGCCGGTTTCATTTTCAATCCAGTCATTCCCGACAATTCCGTGGACAGACGGTACTGCCCCCGTGCCGATACAGGCATGTCCGGCAGCCGTGTAGGTCGGAAAATAATTGTAATGTGTATTGGCAAAATTAAAACCGGCTCCCACAATTCTTTTAAATCCATCGTCTCCGTACAAATCCCAAAATCGGTACAGATAGTCTTGGCGCATTTGGTCTATCACAATTTCAACCACGAGTTTGGGCGGCTCCCCATTTGGCTGAGCATATAAAGATGTGCCAAACACGAAACAGGATAAAAAATATAAAATGTACTTTTTCATAAAAACCTTTCTGCAAATACTCTGCTAAATTTATCCGGTACAACTATTCAAACAAAACTAATCTTCTGACAAAGGAGCAATTTTCTTTTTTCTCAGTTCAAAACTTTGTCCCAAATATACTTTCCGAACGGTCGGGTCTGCGGCCAATTCTTCCGCCGTGCCCTGCATCAAAATTTTGCCTTCCAAAAGAAGATATGCCCGGTCTGTAATGGATAAAGTCTCCTGAACATTATGGTCGGTAATCAGGATGCCGATATTTCTGTTTTTCAAATCTGCTACTATTGTTTGTATGTCCTCTACAGCGATCGGGTCAATTCCGGCAAAAGGTTCATCGAGAAGTATAAACTTAGGATCAGAAGCCAATGCTCTGGCAATTTCAGTTCTTCTCCTCTCCCCGCCGGACAATACTTTTCCTTTATTTTTCCGGACGTGATTCAGGCTAAATTCACTCAAAAGCTTTTCGAGTCTTTCTTTTTGCTGCGCTTTGCTCAGGTCTGTAAATTCAAGAATTGCACGTATATTATCTTCCACACTTAAGTTTCTGAACACAGAATTTTCCTGCGGCAGATAACCGATTCCAAGTTTGGCCCGTTTGTACATCGGCAAATCGGTAATCTCTTTTTTGTCTAAAAAAACTTTCCCTTTATCCGGTGTAAGCAGACCTGTAATCATGTAAAAAGAGGTGGTTTTTCCTGCACCGTTAGGTCCGAGAAGACCGACTATCTCACCCTGTTTTACGTCAATGGATACTTCATCTACAACCCTCCGGGAGCTATAGGATTTAATTAACTTTTCGGATCTGAGAAACACTTTATTTCAAATCTTTTAATTTGATTTCTATACTTTTTTTGCCTTTCCACTTATTGACATAAATGTAGTAACAAATATCAAAATTTTCTTTACTTCTAATATAGGGTATATAATCCCACATATTGAATCCAATTCCGTATTTCGGTCTCTGCCCCTGTTTTTTTACATGAATTTTCAAATGAGACTCTCCTACAAAACCATTGTTCCCGGTATCTCGCACATCTTTGGTCACAAATATTGGCTTGTGGTTGCCACTGCCGAAAGGAGCCATTTTTTTAATCCAGTTATACAAATCAAAATTAATGTCATTTAATTCAATGACTCCGTCCACTTCAATTTTTTGTACAAGCTGTTCTTCTTCAATTTGTTCTTCCACCACTCTTTCAAAAACGGAAATAAATTCCTCAACCTTATTCAGTTCCATACTGAATCCGGCCGCATATTTATGCCCTCCGTATTGAAGAAACCATTCACCACATTTTTCAATCGCCTGATATAAATCAAATCCCGGTACTGACCTTCCCGACGCGACCGCCAGACCGTTAGCCTCCGTAATAATCAAAGTAGGCTTGTAAAATTTTTCCACTAACCTTGAAGCGACTATCGCAATAATTCCCTGATGCCATTCAGGCTGAAATATGACAATAGCTTTTTTCTTCTTAAAGCTTTCATCGTTGGATATAATGTCCAGAGCCGATGTGGTAATTAATTTATCTATCTGCTGACGTTCAAAATTTTTGTCGTGAAGAAACTGTGCTTTATCCAAAGCTTTCTTCATATCTGTCTCAATCAAAAGCTCGACCGCATGGGAGGCATGCAGAAGTCTTCCTGCTGCATTCAGTCGGGGACTTATGGTATAGACCAAATCCATCAGCTCCAGTTTGTTTTTAACCTCTAAAATATCCAGAATAGCTTTAAACCCGGGTCGCTTTCGCTGGTTAATCAGCTTCATGCCAAAATGTGCCAAAATTCTATTTTCTCCGGTTATCGGTACGGTATCGGCAGCAATACTCAACACCACAAAATCTAATAGCTGAAACACCAATTCTTTGTTTATCTGATAGCGAATACTGTACGCCTGCACCAGTTTGAAACCTACTCCGCAACCGCTCAGATCCATGTAAGGATAGGTAGAGTCCGAGCGTTTGGGATTTAAAATCGCAGCTGCCTCAGGTAAATCTTCATCGGGAATATGGTGGTCGCACAGTATGATATCTACACCTTTTTGAGAAGCATACCGAATCTTTTTATGATCCCGAATACCGCAATCCAAAGCTATAATCAGCGCATATCCATTTTCTTCGGCATAGTCTATTCCGTCAAATGAGATCCCGCAGCCTTCCGTATTTCGGTCCGGCACATAGTAGCCTATATCGGAATAAAAGGACTGAAAAAAGGTATAAATTACAGAGATAGCAGTTATCCCGTCCACATCATAATCCCCGTAAACCAATATTTTCTCGTTGGAATGAATTGCGTGATGTATTCTCGATACGGCTTTATCCATATCATTCATCAAAAAAGGATCGTGCAGATTTTTTAAAGAAGGATTGAAAAAATCGTACGCTTCATCCTTGGTACGAATACCGCGCAACACCAATAACCTCGCTACAACTAATGGTATATCTGCTTCTTCCGCCAATATCTGTACATCAGATTCATCTGCTTCCTTGAAGAACCAGTTTTTAAAATTGGGTGTAACAATCAGCGGCTCAGACATTAAATTAAGTTTTCTAAAAAATAGATGAGATATTACAAGATATAAACTGTCTCACATTTTCATTCTTAAGTGAAACTATTTTTAACATATAATCTCAATTTTTCTATCTAATTACGGAATAAAAATACCCTACTCCGTTAGTATAAAATAACTGTTTCCAGTGCAATTTGTTCATTTCTTCAATTCCTGCTTCATGAAAGTTAAAAATCAATTTCATGTCATTTAACATTAGAATCATTGGAATTCAATTGCAGATACCCTTAAATTTGATTAAATTTTCGTCTTTCAAAAAATCAATATGAATCACATACAGGAACAGATACTCTATACCATAGTAGGCACGGTCAAGCTGAGTAAAGACAAGTTTTTGGAACTCATGGAAGAACTCATACAAAATCAGCAATACACCGAAGATGAGGGCAAAAGAGTTACCCGTGAAATCCTGCAAAAAATAGAGACAATCAGGAATGATATGCAACTGGCTGTCACATTAAGAATGGACGAAACGAAGCGAAAAATTCGCATACCCGTACAGAAAAAAATAAATCTTATTTCCAAAGAGCTGAAACAGAAAGTTCAGGAATATTCTTTCAGACAACTGTTTTCCAATTAATTAGCTGTTCATGACTCATACTTATCAGCTGCCTTCTGTACAGGATGGAGAAATCGAGTTTTTGGAAGTTCATGGTGCCAGAGCCAATAATCTCCAAAACATTCATGTAACTATTCCGAGAAATCAAATGACTGTCATTACCGGATTGAGTGGCAGTGGTAAATCTTCTTTGGCATTTGATACCATATTTGCCGAAGGTCAGAGAAGATATTTGGAGAGTCTGTCAAATTATGCAAGACAATTTATAGGAAATATTGAGAGACCGGATGTAGAGCAAATCACAGGTTTGAGCCCGGTCATTTCCATAGAACAAAAAACTACGAGCAGAAATCCGAGGTCCACTATTGGTACCACTACTGAACTGTATGATTTTTTGCGTCTGCTTTATGCCAGACTTGGTGAGGCATATTCATATAATACCGGGGAGCGAATGGTCAGCTATACCGAAGAGCAAATTATCCAAAAGTTAGTAACACAATATTCCGAAAATTCCATCATCATCTTAGCTCCTTTGGTACGCGGTCGAAAAGGACATTACAGAGAACTTTTTCAGGATTTGACAAAAAAGGGATATCTGAAAGTCAGAGTCGATGGAGAGATTATAGACATCGTACCAAAAATGCAATTAGACCGATACAAAATTCATGACGTAGAATTGGTAGTGGACAGACTCAAAGTGCAGGAAAAAGATATTCAGCGACTCAGGACTTCAGTCCAAACTGCTCTGAATTTTGGAAACGATTTAATTTTCATTCAGAATTGGGAAACCAAAAAAACAGAAACTTTCAGTAAAGCTCTGATTTGTCCGACCACAGGAATTTCGTATGAAGAACCTTCTCCCAATACTTTTTCTTTCAATTCACCATACGGCTCATGCCCTACCTGCAAAGGAATCGGCAGTGTTAAAAAAGCGGATATAAGAAAAATCATTACTGACGACAGCAAGTCTATAGAGGAAGGCGGGATTGTGGCGATAGGTCCGTACAAAAACAACCACACTTTCAAGGTTATACAACAAATATTGCAACAGAACGGAGATAATTTACAAACACCTGTAAAATCTCTGTCGGAAAACTCTCTTCATACACTTCTGTACGGTACACTTCCGGTCGAAGAAACCACAGAAAAACCAAAAAAGAAATATAATGTAAAATTTGAAGGAATTGCAACCCAAATAGAGAGAAGTTATGAAAGCGATCTTTCTGACGCATTAAAAAACTGGGCAAGAAATTATCTGACCAATTATCCGTGTCCAAGTTGTCATGGTTATAGATTGAAAAGAGAGTCTCTTTCTTTCAAAATAAATGGCCTTCACATTGGCGAAGTCGCTGAAAAGGATTTAGAGGATTTTTATCTCTGGGTAGAAGAATTAGAGAATTATTTCAAAGGTAATCAGGCAATTATCGCACACGATATCTTAAAAGAGCTCAAAGAGCGCACAAATTTTCTATTGGAGGTCGGACTGGGCTATCTGTCACTAAGCCGACAAACCGCCTCCCTGTCCGGAGGGGAAAGCCAAAGAATCCGGTTAGCAAGCCAAATCGGTTCACAACTCATGGGGATTACCTATATTCTGGATGAACCGAGCATAGGACTGCACCAAAGAGATAATCACAGACTGATTCGTTCTTTGAAAAACTTGTGTGATATCGGTAATACAGTTATAGTTGTAGAGCACGATAAAGATATCATGCTGGCATCAGATTATATTTTGGATTTAGGTCCCGGAGCAGGAGAGCACGGAGGAAAGGTAGTTGGCGAAGGTACACCGGAAGAGTTTTTTGATAAAAAAACAATTACTGCGGACTACCTCAACGGTACTAAAAAAATCGCTTTACCCAAAATAAGAAGACCCGGAAACGGAAACTTTTTGAAGTTAATAGGTGCTTCCGGCAACAACCTCAAAAATATCAATATAGCCATTCCTCTCGGAACTCTGACTTGTGTCACAGGCGTATCCGGAAGCGGGAAATCAACTTTGATTAATGAAACCCTTTATCCTATTCTCAATCAGTACTTGTATCGCTCCAGTAACAATCCACTGCCATACAAATCGATAGAAGGTCTGGAGCATATTGATAAAGTTATCGAAATCGATCAATCGCCTATCGGACGTACACCCCGTTCCAATCCTGCCACCTATACCGGTGTATTTGATGATATACGGGCATTATTTGCACAAATACCGGAAGCACAAATCAGAGGCTACAAACCCGGGAGGTTTTCTTTTAATGTGAAAGGCGGCCGATGTGAAGAGTGCAGAGGCGGCGGAATGAAACTAATTGAAATGAATTTCCTTCCGGATGTTTATGTCGAATGCACCAAGTGTATGGGGCAGCGATACAACCGTGAAACTCTTGAAATAAAATATAAAGGGAAAAATATTCATCAGATTTTGGACATGACCATTCGGGAAGCTGCGGAGTTTTTTCAGTCTATTCCAAAAATCAAAAGGAAAATGGATACTCTCGTTGAAGTGGGATTGGGCTACGTCCGAGTAGGGCAACAAGCTACCACGCTTTCGGGCGGAGAGGCACAACGGGTCAAATTATCTGAAGAGCTCGCCAAAAAAGATACCGGCAACACGCTGTATATCTTAGACGAACCGACTACCGGACTGCATTTTGAAGACATCAGAATACTGTTAGAGGTCATTCAAAAATTGGTTACCCGAGGCAATACAGTCATTATTATAGAACACAACCTTGATGTGATAAAAGTCGCAGACTATATTATCGATATCGGCCCTGACGGCGGTAAAAATGGCGGCATTGTCGTCGCTCAGGGCACCCCGGAAGAAATTGTAAAAGTAAAAAAATCTATTACCGGCAAATTTCTAAAAGAGGAACTGAAATAAAAAATGCCCTCATTAGAAATTCGTTATAGAAACAAACGATTAAAAAGTAATTCAATAGACAGCCACTCCTATCCGCCCGATAAATATCTTACATAAATCTGCCGTAGGGAGAATCTTTCAGCAACATCCAGGGTTCCTTCAGGTCGTCTGCATTTTCTGCCTGTAAATTAAAGACTTGCGTATCGGCAGTCAGTTCTCCCGACTTCACTTTTTGTGTTATTTCCTGAACATCTATCGCATCAAAACCATTCTGAGTTTTATAGATCAATAGTGTCATTGCAAAACAGTTTACACCATATTTATTTTCCAAAGACCTGAGAAATCTCGTCGAAGCATCTATTGAACATCCTCCTACGTTAAAACTCTCCTGACTTGCAGCTAAGCACAAAATCCTGTCCGCCAGGATTGCACTGCTTCCCTTAATCGCTCTTGAATGCGAAAGCCAGTCTTCTATAAAGTTTTCAAGCTCTACGCTTACCGCATCCTTTTGAGCTGTAGTCAGAGTTTCTGTACACGGATAAAGCCAAATTTTAGCATCTCCCGGCAATTCATTAAAAGGCACATACATAATTTCTAATTTTCACTGAAATAAAATGAGCGCAAAAGTTACGAACTTCTACACTCATCCTTTATTTTTACTCGTTAATATTTTATTACAAATTGTTGGCCATCGCTACCATTTCTGCCAAATCCATTACCTGTACTTCATCCTGTTTCTCTTTGCCTTTCACACCATCAGTCAGCATGGTATTGCAATAAGGACAGGCCACAGCAATATAATCAGGTCTGACTTCCAGTGCCTGCCCCGTTCTTTTTTCATTAATACGAATATCACCTTTCTCTTCTTCTTTCCACATCTGCGCACCACCGGCACCACAACAGAGTGCATTTTCTTTATTGGCTTTCATTTCGACCAATTGACCGTCAAGAGAATTGATTACTGTTCTTGGAGCTTCGTACTTCCGATTCCCTCTGCCAAGATAACACGGGTCGTGATAGGTGATCTTCTTGTTTTTAAACTCATCATCCTGCACTACCAGTCTGCCGTCTTTAATCAGACTTTCTAAAAACTCTGAATGATGCATCACCTCATAGTTGCCGCCCAGAGTCGGATACTCATTCTTTAGGATATTGTAACAATGCGGACAAGTCGTCACAATCTTTTTGACATTGTACATATTGAGCATTGCCACATTTTGCTGAGCCAGCATCTGGAATACAAACTCATTACCCGCTCTTCTGGCCGGATCTCCTGTACAGGATTCTTCTTTACCCAATACTGCAAATTCTACTCCGATAGAGTTTAAAATTTCACAAAAAGCCAAAGTTACTTTTTGAGCTCTCTGATCAAAACTTCCGGCACATCCTACCCAAAATAAGACTTCCGGCATTCTGCCCTCGGCAGCTAAATCTGCCATAAACGGTACTTTATACTCAACTGTTCCCATTTTTTACCTTTAATATTTTCTCAATAATTTTTTGATAATTCTCTTTACAAAACTCTTTTATATTGCCGATTAGATATTAACCTATACAACATACTTCGAGTCGCGTACAAAAATACACTTCAAAAGGACTTTGCCAAGTATAATGGGTCTCATAATCCGCAAATATTCCGCCAATTCCGGATAAGATTATCGGCAATGTCCCTGTAAAATAAGGGCTTTACAGCCGTATCTTCAATGCCTAAAATCAGTATTTCAGGCTTGAATTAGGGTACCACGGAACACAAAAAAAGCTCTGAAAATTAATTCAGAGCTTTGTATTATATCTAAGAAAAAGATGGCTACAGTCCGTTAGCCATCGCTACCATTTCTGCCAAATCCATTACCTGTACTTCATCCTGTTTCTCTTTGCCTTTCACACCATCAGTCAGCATGGTATTGCAATAAGGACAGGCCACAGCAATATAATCAGGTCTGACTTCCAGTGCCTGCCCCGTTCTTTTTTCATTAATACGAATATCACCTTTCTCTTCTTCTTTCCACATCTGCGCACCACCGGCACCACAACAGAGTGCATTTTCTTTATTGGCTTTCATTTCGACCAATTGACCGTCAAGAGAATTGATTACTGTTCTTGGAGCTTCGTACTCTCCATTTCCTCTGCCAAGATAACACGGGTCGTGATAGGTGATTTTTTTACCCTTAAACTGACCATCCTCTACCACTAACCTGCCCTCTTTTATCAGACTTTCTATAAACTGAGAGTGATGAATCACTTCATAATTTCCGCCCAAGGCAGAGTATTCATTTTTCAGAATATTAAATCCGTGAGGACAAGCGGTTACAATCTTTTTTACATTGTACATATTCAGTGTCGCCACATTTTGTTGGGCGAGCATTTGAAAAACAAATTCATTCCCGGCTCTTCGGGCAGGGTCGCCGGTGCAGGCTTCTTCCTTACCTAATATTGCAAATTCTACTCCGATAGAGTTTAAAATTTTACAAAAAGCCAAAGTTACTTTTTGAGCTCTCTGATCAAAACTTCCGGCACAGCCTACCCAAAACAACACTTCGGGCATTCTTCCTTCGGCAGCTAAATCCGCCATTTCAGGCACTCTATATTCAACCATTTATGATGTAATTTAAAATTTGATTCTAAAAAATATTTACTTGTTTAAATCTTCTATCCAATTTGTTCGGTCATCCGGAGAAAACTGCCAAGGAGCCTGATTGTTTTCCATGCTGGTAAACATGGTATTCCATTCCTGCGGTGTATCTGCCAAATCCATAGCCAAACCTCTTCTCAATTCCAAGATGATATCCATTGGACTTATATTGACCGGGCAGGCTTCTACGCAGGCATTACAGGTAGTACAAGCCAATAATTCTTCTTTGGTTATAAAATCTCCGAGCAACGTCTTGTTGTCATTGAAATCAGGACCATGCTCCCGAATACCTTTTCCAATTTCTTCAATTCTGTCGCGGGTATCCATCATGATTTTTCTTGGGGAAAGCAATTTTCCGGTTTGGTTAGCCGGACATGCATCCGTACACCTACCACACTCTGTACAGGAATAGGCATCTAACAAGTTTTTCCAGGACAAATCGGTTGCATCTTTTGCACCCATATAGACCTCTTCTTCTTCGTTACTTTCTACTTCCCCAGATTCGTCAAACATGGATTTCACCTCATTCATAATCTGAGGCATATTTGTCATTTCGCCTTTAGGCTGTTTTCTGGAGAAATAAGTATTAGGGAAAGCAAGCATCAGGTGCAGGTGCTTGGAATTCGGAATATAATTCAGGAAGACAAATACCATGATAATATGTCCCCACCATCCAAAACGCTCCAATCCGATTAAAACACCTTCCGGTAAATTCTGGAACGCAGGAGCCAGCAATCCGGATAAAGTAAATAACCCTCCTTCCAACTCGGGATAATGACCGTTTGTCCCTTTAAGCTGTAAAGCAGCATCTCCGACATTCATAGAAAAGATGCAGGTTATCAGGGCCAGTTCAAAAACCAAAATCAGGTTGGCATCCAATCTTGGCCAACCGTCCATTTCGGGCTTATTAAATCTTGGCAGTCTCAAAATATTTCTTCTCCAAAGGAAAGCAATCGTCACAAAAAAGGTCAGCAGAGAAAGTACTTCAATCATATTGATAGAGAGGTAATACATTGATTCTGCAAACCCCCAACCCATATTATTAAAGAAGTGATACACAGCTCTGTGCTTGCCTGTAACTCCGTCTATAAACACTTCGATTAACTCTATCTGAGTAATCATAAACGACACATATATCACCAAATGGAGTAAAGCTGCTGAAGTAATTTTAAACATTTTTTTCTGACCAAAAGCAATCAAAAGCATTTGTTTAATACCCCAAACCGGGTCATTGTGTACCTCGGCTTTTCTGCCAAGCATAATATTGTTATAAATCCTTTTCGCTTGAATTGCAAAGAGTGAAATCGAAGTCACTGAAAGCAAAATAAATAAAGCTATTTGTACAAATTGCATATTAAAAACTATATTTGATAGGACGAAAATAGTCAGTCAAAAGATTATTTTTAAAAATTTCATTAAAGTAATGGCTAAATACAATCTATTTAGATTTGTTCTAAGCCAATATCAGTAAAATAGGCAAAAAATGACTTTTGTACTACCCAAACACGCTCAGAAATTCTTATCAAAAGAAAATTTGGAACAGAAGATTCACAGGATGGCATACGAGATTTTGGAAATCCATTATAACGTTCCTGAGATTATGCTCTTAGGGATAGAAGGAGGTGGTTCAGACTTGGCAGTATTACTCGCAAAAAAAATCAATGAGATTCATTCGATAAAAATTACTTCTGCATCTATTGTTGTAAAAAAAGAAGACCCTTATTCGGAATCTCCTTATATAAAAGGGCTGGGCGACCGAGTATATCCGTCTCATATAATAGTGGTGGATGATGTGGGAAATTCGGGGAGAACATTGTTCCATGCACTACAGCCGGTTTATAACTTACGGCCGGCCTCTCTTTATGTAGCTCTGCTCATAGACCGGACCCACAAAAAATTTCCTATAAAAGCGGATATTACGGGCGAAGATATGGCCACCACGCTCACCGAGCATATTCATGTGCTGTTTGATGAAAACGGAGAACCCGAAGGCGCTTATGTATTTTAATTTCTGAATTTCTCTTCCATAACCTTCAATAACTTTCGCAAATCAGGCAACCCGTATCCTTTTTGCGAATCCGGACAGTCAAAATCCTGAGCAGTCTGTTCCATTACAGTTATTAGTTCCTTCACTTTCAGCCGGGGATATTTCTGCCAGACACAGGCAGCCGCTCCGGAAATCAGGGGTACCGCATAAGAAGATCCGTAAGAGAGAGCATGAGTTCCGTTTGCTCCCACTGTATAAACTTTATGCCCCGGTGCTGCCAAATTGGGTCTGTTTAGATTCAGACTGTCCCGACCATATGATGCATAGGATACTGCTTTACCGGTCAGATTAGTCACTCCTACTGCAATAATATCTTGTGCGTCTGCCGGAAATGTAACTTCTTTCCATCTAAGATTGCCTTCATTTCCTGCACTTGTTACTATCAGCATTCCCTTCCCGGCGGCATATTCTGATGCTTTAGTGGATAAAGCACAACCGGTATAAAGGTCAGACTGCCGATAATTATAGGATTTGTCATCAAAATAATTGTAGCCAATAGACGCATTGACAATATCCACACCTATACTGTCGCAATATTCCAAAGCTTTTAGATAAAAAAACTCTTCCAACGGATGTTCAATTACCGGAACTTCTGTTTTAAAAAGAAAAAAATCCGCCTGAGCAGCAGAGCCTGTTATCTCGTCCCCATTATTTACGGACAGCAGGCTCAAAACTTTTGTTCCGTGTTCCGTATCGTAATACACATCCCGCGAATTATCCCAAAAGTTTAATGTCTCCTGAATTTGTTTCTGTGTGTATAAATGTCGAAAAGCAGATACTTCGTTTACTCCGCTGAATCCTGCATCCAAAATAGCGATTCGTATGCCCCGTCCGTGATATCCAAGCTTGTGCAGGGTATCTAATCCTATCAGTTTATAACTCAAATCTCTTAGATATCTGTCCTCCTGTACTTCCTGCTCGCTATTTTTAATTCTGTAATTTTCAGTTCTGACTTTTCCTCCGAGAAATTGGTAATCAATTACAAATCCATATTGCAAAAGTTGAGAAGGTTCATCTTCAGATTTTTTATCAAATTCTACCAACAGCGCGTTCAGCCATTTTGAATGACTGACTACTTTATACCCCTCGTTTTTTATACTGTCAATATATTTCTCAGAAATCGGATAATCACTTTCGTCAAAATCCAAACTTTGACGCACACGCCTTTCTACAGAAACAGGTGAGAATTTTTTAATGAGCCGCTCATTGGAAATCTCAGGCTTATCTTTTAAATACACCAATACATATTCTTTCTCTGTCTCAAAAGCAAAAATTGTCGCTGATACAAAGCAACTTACAAGAAATAAAAAGCTTTTTTTCATAAAAAACGCGGAGATCGAAATGCTTCGGTTATTCCATTCCGCAATCTACAGCCTGCATTTTAACAATATATCCTTTCTCCGCTTTTTCAAGCCAGGGATTATCATTTATTTTTTGAGTTTCTAAGTGCCACCATTCTTTATAAATGACTCCTACATTTCGGGCAAAAATTTCTTTCGCAAAGGTCTTTTCAATCATTGTTTCTTTATCCTCCAATAAAATCTCAGCGGTTTTACTGTAATTCTTACCGTTTAAGATCAGCGGCTCATCAACTGTCACAAACTCATAGGTCCAACCTTTCAAATACTTAAGATTATCTACGGCTTCGATAAATTTATTCCCGTCCCATTCCACGCCCTTGTCCGGCGGAAATACAAAACTTATAAAACGAAGATTTTCTTCTATCCTCTCTAATCTGCTTTTCTCAGGAACAAAATAATAGGTGCGGGAAAGTGACCAATCCTGCTCCGCATCGCCCTTTTCATAGCGCTCTACTCTATATGCATCTCTTCCGAGGTTGTCTTTAAACAGTTCGGTTATTATTTCTTTAAACAGCAAAGTAGTATCCCGAACGCTGTTGTCAAAATCATTGTACACTACAGAATCCACCTGATAAATTATATAATGCCCAATATCTTTTACGACATAATCATATCCCAACTCCACTGATGTACTGTTATTGTCCTTTTTGCAGGAAGTCAGAATAAGCAGAAAAACTGTCGGGATACAGAAAAAATAGAAACGTTTCATTATTCAGTTAAATGTAGTAAATATTTTAAAAAGTTTGCTGTCAGAATAAAACGAAAGCTATTATACTTTATTTTATTTTCAACTTATTGCAAATTAAATCATTTCAGGGATAAAGTGTGCAAATGCAGCAATTAAGGCGTAAAGTATTAATGAACCGTCATACCAGAGCATAATTTGCCATTTATCCGCTCTCCGGCTTCTAATGATTGTCTTGTAGAGCAGGGCAAAAACCAAAGCCACTATTCCAATCATAAAAATTTTGTACTCGGGCAGAAATTCATTAAACTGCAGAATCCATCCGTACAACAGCAGCAGATACAGACAAGAAAGTGCAGCGAGTAACTCTTTGGAAGCCTTGTCTCCTATTACCATAGGAATAGTATAAATGCCCATTTCCTTATCCGCCTCCAAATCATTCATATCAAACGGAAGCGTAATAATGAAAATAAACAGAAACTGAATGCACAGGAGCATACACATTTTTGTTTCAAACTGCCATCCGTAAATATTAGTCCACGGAAGCAGAACTGCCATAACCGACCAGACAAGAGAAATCATAAAAATTTTGGCAAAAGGAATTTTACGCAAGGTGATTATCTTATTTCGAACACGAATTTTTAAATTATACAGAAATGAAATCAGCCCTAGAATACACAATACAGAAAGTACTTCTATCCTGATAAAGAAAGCCATTGCCAACACCACGAATGCACTGAATGCCAGCAAAAACAAAACTATGCTCTGATTTTTTCTCATCCACTGAAACAGCAAGTCCTGACTCAAACTGCCGAGCGAATTTTTAAACGCAATCCACCTGCTAAACTGGTAAATAAACATAGTCGCCGCACCGATAAGAATTAGTAGGCTGGGAAAATTTTTCATCCGCACGCCCATCAGAAGCATATTTGCATAAGCAAAACATACCGCCCCAAAAGAAATATAAATATCACTGAAAATTATCCGCTGAATCCACGGCATAATAACAGCCTGAATCTCTTTTAACCTCTGATAAGTGTTATTTTTACTAACCATACCGGACTCTGCGAAATTATTTAAAATCCGACTGTTTTTTGCTTTTCCGTACCAATTTGTGATGCTGTGCAAATACAGACAGCAGGTTTTAAATTTTAAAAAATAATTGTCCCAAACTTTTCCGCAATATCAATTTTTGGATTCTGAAGGATTAATTTTTGCTCCAATAATTCTGTGCATTTTTCAACATCATCCGGTGACAATGCTTTTATCTGCTGGTCTATTTCGATCTGACGGGCTTTTATTTTCTGTAAAATATACCGGTTCACAGATGATTGCACATCTCTCTCCCACGTTTTCTCCACACCTTTAACAAGAATATTATTCTGAGTTTCCCAATTTGGACTCAATTCATAAGGAGATATCTTGATTCCGATGATAAAGTTTTTAATTTCTTCATCTTCATAAAAATTTTCATCCTGAACTTCTTCAATTGACTTTTTATCTTCCAACGCTCGAACAATAGTATTCAAAATTTTTTCATAAAGCGGATGTTCAAAAGAGACTCCCTTAATCTGATTCAGGATGTAATCTACTGCTCTTTCCTGCGCCTGTGTTTTCATTATTCTGCTGCCATGCACCAACAACACCCGAAGAATATCTTTTTCCTGAGCATGAATACTTTTCTTTTGATTCTCTTCTTTATCGGTCTGTCTGTCATGAGTTCGGGCCGGTACAATATCAGCATCTCGTTGCGAGACAGTGGTTCGGGTCCTTTCTCGCTCATTTTGTCGGTGTAATTGTATGAGGTATTTATTAATCTCAGTAATCAGAATATCTTCCTCCAACTCCGCAAGTTTACTGCAGGCTCTTACGTAATAGGCTCTGCGTATCGGGTCGTTTATCCGCGCCACTGTCTCTATAATTCCTCTCACGGCCTGTGCTCTCTGGGTAGGGTCATTTCCTGAATCTTTCAGCAGCACATCAGATTTAAAGAAAATAAAATCTTTTTTGTTTTCCTGAATGTATTTCAACGTCTCATCCGTTCCCTTTTCCCTCACAAAAGAGTCCGGATCCTCTCCTTCCGGGAGTAGTACGACATCTACATTCATATCCAACTCCAGCATAATATCTACTCCTCTCAGAGCCGCATTGATACCTGCTTTATCACCGTCGTATATTAAAATAATGTTTTTAGTAAACCGACTGATTAATTTGACCTGTTCTTTGGTCAGAGCCGTACCGGAACTCGCGACAATATTTTCTATTCCTGCCTGATGTAATCCCAATACGTCGGTATAACCTTCCACGAGATAGCAGGCATCCTGCTTTCTAATGCTTTCCTTCGCCTGATAAATACCATAAAGCAAATGACCTTTTGTATAAACAGGCGTTTCGGGAGTATTGATATACTTAGCCTGTTTTGTATCTTTTGCCATTATTCTTCCGCCAAAAGCTACTACTTTCCCACTCAGATTATGAATGGGAAACATCACTCTTGCCCGGAAAAAATCGTACGGGTTTCTGCCTTCTTTAATTTTAATCAGTCCGGCCGCTTCCAAAACATCCTGATTATATCCGGCCTTAAGAGCCGCAGTTATAAAGTTGTCAAATCCTTCCGGGGCATAGCCGAGATGAAATGTATCAATTGTTTTCTGACTGAATCCTCTGTGTTTAAAATAAGACAGCCCTATTGATTTTCCCTCATCCGTTTCTAAAAGGTTTTCCCGATAAAATTGGGCGGCAAATTTCATCGCAATAAATACACTGTCTTTTAATGACCGTCTTGCTAATTGTTCTTCCCGATCCTGATCGCTCTCATCTTCTTCGATTTCTATTCTGTATCTCTCCGCCAAATACCGAAGCGCTTCCGGATAATTGACTCCTTCGTGTTCCATCACAAATTTGACGGAATCTCCTGCCTGTCCGCACCCAAAACATTTAAAAATATTTTTGGCAGGAGAGACTACAAATGAAGGCGTTTTCTCATCGTGAAACGGACACAGTCCTTTTAGATTGGCTCCTGCTCTTTTCAGATGTACAAAGTCCCCTACCACCTCTTCAATTCGGGCTGCATCAATAATTTTATCTATGGTTCTTCTTGAAATCATTCAATCTCTAAAGGTAAATAAAAAGCAGGTTCGGATTAAATTGAATCAATAAATCCTTTTGTTTGCTGTCTATGGAGTCTTCTGCCAAAATATAATTACTTTCATATCCAAATCCTCGCTCAAAGTCTCCATCTTCTCGGAAGTAATTATCAAAACTTTAAAAAGCTCCTGTTCACCATCTTTCATTTTGATATGAAGGTAATCTCCTCCCTGATTTAACTTCCATTTTCCCTTTCCTTTTCTTGGCTCACTATTTATTTCCTGGTGGGAGATGGTTTCTCTCTTAAACTTTCCGTTTTTAAGAAAAATATATTTAAAAACCGGTAAGGAAGATTTTAATACGGACAGTGTTTGTTCAAACTCTTTCTTTTCCTCTGCCGAACCCGTAAATGGTTTGTCAGGATTAAAAGTATAGTCGTACGATTCCCATTCACCCATGAGATGAGTTTGTACTTCTTTTTCATTTCTAAAGGAATAGCTGTCTGCCCAAATCTGTCCGGAAAACAGCAGAAATAAGATAAAAATCAGAACAAGTTTAAGATAATTCATACTCCGTAAAAGATAGATAGAAATTTCGGAAGTTTAGTTTAAAAGCAGAAATATTAACTATCTGACTCTGTAGAAAGCAATTTTTTGCGTCTTATCTATTTATCTCCAACAGATTCGCAAATAGATTTTATTTTTTACGACATTTCCTTAATAAAATCATGTGGAGTTATTATTCTTAAAAACCTTTTTGGTTTATAATCTTTGATGTTTCTAGTAATAATCATATCCAACTCATTTTCCAAAGCAACCTGTGTTTGAATTTGGTCTTCAAAATCATTACTTTCCGAATAAAGTGCTTTTAAAACTATTGTTTTATCTACTGACAAGACTTCCATTATCTGAAGCAAATCTTTCAAAAACTTGATGGTTTCCTCTTTCCCTAATTCTTTGCGAAGCAGATAAAAAACATCCGTTACAATAGATGCTGAAAGATATACTTGTAATTTTTGTCTGTCTATCATTTCAAGCACTGTTGCAGAATCCTTAAAAAATGGTTGTCTTTCACAAGCTATATCAATGATAATGTTAGTATCTATCAATGCCTTTATCATTGGTGCTTGTTTTTCAAATAATCATATTTGTCCGCATCTAAATCCCTATCTGTTTTGATAACTCCCGCCCATTTTTTTAAAAAATCTTTTGCAGAATAAACATTTTTTCTTTGCTTCTTTTCTTTGGGAAAAATGATAACTTCCACATTCTGACCATACAAAGCAGGCTCGAAAGGGAGCGTAATAGTACCGTCATCCGATATTTTTGTATTAAATCTATATGTTTTCATAATCTTATATATTTTATGGAAAGGTGATAAACCTATTTCCAACAATTAAATTTACAAATAATCTTCTTATATAAAGAATGCTAATTCTAAAGGACAAAATTCCAAGATGGAAAAAAATCTATTTCAAACCGTTAAAACGGTTTAGTGTATGTATAATTTAACGAAGCCCATGGTTTAAACCGTTTAGTATAATCTCAATTTTGCACAACATTTTCCAATTTATATGAAAAAAACCCACTATCGAAATCGTGGGCTTTTAAAATGATAAAATTTACACCTTGTTTTATTCGTTATATAATGCTTCTATTTCTGCATCAGTTAGGGCTCGATTGTATATACGAATATCATCAATTTTACCTTTAAACCATCTATACCAATTCCATGAAACAGAGGTAAATCCCTTACCAATATAAAGTGGTTCTGAAGAATTATCAAGAGTGTAATTAACAGTAGATGTGCTATTTAAAACTCCATTAATATATAAAGAAAGAAGCGAGCCATCGTATATGGCGACTATATTATACCAAGTATTTAAGGAAGGTTGCGTATTACTAAGTAATGCTGTATATATCTCCAACAGATTCACAAACAAACGATACGCACCGGGTACTCCGGCAGGAAGTTCTCTGAAAAACACCAAACAGATGATAATCGTAGCCATCAGCAAACCAAAATAAAGCTGCGCAAAGCTCATTCCGTCTGCAAATGCTTGTCTATGTATAGAAAGAAAAGTAATCGCACTCGTCTAAGTCGTCATCACCGATAGTCCTATCGTCCATCATTTGGCTTTACTGCCACCTTTAATACCAAAATAAGGTTTCGTTTTATCGGTCTATTTTGAATTTCAAATTGGTATAACGCAAATACTTCCTGCCAATTGTTGGGTGGCTAATCCGAATACTCTGTTATTTTCTGAGTAAAATTATTGATTTGAGTCTGCATATTTGCATCTTGTATGCCTGTAATTTTCAGACAGAAATGCTTACCACTTGGTCAACAGTATATGTTTTGCCGACTCTCCGTCTGCCTGTTACGGCAATAAATGCTGGCTTCTTTCTTGATAGAAATCTATTCATCAGTTTTTCTTGTGATTTTCTGCCTATCATATACTTGTACTTATCTACTAAAACTTACTACATAAGTACAAATAAGGAAAGTTATAATTGTATTTATCTCCGCTGCATTAAATCGGAAACCGTTAATTCAACATCAATTACATCGAGATAATGTTCATTTTTAACTGTACCATAATTAGTGATTAGCGTGTTAAATACTGTCTTTTTTGTTTTTGTCTTTTTTATAAAATCCTGCTTTCTGTTTCTCAACTTTGATGCATAATCTTTGCTGACCATAAACTCCGTGTTGTAAAACTTACATTCGCAAAGGTTGATACAATCATCCTTTCTGTCAATAATCAAATCGATTTGAAATCCCGTATCTGTATTGTTATCTGCTTTATTGCTGAACGAATAGTGCTCAGTATAAATTCCTGAAATTCCCAACGCAGATTTTATTTCAGAAATGTGTCGCTGACATAAATTTTCAAAAGCATAACCCGTCCATATTTTGTATTGTTGAGATGAGTATAGACTTGCCCAAATATTTTTCCCTTTTTTCTTGTTTTTGGAGATGAACTTATGATAAAAAACAGAGTACTCATCTAACAACCGATACAAAGCACCTCTTTTAGCTTTGCCAAAAGGTATGACCTCCTCCACAAAACCGGAAATCAATAGATCGTTCATCGCTCTGGTATAAGGGCCTCCTTTCTGTACCTTGGATTTAGTAATGATTTGTTTTCTGGTCAGACCGCGCTGGGAAGTAGCTAAAGCGTGGACGATAGCTTCGTGGTTTTCTGAATGTTCAAATAAGGCTTTATACAGATTGTCGTATTCATTGTTTAAAATTCCGTTTTCATCAAAACAAAGTCTTGCGATGACCTGATTGACAGATTCCCCTTTTGCTACTTGTTCCAGATAATACGGTATTCCACCCATCACCATATACAATTCCGCAATGGCTTGATCTGTCCATTTAATCTTTTTACTCTCCAAAAACTCTTTTGTCTCCCTAAGTGTAAAAGGTTTTATTTGTATGGCCTGGTCTAACCTATTGTGAAAACCGCCTTTGTCATTGACAATATTTTCTGCAATCCAAGATGTTGCTGATCCGCAAACCACCAATATAAAATGCTTTTCTTTGGATAAATAATCATTCCAAAAATGAGCTAATAACTGTACAAATCTTGAGCGTTTAGTAGCCACCCAAGGCAATTCGTCTATAAAAATGACTTGCTTTCTATTTTTGGGGAGAGTTTTTAGATAGGTTTTAAGCAACGCAAATACTTCCTGCCAATTATTGGGCGATGTGATGATAGGCAAACCTGAATGCTCTGCTATCTTTTGAGTAAAATTATTGATTTGAGTTTGCATATCTGCATCCTGTATGCCTGTAATTCTCAGACAAAAATACTTACCATATACTTGGTCAACAGTATATGTTTTTCCAACTCTCCGTCTGCCTGTAACAGCAATAAATGCGGATTTCTTTCTTAACAAAAATCCATTCATCAGCTTTTCCTGCGATTTCCTGCCCACCATATATCTGTATTTATACACGTAAATTTACCACTTAAATACAAATAAAGGAAATTATATTTGTACTTATATAGTCAAAAATGATAGATAAGTACAGATAGTTTGAAGATGAGATTCCTCCACCAAAGGCGGACGAGTACGGAATAACGCAGGAGTTGTCCGCGGTCAGTTATTCTCTATTTATTTGCTTCCAATAGATTGATAAATAAACGATACGCTCCGGGCACTCCGGCAGGAAGTTCTCTGAAAAAAACCAAGCCGGTATAGATGAGTGCCCCTTCGCCGTATTTTGCCCAAAGCAGACTGCCATCAGAGGCAGGTTCTCCGGGGTCATTCATTGACAAAACGCCATTCCACTCCGGGCTGCGCTCACCTGCAAAATATATTCCCCGCTCCTGCACCCAGCCGTCAAAATCTTTTTGAGTGATGCGGTTGGGACTGTTAAGGATTTTGGCATCGCTATCCACAAAAGCCACAGGTGCTCCTTCCACTGTGACACGAGTCTTGGTGATTTCTAAATCATATGGGAACATTTTCGCTATCAAAGGTCCAAAAAAATTATTGGTATTGTACTGCACGACTAGGTTACCACCGTCTCTGACATAATCCATGATGACATCATAAGCATCATTGAGCCATAAATGTTTGTTATAAGCGCGGATACCTGTAACTACCGCATCCAATTCTTTCCAAGATATATCCTTGTAATTGTATTCATCTATCGATACAATCTCATAGCCCAGTTGTTCCAAAGATTGTGGTACCAAGTCCCCTGCCCCTTCGATATAACCAATTTTCTTTGCCTGAGTTTTTACGGTGAAAGAAGTCAGCGGCAGTTCCGAACGAGTCAATACCGTTTGCCTTGGGATATGCTCATAATTGATATTATAGAGTTGCAAATCACAATTCTGACCATCTATCTCAACAGAAGCCGAAAGTGTATCTTTTACATCGTCCTTATTCTGTGTGGAAATGCTCAGCGTAAAATTATGAGAAGCATCTTTTTTCAATGCAGGAATTGTTTCACTACCGTTCACGATCTGTACATTCCATAAAGACGGATATTGCAAGTGTAATTTTCCGCCCGGTATATCCGTATGAGCCATTATTTTCAGTCGCACCTGCTCTTCCTTTCCGTTGGGATGAATAGAAAAAGGTGCGGACCACTGCATCGTTACCGCAGGTAAAATCACAGCAGGAGTAAAACTTTCACCATCGACAGGGTCGATATTGCGTACGTTTAAAGGAAGGTTCAGTGTAAAATCCTGTCCTGCTATGGAGTATTTCACCTCCACAGGATGATTATCGTACAGGTAAGCCGCATTGCCGTGAATATCTTTTGCAGAATGAAAAAGATTATTCGCCATAGGATTCTCCAACCAATACGGTGCAGAGTAATTTAGATTTTCGGGGATAGTGACTTGCTTAGAAAACCCAATCAGTTTATTATTTTTTGATACTTTATTTTCAATCAGAATATCATTTCCAATAGTAACTGATTTTAGTTCTATGGGAATATCTGAACGGTGTATCCATTGCAATTCGGCAGTTATTGTATCCCCTGGAGTCAGTTCATTCGTTTTGACAATAACAGTAGCCCAGATACCTGCTGCCTGACGAATCAATTCATCTGTTTGTATCAATTTGTATTCTAACCATACTGCACTTTGAGCATCCGCATTGGGCAGCAATCGCAGTATTTCCTTTCTGACGGACAATAAGTTGGGCAGAACTGCAGAAGGTTTTTCTGTCTGATATTTTTTAATCGCCTTGTTAATATTGCGCTGTATCTTTTTGCTCCCGGGAATTCTGCTCCAGGTGGTATTGATATTTTCCAGCAAATCGCTCTCCACTTCTTTCCCTTCCAACTGCAAAAAGTACTCTGTAGAATCTCCCCTCGTAGTCGCTGTGCCAAAGCCCTGAGATTTGTGCTGGCTGCGGCTTTCAGAGGATATCTCACCATAACTTTTACCCAATATAGAATTATAAGTGCCGAAATTGACCTTGAGCTGATTATCGGAAGTGGTGTTGATACCGCTGGAGAAGTAATAGGTGTTCCAAAACAATCTTTGAGGCTGCCAGGGCTGTAAACCACCTTCCGGCTGATAGTTTTTATCTCCTGCCAGCAGAAAAGCTTTATGCCCCAAAATAGCAGATGCCGAATGATGCCCATGCCCAGCTCTGGCATCCGGTGGAAAACGCAATATCACCACATCCGGCTGTATCTTTCTGATGAGATGTACCAAATCTTTGAGCAAAGTATCTTCATTCCATTTTTGCAGAGTTTCTTCCGGATTTTTAGAATACCCAAAATCTACCGCTCTTGTGAAATACTGTTCTGCTCCATCGACTTTTCTCGCGGCCAATAGCTCCTGAGTACGGATTACTCCCAGCAAAGGTCCTAATTCAGAGCCTATAAGGTTTTGTCCCCCGTCTCCCCGGGTCAGAGATACATACGCAGCTCTGACTTTCTTTTCTCCAACTAACCATGAGAGCAATCGGGTATTTTCATCGTCGGGATGTGCGGCAATATAGAGAACTGTACCCAGTGTATTGAGCCGTAATAAATCCTGATATATTTCCGCAGAGTTTTTTTGCTCTTCAACTTGAGCAATCACAGGGAATTTTGCAGTCAAAAGAAAAATGAAAAGACCGAGTCGGAATAAATTTTTCATACCAAACAAAAATAGTTTTTTGAGTTCGGCTGTGAAAGAGAATTCAAAGGTCTTCTGTTCATTCTACCTGAAATACTGTTCACCCACATTAGCTTACAAAGGAATATTACCGTGTTTGCGTTTAGGCATTTTCACTGCTTTATTTTCCAGCATTTTAAATCCTTTAATCAGTTTCAGACGGGTCACTTTAGGGTCTATTACTTCATCAATAAAACCCCGTGCGGCTGCCCGGTACGGATTGGCAAAAGTTTGGGTATATTCTTCTTCTTTTTCTTTAAGCTTGGCTTCCGGATTTTCAGATTGGGCGATTTCAGATTTAAATATAATCTCTGCGGCTCCTTTTGAGCCCATTACCGCAATTTCGGCAGTCGGCCAGGCAAAGTTCAGGTCTGCACCTATATGTTTAGAGTTCATCACGTCGTATGCACCTCCGTAGGCTTTACGGGTAATTACAGTCACTTTTGGCACAGTAGCCTCACTCAAAGCGTATAAAAGTTTGGCACCGTTCATGATAATTCCGTTCCACTCCTGATCGGTTCCCGGTAAAAATCCCGGTACATCCACCAACACTAAAAGAGGTATATTAAACGCATCACAAAACCTTGTAAATCTCGCTGCCTTTCTGGAACTATTAATATCAAGCACTCCGGCCAAAAATGCCGGCTGATTGGCTACAATCCCTATCGAACGCCCGGCAATACGGCCAAATCCCACGACTATATTTTCTGCAAAATCTTTATGCACTTCCATAAAAGATTTTTCATCGGTTATCTCTTCAATCACTTCACGCATATCATACGGCTGATTGGGATTGGCAGGAATTATTTCTGCAAGTTTTTCACGTATTTCACTGCCTTCAGTTTCATAAGGATAAACAGGAGCGTCATCCTCACAATTTTGAGGCATATAACTCAAAAGTCTGCGAATGTTTCGAATGCATTCGACTTCATTTGCAGCTGTAAAATGAGTCACACCGGACTTGGAAGCATGTGTACGCGCCCCTCCAAGTTCTTCGGAAGTAACTTCCTCATGTGTCACAGTTTTTACTACGTTAGGTCCTGTAACAAACATGTAGGAGGTGTGTTCCACCATCAGTGTAAAATCTGTCATGGCAGGAGAATAAACTGCTCCACCGGCGCAAGGTCCCATTATGGCAGAAATTTGAGGAATCACACCGGAAGACTGCACATTCCTCAAAAAAATATCTGCATAGCCTCCAAGTGAAACTACTCCCTCCTGAATACGGGCGCCCCCTGAATCATTTAATCCGATCACCGGAGCACCTGTTTTCATGGCCAAATCCATGATTTTGCAAATCTTTTCTGCATGTGTTTCTGAAAGCGATCCGCCGAAAACTGTAAAATCCTGAGAGAACACATATACAGTACGTCCGTCAATTTTTCCGTATCCTGTCACTACCCCATCTCCCAAATACTGCTGCTTCTCCAAACCGAAATCAGTACTTCTGTGCGTGACCAACATCCCTATTTCTTCGAATGTCCCGGAATCTAACAAAAGATTAATCCGTTCTCTCGCGGTCAGTTTGCCCTTTTTATGTTGAGATTCTATTCGCTTTATACCGCCACCCAATAAGGCTTCTTCCTTTTTTTTATTCAGCTTCTCTAACTTTTGCTTATTCGTCATTTCAAATTTCTGTTACATAATCGTTGGCTCAAAATAAAGCAAATTCCCGTAAAGTTAAAGTTTGATGTTTCAAAACTTTTCACGACTCTATGAATTTACCCGTATCGCATCTACCGGATTTAAACCTGCCGCTTTTTTTGCCGGGAGAAAGCCTGAAATCAAACCAATACACATCGATACTCCTATTCCAATTACCGCATTTTCCCAACTTAGCCTGAAAGTCATGCCCGACACTTCAGATAATGGCTGTGTCATAAAAGCTATGACCACAAGACCTGCCAATCCGCCAATCAGACAAAGCAGAACAGACTCTATCAGAAACTCCGTTAAAATATAGCTGCTTCTGGCTCCCAAAGCCTTCTTTATGCCAATAATTCCCGTGCGTTCGGTCACAGATACATACATAATATTTGCTATGCCAAATCCCCCTACTATCAGGGCGAAAAAACCAATCACCCACCCTATTATGCTTAAAACTGAGAAAATCCCGTCAAAACTCTGAGCAATAATACTCAACTGATTCATCGAAAAATCATCCTGCTGTACCGGGCGGAGTTTTCGAATAGAACGCATATGCTGCTGAATATCAAACATTAACTCGTCCAAAGCAACTCCGTCTGCCGCTTTTACCTGTATTTCAGGAGAAGACTGCCAGGGATCAATATAGACTACTTTATTCACAAAAAGATAGGGTACATAGACCTGCTTATCATTGTTCATTCCAAGCAACCCACCCTGTCCTTCTTTTTTAAGAATGCCGATAATTTTAACCTTTCTGCCAAAAACAGTAACCTCTTTGTCTATCAGATGGGTGCTGTACGATAACAATTCTTCTGCTATCCCGCCGCCTATAACTGCTACGGGAAGTCCGAGATTCGATTCTGATTCCGAATAAAACCTCCCTTCTGCAATATCCAGACTAAACACATCCCGATAATCTGCTGTCGCACCAACTACAGAAGTGTTCTCAATCTCTTCGCCACGAAACAAAATATCCGGCGATGGAGGTTGTACCGTAAAAGAAACAGCTTTAGCCTTTGAGAGCCTCCCTTTTAATTTTCTATAATCCTCATAATTGGGTTCGGGTCTCTTCCAATATTTCCACCAGGGGTAATCCGAATGACTAAACTCCCACGGCCATTTTCCAACAAATACAATATTATCCCCAAGCTTATTGATAGACCCGCTGATATCATTTTTCAATGCATCAATAGCCGTCAAAATAGCTATAATGCTGAAAATTCCAATAGTAACTCCCAACAGCGAAAGACCTGAGCGAAGTTTATTATTCCAAAGCTGTTGCATGGAAAGAATAAAAGACTCTTTAAATATCGTCCAATAGGAAAACATGAGTATCAAAAGTAAGAAACTGCAGGTTCTGTTTGAGATTAGATTCCGAATTAATGTTAAGAAAAATAATAAATTTCAGGTTGAGGTCAATTTTTAAGAAGATTCAGGAAGTAAACTCTAACTTTATAGAAATAAAAATCATTTCATTATGCTAAAACTCAAAGATTTTAAAATTTTATTATTTTTAATTGCTGTCGGGTTTTTCAGCCTCAGTTCTATTCAGGCACAATCTCTAAAAGTTCCGATACCAAGTCCGCTTCAAAAAGTTTCCCAGCAATTTGCTCTGACCAATATTGACATCGAATATTCCAGACCGAGTGTAAAAGGGAGAGTAATTTTCAGCGATTTGGTTCCTTACGGAAAAATGTGGCGTACCGGTGCCAATGCTTCTACAAAAGTAACTTTCGGTTCAGATGTAAAGGTAAACGATAAAGACCTTACAGCCGGAACCTATGCATTGTACACCATTCCGGGACAAAACGAATGGCAAATAATTTTTTACAGTGATTTGACTATGGGTACTAACTTCGAAAAGTATAATAAAAAAGATGCCGCAGCGATACTTACAGTTCCGGTAGAAAAATCTTCTAATATCATTGAAACTTTTACCATTCAGGTGGAAAATATTACTACTACAAGCGCGAACATGACTCTTTCCTGGGAAAATTCAATCGTGTCAGTTTCTGTAACCACTGAAATTGATGCGGAAGTCATGACCGGTATAGAAAAAGCCATGAAGGATAACCGTCCGTATTATCAGGCATCCGTTTATTATCTGGAAAACGATAAAGATTTGAATCAGGCGTATGAGTGGGCTGTCAAAGCAGCAGAACAAAACCCAAATGCATACTGGATTGCTCTTCACAAAGCTACTCTGGAATTTAAAACAGGAAAATATAAAGATGCGATTGCATCTGCCAATAAGGTAATTTCCATGACTTCCGATCAGAATTATGTGAAAGCAGCCAAAGAAATTATCACGGACTCGAACAGCAAGCTGTCCAATAAAAAATAATCTATTCTTTCCTTTTGTGAAATGGCTGTTTGCTTATGCAGGCAGCCATTTCTTATTAATAAATTGCAAAATATACACCTCTTATCATAAGCCGGTTTCAGAATTCAAGTCTTTTTGACATCTTTGTATTATGGCACAACTATTTCCATTAAAGAAAGCTCCAAGCTCTATTGAAACACTTCTTAGAGCCAGTCTCACCGGAATAAAGAAGCCCGGCGATCGATTACCGGAGAAAGGGTACTCCTATGCAGGATTGACCGTGGACAAAAAACAATATGCAGCTTTTTGCAAAATGTTCGGATACAGCGAAAGTACCGTACCTTCTGTGTATTGGTATATCCGCCTTTTCAGCATGCAGACGCTTTTAATGGCTCACCCCGATGCACCGTTTCCAATGCCAGGAATGGTTCACCTGTCCTTCAAAATCAATCAGTTTTCGACTATCTATCCGAGTGAGAAATTAGATGCAGAAGTAAAATTTGGCAGACTTATTCAGCACGACAAAGGTACCGGAGTGGAAACTATCATGAGTCTTTCCAGATTGGGTACGACAGTATGGGAACAAAGAAATATCAATTTATACTTAGGAAAAAAGGGATTGGGCGAAGAAGCCGAAGAAAAGCCGGAAATAGAAATTGAAGACCCGGATTACTCCTCAGGCTGGTCTCTCAATTCCAAAACGGCCATCGATTATGCCAAAGTAAGCGGAGACTACAATCCTATTCACCTGCATAACATCACTGCCAAACTTTTTGGATTTCCAAAACAGATTGTACACGGCTGGTACACTCTGGGCCGGGCAGCCGCAGTTTCTGAATCCGATATCAAAGGAATTCATGAGCTATACGGTGCGTTCAAAAAGCCGCTGTTTCTCCCTTCCAAAGTAACCCACAGAACCCAAGAGGCTGACGGCACTACTTTCTTTGATGTGATTAACGAAAAAGAAGGATATCCGCATCTGAAAGGATATATTAAAAAAGGATAATACTCAGACCATTAATAATGCATAGGCTGTCCTGAAGGGCGGCCTTTTTCATTTGGTTAAATCGGGGTACAGAGAACAGTGAGCTACTGGATAAGTGTACGTAAATAAACTTAAACCGATATTTATTTTAATAATTTCTTAACTTCAATTATATTAGTCCGTCCATAACTTCTCTGAGAAGAGATTTTGAAATTAACGGGACATACTTTGAAAAAACTGAGATTATTACGGGTGCAATTCGATACAAAGATAAAATCTTATGAAATTCCGGCATTTAGAAGTGCCATTATAGAGAAAGCCGGGCGTGAAAACCTAGCTTTTCATAATCATATTAATGATACAGAACTGATGTATGGCTATCCGGTTATACAATATAAAACAATACGTCAACAGCCCAGTATAGTCTGTTTAGATTTTGGTGTAGATGAAATCCATCATTTTTTTCAAAACAAAGACTGGATGATTCACCTCAGTGGCAGAGATATTCATCTCAAAGTGGCTGATTTAAGGCTAAATCAGTTCAATATGCAGGTTTGGGACAACTCTTTTCAATATAGAGTAATCAACTGGTTGGCTTTCACGGCATTCGCATTTAAACTTTTAGGATTTCCTCTCTGTAAGTGTCGTAAAAC
>CAZZEH010000036.1:0-23861 GCA_964653095.1 uncultured Chitinophagales bacterium
AAAAATTATAAAGAAAAATAAAGCATACCTCAAACAACTTTTTCTGTCAACCCCCAAAAATTCAAGAGCGCAAAGATAGTCACATTTTATTTATTTATACAACCCTATTTTAAAATAATAGATATTTTTATTTATGGAATTTATTGAAATCTGAATTTTAAAAACTTAGCTAAATCTTGCTGTTATATAAATTAAAACAGATTAGGACATTTAACCTGCCCAACTGTCTCTATCCAAACTCCTGTATTGAATTGCTTCTGCAAGATGCTGAACTTTAATTTCATTGCTGTTGTCCAAGTCTGCAATCGTTCTGGAGACTCTTAAGATACGCTCATAAGCTCTCGCAGACAAGCCCAATCTCTCCATTGCTTTATTTAGCAGACTTTGGCAGTCCTCAGATAGTTTACAAATTTTCCTTGTCAAAGGAGTATTCATTTGCGCATTGCAGTATATTTCCTGATTTTTTAATCGTTCGGACTGGTATTGCCTGGCTTCTATCACTCTCTTTCGTATAAACCGGCTGCTTTCTGATCTTTTATCAGAAGATAATTCATCTAACTTTACAGGTGTGACTTCTACGTGTAAATCAATTCTGTCAAGTAAAGGCCCCGAGATTTTATTAAGATAACGCTGTACTACTCCGGGAGCGCATGTACACTCTTTTTCAGGATGGTTATAAAAACCGCAGGGACACGGATTCATAGATGCAATAAGCATAAAGCTTGCCGGATAATCTACTGTAAATTTTGATCTCGAAATAGTGACTCGCCTCTCTTCCATAGGTTGTCTCATCACTTCCAATACAGCTCGTTTGAACTCAGGCAGTTCATCTAAAAACAGCACTCCGTGATGTGCCAACGATATCTCTCCCGGCTGAGGATGAGAACCTCCACCTACTAATGCAACATCGCTAATGGTATGATGAGGTGACCTAAAAGGTCTTTCATAAACCAGCCCTGAATTATTAGAAAGTTTTCCGGCAACCGAATGAATTTTTGTAGTTTCCAAAGCTTCATGTAAAGTCAGAGGCGGAAGGATAGACGGAAGTCTTTTGGCCAGCATGGTTTTCCCGGCACCGGGCGGTCCAATCAAGATTACATTGTGTCCGCCCGCAGCAGCTATTTCTAACGCACGTTTTATATTTTCCTGCCCTCTCACATCGGCAAAATCATGTTCCAAATACTCAAGATTGCTGTAAAAGTCTTCACGTGTATTGACAACCGTCGGAGAAATATTAATCTTTCCGCTCAAAAAATCCGTGATTTCTGACAGCTTTTCCACTCCAATTACATCCAAGCCCTTAACTATAGCAGCTTCTTTGGCGTTAGACTTCGGCAAAACAATTCCTTTATACCCTTCTTTTTTAGTCTGCACGGCGATTGGAAGGGCTCCCTTTATCGGCTGAAGACCTCCATCAAGAGAAAGCTCTCCCATAAAAATATAATCTGAAAGATGTTCTTCAGGGATTTGCTCGGTCGCTGCCAATATTCCCACAGCCATAGGTAAATCAAAAGCAGAACCCTCCTTACGGATATCTGCCGGAGCCAAATTAATTACAGTCTTTAGTCGCTTCATCCTAAACCCGGACTGTCCAAATGCCGATTCTATCCTGTGCAGACTCTCCTGAACTGCTTTGTCCGGAAGTCCGACAATAGAATATCCTATTCCTTTATCTATTACATTTACTTCAATGGTGATTGTGATGGCATCTACTCCATAAATAGCACTTGCATAAGTTTTGACTAACATAACTAAACTATCCTGATAAAATGATTAAATACTTTTATGCTCACGTATTCCATATATATGAGTATTTTTGTAGAGAAATTCCATAAAAAAAGTTCATGATTCGACATATTCCCAATGCTTTTACTCTTTTGAACTTGTTTTCCGGCAGCATAGGAGTCTTTGCATGTGCCAATGGAGATTATAAGATTGTGCCTGTTTGTATCATTTTTTCTTTAGTTGCAGATTTTTTGGATGGACTGGCTGCAAGAATTTTAAAAGTCAAATCTGAAATAGGAGCTCAATTAGACTCTTTGGCCGATATGATTAGCTTTGGTCTGCTGCCGGGAATAATGCTTGTACAACTGTTTAGTATGTCCAATATGCCCGGATATGGCTCTTATTCTGTAAATCCTGTTGCATATCTCGGGTTGGTTTTTACTGTATTTGCCTGTATTCGACTGGCCAAATTCAATATCGATACGAGACAAACTGATTCGTTTTTGGGCTTAGCTACTCCGGCGGCAACAACATTCGTATTGGGTCTGTATTTATTCTTTTTTGCTCAGGATTATTCTATGCTCCCTACTTTTACTCAGAAACTTATTTTCCAAACCCCAACCCTCATACTCATTACCGGAGTTCTTTCATATTTGATGATTAGTGAAATACCAATGTTTGGAATGAAAGGGAAACTATTTCAATGGAAAGGGAATGAGATGAAATTTCTTCTGCTTTTTATTTCTATCCCCACATTTATTTTCTTTCGGGAAATAGGTCTCTGCCTGATCGTAATCTATTATATTATTGTTTCGGTGGTTGATCATAATGTGCAGAAAGTCAAATCCTCTGAGAGTATCTCTGCATAAACGAATAAGAAAATTAGTTGTTATTAATCACTTTCCCACTCCCTGTAATATTTTGAGTAATTACCGGAGAACCCTTATATAAAACATTCCCGCTTCCTGAAATTACAGCTTCTAAATTATCGATGACTGTGGTATGAATGTTTCCACTCTTCTCTACATTGGCAAACACATTAATCCCTGCAAACTGATTCATCAGTATATCACCCGTTCCTCTGGAAGATACTTGTATTACTCGTGCCCCTTCACCCGACAGTTTTATCCCCCCTTCGCTCTGAAGCACTGTATATAATGAATCCACTTTCAAATCCCTAAATTCAATCATACCCGTCCCTTTATTGATGATAGAGATATCATTTTGAACGATACTCTGCTCTGCAATGATATTCCCGCTGCTGATTAATTCTACCTGTTCTATATTAGGCACTACCAAGACTACTTCGACGTTATCTTTGCACTTTTTGCAGGAGCCGTGATAGACTTCCCACACACCGTTTTCTACTGTGGTATTCATTTTCAAAATTGCAGATTCCGGTCCGGCCACACTGGCAAACTGAAATGTATCCTGATATAAATACAGTGTACCTTCCATATTGACTATGACCTTTTGAACGCTACTGAGAGGTATGGGAGATTCGGCCTGTTTTGAACATGAAAAAAATACAAGCTGAAAAGCAATTATAATTATAAAATAAATTTTTCTGTTCATAGTATTATTTTAAAAAATATTTGGGCAGTTGTCTCCATTTAAATATGAGGTGAAGCGACCTAAAAACAAATATAACAATCGATATTAGCAAAGTAGATACACTTGCTATCGTTAACTTTCTAATATACTGTATCAACTCTAATGAAGCTCCTTTTTCTATTAGATTATCCTCTACAACTCCCTGGGTAAAATCAAAAGAATCAAAGATTTCCAGGATGACCATAAAATATTTAATTGTCAGAAGAAATATCGGAACATTCAACAGTATTATTACAACTTTAAACCAAAAAGAATGCATGAGAGGTGAGTGCTGAGGAAAGATTATCCATCTCAGATAATTAACTCCCAAAAACATGGTAATGATTATGTAATAGAAAAAGAACTGTTCTACTCTCGTGTACATGTCCCATGTCACAAAGGCTATCAATATTACAGATGCGATTACCCACAAAGCTTCTGCAATCCATTGCAGCTTTAGAACCCGATTATTCATAATTTGGGTGAAAGATAAATATTTTTAAAACGCAGTCGTCATCAAAACACAATAATAATATCCAACTAAAATGATAACTTTGGCATAAAGTAGTTAGTATTGAGCATTTTATCAAGTGTTACGAAGTCTTCAAGATGGTTAGCTGTACTGATAGACCCGGACAATATAACCGAAGACAGACTCTTGCGTCTATCCGAATTTTCCAATAAGGGTTTTGTGCAACTGTTTTTAATAGGCGGCAGTCTGGTGCTTAAAAACCAAATAGAGCTTGTGGTTGATTCTCTTAAATCCAAATGCAATACTCCGATAGTCATTTTCCCGGGCAGTCCTTCACAAATTTATGATGGTGCAGACGGATTGCTATTACTATCTCTTATCTCCGGCAGAAACGCTGACCTGCTAATCGGAAGACATGTAGAATCAGCTTTTCAATTAAAAAACAGCGGCCTGGAAATCATCCCGACAGGATATGTATTGATTAACGGCGGAAAAAGCACTTCCGTTTCATATATGAGTAATACCACGCCCATACCTTCCGACAAACCGGATATCGCGGCTGCTACTGCTCTCGCCGGAGAATTGTTGGGACTCAAAGCAATCTACCTTGAAGCCGGAAGCGGTGCAATACAACCAGTTCCAAATGCAATCATTCAAAGGGTCGCACAAACTGTAGAGGCTCCTGTTTTTGTGGGTGGAGGCATCAAAAGCAAATCAGATATTGAGCAGGCATTTCTCGCCGGAGCAAATGTAGTGGTAGTAGGTACTGCTATTGAAAACAATCCGGAATGGCTTCAAGCGCACTCAGCCCCTGTCTCCGCAAAGATTTCTTAGCATCTCCAAATGAAAGCAAGAGTACTTCAATCTACAGGAAGCTGGTATAAGGTACAAACTGATACCGGTCAAATCATCAACTGTCGATTACCCGGCAGATTTAAACAGGATGAGCAGAAAGCTACTAATCCTATAGCTGTAGGAGATTTCGTGCAAATTCAGGAAGACGACTCTTCAGGTGATTTTATAATTGAAAATATTTTAGAAAGAAAAAATTATATTATTCGTCAATCACCGAGGCAAAAACATCTCAAACACATTATTGCTTCCAATATAGATCAGGCTATCATACTGGTTTCCATGTCTAAGCCAAGAACTTCACCGGGTTTTATTGACCGTTTTCTGACCATTGCAGAAGCCTATCATATTCCGGTTACTATTCTTGTCAACAAGATAGATATTTTAACCCAAAAAGATCAGCCCAAACTACAACAGGTTACTGATATTTATTCTGATATAGGTTATCCCATTTTGCAGATATCCGCATTAAATCAGAACAACTTGGAAGAAGTTAAAGAACTACTTTCTGACAAAACAACACTAATTATCGGTCATTCCGGTGTGGGAAAATCCACTTTGATTAATTCAATCAATCCTTCTTTAAACATCCGTACAGCCCCTATTTCCGAAAAGTGGGAAAAAGGTATGCACACCACAACTTTTGCTACTATGTACGAAGTTTTTAAGAATGCATATATTATTGACACTCCCGGTATAAAAGAGTTGTTTGTCATAGAAATGGAGCCTGAAGAGGTAAGCGGTTATTTCCCTGAGTTTAAAAAATTAAGCCAGCAATGTCAGTATAATAATTGTTTGCACGAAAACGAGCCTTTATGCGCTGTGAAAGAGGCTTATCTCAAAGATGAAATTGCTCCCTCAAGATATATGTCATACCTGCATATATTGGATAATATTCGTTCTGTAAATTATTGGGAACGTTAGAATCAGGTTTCGATGAATAAATCTCATAATCAATATATTTACGCTGCAAACCAAACACTTATTAACTTTGTACATACTTAATCGTTTAGGTATTAGACCTATGAAACTTTTTCATCTCTAACAAAAATGGAAATTCTAATTATTGCCGCCTTAATCATTCTCAATGGTTTCTTTTCCTTATTTGAGATCGTTTTTGTTGCCGCCAAAAAGTACAAGCTTGAGACTCTCGTTAAGAAAGGAAGTCAGAACGCCACACAAGCTCTGTATATTTATAATGAACCCAACATTTATTTTTCTACTGCTCAGACCGGGATTACTTTGGTCAGTATTCTCACCGGATTATATTCGGGAGAAAGCCTGACCGGTCCTCTTACGGAATACATTGAGATATTTCCTACTCTGGAGCCTTACGCCGGAACCATCGCCATTACTTTTATTGTAGTCGTTACTACTTTCCTCTCTATTTTGGTTGGCGAATTGCTTCCCAAGCGAATTGGCATGATGTATCCCGAACAAATAGCTCTGTGGGTAGCCAGACCAGTTAAATGGCTATATACCATATCCCGCCCTTTTATTTGGTTACTGTCTGTATCCAATGACCTGATACTCCGTATATTCGGATTGAATAAAGTTCAGGATGAATATGTGAGTGAAGATGAGATAAAAGCTATCATTCAAGAAAGCACAACTGCCGGGGAAATTCAGGAAATCGAACAAGACATCGTAGCCCGCGTATTTTCTATGGGAGACAGAAAAGTGAGTGAAATCATGACGCACCGCGGAGATATTCTTTGGGTTGATATCAAAGATGACCTGTACAGTATTAAAGAAAAAGTCAGAGAAGAAATGCACACCGCATATTTGGTTTGTGATCAAAATTTAGACAACTGGAAAGGCCTGATTTTTATCAAGGAACTTTTCCCCGCCGAATTTGATAACTCAACTTTTAAAATAGAGTCGTTTATTCGCAAACCTATTATATTCCCTGAGACCACTCCTGTATATAGAGTGTTGGAAAAATTTAAAGAACACAGATTCCACTATGGATTAGTAGTAGATGAATACGGTGCTTTAGAAGGACTGGTCGCTATGGATGATGTGTTGGACGGTCTGCTCGGAGACCTTAATGAAATAGATGATGACGAATATCAAATCACCGAATTAAGTAAAAACTCCTGGCTCATTGATGCACAGATTCCCTTTTATGTCTTTAGTGAACATTTCAATATGGAAGAGAACGAACACGACGGAAGTTTCAATACTTTAGGTGGTTTTGTTTTGGAAAAGCTGGGATATATTCCAAAAGAAGGCGAAAAATTTGTTCACTCTAATTTAAAATTTGAAATCGCCAAAATGGACGGAGTGAGAATCGATAAGATTATGATTTCAAATTCAAACGACTTTAATAAATAAAAATCCGATAGTTTGATTTTCAATAAAGCCGAGATCTTAGATTCGGAATTGTTCCGCAATTCTTTCTTTGCTTCAAAAATCATATTGTGCAATCACAGTTTTATTACATTTTGAAATTAAAACTTATACAACTCTTTGCATTTCTCATTCTTTCAGAAATAAATATTCTGAAAGCAGAAGACTTTCTTTCACTTCCTCATATTCAAATTTTCACCGGTAATCAGACAATAGGAGATGATTATATCCCGGCACAATTTATATTGACAGATAGTAATCAAGTCATCAAAGGAACTGCTGGTGTCCGATTAAGAGGAGATTATACCAATTTGAAATTCAAAATAGACCGATAAAGCGAGACCTTATTTTGGTATTATGCCGTGGATAAAAACAAATAGAACAATGAGATAAAATCAAAATTGGTCTATATTATTTGTCCAAACAGTATTATTCGAAAAAACACTTTCCAAAAATAATCAGTAATGGTCTGTATAACAGGCTGCTTAAAGACAATAAACCAAATGAAAGATTGGATAAGCAATAGATTACAGTTTCTGGATGGTTATTTCAACTCGTTCAAATTTAGACAGAAACCACTTTCTTTTCCAATAAGTCTGCCGTATTAGAATAAATGTCTATTCTGTATATAAACTTCGTTGGCAAGCTGTAATTTTCCGGCCGTACCTATGTCAATCCAAATATCATTTTGATGCGGATAAGCAAAAATTTTTTCTGCCTCACAAATATCCAGATACCAATCCGTGATTGAAAACTTTCCTTCTCTCGTAATATGGTTAAATATCTGAGGGCTAAGAATGTGATATCCGCTAAATGCGTACTCTCTTCCGATTTTTTGTCCATCAGCTCTGCCCATTAACCTCCCGTCTTGACTGAAAAGCAATTTTCTCGCAGATGACCTGTCCCGTACTGCCAAAGATGCCATTCCGTTTTTATTCTTGTGAAAGTCTGCAAATTTTCTGATATCAATATTGGTCAATACATCCGCATTGGCAATCAAAAAGGACTCTCCATCATTAAAAAAATCTTTTGCTTTAATAAGACCTCCACCGGTTTCAAGCAGTTCTTTCGATTCGTCAGAAATATGGATTTTCATTTCACCAATTCTGTACGCAGACACAAACTCACGTATCACTTCAGGTAAGTAATGCACGTTGACAATAACCTCCCGAATACCGGCTTTAAAGCATCTGTCCAAAGTGATTTTGAGTATTGGCTGCCCTCCTACCTCTACCATAGCCTTTGGCACAGAATCGGTAATCGGTCTAAGTCGGGTTCCCAATCCCGCTGCAAAAATCATTGCTTTCATTTAAATCCTGTTGCCTTTAAGTTCCTGCTCGACATGGCGTAAATTAACCTCAATCCCATACTTGTTTTCAATGTACTTTTTCGTGGATTCGGCACAAAACACAGAACGATGCTGACCTCCGGTGCATCCAAAATTTATTTGCAGATGTTCAAAGCCTCTTTCGAGATAATTTTGAATATTAATGTCTATCGAATTATACACTGTCTGAAGAAACTCTTCTGCTTTACTTCTGCTTTTTAAAAACTGAATCACTTCGGCATCCTTACCGGTCAAATGTTTGTACGGTTCATATCTTCCTGGATTATGCAGTCCTCTGCAATCAAAAATAAAACCGCCGCCATTGCCCGTTTCATCAATCGGAATTCCACGCTTATAAGAAAAGCTGTTGATTTCTACCTTTAGCTTTTTCTCGGCTTTCTGCCAGGTCTGCGGCTCAAATTTTTCATGCCGAACAATTGCTTCCAGAACTTTATATATTTCAGGCAAATCCACAGGCAGTCTGATATTATTCATAAACCAGTCAATATTCTTTAGTGCAGGTGGGATACTTTCTATAAAATGAGTTCTTCCTTCAAAAAGTCCCCGAAATCCGTATGCCCCAAGAACCTGCAGCATACGTATCAAAAGAAAACCGTAAAACCTATCTCTGAAAGCTTCTGTATGAAGATCAGGAATACGATTTTTTACCAAAGAAATATAGTATTCTAACAGTTCAAAACGCTTTGTTATTGGTATCTGAGCTCCGGCTTGCCATAATAATGAAGCGACGTCATACTGCATAGCTCCCTTTCTCCCTCCCTGAAAATCTATAAAATACGGTACTCCGTCTTTTATCATCACGTTTCTTGCCTGACAGTCCCGCATCATAAAGTATGTATGCTCTTCTTCCAGCAGCCATTTGGTCAGGCGATGAAAATCTTTTTGCAGACTCGGTTCATGAAACAATATTCTCAATGGACGTGCAAAATAATATTTAAAGGAATTCAAATCCCAGAACATACTGGTACGATCAAATTCCTGCACCGGATAGCAATTTTCAAAATCAAAGTCTTCTGCTCCGTCTATTTGAAGATTCATCAAAGCTTTTAATGTGTTCTGGTAAAGCTTTTTAATTTCTGCCGTGAACGGCTTCCCCTTAACCAAATCATACAGAGCGACGCTGCCAATATCTTCCTGTAAATACTGCAGCCCGTCATCCGAGACCCCAAATATTTCCGGGACATTTACTCCTTTGGTCTTAAAATGTCTGGATAGTTTGATAAATACTTCATTTTCCTTTTTATCGTGATTAGTAGTACCGATAGCTGTATGTCTGCCGTCTGTCAAACGATAATAAATTCTGTCTGATCCGGCAAGAGGTAATTTTTCAATACCAGTCGGCTTCTGTCTAAAATATGATTTGAATAATTCTGATAAAACTGTTGTGTTCATGCTTTTCTAAACTAATTGTGTGTATATAACTACACGTAAACTTTACGACTAATCATTACAATTTGAATGCCACCGATATATGCAAGTTATATTTTCTGACATAATTCTATCAACGTACCACCGGTTGTTTTAGGGTGAAAAAAACAAACCAATTTTCCCAATGCTCCTTTGTACGGTCGCTCTGATAATGATTTGAATCCTTCTTTTTTCAGCCTTTCCATTTCAGCCTCTATATCTTCCACCAAGAAAGCCACGTGATGTATTCCGGGTCCCTTTTTACTCAAAAATTTACTAATCACACTTTCTTTTGATAAAGGTTCCATCAATTCTATTTTGGTAGTTCCTAACTGATAAAAAGTTGCCCGAACCTGCTGACTTTCAATATCTTCCTGATGAAAAGGTTCTAAGTCTAAAAGAAGATTATACAGCTGCACTCCCTCATCTGTGTTATTGACAGCTATTCCGATATGGTCAATTTGTTGTATCATGCTTCACAAAATACAGTCTTTGTTTGTAATTTTGTTTAAGATTATGTCCGGGAACGATTCATTTATTTATTTTGACCACAATGCCACTACACCTGTGGACGACAGAGTACTCCACGCCATGCTTCCCCATTTTAGTGAAAGTTTTGGAAATGCTGCAAGCATAACGTACGGATTAGGATTGAGTGCCAAAAACTTTATTGACCGGGCGCGCGAGCAGGTCGCATCCATGATAAACTGCATCTCTCAGGAAGTCACATTTACTTCCGGCGCCACTGAATCCATCAATACAGCTATTAAAGGTATTTTCTGGCGATTTCGTTCCAAGGGTACACATTTCCTCTCTCTTCCTACTGAACACAGCGCTGTTATGGACTCCCTCAAATGGATTGAATCTCAGGGAGCAGAAATTACATTTTTACAGGTTGATCAGGATGGAATAATAGACTTAGATTTTCTTAAAAACTCTGTCAGTGAAGACACCGTCGCAGTAATTGCGATGCTTGCCAATAACGAAACGGGAGTCATACAACCTATTCAGGAAATTGCAGACATCGTACATCACAATAAATCCATATTAATCTGCGATGGCACACAGGCCATGGGAAAAATCAAAGTGGATGTACAAGAATTAGGTGTTGATGTACTTGCGTTGAGCGCTCACAAGTTTTACGGACCCAAAGGAGCGGGTGCGCTTTATCTGAGAAGAAGAGGACCGAGAGTTACCATTGAACCGCTTCTGCATGGAGGCGGTCATGAAAGAGGCAACAGGTCAGGCACCTTAAATGTGCCAGGCATTGTTGGGTTGGGAGAAGCCGTTATCCTGACTAATGAATTCATTCGACTCTATCAAGAGAATATTCTACCTGTCAGACAATTTATAGAAGATCAGCTTAAAGTACATCAAATTGCCAAAGTCAATGCTCAGAACGCTTTAAGAATCCCGAATACTGTGAATGCTCAGCTCATAGATATTCGAGCAGAAACCATTATCAAAAAAATTCAGCATCGGGTCGGAGTTTCTACCGGTTCGGCTTGCAGTGCATCGGACCCCAAGCCATCTCATGTACTGCTCGCGATGGGAAGAAGCGTGGAAGAAGCCCACCATACTATACGAATCAGCTTAGGGGTAAAAAATACAATGGAAGAGGCTCAAACCTTTATAAACCTGCTCCAAGAAATTCAATCAGCTCGATTTTAAGACTGCACACAATCTAAAAAGATATATAGCATAAACTTCTCGGAACTCCCTTTAGCAACAGAAATAAAAAATTATAATATTACCTACAGTCTGCTGGGATAATCAATTTTTTATTCTAAATTTATATGCATGCATTGTATTTTTATGAGCATTATTAATGTTTTTGCTTTTTTTTCAAAAACTAAATCGAGAGAACCACCCGATTTATCTGTATAATTTCACCTAAAAACGGAAACCTGCACCGTATAGAAACAAGTTTTGCAGGATTAACAAAAACCAAAACATTAATAAGTAATGAAAAAATTTAAATTAACTTTTACCATTCTGATAGCCTTTACTCTACTATCAGCCTGCGGTATTGCAAGAAGCAACAACCAAAACGTAAACAACCATGTCACGAATGTGGAATTAAACCGTAACAACTACAAAATTATTGAAGAGGTACGCGGCGAAGCATCTGCTGTTTACGTTTTTGGATTGGGAGGAATGACAGGTCGGGCATTAATAGAGCAGGCAAAAGCCGATATGCTTAAAAATGCAAACCTAACAGGCTCAAGAGCATTAATTAATATGACGACCGAGACGTATAATGTGATTGCAGTGGTGTATAACAAAAGAACTGTAATTGTCAGGGCTCATGTAATAGAATTTACTGATTAAGTATCATAATTATTTCTCTTAAAACAAGAGCAGATAGGCTTTCTTTTAGCTTGTCTGCTCTTATTTTTCGTCACAAACCACTATAAGAAATTCTTCTCTTTTTTCCTAAATACCCAATAGGTCTGCAGCGTGTAATTAAAGCCCAAGGAGACCAACAAATCAACAGCTAATCTGGTAATTTTATAATCTATATTTGAAAACGAAGTCAGCAGGTATGTTCCGGACGATTTTAGACCCACACTTCCTAATACCACAAATATAAACTTTGCTAATTGCCCGTTAAGCTTCCCATCGCTTGCCCGGTAGGTCCAGTTCCTATTGATTGAAAAATTGACAACTGCCCCAAGAATACCGCTTATAATAATAGATATCGGATAGAAAATCCCTAAAACCTCAGTGCAGAATATCATAATCAGATAGTCAGAAATCCCCCCAATAAAGGCAGAAGACTGAGCTCTGAGAAAAGTAAAAACAGATTCTTTTAAAGTCACAATGGCATTTGCATTACTGTGCCAAGATATCTCGCTGTTTTTTCTCCTCGGCATCTCTAATATCGCCAAATTTCAATAAAGCTCTTGTATCGATAATATTAAATATCAACAAAAGCGCACAAGCCACTCCAATTAAATAATGTAGAGTATCGGGAAAGAAGAGTTCTACCATAATAAAGGACGACAAAATAATTCGTGTTTCAGTAGGTCCCAATAAACCTGAGTCTATTGAATACTGATCAGTAATTTTATAACGCAGAAGCGCTATTAACATAGCCCAACCGTACAATACCACGATTGTAAAAGCAAAAATTCCGTGTTCCGGAGCATATACAAAATAGCCAAGTCCAATAAATACCGTAGAGAACCAGTCCATAATTAAATCCAATGAAAATCCATACCACTTTCGGGGAATGTCTCTATAATATGCCAATCTCCCATCCAAAGAATCTCCATACCAATTTACAGCAAATCCCAAAGGGCAAAGCATCAAAAAGTATATCTGTTCTTTTGCGAAGAAAAAGCCCAGAAAAATCATCACAGCACCCAACAAGCCTATACCGGTTAGCATATTGGAAGTAATAAAAGATGGAGTACGCTGAACTAAGAATGAAATAGTTTTACTTTCTATCCCCCACAAGATATTGGTCCTCTCACGAGAGCTAAAAACTTTACTCAAATGAACTTTCTGATCTATTTTAACCATAATGAAAAATTTTATACCCTCGGATATAAATCAGGATTTTATCCAGAGTTGAGCAAAATTAGTTGCTTTTGAATACATACTGCACGCATTTAATTTATGAAAAGGTTACTCAAACCAACCCACATACCCATAAATATTGAGGCGACTCTAACAGTCTATGTAAATAAGTATCTAAAAACTATTTGAAATCAATATCCTCACCTTGAGAATAAACAGATTAAGCGCAGAATGAACGCATAGGTTAAAAATGAAAACTCGCAATGCGACCTATTTATAACTATCTTATAATCAACAATATACTATCCAAATCGAATAGCGATAAACCAATTATCTCTGTCCTGAATTGATAATATATAATACACAGTGTACATATTTTAATTATCGATTTGTTTTTCATTATATCAAATAAGTTGTGCATGCATATATTGCCATATTTATAATGTAAAATTGCTACTTATTTTTAGTGATTTACACTCTTTAACGTTTTACGCAACTTTAAAAGCTGCTCCTTACACTTATAACTTAAGAAGACAGTGTTTACTTTTTTTTACAACAAATCGGCTAAATGGGGTCTTATTTAAAAGCTGCATTCACGAGGTCAGTTGTCTGATTCAGAAAGAAAAATGTTTTTCCTTCATGGCTCCATTCTTCTATTGAATATGCCGCGACTTTTATCAGACTCCTTATGCCGGGCTTCAGACTACTCATATCCGAAGGGGTAAAAGTAACCTCTGACGTTTTAGTGGTTTTTTGAATTGAATTACCCTCCACATCTTTCAGCACCCAAATCAAAGAGATGGTATGTGTCGGAACATTTTTTACTTTTGCACTGAAACCTTGTGACAAAGAAATTTCTGACGGGACTTCATCAAATATTACTAATCCCGGCATTGAAACAGTCAATATTTTTTCGAATTTTGGAAACCCTGACTTTCCTCCGGCATTCCATACATTTTTGCTCCCCTCATTTAGTTTAAAGTTTTCATCATCCGGAAGAGAAACATATTGATTAGAAGGAACCCGAAACAGAATTTTATTATTGAGTTTCACCTGCCCGACATCCGCAAATTTGCCATCTACTTTGAACTCTGAATACGCTACATCCTGCACAATCGGCTCTTCCGTTATTTCCACCTTACTGATATAATTTCGGACAGCAACCATCAGACCGTCATAATCATCCAATCCTTCAGGTATCGTAATGCTGTCTTCCGCGTATTTATCGGGAGCTAAATCTTTTTCTTTGGAACATGAGCCAAGAAGAATCAAAAAAGAGGCCACCACTAAATAGAATCTAAAACTCATAATCTCAAATTATTCTTCACGAATTTAAACATTAACCCCTCAACTTAAACTTCACAACTCTACTTTAACAAATAAAAAAAACAAAGGATTGATATAATATGAAGTAGTCTATTAGAGTGTATATTTGCCGTCAATGGAATCTCGTCAAACGATTGGTGTAGTCACTATTACTTATAACAGTGGGGAAGTCATTATTCCTTTTTTAGAGAGTATTCTCACTCAAACACATCGAGATTTTAAACTTTACATCATTGATAATGTATCCACAGATGATACTCTTGAAAAAATCAGCAAATACGAGGACTCAAGAATCGAGTTAATCAAAAACTCTGTGAATGTCGGAGTAGCAGAGGGTAATAATCAGGGCATGCGACTCGCTATGCAGAAAAATCTGCCCTACATCATGCTGCTCAACAACGATGTGGAGTTTGAACCGGAACTTTTCGAGAAATTACTGGCTGCAATGAATAAGAGCGGACACTCACTGATTACCTGCAAAATGATGTATGGAAGTGAAAGAGATATCATCTGGTATGCCGGCTGCAAATGGGATGTAAAGGGAGGATATATGGCTCCGCATTTAGGGCAAAAAGAAAGAGACACCGGTCAATACGATTTTGTAACCGAGGTGGATTATGCTCCCACCTGTATGGTAATGATGAGAAAAGAAGTCATCGAAGATATTGGCTATATGGACAACAAATACTTTGCGTACTACGACGACACAGATTACTTTTATCGAATCTCAAAGCACGGCAGACATAAAATTTTATACTATCCGTTCGTGGAGTTTTACCATAAAGTAGGAGGATTGACAAAATCAAAAAAAGGCTCCGCCAAGAAATTTAAATTTGGAGATTTTCACATTCACCTAACCACGAGAAACAAAGTGTATTATCTGAGAAAACAAAAGAGCTTCTTGGGATATCTTAACATTGCTTATTTTTTTGTCAGAATGAATTTGCGTTTTTTGTTTAGCGGAAAATATCATGTGAACTTTAAAACATGGAAACTATTAAACACAGCCTTCTTTGAAGGATTAACACTTTAAACTATGTTTAAAAAAGCACTTATTCTCTCATTCGGATTATTTATTCTGTCTTTTGCATGTAAAAAAGACGAAGTCTGCACGGTCACCTACGAAGTCAATTCGTTTTCACTCAATATCAACAGCGAAAATATTGGTTTGTACAAAGAAGAAGGCAGAAACACAGAAACCAAGATTCGAAGTATTCGCAATCAGTTCATGTTTAAGCCGGATAAGAACTATAAAACAAGTATAAAACACATTCAAAAAGGCTGGGATTTCATTCCTGCTGCATACGCTGCCCGATGTGTAGATGTGGAAGTATCCGAAACATCTTTCGATCCGGTAAAAACTTTTTTATCTATCGATAAAGATTTGAACTTAGCTTTATACGGTTATAATGGGATAATTCCAAAGGGAGACAATCTCTTGGCAAATGAACAAGTCAGAGGTAATTTATTAAAAGAGTTAGTCAGTAATGATTTTATGCACTCCGGAATGGAGATACCGATTACTTTATCCAAGGAATTTTTAAAACCTCTGAATGGAAACACTTTAAAATTTACTCTAAAGCTATACACCGCTATTGGTATTGCCATGTCTGATTCGGTGACCGCATCAATTGATATAATACCTTAAATCGGGGTTAAATCAATTTTCTTCGTACCTTTTTGTATAATCGAAGTTTCAGCTTTACAACATTTTATAGGTATAAAAAATTGTTAATATTCTTTTGTAAAAGCTACTTTCAGTTATTTTGCATAAAACCGTTTCATTGAAGTCAATAATTTCATGAAGAAGACTATCTCATTATTATTTGTTCTGTTAGGTTTTTTTGTCTTACATCCGTTGGCCAAAAATAATTCCAAAGAATTTATAGCGGACAAACAAGCGTATAAAGAGATGCCGGAAAGAAACGGAGAAAAACTTTTAGAATCGCTGTATAATTCTCTTCCGGAAAACAGGATGAGCTGGGAGGCATTTAAATATGCTATGTTGGGGCGGGAGTTATTGATTCAAAAAGGATACCCGACCAAATCAAATATTCTGACTATCATCGATTTTTCAAAATCTTCTACGGCAGAACGTTTTTTTGTATTGGATATAGAGAAAGTTGAAATTTTATTTTCAACTCTTACCTCTCATGGTCAAAACACCGGTGAAAATATGGCGTTACACTTTTCTAACAGACTTGAATCACACCAATCTAGTCCCGGATTTTACAAAACCGCAGAAACTTATTACGGCTCAAAAGGATTCTCTCTGAGATTAGACGGATTAGAGCCAGGAATCAATTGCAATGCCCGAAAACGTGCTATTGTGATTCATGCGGCAAACTATGTCAGCGACAAGTTCATAAAATCACACGGAAGATTAGGGAGGAGTTTTGGCTGCCCTGCTCTCCCAGTAGAATTAAACAGACCAATCATAGAAACCATTAAAGAAGGTAGCCTTTTATTTATCTATACGCCGAGCAAAGAATATCGCAGCCATTCTGAAATATTTCGAGATTTCGGCATGAATTTATTTACAATATCCGATACCTATTCAACCACAGGTTAATCCTATCAATATGAGTAAAACAGGCAGTCCGATGAAGAAACTCTTATACAGGAGTCTTATCGCTTTTGTCATAGGTTTTTCCCTGACTCTTATTTTGTTTTTCCTGTTCCGATAAATATAAATGCCGATATCAACTGACATCGGCATTTATACTGTACATTTTAATGAGAGTTAGAACATAACCGCCACTCTAAAGCCAAAACCTCTTTGCACTATTCTTTCATTATCCGAATCTTTAAGTACGTTGGAAAAACCGTTTCTGAAAAACAGACCTCCTACAATCGAAGTATTGTCTGAAACCCTGAACTCCGTACCTGCCTCGAAATGAAGACCTAACTGATAGATATTTACTTTCTTAATACCCTCAGGATAAAACGGAATATTTTTAAGCTTTACATTCTTCCCTGTTAATGATAGAGGCAACTCTAATTCTGAATCAACTTCACCGTCAAAGATGTAATCTGCCCTTGACCGGATATTTATACCGTTTATCAATCCTAAATTTCCATAAAAGGTCAAATTACTTGCAGTTTCATTGGAACGAAGTTTAAGTCCGATAGGAATTTCAAGATATTGTACCTTGGATGTTAAAACAGAACTCAAATCAGGAAATTCAGGGTGCTGACCCTTAAGTTTTCCGCCTCCCATATTGATAGTCAATCCGGTTGCCACAGCATATCTCTCATTATTTCCAAGCACTATATCCACCAATGCTCCGTAATTAAGAGAGAAACGTACCCCTTCGCTTTCAACTAGCTCATGATCCGGAGAATACCAGGAGAACCCCGGCGTTGCAGTAAATCCAAACCGCACACCTACCTGAGAGTATGCCGTTAGACTTATTGCAAATAACGAAACCATTAAAAATAATTTTTTCATAAATTCCATTTTTATCTTTGTAACAATATGACTGGCAAATATCTGAAAATATATCCAATACTTCTTTCCTTTTTTGTATTATCTGTATGTTGTAATACTCAAGATAGCCGAAAACAACCAAATATAGCCGGTATCCCGCAACCCAAACCGACTCTCAGACTTGAGCAGCTTCTGTATCAGATTCCCGAAGGAGAAACCTTTGAAGGACTCAATGATTTGCATGCTCAGTATCCTGAGCTGATGGATTTCTTCATTCATGCCGTAATGAATGTATCTGACACAAGTGAAGTATATATTGTCAGTCTTATGGACGAGTTTATTCATCATCCCCAAATGGTAGAATTATACGATACCATACAATATGCCTTCAGAGATTTTAATCAATACGAAGAAGAACTTTCCCTTCTGATCAGAAACTATCAATATTACTTTCCAAAACATCCTGTACCTGAGTTAATGACATTCATCTCCCAATTTGGCCCTAAAAGCTTTTATTATCCTCCATATTTGGGAGTAGGATTGGATCTATACCTTGGCGAGAATTATAAGTACTATGCTTCTATGGAGTTTCCGATGTATTTTATAAAAAGACTGCAACCCAAATACATTGCTTCCGATGCTGCCTTCAATATAGCGCAGGACTTAAAAGAGGAGCCCTTAAAAAGAGGAGCCACTCTGTTAGATATGATGATTCACTACGGAAAAATATATTATATCGCCTCCATGCTTTTACCTGAAAAAAATATACAAGACTTTTTTTATTACGATGAAGAGCAATGGACATGGTGTAAAGACAATGAAAAAGAAATCTGGTCTTTCTTTATTCAGGACGATTGGTTATACGCCAAACAATATATTCAATACGCCAAATTTATTGAAGACGGTCCGACCACAATGGGGATGCCTCAGGGGGCACCGGACAGAGTAGGCCGATGGACAGGTTATCAGATTGTGCTAAAATATATGGCTAAACACTCCGAACTTTCATTATCAGATTTGATGCAAATTGAATCCGGTCAGAAAATTTTGAAAGAATCCGGCTATAAGCCTTTGAAGTAAAACCAAATTTCACATACACTTTTAGAAACATAGTTAAAAGTATAAAAAATGCTCATTAAAAATTCTAATCAATGGTAGTACACTATCCGATTCAGATTTCTCCTTATCCGAGAGGCTTCCACCTGATTACTCAGGAAATATTAAACCAAATTCCTGAACTTCCGAGAAATGGTATGCTGCACGCATTTATCCAGCATACATCTGCGGGTATCTGTATCAATGAAAACGCCGACCATACTGTCTTGGATGATTTTGAGATGGTTTTCAATCACTTAGTCCCCGAAAAAAGATTACCATACACACATACGGTTGAGGGAGCAGATGATATGCCGGCTCATATCAAAAGTGTTCTCTGTGGCAGCCATATCAGTATCCCAATCATCCAGCACAGACTTGCTTTGGGAACCTGGCAGGGAATTTATTTATGTGAATTTCGAAATCGAGGAGGAAGCAGAAAGATTATTGTAACTATTACAGAGTAATTTAGTGAAAAGGCAAAAATCTGAAAAGGCTTAATTTAAAAAGGATTGCGTTCAAAAAGCCTTGCAGAGGTGTAATACGTTTTTGCCCAATATGACTCATCCAAAGACGATATAATAACTCCCATACTTGTACTCGCATGTACAAATTTATTATCCTTGAGATAAACCCCTACATGACTGATCGTATTGCCTCTCGTTTTAAAGAAAACCAAATCGCCCTCTTTGAGGTTTTTCCTGTCAATCCTGTAACCCTGTTCAAACAACTGCCTTGAATTTCCGTTAGCATTCAAGCCAAGGGCGTCATTATAGATTTTCATCACAAATCTGGAACAGTCAATTCCATTTTTAGAATCCCCTCCATATCTGTACGGAGTATTCAGCCAGTTAAATGCAAATACATAAATATCCGGAAATGCTATCCGGTCGATGTCAATTCCCTGATGGCTTATAAATTTTATCACCTCTTCATAGCTGATATTCTGCTCTAAGCTTAATGCTTCAATTTCGCAGATATTTTTTTCTCCTGCATTGCCTATAAATGTTAAGCCCAGAACACTTAAAAATGCCAAAAGAATCCTTTGCATACGATAAAGTTAATGTCTAAAAAATAACTTTCAAACAGAAAGATTAAAGGAAGATTTCAACATAAAACAACAATGCATTGATAATCATACTTTTAGCATCATTTAAAAATTTATTTTAACGAAACATTAACCACCAAAAACAGGTATTTTCGCATAATACTCTGCTTTTAATTGGCTTTTTAAGCTTAATATTTATAACTTGTAACTACTGGTGAGTGACTATCTAGCATATCAACCTAACATTTTATATATGTATAGATACACAGTGAAGTAGGGCGGGTCTCAGTTCATTTATTTAATGAATCTATTTTCGAATAGCAAGGGAATTACCGATCTCATTTGTCCCTGTCTGTTAGCGTGATTTCAGAGGTTTGAAATTGCCCGTCATTCATCAGTAATTTTTTAAAGAGCCTGAAGTTTTCTTCAGGCTTTTTGTTTTATACAGCTCGCCAGAGCAGCAAAGTTTAAAAAAATTATAATTCCAGGCTTGCAACTCTTGCTAAAACATAATTATCCAATCTGCTTTACAGCTTATCTGTGAACTTGAAATTTTGAAATACATTCTTCTTTATTTTCATACAAGATTTTTACCGTATAAATGCCATTGGGTAAATCTGCTGTAGAAATTGCAGGTACTATTTCAGGTGTACCATAATTCTCAAACCGAACAAGTTTGCCCAAGAAATCATATACACTTACTTCGGTGGCATGGCTGTAAAACACATTGGATATTCTTATAAAATCTGAGGCCGGATTGGGGAAGACCTTACAGTCAAATTTTAATGCGGGTCGATTTGGCCTTTCATTTGGTGTACCACTTTTATCTATGTAATACATGCTGTCCGCCGATAATTCGTAATAGGTCTGCATCTTTTTGTCTGGCCAAATAATCTCAACAGAGTCAATCTGAATGTTTTTGCCTAATCCAAAATGCACTGTTGGATCATTCTGGGCAAAGGCATGAGTCTCGCCGCCTTTTAGCCTTACCTGCTTTACTCCGCCGGTATAACAATGAACTGTGGTACCTATAGCCAGTTTGTTGCCTGTTCCTTCTTTATCTGTCAATTGAAATTTTATCCAATGATTCTCATTGCCCTTATTTTTATATAATCTGTCCGGACCATCATTAAAACTGAGAGGAACCGCACCTTCTCCCAATACGCCCTCTCCATTTTCAATAAACAAATCCAAAAATCCGTCATTATCATAATCTACTACACTGATAGAACCGCCCCTGCCTCCTATCGTCGATTCAGCTCCAAAGTTTTCTACCCTGGTAAACTTTCCTCTTCCGTCATTTTCGTAATATAAGTTGGGGTAATTAACGGCTCCACCCTGATTGGAAATAATAATATCTACATCCATATCATTATCGAAATCAGCCGCCACTACAGATACACCCGCAGAGATATTTGGAGCATTTTTTAAAAAGTCGGAGTCTGCCTGAAACACATTAGCTTTACCGGTACTGAGATACATCCTGTCCGGCATATTGACTCCATCATTGTTAAAATTTACCGTTCTTAAATTTTTAATCGGTTTGGTAGAAGTAATTGTAACAGCTGCTCCGAGGTTATCAATTGGATCTGAATTAAAAACCTCCCACATATTTTGTTTAACATTATATCCTATGTTAACTCCTAAGCAAAGTAAACACAAAGGTGCAAATCCCTGATTTTTGGAATTCTCGGAACTCAGACTGAAAATTTCTGTATCAGGTGCATAGGCGCTCTTGCCAATTCGCCAATATTTGGTCACACTCCCTTTGTACGGATATACTTTAGACTCTATTGTAATGATGCCGTCAGTTTCAAAAGTAACCTTGTTTTCATCATTGTATCCAATTTTATTGGAACCCGCATATAAATAGGTTTTTAGAGTCGTGTCATTGACCAAAACCGCTTCAGAAGAATAGGAACGAGCCACTGAAAAGATATCCTGATATCCATCCCCATTAAAATCTGCTATCGCATTGTCTCTGAGTCCAAAGTGAGTTTTATTGAATACTTTTTTAAATGGATACTCTGAATAATCATACACATCTATCGTATTCAATACACCGATATTGACCAGATAGCCTGTGTCTTTATTTCTTGACTGCATGATTGATGCAGAACGCAGCGATGTCACATTTCCCAATCCAAAGTCCTGATTGCGGCGGTATTGTCCTGTTTCTTCATGAAAGGTGTACAGAGATGAATTGTAAAGGTTGTCACCACGATCAAAGTTGCAGTTTAAAAAATCCAGATATCCGTCTTCATTATAATCAAAAAATACTGCCTGCCTGCCCCTCCCCAATGAATCCTGAATCAAATATTCCGCGGCTTTATTTTCAAAAACCAATCTCCCGTTATCATTCAAAAACAAAAGATTTTCTTTTCCCTCACTCCTTCCCATATCTCCTCCTAACGGAATATATAAATCCGGATAACCATCATCATTAATATCCACAAATGTAGGCGCATGCATATCAAAAAATCGGTACGGATACACTTCTCCGTCTATAGTGTCTAAAATCTTATAGTAAGGAATATCTGTTTCTTTAAAAGTCCCGTCTTTTTGATTTATATATAATCTGGCTCTTCCATGCCCCGTACTAACTAAGTCCGGATATCCGTCCAGATTAATATCCGACCAAGCGTGACCAAAAGAAGTTCCCTGGTAGGTAATTCCGGCTTCTTCTGTCACTTCTCTGAAAATACTTCCGTCTTCCATTTCATACTTCACCTGGCCCAAAGACAGGTTGCATTCAAGACTTAGTGAAAAGATGAGAAATGTCAAAAGATATTTTACTCGGGCTATGATCAACTGAATAGTAATAATTTGTTCCTGCCGGATTTTTATAAAGGTAAAAAAATGAACTTCTATTCCTGAAATTATATTTCACTTATTCCCGGATTTCAGTCGAAAACACAATTGCAAGATAAGAATACAGTAGATTTTATTTTTTAATGAGTTTTACGGAACTAATACTGTCATTATTGCTAAAGCTCAAAATATAAATTCCGGAAGCATATTCATCCAGTATCAGAGCGGCGAAAGCGGATTCTATTTTTCCCTCTTTAAGCACTCTTCCGTCAACCTGACTTAATCTGTAGCCAAAAGAGCTTATTCCCGGATTCGCAATGTGAAGTATGTTCCCAACCGGATTCGGGTAAACCTGAATATTCCGCAAAAGATTATTCCGTACTTCCGTAGAAATATCGAAAATAGCCTGTACACTGACATCATTCTCTACTTGTAAGTCAGTGCGTGGATTATCTGTTACCCCATCAGACCACTCTATAAAATAGAATCCGGAATTGGGCACAGCCTCCACAGATGTCCCGTCCTGAAACTCTTCCACCGTTTGAAGGGTATCGCCGGATATATGACCATTTTCAGAAGAAGAATAATGAAGGGTGTAATACAACACGACATCTTTTTCAAAAAGAGCCGCCACGCTAATATCACTTTCCGCATATCTGTCTGTACGCGGATTGTCGATTACTCCATCAGACCATTCCACAAAATGGTATCCCCGATTGGGTACAGCCTCCACAGGTGTCCCGTCCTGAAACTCTTCCACAGTCTGAAGGGTATCGCCGGATATATGACCATTTTCGGAAGAAGAATAATGAAGGGTGTAATACACGACATCTTTTTCAAAAAGAGCCGCCACGCTAATATCACTTTCCGCATATCT
>CAZZEH010000036.1:23961-30028 GCA_964653095.1 uncultured Chitinophagales bacterium
GTCTGTACGCGGATTGTCGATTACTCCATCAGACCATTCCACAAAATGGTATCCCGGATTGGGTACAGCCTCCACAGGTGTCCCGTCCTGAAACTCTTCCACTTTTTGAATAGTATCGCCAATCAAGTAACCGTTTTCGCCGGACTGATAATTAAATTGATAAAAAATAGTATCCGATGGTTCTTGCTCTCGAAAATAACTCACCCAAATCGGACTTGACCAGGCCCAAACTTCTTTCCAGTCCAAAATATCGAGTATCTGATTGGTTTGTTTGACCCTCACATAATACATACATGAATCCGCAAATCCTTCATCCGTAAATGTTTCTTTCAATAGTTTCGGATTATCAGGATTCGTATTCACTTTCTTAATCACTTCAAACTTTGGATGTCCGTCTTCATATACCCCCCGTTTAAAATCCCATTTCAACACTTCCACATATTCAATGGAGTCTGTACCCATTACATCAAATTCAATGACAGGCTGTTTAGCAGAATCAATTTGTATTAAAGAACCCATCAAGGCATTATTCACTCTAAAATCTAACCAGATTTTCTCACCTGTAGTTCCATAAGTGTGTCTGTTTTGAAGACTTTTAAAGATACTGTCTCTGCCCAACTCACCTGCGAGTACAGCCACAACACCATTTACCGTGCGCCCAGGTTGTCCAAAATGATCGTCACTGCTTGCGATTACTCCCAACACCTCGCCCATAGCCCAGGCATCCTGAGCATAGTTTGGCCCGTTAAAAGACCTAGCCGGTTTGCTTCTGCTGACATAAGCTAAAGGATGGTCGGGATTGTAGTCTTCTGAAAGGCCGTGAAAACTAAATATTTCAATTAATCTTTTATATTTTTCATGGTACATATCCCCGCCAAACGTGTTACAGTTTTTACAGGTACTACCTTCCTGATCCTTATTAAATACCTTTCCGCTGTGATGTGGTATAGTCAGCATATCATCTATACCCTGCTGTTCGGCCAATGACCAAATCGTTTGGATATCTTTCACCTCCCGCATGGCGTACATGGGTATATCATCAATCTGCTCGTCCTTAACATTAAAAATTATATTGTAATGCCCAATTGGGTACAAAAAGCTGTTTTCATAGCCCAAAAAGGTTATAAATTTTCCGGGCTCATGATTGGCTACGACTTCCTGCTTCTGATATTTCCATTCTCTTTCCGATATCCCGTAAATGGTTTTTCCATGATCGGCGTGGTCAGTTGCACACATAAAGTCAAGACCTCTTGCCATACGGGCAAATTTATACCGGTCTCTCCCTATTCCGTCTCTGCTCGGTGCACCGTGACTGTGCAAATCCCCCCAAAAAATCTCCGGTAATTCATTATTCACCCGAATCGGATTGGCATGTTCTATCAATAAATCTTTTCCTGCAAATTCAGCCTGAATAAAGTAGGAGCCCTCTTTTAAGAAAGTAACCGCTATTTCCTTTTTTCCTGAATCTGAAGGGGTGAGGAGTACGCTTTGGGGCATCCGCACAGAACCGGCATCATTCACACTAAGAGTAACTTCTCCCACTAATCTATCATCAATGTTATGAAATTCGTCTTCATTAGTAATCAGAAGTTTGACTTCCTGACCAACTTTTGCGGATGAGTTAATAAAAACCATCAGCTTGTGAGATTCCCGAGGACGTATTTCAAATGGAGCGACATGAGAGGTCAGATGCATTTTGGGTTGTTGCCCAATTTCAGACATAGCAATCTCAATAATCTCTTTGGTGGCGGTCCGGTGGGCTGTAGCCTTGGATGTCGCCGAATTTCCTTTACCTATTGACACCGTCAATGAATCTCCGGGCTTCATCCCATCTCCCCAAACTATTGTAGAAATCACATAGTCGTGTTTATTCATTTCCCAATACGGCTCATTGGCGTCAAAAGATGAAAATACGGATTTCACAGAAACAGTACCGTTTTGTGCACTTGTAGAAGCACTTACATACCCCGGAAGTACGGGAAGAATATTCTGTAAGGTGAATCCTTTTGCAAACTTAATTTTGAACTGTGTATTTGGAGCAATATCTTTTTTTGCTTTAATGACAATATCCCATTCCCCTTCTGTATTGGCTAATGCCGTATCGGGAGTGACATAAAACGAGAAATAGTCCTCTAAATTTTCCTGTGCGAATATGGAAAATATAAAGAGAAAGGAAATCAGAGCAAGGGATAATTTCTTCATTAGCCAAAATTTATATTGGATTCAAAAATAGGGAAAAATTGACGATAGGGTTAAAATGTTGGTCAGAATATAGGGTAGAGTTAATATAAAAATTAAATGGTGTTCAATATTCCCAAACTTGTCTGTGTTAATTTTATCTATTCACTTAGTCTTTTAAAAAACTACATGTAAACGATAAAATGAATTTTGTAGTAAAATTATCGGAACAGACGATAAATCTCTCAATTGACTGCATACTATCGTGCGTGGACGAATATTTCACCACGCAAATAAAATATATCTTACTCGCACAGAATTCAGCCTACTTCTTAATCAACCCTCTTAAAAACGAGATTTCTTCCTTTAGGTTTTTGATAGAAGCTTCATAACTCTCTGTTAATTGAGCATGGACATCTTTATTTTCCTGATATAGGTTTTCGATTTGTTGCATTCCTACTGCATTTTCTGCCATAGGTTGATTATAGTAGATATTATTCGGACTCGATTCAAAAAAGTAATAAAGCGGCTTTTCCAATATCTCTGAAATTTTTATTAACCGCTCTACGGTCAGCTTGGATTCGTTTCTTTCAATATTCGTATAAGCAGCCTGGCTAATCTCTAATTCCATAGCCATATTTTCTTGGGAATACCCTTTTTCCGCACGAGCTTCTTTCAGCTTCTCTAATACTTTTTCCACGCTTTCCATAAGTCTCAATTTATAGTAAAAGTAATTATTTTTATTGGAATACTAATTATTTAAGCAAAATACTAATTATTAATAAAAGTTAAATTCTTCATCTTTGAGCAATTTAATAAATCAATGATGAAAAAACTGTTTTTAATATCCTTGACCGCATTATTGCTGGCTTTTTCTTGTAAGAAAGATAAAGAGATAAAAGAACCTATCCGTTGGAGTCTGAAAGAATCAGTAAAAGCTTATGAAAGACAACAACCCAATGACACCATTATTTTAAAAGATAATGCCATTATGATTGGCGAGGATATCAATAGTATTTTCCAGTCTGCAGATGATAACTTTCTGACTTTTGAAAACAAACCGGCTTTAGATTTAATTGAAGTAGGAGATGTCATTTATTCCTTACCGACAGAGCAATTCCCTGAAGGATATGCGTATGTCATCAAATCTAAGGAGGTCGTAAACGGTCAGGTGAAGTATTCCTATGATTACGCAACATTAGAAGACATTTTTGAAAGGTTGAGCCAAGAGCTGCAATTCAAACCGGATTTTTCAGAAAAAGGCTTAGCAGTATATGATATTATGAGCAATGCTGATAATAGCGGAGGAAAAATCGATGGGGCCAAAACTTGGAGTGAAATTATAGGTTTTGATTCTGAGAAATTTAAAGGCTATGAACTCAATGAGAATTCAGCTTCTCTAACTTACGTTGTTTATGATTATGACAAAGATTATAAAACAGAAGAAGACCAGATTACAGCAAAACTATCTCTGAATTATGATTTTTCAAGGATGTATATTCAATCTGATTGGGCGGGTGTATTTCAAATTAATGGAACACCAATAGTGGGCACTTCTGTAGAGTTTCAGTTTGGGGAACATAAAACAAGTCCTGATCTCAATAAAAAATTGGCAGATAAATTTAAAAGGGAATTGATAGGTAAAAAGATTCCTTTATTGACCCTGAATCTTACACAGATGAGCATTACATCCATAGCCGTAAAGCCAACTTTAGACGTGTATATTGTTTTGGGATTGGATGTGGAAGGCAAACTAACAGCCAAATTGAGTTATGACAATACCAGAATACTTTTTAACGTACGAAAAGACCTATGGAATCAGAGTATGAATGCTACAGAACTAAGAGTAGAAAAATGGGGAACACCCGATTTCACAATAGAAGCCAATGCCGAGATAGAAGCCAGCTTGGGAGTAGGTATAGGTCTCACACTCAGATTCCCTACTATTGAATATGAAAAAGGCAAAGAATCATATTTAGGCTTATATACAGATTTAACATACAAAGGGAGTCTTTCTGCCACCAGTGGTTGGAGCTTGAATGATGGATTGCAATGCAAGGGATTTGAGTTCTCTTTAAAACCATATCTAAAAACATACATAGATGGTAAAATAGGTGCTTTTAAAAATGAGCTGATAGATATCAATCCGGACGAGATAGAAAAAGAGATTTTGGCTCTGCCTTTAATAGAAAGATCTTTTGATTTTTGTGAAGATAAGGAAGATGAGCCTATGGTTTTGCCAAGTATAAGTACTACAGCGATAAGTAATATTACTAAAACAACAGCTACATCAGGCGGAAATGTAACAGAACAAGGCAGTAGTGAAGTTACGGAAAGAGGTATTTGCTGGAGTACCACACCTACTCCGACTATTATCAATAACAAAACCGCCAATGGCGACGGTACAGGAGAATTTACCGCAGAACTGACCGGATTAACAGCCAACACTACCTATTATGTACGGGCTTATGCCACTAACAGTGTTGGAACTGTTTACGGGAACCAACTCAGTTTTAAAACTGCCAATCTGAATGATAATGAAAGCAGCGTTTATACTGGTTCTAATCCTTACCTAAATCCTAACAAAACCTATGGCAGCGTAACAGATATAGAAGGCAATGTTTACCCAACTATTCAAATAGGCTACCAAACGTGGATGGCAGAAAATCTGAGAACTACTAAATATAATGACGGAACTGATATACGTGATGGTGATTATATAGTGTACAATTATTCGCCGGAATATGAAGCGATATATGGTAAGTTATACAGATGGAGTGTAGGAGCTTCAGGTAAACTTTGCCCACAAGGTTGGCACGTACCTTCGAATGGGGAATGGGGACAACTCGTTACTTATCTTGAAAATAACGGTGGTAAAATGAAAGCTACCGAATTATGGGAATCTCCTAATGTAGGAGCTACAAATGAGAGTGGTTTCACAGCCCTGCCGGGTGGCAAAGAGTCCGTCGGATTCTCCCTCGTTGGTAAAACAGGATTTTGGTGTACTTCTACGTTGAGAGCTAGGGAAACTGTTTATCGTTGGAGTTTGAACTACAACGATAATAATATTGACTACTACGATAACGAACATACAGGGGCTAGACTTAGTTGCCGTTGTATTCGGGATTAGTATTTCGCAGACAATCAGATAATTTTAATTTTTGTAGAGACGCGATGAATTGTGTTTCTACAAAAATATTGTATGATGCCAATTTTCTAAACCAATAAAAGGCATTTTTGCTTTATCAATATATTTGAATTAAATTTAGAATGATGAGTATGAGCATCAGAATAGATATATTAAATCCCGAGGCTATTCAGTTTCTTTAAAAAGGATGGATTTTTGCCTATAGATTTTCAGTATATTCATAGTAAAAGGATAAGTTATGATCACAATACAGATAAAGGCGATACCTGCGCAAATCAAGCAAATCAATGATTTTGTAGAAAAAATCGGAGCAGAAGTTGTGAAAGAAGATTCTAAAAAAGAAATAGATTCTGTTTTTTTAGATAATAGAGAGCAATGTAAAAGAATACAGAATGAAATCATCAAGGGATACAACAAAAAAGCTAAATCTAAAGCTAAGCTCGTCATTTGAAAAAGCAATAATCAAGTATTATACTTTCAAGTCTGAAACTCTTGAGGACATCGAACACGCAAAACATGTTGTTGAAACTATTTTTGATGCATTTTATCAGATATAAATTGATAGAAAACACCTCTCTCAAAAAGTACAATACAGAAATCCCAAAAACTTACAGCGATTTATAGTTGAAAACCATACTATCTTCTTTAGAATCAATTTGGAAAAAGATGAATTACAAGTGATGTATCACGGCATTCGCATTTAAAATCAGTAATTTTATAGGCATAATGAGTTGATGTTAT
>CAZZEH010000037.1:0-26947 GCA_964653095.1 uncultured Chitinophagales bacterium
AAAAAGTTTCACTTTTTTTATTTTGAACAGTTACTTATAGCTTCATCGGATTATAATTTTTTATGTTCAACATTCTGTTTGGTAAAATTACCGCTAACGGTTTTGCAGCTTGGCGTTTGTGGCGGTGTTTTACCAATAAATCTCAATTGAAAAACGAAAATTCAATTTATCGAAAACTTTTAATCAAAGCACTTTACCCGCCATAATGCCAAACTGCTTGTTAGCAGAAGTTTATTTTTTATTTATTTTAATTGATTGTTTTATTAAGCTCATAATATATTCCAAGTCATCATCATTTTGTATTTGTAATTCATAATCACCATTTCCCCAATGTCCTGTGGTAGATACATCTCTGCACAAATTCTTTGGGTCGTCAAGTTGACCAAATGGAAGATTAATCCACATTTTTAAAGCTTTTCGTTGAATATGGATGTCGACAACATTAGACGATGCAACAAATGCAATGTAAAATTTTTTTATTTTCACATCCAATGAATCTAAATTAAGAATGGATTCTTTCATTTTTTCGTAAAGCTCCTTAATTTCTTCTGTCGCTTTGGCTAAATGTTCTTCTTCAGTATAAACTTTGATTTCACGAGTTACAGCATCAATCGCATTGTTTTCTTTGCTTATAGTCTTTATACTTTCCTGTGCTCCGGAAGTACGTAATTGACTATAACTAACAGTTTTATTACTGTACCTTTTGACTTCCCAAAGTTCAATCGGTAAATCTTTAAAATTTATCGCTTCTTTTTGGTAGGTTGTAAAACTCGGGGAAATAAATATAACTTTAGATTGGGACCAATCAACATCACTTCGTTTTAGAGTGTTCTCACAATTTTCGTTGTATTCAAGAATAAAATCTGCTTTGTTGTTTAACATAAGAGAAAGATAAGCATATCCTTGATCAACAACGCTAAAATTCTTGTCCCTCTTGTATTCTATAATTACAAAACAAGAGGCTTCTTTGTCAAATGCGAGAGTATCAATTCTGAAATTATTCAGTGCAAATTCAGACCTAACAAAGTCAAGGTCAAATATCGTTTTTAAATTCTGTTCAGTTAAATCTTGTATTTCTCTTTCGAGTTTAAAGGACTGTTCTTTTATCCGCTCTAATTTATCGTTATTCCCAATGTTGAATAATGCCATTTGTTTAGTTTATGTATTTTAGTTTTTTATTATCCTATTATCATTTTTGCTTCTTTCCACAAATTTAAGCAAAATGATCCCTCATCCGAGATTAAATCATGAAACATGATTTCCAAAGTGCATAAATTATAGATATTTGTGCCATGCATTACAGGGATTTTTGAAGAGACAATAGAGGTACAAAACTCAAAATCTACTTCTCCGTTTGAATCTTTTATTAATCCTTCAATAGAAGACATTCCAATAATGTTATTTATAGGTTGTGTATTGTCGGGAAAAGGATTAGAATTAAGGACTAAGATGTTTTTGGAAAAATTAGTGGATTGCCCAATTTCTCGTCTTAGTTTCAAATCAAGTTTCTTTTCTAATATAAATACTCGAAAACTACTACCTCCTTCAGTTAAAAGAGAAAAATCTGGTACTAAATAGTCTTGATTATTTTCATAATTATAGTGCCAATTTATTAAATCAAAAAAAGCTGCCCAAATCGCATGAATTTTAATTCTAAAAAAAATATTATTATAGAAATAGTAATTGTCAGAGTTACTTAAATCTAGTTCACTTTCTGCTAGTTTCTCAGCATTCTCTTTCCATTTATAAAGTATTTCTTTTGTAAATTTACTTGGGTCTTTGTCAATTAAAATTGAACAAGATTGACATAGCCAAATGCCATTAGATATATCTTTTCTTTGATTATTTGATGCATCCTCTGCTCTAGGCCCATTTATTGAAGCAGGGATAATATGTGCTGCTACTCCAATATTTACAGATTCTTCTTTTGATATTGAAGGTCCGCTAGTTGGGCGTTTGCAATTAGGATTTGAACACTTAAAACCAACCCTTTTTGCTAGAGTAGATTTAGTTTTAGCACTAAATTCATGTCGATTGTTTGCCATTTATTATTAATTCATATTAGCTTGAATTTCTGCTAACGTTTTCGGGCTTTGCGTTCGGGCGGGTTTCGGAGCACAAAACTGTCAACCAGCACTGCACTTGAATAGAAGCACAAAGCTCCAAGTTTGCACGTCACCCCGCCTGACGCAAAACCCGTGTTATCGGCATCACCCATACTTTTCAGTCTTGTCATTGTTCGTCTATTTATTGGTTGTCAGTTTAGAAGCTGTTACCGTTTTAGTGAAAAATATTCCATTGTATGTGTTAGCTGTCGGATATAAATATAAATAATTATCAAAGTCGAACGTCTCGGAAAAAACCGATGGATTATTATTGACCTGCCTAAGTTCTAAACCGTTCCCAATGTTGTTAAGCATTGTCCCACTTTGATAATAGTGGTTAAGGGTGCAAATCTTGTCAGTTAAGTTAAGGTCTTTGTCGTTACACAGATAATATGCTGCTGTCGGTTTATCTCTAAATTTAAGTCGCATATTGTGAACGTTTCCGCTCAATGTAATTGTCCGCCAGTTCGGATGTTCAATTATTTTTTGCTTGATTTTTAAATACATCAAACTGTCTCTGTCCTGAAAATCTCTGCTTTCTGTTTTATTAATATCGTAGAAGAAAATTTGAACTCTTGAATTTTTTGTCAGTCGTGTGATTGCGTTTGCCCACGCAATTGATGCTCTCCCGTCAACTGAATTGTTTGAAAAAAAGTCTGATTGAAAAACGCTACTGTCGGTCAATAAGCGACTGTAAGCTGTCATCAACTCACTTGGAATTTCAAAACCAACTTGAACAGTGTCTTCTTGATTTGCAAACAACTCTGTCAGTCCGATTAGAAAATTTACAGGTTCGTTTGTTCCGTGCATTTCTCCAATCATTATCAGTCTGAAGTCTTTTAGCTTGTTAAAAACTGATTTATTCAACTTGTCAAGACGCTCAATTTTAACTGCGTTCTCTTTGAGTTGTGTTTGCAAGTCCTGTCCAAATATGTCGGTCAGTTGTAGCGTAATTGTCAATATGAAAAAAAGTCGTTTAGTCACTTGTAATTTCTTGTTGAAATGTCGTTAAAATGGGTTGCCGATAACTTGTTTATAGGCGCTATTCTATAGCGCCTATATGCCTTAATTCTGCTGTATAGACGCTACTGAGTAGCGCTTTATATATTTATTGTTCCAAGATAATCATTGTTTTATAAATCGTCAAAAGGACTTTTAATTTTCTCAATACTTTTGGTGCTTACATGAGTGTATATTTCAGTAGTTTTGCTGCTATTGTGTCCTAAAAGTTCTTGTATGTATCTCAAATCTGTTCCACTTTCTAGCAAATGGGTTGCATAACTATGACGTAGCCAATGGAGGGTTACTGGTTTTTTGATATTTGCTTTAATCAGCGCTTGTTTTAGTACTTGTTGGAGACTCCGCCCACTGTACAGTGTACCCGGAGCTTGACCTTCGAAAAGCCAAACCTTGGGACGGTATAATTTGTAATATTCTTCCAACATTTCCAATATTTTAGGTGATAACGGAACTACCCTGTCTTTTTTACCCTTGCTTTGATAAACATGAAGTGTCAGTCTTTGCCTATTGATATCTTTGAACGTAATATTAAGCAATTCTGATTGACGAAGGCCACATGCATATATCAGGCTAAGCATAGTACGGTGTTTGAGGTTCCTATGTGCTTCTAAAATAGACTTAACTTCCTCCTTACTCAACACTTTGGGAAGTTTCCGCTCTGGTCTCGGACGATGTATGAGGCTGATATCTATTTTCTTATTGTCTTTAACTTTATAAAATAGTTTTAAAGCATTGACAAACTGGTTTTGATAAGTGGCTGATAGTTTTCTTGCTAAAATGTATTCGTTGTTAAATTTGACAATATCATCATTGCTGATTTCATCTGCTGTCTTATCTCTGAAAAAATCGAAGAAGGTAATGAGTGTTTCAGAGTACACTCTGATAGTGTTTGGACTGTAACGCTTAGAAAGCATCCATTTTTTAAAATTCTCTATTTCCTGTACTACAGATATCAATAGCTTTTCCTGATTATATCTTGGTATGCCCAACATATTTCTATATTCTGCTCTATCCGGGATATGCCATGCTTTTAGAGATGGACTCCACCTGCGTCCATTGATATTTTTGACCATTTGAATCAATTCGGGCTGCGGCTCAAAGTAAATGACAATTCTTTTTTCGCCCTTATAAATTAAAGGTTCAGCAGAAAATACAGTCAGGTCAAAAGCTCTTTCCATCTTCAAATAAAGATAGCAAGGATCTGTCAGTATTGTGAACCTAAGTAATGTATTATCTGGAGTTATTATGATTTAAACCCCCAAAAAGCCCTCGAATCTCGAAGGCTTTTTACTTTGTTATGTATGGGAAATCTTACTTCTCCGGTCTCATCTGAGGGAAAAACAGGACTTCCTGAATGCTCTGATTATTAGTCATCAGCATGGCCAAGCGATCGATACCGAAACCGATGCCGGAGGTAGGTGGCATACCGTATTCCAAAGCTCTGAGAAAATCGTGATCAATGAGCATGGCTTCGTCGTCGCCTTTTTCGGAAAGTTTCATCTGTTCCAAAAATCTTTCGTACTGGTCGATAGGGTCGTTTAGCTCAGAGTAGGCATTCGCCACTTCTTTACCGTTAATCATCAGCTCAAATCTTTCTACCAGTCCTTCTTTGCTTCTGTGCTTTTTGGTCAGAGGGCTCATTTCCACGGGATAATCTGTGATGAAAGTCGGCTGTATGAAATTGCCTTCGCACTTCTCGCCAAAGATTTCATCAATTAGTTTGCCTTTGCCCATAGACGGGTCGGTTTCTATATTCAGTTTTTTACAGACCTCACGAAGTTGCTCTTCGTTCATTTCACTGACATCAATGCCAGTATATTCCCGGATGGCATCATAGATAGTTACTCTTCTGTAAGGTGCTTTGAAACTGATAGTATTTTCACCTACCTGTACTTCGGAAGTGCCGTTGACTGCGAGACAGGTTTTTTCTAACAGTTGCTCCGTGGTCTCCATCATCCAGAAATAATCTTTGTACGCCACGTAGAATTCCAATACCGTAAACTCCGGGTTGTGGGTTCTGTCCATGCCTTCGTTGCGGAAGTTGCGGCTAAACTCATACACCCAGTCAAAACCACCGACTATCAGTCTTTTCAGATAAAGTTCGTTGGCGATACGCAGGTAGAGCGGAATATCTAATGCATTATGATGCGTGACAAAAGGTCTGGCTGCCGCACCGCCGGGAATACTCTGCAGGACAGGAGTATCGACTTCGAGTGCACCTCTTTCATTGAGAAAGTCCCGAATGGCATTGACCATTTTAGTTCTTTTAATAAAGGTTTCTTTCGCGTTGTCGTTGACCACTAAGTCCACATAGCGCATTCTGTATCTTTTCTCCGAATCGGTAAATGCGTCGTGGATATTGCCTTCCTCGTCTTTCTTGACGACAGGCAGCGGCCGCAGAGATTTGGCGAGGAGCTTAAGTTCGGTCACACGGACAGAAATTTCACCTACTTTGGTCCTAAAGACATAACCTTTGATACCTATAAAGTCACCGATATCCATCAGTTTGCTGAATACGGTGTTGTACATCGTTTTGTCTTCGCCCGGACAGATATCGTCTCTGCGGATGTATATCTGTATCCTCCCGGAACTGTCCTGGAGTTCGGCAAAAGTTGCTTTTCCTGCAGGTCGGGAAGCCATCAGTCTTCCTGCCAGACACACTTCCTGATAATTGAGTCGGGTGACTGTGCCGTCTTCGGCTGTTTCTTCCTGATAGTTTTCCTTGATTTCTTTGGACGATACATTGACAGGGTATAATTCAGCCGGATAAGGGTCTATTCCCAAATCTCGAATAGCCTGCAGAGACTGACGTCGTATTTGCTCCTGTTCGCTCAGTTGGCTCATAATGTCTGACATTTTTTAATGAAAGTGCAAAAATAAGATATGCTTTAGGAAAAAGCGAATGGAGGGTGTTGTTAAATCCTTAATGCAGAGAATAACACGGTTTTGACTGTGAGAGTATGAGCTAATTTGTTTGGCAAATAAAATGGTACAATACTTTGATTTTCGATATTGTCATTCAGACCGTAGCGTGGTCTCTGAGGACGAGTCTAAAAGACGAGTAACTCGAAGAGCAGCGGAGGGAAGAATCTAAAAGCAATTCATTTTGTTGGCTAAATGATATTCGTATATAAATACAGATTCATTGCAAATCACTAACTTAGCCGGCATTATTATGCAGGGAAACAGGGCTTATGTTTTTGTGGTTTGCGGTAGTAAAGAGCATATAGAGACTTTACACTTTTCTCTCCGTTCATTTAAAAAGAATACCCGTATTCCTGTCATTGTGATTACGGACAGCAGACGCAATGAAATTCCTATCGTGCACGACAGGGTGATAGATTTCAAAACTCCCGAACATTTTGATCATCATCAGGCATCTATCTATCTGAAAACCTCTATACACAGATACCTTCCCGAAAATGGCCGCTATGTCTATATGGACAGTGATATTTTGGCGGTGGGAGAGCATTGCGACCAAATCTTTGACGAGTATATCGCACCTATACGTTTTGCACCGGATCATTGTACGATACCTTTTTTCAGTCCGGCGGCGCTCAATTGCGGTTGTCAGGAAGAGTATGATAAACTGATAGGAAAAATTAAATCTTATGTCGATGAGTTAGACCATTTTCAGTTTTCTGATGATGAGGATATTCTCAGACAGAGGGATATTCTGAAGAAAAGATTGGCAGTGGTTTTAAACGACAGAGTGAAATTTCTGAAAGCCGGATTTAGAGGTTTTTTCAGTTGGCCGGTGTTTTATTTTGACAAAGATTTTAAATATAATCGAAAAGAAAAACTTTGGTATAATACCGACAATCATCCTGTTATGGCTCAGGTCAATTGGGCAAAAGTCGCTCGTAGGTTTGGTCTAAGGTATAATTATCTCACCATGAAAATCAAAAATAAAGAGGGTAGGGTGATTTGGAACAATGAATGTGGGCATCTGCCGGAGTATATCCGGGAAAAATTTGGAGTCGAAGTGGAAAAGTCAAACTGGCAACATTGGAACGGCGGAGTATTTCTTTTTGATAAAAGTTCGCATGATTTTTTAGAGTCGTGGCATCAGGCAACTATGGAGATTTTTAAAGACCCGAAGTGGAAGACCAGAGACCAGGGAACTCTGATATCGACTGTTTGGAAGTTTGGTCTGCAAAATCATCCGACACTTCACGCCAAGTGGAATTATATCTGCGATTACAATAATGCTCTTTTTTCTTACAATCAGCAAGAGAGTACCCTGACAGATGACGGGAAAAAGTTTATCCGACCTGAATTTGTACATGTTTATCATCACTTTGGCGATACGACATGGGACTTTTGGAATTGGGTGACAAGGGATTTTAGCTAATTCCTACACCCAGACTCTCCACCAGTGTTCTAATACAAAAAGTTTCCATAAACGCCAGTGGTCGCGCATCATCAGCAATTTTGAAATGTATTGTTTCCTGACCACTTTATCCTGCACTAATCTTCCTTCCAACAAGATGTTTTTGTACAGGGCGTAATCTTTGTAAAAAATATCAGGTCCCACAAATCCCTGTTTCGGACGACTAAGAATTTCATCCGGCACTCTCCCTTTGAGCAGGTTGCGGAGCAGTGGTTTTTGAATACCTTTCTGCATATAGATATTTTCGGGCAGACTGAAAAGCCATTCCGTCATTTTGTAGTCCAAAAAAGGTGCACACACCTGTAGCCCGTGTGCTATAGATCCTCGCTCTATTTTAGTGTTGACTAATTCCCCCATAAAATGATGAATGTCCCAAAGCTGTATTTGTTTGAGTGTCGTGAGGTTCGAGTGTTGGTGTTGATTCAGATGGCTAAAAACATCTCCCGGTACTGCTTCCTTGTATATTCCGCAGAGTGCTTTTATTAGCTCATTACGATTATACAACCCCATGCTCATGGCCTGTATGTAATGATTTTTAATGTCTTTCTTATAATTGGAAAAAAATATACTCCGCCATTTTAAAAGTTTGTTTCTGCCGGTTAAAAAACTATCGGGTTTTTGCCACCAGTAACCGCCCAGAAACTCATCTGCACCTTCGCCGGACAAAACGGTTTTTACATGCTTAGCCGCGAGCTGACTGACTAAAAATGTAGGTAAAATAGATATGTCTGCAATCGGGTCGTCATAATGATACATGAGTGAAGGCATCAGATTTAAATCTATTTTATCCAAAACAAGTTTTTCTAATTTGGCTTCGGAAAAATTGGCTACCATTTCTGCGTAACGGTGTTCGCTTTCATCCCAGCCCTCAAAACCGATTGAAAAGGTGTGAAGATTATAACCCAAATCTTGTTGTGTGACGGACACAATCGCCGAAGAATCGAAGCCGCCGCTTAAAAAAGCACCTGTATTTGCTTTGTCGCGTATTAATTCGGAGAGTGAAGAAGTGAAAAATGCTTCAAATTTTTTCTGAGCTTCATCAGGAGAAATATCAATAGAATCAAAAGATAGCGTCCAGTATTTTTCGATTGTAAAAGAAAGAGTCTGACCATCCACAATCATAAAATGTGCGGCGGGAAGCTTATATACATCTTGCCACATGCTTTTATTTTTTGAAACAAACCTGTTGGCTAAAAATAAAGAAACAGCTTCCGGCTCTATGTGTGACTGAAAACGTTCAAAACTTTTGATTGCCTTCAATTCACTGCCAAAATAAATAAAATCGTTTTGCACAGAATAAAATAAGGGCTTGAACCCAAATCGATCTCTTGCCAGAAACACTTGATTTTTAAGCTCGTCGTAAAGTGCAAAGGCAAATAGACCGTTGAGATGTTTGACTATGTCTTTGCCCCAAAAATAATATCCCCATAAAATTATTTCAGAATCATTATTAGATTTAAAGTGTGCTCCGATTTTTATAAGTGCTTTGCGAAGTTCATTGGAATTATAGAGTACTCCGTCATAGACAGCCGCAAGTCTTTTGTCAGGTAAAAATAAAGAACTCTGAAAGTGTTGACTGTTGTCGGCTAAGTTCAGCCACCTTTGGGCAAATCCTACTTTTTGATTTTCAGATAAGAATATATCCTGAGCATCCGGTCCCCGATGCTGCAAAGTAAGTGCGGATGCATGTATTTCCTTTAGCGTCACCACACCATATTTAGTCATTTTTCCGCTTATTCCGCTCATACTCCTTTTAATAAAAACCTTTTAATTCTTGAACCAAAATTATCGGATTGAATCCAAATTTCTTTGAGAGCTTTTCTTATATCTGTTGTGATTGTATTAATTGTGGAAGGGAAAAGTATAATGTGCAAAAATAATAGCCCCACGGCATAGGAGTCGTCCAGAATACAAAAAATGAGAAAGAAATATGGAAAATACACCTCATATAGGTCATTGATGAAGTATATATATGCATTATCTGAATATTCTTTTGGGTGCCATTTTACATTTCTGAAAATGCCGTGTCCAAAAATGTAGAGCAATAAAAAAACAAAGATAAGGACAAAAGTCCATGGGATGAATGTGTGGAGGGAAATGAGAAAAAGAATCAGATTAACTATTTCCATCGGAATGATTACAAATAATATTTTTTGATAGATGGTGTCCTTACCCTTTTCGGTAGTCAGAGTTTGTATGCCGGCGGACAAATCGTTTTCATAATCTTCAAGCTGATGCAGTAATATATTTCTTATTCCTTTGAAAAACTGCCAGAGAAATAATGTTATAAAAAACCAAAGTTCATCATAGGGAATATTACTCCCGAGGTATTGCTGATAGGTCAGACTGGCTATTATTATTGGTATGGCATGCCCGTATAATGCATCGCAGACAGGTCCCCAAATTGATTTCTCTTTGAGCCTGATAATAGGATGTGCATACACAAAATAAAGTATCATCTGAAAAGAAAGAGCAAGCCAGATATAAATATTTGACCTTAGAATTGTCCAGGGAAGTAATGCAAGCGCACTTAAAATCATTCCTACAAGCAAAATAAACAGACGAGACTTTCCTTCAAAAGGATTTTTTTTGCCGGCTCTTTTGTCAAACTCTATATCGTAGAAATCATTGATGACATACCCGAATCCGGCAATCCCTATGATAGTTGTTGCTGATAAAAAAAAAATAATGACTTTGTCAGTCAGCGAGAACTCAAAAAAATAAAAATACAAATATGTAAATCCCAATATAGGCGCTGCCTTGAAACCCCACCACTGATTGGCTCTGACATATGAACGCCATTTTTCTAACATGATTTTCTAAGATTGTACATCGGGCTGATTCATGTGATAGAGATGTTTGTTTATATCTATCATAAAGGCTGGTTTTTGTGCCTTGATTTCAAAAAAATCTATAGGAAAAACATAGTTTTCCCAGCTGTCAATTTTTGATATATTAAAAAGGTTCTGAAAGTCGTTGGAAATAGACAGATGCTCAAATAAATCCAAATCCACTTCTGGCGTTTTTACAAAGCTGAGAATAAATCCCTTTTGTCGTATGTAAGAAATAATTTGATGCAAATCGGCTACCGCATACTGATAACCCTGATTAATTTCTAAGCAGATTTCTTTGATACGTTTCATGTCTTCATCACCTCCGGCCTCTCTTTCAAACAAATCTTTTATATACAGATATCCACCCGGTTTGAGAACTTCCCAGGAAGCTTCTATCAACGCTTTTTTATTGTTGGAATGCCCGAAAGATTCCAGAAAAATTACTCTGTCAAAATGATTCTTCGGATAAATCTTATCAATGTCGTGGTAGTCAGCACGCTGGATATTGACTTTGTCGGAAAGACCTGCTTCTGCAATCAGTTTCTGACCTGTTTCAGCCTGATAATCCGATACCGTACAGCCTTCGATTTTGACATCCATTTTAGAGGCAAAGTATTTTGAAGGCCCGCCTATTCCACATCCGGCATCCAATATTTTTTGACCTTCTTTTAAATCGGCACTTTTTATAGTATAATCCAGATAGTCGTTGACATTTTTGGTGCGGTATGCCTGTATGATATCGCCATATACCTTCCTGAATTTTTCAGTGGTATCGTTGTAAAAGGTTCTGACATGCTCAGGCGTGAGTTGCGCCAAATGCTGATTAAGGCCATCTTGAGCTTTTGACAAAGCTGCAGAATTTGAACTCTTTTGTTGTTCCAGCTCTTTCTTCATTTGTTGCATCTTATACAACAGAACTAAAACAAGCAGGATTAAAATAGAAACAGGCAGGAAAAATATCATGACAAATAAATGATTTAACAAGATATGAAAAACTCGGACTTTATTTTAGTCTCCTAAAGTCATGTATTTAAATTTCTCTGTATTACGCAAAAAAACAATGAATGACAGATAAAAACTAATTGTCTTTTAGAAAGTTTTAGCATTAGTATTTCGGAGTATAGTCACTTCATGAGTGCTGTCAGGTGTGGAGATTCCGTTTTCGTTAAATGCCTTATATACTAACTCTCTTATACCAAAGAATACACTGTAATAATCGGTTTCAGACTGTCTCGGGTTCTTAGGATCGTAAGATTTGATTTTGATTCTTGGCCATAAAACAATTTCAGGACCGTCTCCGGTGAGCTCTGTAATTCGTACGTTCGGAGCCGGATCTTTCAGCACATTTGGATGTGCAGTCATCGCTTCAATAGCCACTTTTTTTACAAATTCAAAGTCGGTACAATCTTTTATGGGTACCCTGATATCAATACGCAAATTTTCCTGATTGGTATAATTGACAATAACTCCGGTACTCAATGCGCCATTAGGCAGTTGGATAGTTTTGTTTTGTGAGGTCAAAATGGTTGTGTACACAATTCCTATTTCCTGTACAATACCAAAATAAGATTGCGCTTCGATCAAATCTCCTATTTTAAAAGGTTTGAGGATTAATATCATTACCCCGCCGGCAAGGTTGCCTAATGACCCGTTAAGAGCTGTGCCGATGGCCAAGCCTGCACCTGCCAGTAAAGCCGCAAAAGCGGTGATGTTTATCCCCAAAACACTTATGACCGTGAGGAAGAGGAGTACGATTAAACTCAGTCTGGCTGCTGAAGTCAGAAAAGTTTGGAGCGATGGGTCAAATTTTCTCCTGCTAAAGATTCTTTTTAAAAGTTTTACTACCCATTTGATAAGCCAAATACCAATTAAATAAAGGGTAACTGCTCCGACAATTTTTGGCGAGTAGGAAATGGCCATATCCACATACTTTTCTATCCAGCCGGTAGCTGCCATAATTTCATCCGTAGTTTCGTGCAATATTTCTGGTGCTATTTGTAAAAAGATCATACTTTTATTTTTTTAGACGAATAAAGTTATAAAACATATTAAATAAAAAAAGATAACGCAAATTAAGTCGGCCAATAAACAAACAGACTATCTAAGTTTTAATTGCTAATTTTACTCGAATTCATTTACGTTTGAATACTTCATTGCGAATTCTGATTTTGAATTATGAATACCCTCCATTGGGAGGTGGTGCGGGTATTGTGACCAAGCATCTTGCAGAAAGATTTGCTTTGAAAGGGCATGATGTACATGTCATAACAGCATGGTTCCCGGGCCAGTCAGAATACAGCTCCGGTAAAAGATTAACTGTTATCCGACTTAAGTCCAGGAGAACGCAGACATTTAAGTCAAATCCTATAGAAATGTATTCTTGGGCACGACATGCAATAAATTATTTTAAGAGTATGCCGGAGGAGAAAAATTTTGATGTGTGTTTGGCAAACTTTACGCTGCCCGGAGGACTTGTGGCGAAATATATAAAAAAAAGATGGGATATCCCTTATGTGATTTTAAGCCACGGACATGATATTCCTTGGTTTGCACCCAAGCAAATGATGCCTTGGCATGTGATGACATATTTTTGGATTAAAAAGGTCATGCGACTCTCTTACGCAAATATTGTTTTGACAGAAGAATTAAAAGCCGCGGCCGATAAATTTATTCAGGATAGCCATAAAAATATTGTCATTCCCAATGGAATGCTGATGGATGATTACAAATCCGGATTTAATCGAAATAATGAACCTGTGCAGGTATTGTTTGTAGGAAGAATGGTGGAACAGAAAGACCCGATAACTTTTATTCGTGCCTGCAAAAAGATAAATGATTTGAGAATTCCTGCACAATTTACTATGATAGGGGACGGCCCGCTCAAGCTCCAGGTGGAGAAAATGACGATGCAGTTAGATATCCGGAATATTGAGATAATGGGGCAGGTGAGTCATTACGATGTGCTTAAAACTTATGAAAAAGCGGATGTGCTGATAATGCCAAGCAGAGAAGAAGCTATGTCTATGGTAGTTTTGGAAGCGGTTTCTCGGGGGGTTTATGTGATAGCGACCACAGTAAGCGGCACGACCAGTCTTATTGAAGATAATATTAATGGGAATCTAATTGAGTTCGGAAATTCGGAGCAGGTCAGTCTGATTTTTAAAGATTTCTATTATAATAAATACAGGAAAAACTATCAGTATCCCGATGATATGATCAATAAGTTATTTAAGAGATACAGTTGGGATGTAGTGGTAAATCAGTATTTGGATGTGCTTCAAAAAGCAATGGTTGCGAGTACTCGAAACTAATATACTGCGACTTTATATGTTTCAATCTCTCTGTTGTCAAAAATCAGATGGATAAAAAATACACCTTTTGAGTATTTATAAGACGGAACCAGGATTTGTGTATGCAAATCAGTGAGTTTTTTACGGTGTATTAATCTGCCGGAAGAATCGAAAATTTGAGCTATTACAGGCAATTTCCCTGAGTTTAACTGAGCTGTAATTCCCTGATTGTGTCTGTAAAATACTTTATTTTGACTCGGATAATGGCTTGTACAGGAATTTGAAATAATCTTATAGTGTGTGGTGTACCCATCCCAGTCTGTTTCTGTCAGACGATAATAGAGGCTGTAGTCTTTCTCATTCAAAATGTAGGAATATTCTGTTTTTTGACTGGATTGTGTGGCTGCTTCGATCTGTTCAATAGGCCCGAAGTGTATTCCGTCAGAGGAAGATTCTACTGTAAAGTAACGGGAGTTCCATTCCGAAGCTGTAGCCCATTTTAATACAGGCAGATTTCTGCATTCTATATCAAAATAAAGAAGTTCCACGGGCAGGGCAGTTGTCGGACCGTCTGCAATACCGCCTCCCGGAGCAAAAATTGAAAACCCGCTATATCCGGCTCCAATGATGTCGTAATAATTATCCGAAACGATACATGGGTCTCCTAATGTAGATGCATCCGGGTCCCAGATGGCTCCTGCTTTGGACACATCTTCTTTTAAAGCTCTGTATGTATTGGAGTAGCCTCCCGGAGGGGAGTCATTATTTGGATAGATATTGCTGTTCAGGATATTTGGATGAATATTGATGGTGTAATTTTGATAATTATATGGACTGTCAAATTCCCAATAACCTTCGTTGGTTAATTCAGTATATTCTAAAAACTTTGTGGAACCGGCACAATCAAATTGTCTATATACATTTATGAGACCGGGATTGCTGTGAATAAACTGTCCGGAGGCGAAAGCATTGGCATTGGGAATGTTAGCTACTGTAATTCGGGCAGGATTGTAACCGATAGTTGGCACTCCTATTGGGAATGTATAGGTACTTCCCGGAGTACCCATTTTTCTTCTCAGACGGCCAATGATATAATTATCATCCGAGTATATACCGGTTCCGTTTGGTACATCAAATCCGGTTATGGCATTATCCGGATCAGTATTGGAGACATAGATTTCATTAGAATTGGTTTGTATAATACCGCCATCAAAAGACAGCTCGGTCTTGACTTCGAGATTACACTGCAAATCCACTAATGATTTAAACTGTTTCTCTATTTTCAGATTGTGAATGTTGAAAGTTCCTGTACCGCTGATTGTTTGTGTTCCCGTGCCATTGAGAAGAATATAAGTATCATTGTGATTGACGTTCAAAGAGCCGTTATTGAAGATATTGCCGTGAATTTCTATTCCCGTGCCTATATCTGTGGAGGCATTTATATATGTTCTGAGAGTGTTGTTTTCCTCGATTTCCAGATTTCCAAGTATATTTAGGGGAGAAGAGTTTGTATTGGCATACCCGATTGACGTATTGTCAATACCTCTGAGAATAAGATTCCCTTTGACAACTGTATTGGTGGATGAGCCCGTAAAATTTGTGACCCAGCCGGCCCCTGAAATATTTTCAAAATATAGGTTTGGATAATACATGTTTATAGAAACGGGAGTAATTGCCGAACCGGATTCTTTCCTGTAAATCCAGTGCGCACTGGCAGGAATATTTATGATGCTATTGTGGTAAGAATCCCTGTAATTTGTTGTGGAAGAACTGCCCGCCCGAATTAAAGTTCCGTTATTTCCCAATTCCCACGTAGCTGATTTAAGTGGTGTCAGGAAGCCATTTGAACCGGAATTCCCCTTGTCATAAAGGGTGCCCAATACTTTTAAATCAATGCCGGGGCCATCATTAAGCTGAAATTCTGCGGTGGATTCAATCTCCAGGGTGCCACCTTCTTCTATAGTCAGACCATAAATAAGTACGTCTGGAGTGTTCGAGGACACTTCGGGAATAGTAACCGTATGACTATTCATGATTTGGACAGCTACTGAATTGGTGTCCCAGGGGAAGGTACAGGCATTAGACCAAGTTCCGACACCACCTGTAGGCGATACTTCCCAGGTATCGGCTTTGCGCCATTCTCCTGTTTTTTTCGTTCTGAAATATTTATCATAAATCAGATTAAATTGTGCGGTGTTCGAATATTGTTCACAGGCACCGCTGCTTACTACGCAGTAAAACTGGCTGTTCCTGAGTTCGGTAATATCTCCTGTAATAGCTAAGTTTTTGCTGGTTGCCCCTGAAATATTTATTCCGTCAAATTGAGTCGTGCCATTAACAAGCTCGTGCCAGTTTCTGGAAAGAGTGGCCGTGCTGTCGCTGTTATTGTTGTAATACCACTTATAAGCCAGTGTACCACTGCTGGTTGCATTCACACTCATCTCGATACTGCAACCGCTGGATGATGTGGGGTGAACAGTAATTTCGACCGCAGAGGCAGGATTAAAGTACCCGATGTCATCTGTGGTGGATGGGGCGTGAGTTGTCCAATCGTTGGAATCAAAAGTATTACTCGGGCCGGGAACATTTGTTTTTCTTCTGTAATTGTATCTTGTACTGTTGGGAGCTTCAAAAACGTCTACAATAGTATTTGAACCTTTCTTTAAAATGATATGATCTGATTCGTTAAAGCCCGTAAGAGACCCGGATTGGGTTCCAGTTGCCAATCCTCCGTTTGAGCCGGCGTAATAGACTAAGACTTGTCCGGATACTATTGTACCGGTAATGGCCGCATTATTGGTAATGTTTTGAGGCATTTGGATTAGTCTCAGGCCATAATTTCCGGCTGTAAGGTCTATGGATTTATCAGTTCCGTTATAAATTTCGATATAGTGATTGTTACCGCTCTGTGGGTCCTGAATTTCTGAAATAATTAAATCTGTATAGACAGACCCGCAGGAGCCATTATTCCTGAGAAAAGTGAAATTGGTGGTTGAATTTCTCGAACAGCCTTCACCATCTTCCAATATGATTTTGTTCCCGGTCATTCCGTTTGGAACTACCGCAAAAATAGTGTCCTGATTGGCGATTCGATAAGACGTGGCTGGAATATTCCCAAATCTGACAGCTGATACTTCGTTGAAATTACTTGGTTCTGTGCCGGATTTTGTAATTCTGATTTCAGTGCCTTCACTGCCGGAGGCCGGATAGACGGTGAAAGTGGATACGTTTGGGGTACAAGGAGGAATTACCGGCGCGGTTACCTCTCCTTCAAATCTTACCTTCTTTATTACTGCACCGCCCCCGGTAATATTAAGGGTAGAATTATAGGAAGCCTTTGGAAGCGCTGCTATCAATCTGGTGTATATTTTGGTTGTCGTGTTTCCACCGACATAAGGAAAGGTCAAAATATTGGCAAATGGTCCTGTTGGGCTGGTGCTTATCTCAAAATTAACGTTGGATAGTGAAAGAGTAAGTTCATCGTTGGCCGGTGTCAGATTTAATCCGTACAGCATGAAAGAATCTATATCTGACGGCCCGCTTCCCAGTTCATAAGTCATAAGTTTGACGGTATCTCTGGAAGTAATAAGTTTGGGGTTAGGGTCTTCTGTTACGACAAAATCATCTATATATCTTTCATGTGCACCCGAAGCTCTTGTATCAGTAATTCTTATCTTGATAAAAGCATAAGCCGAAATATTTGCAGTGTAATTTTGATAGGTGGTTGTCGGAGCTGACAGCCCGGGTAAAGTCGCAATAACTCTGTCATCCCCGTCAAGAATCTCTACAGTTGCTGACCAGGCAGCCGTGTTAGAACTTCTCCTGTACCAGAAGGACAAAGTACCGGGGTTAATGAGCATAGGTGTAGTAACAGTGTTTCCGCTGCTGCGAAGTGCAAGGCAACGGGGGGCTGACCTGAAATTATTGGCAGAGTGAGTAGGTGCTGTACCGGAAGGGTTTGTATATACCCATCCGGGGGCAGGCGGAGGAGTATTCCCAAAATCTTCAGTTATGAGATTTTGAGCAGCAGCAAATGTATAGAGTAACAGAACAAAAATAGAAGTAAAAAGTCTTTTCATAAGCTGTTTTCGACATCATTTGGAAACACACAAAGTAAATTTTAAATCAGCCATAAAATTAATCATTATAAGCGGGAATTGCTTACCGTGTGTAAACTTCTATATTAACAAATGTCAAATAGTATTTCAAATCTGATTATCAGTAAGATGTGAACATTTGACATGTGGATAAGATGTACACAAGTTGTGGATATTGGAATAGCTCAAATTGAGGAGCAGGATTGTGTATGTACTTTTAAAATTTTAAATCGCGAACATACGGTTTGACTTTTAAATTACTGTTGTTATACTGAAAAGACTGAGTCTTATCGGCTGTACACTTCTCTTTGAAGGTCCATATAACTCCAGTCTATAAACAGCTTTCCGTCAGTTATCCGAAGAATAGCAGGAAACTTGTCGTCCAGATTAATCATAGTGCCAAATTCACCGTCTTTGATTGAATAAGAGCCTTTTTGCACCGCTTTAGCTCCCTGGTATAGGATGAATTTTTGTTGTTTAGTGTTAAATTTTATGGATTTGTTGCCACCATAAGTAATTGCAGAGGTTCTTCCGCAACAAACTACATGCTCGATTTGCCAGGTACCGTTGATAGCCGTTGTCAAAGTCTTTGTATCGTCGATGCTTTTTACCGTCCTGCATTGAATCAGAGCCAAGAATACTATGAATAAAAGTAAATAAGTTCCTCTCATTTTGAAGCTTTTGTCTAAGTTAGTAATTTTACGAAATGTCTGAGCTTAAAAAGACCAGAATTGATAAGTGGTTGTGGGCGACTCGCTGGTTTAAAACACGCACTTTAGCTACTGAAGTATGTAACTCCGGGAAAATTAAGATTGATAATAACAGTGTCAAAGCTTCTTTTCAGGTGAGAGTTGGTCAGTTGGTGGAAATTAAGAAAAACCACATACGATACACTGTGCAGGTAAATAGAATCATTGAGAAGCGGGTGGGAGCGCCATTGGCTCAGGCTTGTTATACCGACTTGACTCCGCCGGAAGAGAAAGAAACAGGAAATTCAATATCTTGGTTTAACAATTTTGAAGTCCGGGATAAAGGAATCGGCAGACCAACCAAAAAAGATCGGAGAGAAATAGAAAGGTTTAAGACAGACATAGAAGACGAATAGCTAAGAAGGTAACTGCTCTTTTTCACCCATTTCAGAATCAGGCATACTCTTTCCCAATTTTTCTGACTCTTTTTGATCCCACTTTTCAATTCGAATCATCCATCCAATTGTGAACAGCCAAAGAGGAGCAACCTTATTAGCCTCTAATAAATCACTAAAGAGATTGTTGAGCCAAAAAACAGAACCACAAAGAATACAGGCAAGATAAATTTGCTTGTACTTAGGGTTTCTTATCAGATGATACTTCCTTTCGGCATAAATAAAATAAACGCCTACCAAGACAGTTATAATTATAAACCCGACAATACCCTGTTCGACCAAAATGTATATGAAATAATTATGCACTGTGGAACGCTCTTCGTTATCACTGATATACGTTTCAAACTCTGTGGAGGTGTAGGGTTTATAATTATCCACAAAAGTATTGGGTCCGATTCCAACCAATGGGTGTTCTTTGAAAAGTCTGAAAGCAGCGATCCAACGGTGAAATCGTTCCATAGTGGACATATCTTTACCTTCAAGAGTAGCGGTAAGATGGTCACCTAAGTCGTCGTGGTATATAGTCGTTTCATAATCGGGAGCGTATTTCAAAAACTTGTAATCCTGAGACAGAGACACAAAAAACAGGACCGCCATTAGGAGGCTTAAAGGATAAACCAGACGAAGCAATCTGCGCTCTGTAAGCCACCAAACTATAAGCATGACCGGTAGTGCCAACCAAGCTCCTCGTGTATATGTGAAATATATTCCAAACAAGAAAAGTATAATAGTGAAATTTAGCAACAGCCTTTCCAAAGAACTTTTACGGGCATAAGGTCTTAAAACAAACAGGAAAGGAAAAATCATAGCAATAAATACACCATAAGTTACGTGATTGCGATAAATGGGATTACATGCTTTATTGATTGAGTCAAATGTAAAACCATAAAATCCATGCTCTACATTTATAATAAGTACAGTTAATGTGGTTGAGAAGGCCAGTATAATGAGTGTGGTAAGAAGCTGGCGTTTGTTTTTTGTCAGCCAAAATGTACCCACTAAAGAGCCGACTATAAACCAGGATTTAGAAAGGGCATATTTAAGGCTGAGAATACTGTTAGAGGAAAAAATAATACATATATAGGCCCATGTAAGGTGAAATATAATCAGGACGGTGGTTGGATGATTCAGTAAAATTTTGGTTTGCTCAAATCGATTTATAAGCCAAAAAGCACTTAAGGCGGTCAGGCCTATTAAGAGAGGTTCGGAGGGTATATCGAGTCCTAAAGGACCGAACTCAAATTCCATAGAAAAAGGCAATACTGCTATAAAAGTGTAGTACAGCCAATAGGGACGTAATGTAAATATTGCCGCAAATAGCCCTGCAATCGGTATAACAGCCAAAAAGTAAATTCTTGTCAGAATCGCCACAACAATGGTAATCAGACAAACTGCTGCGATTAGGTAATAAATCAGATAGGCGTGAGCGTTACTCCGTATTTTTTCGGGGTATGTCGGCATATTTAAGCAGTTCTAATAAAATAACGAGAAGAGTGGCTGCCACAAAGGAACTCAAGGCGGTGCTGACTACAATTAGCCAGCGAATAGGCTTAGTTTTCTTTTCTGCAACAGTGGCTCCCTCGACTACATATACAGTGGGATATTTGTCAGACATAGTTACAGAATACTGGCTGGAAATAGAGTACAAAGTACTGATAAATGAATTAAGGTTTTGAAACTCTCGGTCTAGCATTCTTAGATTTTCATCTCCGTTAAGATTCCCGTCTTTATCATAAAAATAAGCAGAACTGTTTTTGAGGACATTCAGGCTGTCGGCCAGTTGTCTTAATTCTCTTCCTTTCCATTCAGCCTCGTTTGTCAAAAGCTCATAAGTAGTTCGTTTGTTTCCTTCAAGAATTTTGCGATAGGCGTTTTCTATATATAGCAGTGCGGTATTGACCATTTGAGCGGCAAGTTCGGGATCAGTGTCTAAAATTTGAAGTTCTACCGCTCCCAGATCGTTTCGAATAGCCTTGTAATTACTTCTGAACTCTCTGTTTACCTCATAATACCCCTCTTTTCTGATATCATAATGATTTCTTAATTTAAACTTATCCACCATAAAACTGACCAATTCTTCAGAATTGGCAATCGCTAAAAACCTGTTTATGTCTTCCTTGCTTCCAAAATTGTCAATCATACTGCTGCGTTCACTGAAAAAAGCAGTCCGGTCATTAATACTTGGATTGGCCGGGTAAAAAACAACCTGGGATTTGTAGTATGGCTTCATTATTGCAGGGTGTGAGACTATGATGCTGAGCAGGACAGCAACACCACAAAATATAACAATATGCCTCCACCATTTGTACCAGTATTGTATTAAATCTAACATAATAAATAAATAATCGGCTAAAATATGCAAATCAGCTTACTATATCTAACATGTGTGTAAAAATGTGGATAACCTGAGCAGCTAACCATTTATAGGTATAGTTCAAATGAATTATATACATTAATTTTGTATTAGAATTTATATTTATGATTAAAGTAAAAAGTTTTATAAGAATATTTTTTTTGGTTTCAACCTTTAGTTCTGTAGCGTTTTTGTCGTGTAAAAAAGAAAATGTTAAAAATACTCCTCCTGTTGAAGATGTTAGTTGCAAAAACTTGAGAGATTCTTTAGGTGTATTTCAAGACGTTCCCAATTTAGATTTTGAGCTATGGTACAAAGGAATGGGAGGTAAATATGAGGACCCTGCTCCAAGTTGTTTTTGGGCTACTGCAAATATAGGCAGTGTCGTGAATTTAGGCACATTGGCAAAAGCACCTGAGACAGTTTTTAAAGTAGCAGATAAAGATAGTGTACACAGTGGGCAGTATGCGGCCAGATTAGTTACAGGCGTTGCCTTAATTGCGGGTAAGGAATACGTCACGGCAGGTGCAATAGCTTCCGGTGAGTTTAAAGCTAAAATCGGAACTCCTGAAGAAATGGTACAGTCATTGGAGTTTGGAAAAAAGTTTAATAAGAGACCTAAAACAATAACTGGTTGGTATATGTATTTTCCTGTGGAAGGAGATAGTGCAAGTGCTTATTGTTATGTGACTAAAAACTTAGGAGGGAATAAGGTAGATACTCTTGGTTTTTCAAAAGAATTATTTTATGATGAGCAAAATACGTATAAACAATTTAAATTATCATTAGACTATAAGTCTAATGAAACGCCGGATAATATAGTCATTTACTTTTCTTCTAGTGAGGGAGGAGATAAATTTGAAGGTCGTGCAGGGAGTACGCTCTATTTAGATGACCTGCACATAGAGTACCATGATTAAAATTGAAATGTATGAGATGTTTTAAAATTGTACTAATATTAATAAGCTGTATCATTTTTGCAACTAACATTAATGCAAAAGAAAAAAACAAGCTTAAAAGGAATGACGCTGAAATTCGTATAGGAGCATCGTTTGGAGTGCCGGCAGGAGCTATCCCTACCGGAGCCTCCGGTATGCCATTACCTGCTGTCTCAATGGGGCTTTTCTATGATTATCAGATTAATCCTAAATGGTCTTTGCAGATTGGAGCAGAATCTTATTCCATGAAAGCAAGATTTGAAACGCCTTATGAACGTTTTGAGTACATAGGTAATGTAGAGAAGTACATAAACGGTGATGAAGCCAGTTCTCGAATAGATACTGTTTTCCTTGATAAAGCCACAGTTGAAGGTGGCAGATTTAATAACAGATACCTTGCAATTCCCATTTCGGCTCAATATCATTTTAGAAAAGGCTGGTCAATAAGTTTTGGCAGCTACGTAGCCTATAACCTAAAAAAGGAAATGAAGGGTACAGCAAAAGATATTTATTTTGGAGAAAAAGAAGACCCTGAAATTTCTTTGAGAGTATATGGCACAATGCCTTTTAATGAAAGTGATAAAATAAAGGATTGGGATTTCGGATTGAATGTAGGGGGCAATTATGAATTGAGATCGGGACTTAATTTTGATCTGAGAATTAATGCCGGAATGATAGATTTCTTCGTGAAAGAATTTACTGCACCGCCAAGTGCATACAGAAATATAGTATTGCAGACCACCATCGGCTACAAAATTGGCGGGGGCTACAGAAGACTCTGATTTTAATTTTAAAACGGCAGAGTACAGATTGCCGAATTTGCTCCGAGATGGCTGAACGCTTCTCCTAAGTATTGTTAAATTAACAGTATAAGTTTTGTATCTTTAAAACTTGATTGTTTTTAGTAAATTCCTGAGACTTGCTCTATCCGAGAATATTTGACATCCTGCCGCATCAGCTGAAAAATTACCCGTTGGAGGATGCGTTGTCGCGAAGAGAAGATAAAAAGAGCTGGACAAAATACAGTACTGAAGAGCTTATAAACTTGTCCAATGCATTATCAGCAGGACTGTTAAACCTTGGATTGAAAAAAGGTGAAAAAATAGCTTTTGTATCTTCTACAAATCGCCCGGAATGGCACATCACAGACGCTGCAACACTACAAATTGGTATGGTTAATGTACCGGTATATCCTACAATCAGCTCTTCAGAATATCTATATATACTCAAACATGCGGAAGTCAAATACCTGTTTGTATCGGATCGGCGCATTTATAAAAAAATAGCTCCTTTGCTTACTGAACTGAAAGAAATCAGAGAAGTGTTTTCGTTTGATGAGGTGGACGGGATAAGAAACTGGAAAGAGCTTTTGCCGGATTTTTATGATGTAGCAAAGGTTCGGGAAACAGCCAATCAGATTACTGCCGATGATTTGGCCACTATTATTTATACATCAGGCACTACCGGAGAGCCAAAAGGAGTCATGCTGACCCACAAAAATATTATGAGCAATGTATTGGATGCCCTGCAGATGGTGCCTATACAAAACGGAGAAAGAGTATTTAGCTTTTTACCCCTTTGTCACGTGTTTGAGCGTATTCTTAACTATGCCTATATGTATGCGGGGGCACCTGTTTATTTTGCAGATGGACTGGAAACAATTGCCAGACAGTTACCGGATATTAAACCGAGATATTTTGCGGCAGTTCCAAGAATTTTGGAAAAAATTTACGAGGGAGCATTAATAAAAGCCAAAAAACTCTCATTTTTTAAGAAAAAATTTTTTTACTGGTCTGTTAAAAATGCCGCACAAACTCCTTTGGATGGAAGTGCAACGATTTTTCAGAAAATTAAACTTTGGATATCCTTCAAATTGGTACTGCACAAATGGAAGGTTGCTCTCGGAGGAGAAGTGAAAGCAATTATAAGTGGTTCCGCCCCGCTCTCTCCTTATTTATGCAGAGTTTTTACTAATTCGGGCGTTAATATTTTGGAGGGATATGGACTTACAGAAACATCTCCGGTACTTACAGTTAATCCTTTGATAAAAAATAAAATCAAAGACGGTACTGTTGGATTAAAACTTCCTTCTGTTGAAATTAAAATTGCAAAGGATGGTGAAATTTTAGTCAAAGGACCCAATGTGATGCAGGGGTATTATAAAAATGAAAAAGAAACAAAAGCTTCTTTTACGGAAGACGGTTGGCTAAAAACAGGAGATATAGGACTTTTTACAAAAGATAATTATCTAAAAATTACAGATCGCAAAAAAGAGCTTTTAAAAACATCCGGAGGTAAATATGTAGCTCCGGCACCAATAGAAAACAAATTAAAAGAATCTCCTTATATTGAGCAGATTATTGTGGTAGGAGATGGAGAAAAATTTGTGTCCGCATTAATAGTTCCTGATTTTGGAAGATTGAAAGAATGGTGTACAGAAAACGATATTTCTGAAACGAATATTGAAAAAATTGTAGAACTTCGTGAAGTAAATAAGATGTTTTTGGACATTGTAAAAAATTTAAATGTACATTTTTCTAAAGTAGAACAAATAAAAAAAGTAGCTTTGCTGGATAAAGAGTGGACTGTAGAAGGAGGAGAACTGACACCAACACTCAAAGTCAAAAGAAAAGTTATAAACGAAAAATACAAAGAAAAAATCCGTAATTTTTATAATTAAAAATCAAAGCATATGAACGTATCAAGACTTTTTGATATTATCCGTTATCAGGAAGCAGTGCATCCACAGGATGTATGTTTGGCCGGGATAAAAAACGGACAATGGGTTAAGTACAGTACCAAAGAAATTATTGAAAAATCAAATCAGCTTTCTTTAGGACTTATAGAATTGGGAGTGAAGCCGGGTGATAAAATTGCCTTAGTAACAACCTCTAACAGACCGGAGTGGAATATATGTGATATAGCTATCGGACAAATTGGCGGAATTACAGTTCCGCTGTATCCGACTATAAGCAAGAGTGAGTATGAGTATATTTTAAATCACGCAGAAGCAAAATTATGCTTGGTTTCTGATGAGGATTTATATCGAAAAGTCATGGGAGCCAAAGACAGAGTGGAAACATTGGAAAATGTATATACTTGGGATGACGTGACCGGAGCAAATAACTGGTCTGAAATTTTTGATTTAGGCAAAAACAAAGACTTAAAACAGATTAAAGAACTCAGCGATCAAATTCAGAAAGATGACTTGGCTACGATAATCTATACATCAGGTACTACGGGCTTGCCAAAAGGAGTTATGCTGTCGCATGATAATATTATTTCTAATGTGCTGGCAGTAGATATAGAGCTGCCTATAGAACCGGGACAAGTGTCATTAAGCTTTCTGCCTCTGAACCACGTTTTTGAGAGAATGGTAATATATACCTATATGTATAAAGGTGCCAACATATACTATTCAGATATTGATACCTTAGCCGATAAGTTGAAAGCAATTCAACCTCATTTCTTTACAACTGTGCCAAGATTGTTAGAAAAAGTGTATGAGAAAATTGTCAATACAGGTATGGAGTTAACCGGACTGAAGAAGAAATTATTTTTCTGGGCACTTGGACTGACAGACGACTACTATTACGATAAAAAACCAAATCTGCAAATGATGATTGCGGACAAACTTATTTTTAGTAAGTGGAGGGAAGCTTTGGGAGGTCGTATAGTGGGAATTGTGACAGGTTCAGCTCCTTGTCCGCTAAAAATTGCAAGAGTATTTTCAGCTGCGGGTGTACCGATTAGAGAAGGTTACGGGCTGACAGAGACCTCTCCGGTAGTTTCTTTCAACAGATTTGAAGAAGGTGGAGCCATGTTGGGAACAGTTGGTGTGCCAATAAAAGACGTAGAGATTAAAATTGCCGAGGACGGAGAAATTCTGACAAAAGGCCCTAATGTGATGATGGGTTATTTTAAAGAGCCGGAAAAGACAGCAGAAGTTATGGTGGACGGATGGTTCCATACAGGAGATGTGGGTACATTTTTGACCGGACCGAATGGCGCGAAATTCCTCAAAATTACAGACCGTAAGAAAGAGCTTTTGAAAACATCGGGCGGTAAGTATGTAGCTCCGGCACCAATTGAAAGCATGTTCAGAGAGTCTTTCTTTGTTGAGCAGATAATGGTTGTGGGAGAAGGGAAAAAATTTGTATCTGCCCTGATAGTGCCTGCATATCCATCTTTGCATGATTGGGCTAAAGAAAAAGGAGTTCAGTATAAAGACAATGAGGATTTGATTACAAAGCCGGACGTGATTAAGTTTTATCAGAGTATTATTGATGAAATGAATCCGAACTTAAGCCATGTAGAGCAAATTAAGAAGTTTGTATTACTGCCGAATGAATGGACTGTTGAAACAAAAGAATTGACCCCAACATTAAAGATTAAAAGAAAAGTTATTTCAGAGAAATATGCTAACGAAATCAATGAAATATACAACGTATAAGAGTTGATTTATAGAATATTTTCAGGCTGTTTGATACTATCAAACAGCCTTTTTATTTGATGGATTATGCAACTCGCCATTAATGGCAAGCGATATATTCTTACAGAAAAAGAAGAGTCCTTTTACTTCTCCGAATATCAATTGGCATTGATGGGGGCGGCGTGCTGAGGTATTTTGGAATTAAGAAATTGTAAAGGGGGCAATTTTGAAATACTTTTCTTTTAGCCGTCGATATCTTTTGTATCTTTGCGCTCTTGAATTTTTGGGGGGTTGACAGAAAAAGTTGTTTGAGGTATGCTTTATTTTTCTTTATAATTTTT
>CAZZEH010000038.1:0-26871 GCA_964653095.1 uncultured Chitinophagales bacterium
ATCCATTAGAACAAGGATTACCCTTCGTCGCCGCTCAGGGTACCAAACATAGAAGCAGGAGCATTTAGTGTATACGATTTTGATCTATCGTCTTGTCTTTATTTCATCCATTAGAACAAGGATTACCCTTCGTCGCCGCTCAGGGTACCAAACATAGAAGCAGGAGCATTTAGTGTATACGATTTTGATCTATCGTCTTGTCTTTATTTCATCCATTAGAACAAGGATTAAGACTGTAAACTTTTTGAGATACTGCCAAACTTTTTGGATTTCCAAAACAGATTGTACACGGCTGGTACACTCTGAGCCGGGCAGCTGCAGTTTCTGAATCCGATATCAAAGGAATTCATGAGCTATACGGTGCGTTCAAAAAGCCGCTGTTTCTCCCTTCCAAAGTAACCCACAGAACCCAAGAGGCTGACGGCACTACTTTCTTTGATGTGATTAACGAAAAAGAAGGATATCCGCACCTGAAAGGGTATATCAAAAAAGGATAAGATTCGAACCTTGTGTAGCTAAAAATCATCTCAAAAACTCCTTCGCCCAGTCTTGGTTCTTGGCTCTTGGTTATTGACTCTAAAAAATCTTTCCGGAATCTGCATCAGTAACAAAGCGATGGTAGTGATGATAATACCGACAACGGTAGGGTAGTCGGGTGATTCTCCCTTGACGAAAAGCCAACTGAAGATAGTACCTGTCACCGGAATCAGAAACTTCCAGATATTAAGCTCGGAAACTTTCACCTGAGGGCGGTTGAGCAGACCATACCATAAAGTAAACCCTGTCGAAGAGATTATAGCCAGCCAAAACAATGCTCCCCAATATTCAGGGGGAAATCGGAAGCTTTGTGGACGCTCGAAAACCAATGAAGTCAGTAAGAGCAGCGCACCACCAATCAGATGTGCCACAGAGGTCAGCAATATGGGAGAAATCTGTCGCTCTTTGCGCTGCGAAAGCATAATATTGGTATAGCCACCTGCGAGTGTACTCAATAGCAATAACAAAATACCGATATAAAAAACTGGGTCACTTCCGATCATACTGCCTTTGGTGATACTCATAAAAACAACTCCCGACAGCCCGAGCAAAATGGCAAAGATTTTACGGAAACTCATTTTCTCGTTTTGCATAATGTAGTGTGCCAATACTGCTACAATCAGCGGCCCTGACCCGATGACAATAGCGGAAGTCGCCGCCGGAACCTTATTTATGCCCAGAAAAAACAGCCCATACTGCACATAGGTTTGTAACAGAGCAAACACCAGCATAAAACGCCAGTTTTTCAACTCTTTTCTGAAGCTGACATTATTGAATCTTGCAACCGGTATCAGCAGCAAACCTGCCAAAACAAAGCGCATTCCCGACAATAAAATCGGTTCTGCATACTGTAATCCTATCTTTGCTCCGGCAAAAGCCGATCCCCAAAGTATTGTCGCTAAAATGGCTCGTAGTTGCATTGTGAATTTGGACGCAATTTAGGGTTTTTGCCATAGATTGTATGTCACATTTGCTGCAGCGAAACACGGACTGTTTGCCACGGTTCCGCACAGCTCTGTCGGGACGCGGATTTTATTTTAATTGCTGAAGTGTGCGGTTTCCTCTCGTACAGTAATCTTATTTCGTCAGCCTCCTCATCAGAAAATAGGTTAGAAGAATAAAGTTTTAACAGAATTGTTCCTGTACAAAAGACCTATCATCCTTTAATTGTAATAATTTGCCTTTTAACAATTGCTTAAAGCAAAGAAAGGTTTTCTCCATATTTAAAGGTTCATTCATTGCGATATTATCGCATAGTTTAAAGAGATAGAATTTGAAAAAATTGAGGTTGTTACAAATACAATCTGATGCAGAGAGTTTTACTTTGTATCGGCGAGGAAGAAGCATTCAAAGCGGAGTAATAGCCAACAAAAGTTCCATGGCAAAGCTGGCGTTCTTGACATAAAAACATCAGCTTTATTATTTGGACCACACGAAATCAATCTTATTCTATATGCATGAATTGTCTGCAGAATATTGAGAAAAGTGGCAGACATACTTTCTATATGAACATCTTAACATAAGTCAATGTTACACTCAGACTAACTGCATAAATTTGCGCATACAAAAAATGAAGCTATGAAAAGAAGTGTTGAAATGGTCGTAACGCCTCCTGCTGCACATTTTGTGGGGGATGGATTTAGAGTACACAATTTTATACCCAGAACGTTTAGAATGGATATGGAAAGAATGGACCCATTTATACTCCTGGACTATAATTCAAAAATTGAATTTCCTCCATCGGAAAGAAGACGCGGTGTAGGTGTGCATCCTCACAGAGGATTTGAAACAGTCACTATTGCTTATCATGGAAGTGTACAGCATCACGACAGCCATGGTGGCGGCGGAATCATTTACGAAGGTGATGTGCAGTGGATGACGGCTGCAAAAGGTGTGCTTCATAAAGAATATCACACGCAAGAGTTCAGTGAAGCCGGCGGTTTGTTTCAAATGGTACAATTATGGGTCAACCTTCCGGCAAAAGATAAAATGTCTCAGCCTAAATATCAGGCAATCTCCAACGACAGTATTCCAAGATATTTTTTGGAAAATGACCAAGGCGAAGTAGAAGTCATTGCCGGCGAGTTTAAAGGCATCAAAGGTCAGGCGAGTACTTTCACTCCTATGAATTTATTTAATATTAAATTGAAAAAGAATGCCGAAATCAAGATCAGTCTTCCCGCAAATTACAACACCGGAATGGTGGTAGTAGAGGGAAATATACGGGTTAATGAAGAAGAAGCTCCTCAAGACAATTTTGTACTTATGGATAATGACGGAGAGGATTTTACAATAACGGCATCATCTGATGCAGTTGTTCTGCTCCTGAGCGGAGAACCTATTGGAGAATCTATTGCCGCACACGGCCCTTTTGTCATGAATACAAGAGATGAAATTATACAGGCATTCTCGGACTATAATAATGGAGCTTTTGGATATTTGAGTGATTAGAATTTAGAGCTTTTCATATCAAACAGGCTTAAAATTTATCTGCCGGTTTAAGGCTTATATGGAACAAGAATGTCGGTGTATTTGTAATCAGAGCTTATAATTCTCCACGAGTATTGTGGAGGTTGGTGGCTTTTTTTCTCAGATTTATATTGCTTGAAATACCCAATTGGTATCCGATATAACCGGATTCCATTTTGTCAGTGGACCATCCTGCCGTAAACTTTGAGAAAAAACGCCACTGTTCTTTTCCTACTCCCAATCCCCAAAATACCCCGCCAATAAAAGCAGGTTTTCCGTTTCTGTAATAGACCAACGGATTTTCCAGCCCGGAATCTTCTAAATAGTTAATATAATCATCTTCCAAACGGGTAGAATATTTATACAAATGCTGAAATGCCACAGCACCCCCAAGGAAAAAGCTCACCCATTTGTGCTCTACAGAAAACGAGGGCTGCACAATAAAACGATATTGATTTTGTCTGAGTTTATAATAGCTTAAATGTTCTCCGCCATAATTATAAAACACATAACTCCAGTTTGTATCAGGCGAAATCAAATAATACATATCAATAAAGTACTCATCCACATCTACAAAATTTTTAGTGGACTTAAATTGAAAACTTGTAAGTACATCATATCCATATACGGCTTTCCCTCCCTTAGTCTCAAAATTTCTAAAAAAGTTAATTGATCCCCCCGCACTATGCGAGCGATACCTCTCATCATAAGCCCCTATTTTATAGCGGGCACCGAGCGATATATGATCCCGGACAGCGTATTGTCCGCTAAAGTTAAAATCCAGCGCATTGTACTTGCGATAGTTCACATAGCTGCCTATGCCGATGCTATAACTATTGTAATTAGAATTTAGATAAGGTGCCAGGGATGCCTCAATACTTAAATCTCCTTTTTCTTTAACCGCAGGAGGTGCCTGAGTAATCGGGTCGCTGTTTGAAACTGTTGAGTATATTCTCGTAGTACAGTTTGTCAAAAAAACAGAGCTTAATACTAAGACTATAAGCTTAAAATATCTGTTCATCTCCAAAAATGATTATTCCCACGACAATTATTCTCTATACATGGGATTCATATAAATGCACAAACAAAAAAGGCTGCCCTTTTGAACAGCCCTTATAACTAAAATATAATTTTGTACTATTCAGGTCTTAAACTTCTTACTGTTTTGCCTGCTCTCCACATTTCACTGTCTCTGATTTCAGCTAATTCAGCTTCTAACTTCTCTCTGTAATCAGGCTGAGAGTTCGAGTCGATTGATCTTTGAGCTTCCTCTCCCGCTGCCACACTTGCATACAATTTTTCAAAAACCGGCTTCACTGCATCTCTAAACGGATTTTTCCAATCCAAAGCACCTCTCTGTGCAGTAGTAGAACAGTTGGCATACATCCAGTCCATACCGTTTTCACCTACCAGTTTAATCAGTGATTCTGTTAATTCTTCCACTGTTTCATTAAATGCTTCAGACGGAGTGTGTCCGTTCTCTCTCAAGGTGGTATATTGAGCTTCCATCACACCTGCCAAAGCCCCCATAAGAATACCTCTTTCGCCTGTCAGATCAGAGAATACTTCTTTTTTGAAAGTAGTCTCAAACAAATATCCTGAACCGATACCGATACCGATAGCCAAACATCTGTCAGTAGCCCGACCAGTCGCATCCTGAAATACTGCATAAGAAGAGTTCAAACCTTTACCTTCTAAGAATAAACGTCTCAAAGATGTTCCGGAACCCTTTGGAGCGGCTAAAAATACATCCACATCAGCCGGTGGAATAATACCGGTACGCTCTTTATACGTGATACCAAATCCATGAGAGAAATATAACGCCTTACCTGCGGTGAGATGCTTTTTCACTGTTGGCCAAACGGCAATCTGAGCAGCGTCTGACAACAGATACATAATGATTGTCCCCTTGCTGAGTGCTTCCTCGATCTCAAAAAGTGTTTCTCCCGGAACCCATCCGTCTGCCACCGCTTTATCCCAGGAGCTTCCCGGTTTTCTTTGCCCTACAATTACGTTAAATCCGTTGTCTCTGAGGTTCTGTGCCTGACCCGGACCCTGTACGCCGTATCCTATCACAGCGATTGTTTCATCTTTAAGAATTTCTCTAGCTTTAGATAATGGGAATTCTTCACGTGTAACCACTTGTTCATCAATTCCTCCAAAGTTTAATACTGCCATTGTTGACTTTGATTTTAATTATTTAATATTTTAATTTAATGTTGCTTCATATACATCAATCTGTTTGTCCAATTGCTTTTGTACATTCTGAGCCATATGATCATCTGATACAAAATCAATTGTAAACTGACCGTCTTCTTCATTTAGTTTTGAAAAAGAAAAGTTAGTCACCTCTACTCTCCTTCTGGAAAAAATTGATATAAATTTTCCGATAAGTACCGGACTATTCTGAGATACTATTTTAACTGAATGCTGTTTCATGATATTATTTGTCATTTTCGCTAAGAATCATTTCGTCCACAGCTGCTCCGCTCGGAACCATCGGAAATACATTATCTTCTCGTTCTATAATTACCTCCACCAAATAAGTTCCGTCATAGGCAAGCATTCTGTCTAATGCTGCATCCAATTGAGCCTTGGTTTCTACCTTTTCCGCAGGAATATTATATCCTTCAGAAATTTTCACAAAATCAGGATTGACCAGTTCAGTCTGAGCATATCTCTTATCAAAGAACAACTGTTGCCACTGTCTGACCATTCCTAAAAAATTATTATTTAAAATGACAATTTTTAGAGGTAGTTTCTGCTGATAGATTGTTCCCAATTCCTGAATAGTCATTTGAAAACTTCCGTCCCCGATAACTGCTATAGTAGTTCTGTCCGGAGCCGCCATTTGAGCACCTATCGCCGCCGGTAATGCAAATCCCATTGTGCCGGAGCCGCCACTTGAAACATGACTGTTAGGAAGGTATTTGTAATATCTCATTACAGCCATTTGATGCTGCCCAACGTCTGCAACCATGATTGCTTCACCCTTAGTCTTTTCTTCAAGACGCTTTATTACTTCACCCATCTTGGCCTTTTCACCATCCGACTCCAACTCTCTTTTGATTACTTTTTCGTATTCAATTTTGTCACAGTCTCTAAATCTCTGCAACCAGGCTTCGTGTGTATTTCTCTCAAGCAAAGGCAATAAGGCTTCTAACCCTTCTTTGGCATCACCAATGATAGCCACATCGGTTTTAATAATCTTGTCAATTTCAGCCGGATCAATATCCAAATGGATGATTTTTGCCTGTCTGGCATACTTTGATACGTTACCTGTAATACGGTCGTCAAATCTCATCCCTACTGCAAACAATACATCACACTGATTGGTCAGGATATTAGGTCCGTAATTGCCATGCATACCCGGAATTCCAACATACAACTTATTATCCGCAGGAAACGAACCCAATCCCTGCATGGTAGTAATTACCGGGATTCCTGCTCTTTCTGCTACAGCCTTTAACACAGATTCCGCACCGGAAATCAATACACCGTGTCCGGAAATCAATATGGGTTTTTTCGCATTATTCAATAATTCTGCGGCCTTCTCTACTGCTATATCGTTAATTTCTGGTTTAGGATTGTATCCTCTCACCCATGTACACTTTTCATATTCTTTCCACTCAAAAGTCTCTGCCTGAGCATTTTTGGTGATATCAATTACTACTGGCCCTGGTCTTCCTGTATTGGCTATAAAAAATGCTTTGGCAATTGCAGCAGGAATATCTTCTGCGCGAGTCACCTGAATATTCCATTTGGTAATACCCTGTGTAATATCTATAACATCTGTCTCTTGGAATGCATCCATACCCAAAAGATGCTTGGGTACCTGTCCCAAAATACAAACCATAGGGGTCGAATCCATGTGTGCATCCATAATCCCGGTGATAAGGTTTGTAGCTCCGGGTCCGGAAGTTGCCATGCAAACGGCAGCTTTATTCGATACCCTTGCCCACCCTTCACAAGCGTGTGCACTGCCCTGTTCGTGCCGTCCCAATACATGGTGTATATCATTGGGATGCGTCATAAGTGCGTCATAAACAGGCATAATCGCACCTCCCGGATATCCAAAAACTGTTTCTACACCTTCTTCAATCAAACAACGCACAACTGCTTCGGAACCGGTGATAGTCACTGGATATTCCAACGCTTGTTTGTCGGCAGGTTGAGTTGCTGTATCTAAAATCATAATTGACGCGGTATTAGTATAAGATTATTGAGTTTGCAAATATAAGCATTAATCACATTACGGGGATTATTTGTTTAAGCACATTTAAAGCTTAGTATTTTATTAACAGATATTGGATTGTCTTGTTCTAAGAAACATATTTTTATTTTTTCTTTGGTTTTGCCGCCGGTAAAATTCTCTTCATTAATGCCCCTGCCATATTTCTGGAAATATTCCTGCCCAATATCCGCTGTGTCATAAATGCCTGAAATTTATTTCCTGCCCCCGGTACTACGTAAGCTGCCTTCCCAAGTTTATTCACAGCCGCTTTAACTACAGGCTCTACTTTCATTAGTATAGGACTGCCTTTTATTGCTTTAGTCATTTCAGATTCTGTCATACCCGGACAGAGTGCCAACACGTCCACTCCCTGAGGCTTAAACTCATAATGCATACTTTCGGCCAAAGACAGGATATACGATTTCGTCGCACCATAATGTGACAGATAAGGTGTGGCCTGGAAAGCACTGGAGGAAGAAGTAAAAATAATTCCTCCCCTGCCTTTTTTCAATAATGGTTTGGCAAGTTCGTACGCCAAAATAAAAGGTGCTTCTACATTGAGTCTGAGCATATTTAAATTTCTTTCCAAATCACCTCTGTAAAAATGGCCTTCACAATTGATACCGGCATTGTTTACAATCAATCCCAAATCCAAATCGCTGATTTGAGGCTCTAATTCCTGAAAAAAACCTTCTTTGGTCAAGTCCAATGGTATTATACGGGTTTGTATCTGGTATTGAGCCACCAAATCTTTAGCGAGATTTTCCATCTGCTCTTTGCGACGGGCCACCAAAACCAAGTTTAGTTTTTTATCTGCAAGTTGTTTGGCAAATTCTACTCCAATTCCGCTCGACGCGCCCGTAATCAGTACCCACGGTCCATACTTTTCCTGAAAATTCATATGCTTACTTTTTTTATTTCAATAAAGATAAGAATTAAAACATTTTGATATTTAAACGAATTCTTAAGCTTTGCCGAGGATATCCTTTACAATCATAGAGGCATGAATACGTGAGTTTTCAATAAACCAAAGATGCGTATCTGTGCCACCGCATACCACCCCGGCGAGGTAAAGATTTTTTACATTGGTTTCCATCGTTGCAGAATTATATACAGGTCTGAGCAACTCTCCTCTCAAATCAATACCGACTGACCTTAAAAAATTAAAATCCGGTAAATACCCTGTCATAGCAAGTACAAAATCATTTTCCAATTTCAGTTCTTTCCTGTCTTGTGTTTTGACTGTGATAGTATTTTCCTGTACCTCCGTTACTTCTGACTCGAAAAGTGCCCGGATGCTTTCTTCTTTTATTCTGTTTTCTATATCAGGTTTAATCCAGTACTTGACATTCTCAGAAATTTTGTCCCCCCGAATAATCATGGTGACCTCAGCACCTTTCCTGTACGTTTCAAGAGCAGCATCTACGGCAGAATTACTGGCACCTATAACCGCTACTTTTTGACGGATATACGGATAAGGCTCAGTATAATAATGCTTCACTTTAGGTAAATTCTCTCCCGGTATATTTAAAAGATTGGGAATGTCATAAAACCCGGTGGCTATAATTACATTTTTCGAGAAATAAACAGACTTTGAAGTTGATGTTTCAAATATATCTTCCTTTTTGCGAACAGAAAGGACTTTTTCGTACAGATTTATCTGAAGATTTTTGTGCTTGGCAATCCCCTGATAATATTCCAACGCTTCCCGCCTTCCCGGTTTAAAAGAAGCTGTGATAAATGGTACCCCGGCAATCTCAAGTTTTTCGGATGTAGAGAAAAATTTCATATTCAACGGATAGCGATATATAGAATCGGCAATAGTGCCTTTTTCGATAATCCGGTAAGAGAGCCGATGCATGTCAGCTTCTATAGCGCAGGCGATACCAATTGGGCCACCGCCTATAATTAATAAATCAAGAACTTCCATTCCCCATTTTCAAACAGTAGAAATTTATTTTAGTTTAGATAAGAAGTTACAAATCATATCGCAACACATAGTCATTCAGCCAAAACTCACCTAACTTTATATCTTCCGACCGATAAATATAAAAGCCGTAACGCCGATAAAAATATAAAGATGAGTTGTAGCGGTTTATGTTCAATTCAAGGTGTTTTTTACCCTGTTCAGTCGCGAGAATCCTAACTTGATTGAGTAAAGCAGAACCTGTGCCTTTGCGATGCGCAGACGGATTGACATATAGCTTTGGAATCCTATATAAATCTGTCTGCTCCAAATAACTGATAAACCCCAACATTTCCCCATTTTCCATTGCTGCCAAAAAAATATGGCCTGCTCTGCTTTGTTCTGCAAAAGCTTCTGCCGAGTACATCTCGTCCTCCATTAGAGCTAATTGTCTGTAGTCAACCCTATGCAGGAAAGTGGGCTTCCAAACCTGATGAATCAAATCCTCCATACGGGAGAAATACCTGCTGTCTGCTTTTATTATTTCCATAAGTGTGTAAATTTAGAAACTCAATGTCTATGAAAAGATTTTTTGCAGAGAAAATAACTGACCGAACTGCTTTATTGAGTTCTGGTGAACTGCATCACTGTCTGCATGTACTCCGGGTACAGGACGGTGAACAGATTGAAGTTACAGACGGAAAAGGGAGTTTGTGGACAGCTTCAGTAAAAATATTATCCGGAAAATCTGTTGAAATACATATTTCCGAACAAATTCATAATGACATTCCCAATGAGGCATTATGCAGTCTTGCAGTTGCTCTGACAAAAAATTCGGAACGGATTGAATGGTTAGTGGAAAAGGCAACAGAAATTGGCCTACAAAACTTTTATCCACTGATTACATCACGTACCGAACGCCATAAAATCCGTACAGACCGATTGGAGAAAATTGTAATCTCCGCAACTAAGCAAAGTAACAGGCTGTGGAAGCCGGTCATACACGACCCTGTTGAAATCTCAGATTTTCTTCAAAATGCAGCATTTGAGCAAAAACTTATAGCACATTGTGTCGAAACCGGGACCAGAAAGTTTTTGAGCGAAATAATACCCAATGGGCTACCCTCACTTATACTGATTGGTCCGGAAGGAGATTTTACCGAAAATGAAATATCTTGTGCCCTGCAAAACGGTTTTCAGTCCATCAGCCTGAGCAATTACAGATTGAGGGTCGAAACGGCAGCACTTGTGGCTTGTGCCTGGATGAATACAAGACGAACCAATTAGTAACTGCTTTAACTATGACAAAAACAAACGCAATACTTCTATTTTTTATCGCTCTAATGCTGGGTGCTAATCTGAACACGGCGTATGCACAAAACAACAGCACTGTAAAAATAGGGCTGATAAAATACAGAGGAGGGGGCGATTGGTATGCCAATCCGACCTCACTGCCTAACCTTGCGAGATTTTGCAATCAGCATCTGAATACAGATATCAGTCCGGATATTCAGGAAGTAGAACCTTCCAGTCCGCAAATATTCAACTACCCTTTTGTACATCTGACCGGACACGGAAATATTGTTTTGTCTTCCCATGAAGCCAAAAACCTTAGAAATTATCTGATTGCAGGCGGTTTTTTACATATTTCGGATAATTACGGGCTGGACCCGTTTATACGGAGAGAAATGAAGAAGGTTTTTCCTGAACTCGAATTTATGGAACTGCCGTTTAATCATCCGATTTATCATCAAAAGTTTTCATTTCCAAATGGTCTCCCGAAAGTCCACGAGCATGACAATCTACCTCCGCAGGGATTTGCACTGATCTGGGAAGGAAGAGTGGTCTGTTTTTATGATTATGAATGTGATTTGGGTAACGGATGGGAAGATGCTTCTGTACATAATGACCCGGAAGAGATACGCCTGAAAGCTTTAAAGATGGGCGCAAATCTGGTACAATACGCACTGACTAATTAAATTCTTTGAGAAATTCATGATAAAAAATTTATTGTTTGTTGGGATTGGAGGCGGTGCGGGAAGTATTGCAAGATACCTTATTTCGCTGCTGACTCATAAATATTATCAGAACACTTTTCCTCTTGCAACTTTTATCGTAAACATAATCGGATGCTTGCTGATTGGTTTCCTATTGGGAGTTTTCAGTAAAAACTTTCCCGGAAGTCCTGAGTTAAAACTATTGCTTATTTCAGGGTTTTGTGGCGGATTGACTACTTTTTCTGCTTTTAGTTCAGAAAATATGGTTTTACTGCAAAACGGCCATATTATCACAGCTTTAAGCTATATTCTATTTAGTATCACTTTAGGACTTGCGGCCGTATTCACAGGACTTGCACTATCCAGATTCGTGGCTTAAAAAATGATTGTTACCGATACTCAAAAATTCCTTTTTCACTTTGTATGGTAACTTGCTTCGTTTCGGATGATTCCACCCTGCCAATAATCTGAGCATCAATATTAAAAGTCTTCGCTACATCAATTAACTCCTGAGCTATGGATTTCGGTACATAAGCTTCTAACCTGTGTCCCATATTAAAGACCTGATACATTTCCTTCCAATCCGTATTGGACTCTTCCTGTATCATTTTAAACAAGGGCGGTATCGGAAGGAAGTTGTCTTTTATAATGTGCAGATTATCAATATAATGCAAGATTTTAGTTTGTGCACCACCTGAACAGTGTATCAGTCCGTGTATTTCATTTCTAAGTCCCAGGTCCATCCATTTCTTAACGACAGGAGCGTAAGTTCGGGTGGGCGAAAGCACTAATCTACCGGCATTTAGTGGGCTGTTTTCGACCTCATCTGTCAATAATTTACTGCCGCAATACACTAAGTCGTAAGGTGTATTTGGGTCATAACACTCCGGATATTTTTCTGCATATATTTTTGAAAACACATCGTGGCGGGCTGAGGTTAATCCGTTGCTGCCCATTCCTCCGTTATAGTCAGATTCATAAGTGGCCTGCCCATACGAAGCAAAACCCACAATTACATCTCCTGCCTGAATTTTTTCATTGGTTATCACATCCTTTCTCAGCATTCGGACTGTCATTACCGCGTCCACCATTACGGTACGCACAGCATCACCTACATCCGCGGTTTCTCCGCCCATAAGATGCACATCTATACCGTGGTCCCGAAGCGTATCTGCGACTTCCTGTGAACCCTCTATCAGTGTCTTGATTACTTCACCCGGAATCAGGTGCTTATTTCTGTTGATAATGGAGCTCATTAAAAAATCAGATGTGGCACCCACACAAATCAAATCATCCGTATTCATTACAATAGCATCCTGTGCAACGCCTTTCCATACACTTAGGTCGCCGGTTTCTTTCCAGTACATATACGCCAATACAGACTTAGTTCCCGCACCGTCTGCATGAGTAATACTGCACCAATTCTCATCGTGCCCCAAAAAATCCGGATATAGTTTGCAAAACGCCTTGGGAAACAGACCCTGATCTATATTTTTTATTGCGGCGTGCACTTCATCTTTCGTTGCAGAAACACCTCTTTGATCGTACCGTTTAGAATCTGAACTCATAGCTCACAAAAGTACAAAAGCCCTAATAATATATGACATAAATAAATGAATATCTCTATGCAGGTTCTTTATCTCAGAAAAGGCTCAACAAGTTATGACTAAAATAAAAAAGCTCCTTTTTACAGGAGCCTCTCAAATTTTTGTGAAACAAATTAATGCAGAGAGGACTTAGGAGGTGTGGAATCTTCTTTCAACGAAGACATATAACTCCTCATTCGGGAAGCTGCTTTCCGCTTCATCGATTTTAATTGTTTTGAAACTTCACGTTTCTTTTTAATCAGGCTAAAATTTTCAACTTTGTCAATTATCATACGCACTAAATTTTAATGTAAGAGTGTTAAAGATATCCACATTTTTTTAATTATCCACATAAACTATATTTTTTTTTTGAAAAGAATTTAAAAAAAATTAAGAGGGACAATCTATTGTGCATCACATACTTGCACCATAGACTTTCACATTCAATCGAACAGGAACTCTCTTTAAAGCACAGTGGCATAAATTGTGCAGGATTATTGAGTGTCGCAACATTTTATATGTCTTGCTGCCATATCTTTATTGAACTAAACACTAATAAAATGAGCCTATGACTGCCCTGATACGTTATATTTCTTTCTCGATTGCTTTATTTTTTTTGGTTCAGGATGCTTTTACCCAGATTATCGAAAACAAAATATATGACCCTCTAATTAAAACTGTACGCTTATATCCTACGACCAATGAAGTAGCTCTGCCTGTGATAACTTTATTTTCGGACGAACAGCTCATTTTTACTTTTGATGATTTAAGTGAAGACAGTAAATCATATTACTATATCCTGATACATTGTGATCAGGACTGGCAGGCATCCAATCAGAATACATACGAATACATTGACGGATTTTCAAAATCCAACTTGGATAATTACGACTACAGCTACAATACTCTGACTCCCTATGTGCATTACAGACTTAAAATCCCCAACGAGGATATGCGCATCACACAATCCGGTAACTACGCCATAATAGTTTATGAAGACACCCCGGACGAGCCTGTATTGACCAAAAGATTTGTAGTCGTAGAGCACGTGGTAGATATAGAGCCTCAGGTCAAACTGCCAAGAACAAAATATAATTATAAAGACTTTCAGGAAATCAGTTTCAATGTGCATCACAGAGGCTTGATTTTTAACAATCCACATCAGGAAATCAAAGCAAGTGTTTTGCAGAATCAGCGTTGGGACAATGCTTTCACGGGCATACAGCCAAGATTTATCAGACAAAACCTGCTTGAATTTGACCACAACGGAAAAATAGTCTTTGAGGCAGGCAATGAATTCAGAAGATTTGATATCCGCTCGCTCCGTTTTTTAGGACTGGGGGTCCGGGCTATACAATACGAAAACGTGTATCTGTTGTTTGACCAGATGAGAAGTTCTGATAAATACTTTATTGAAACAGATTACAACGGGCAATATTACATCGACGTATTGGAATACAACAACAGGAATTTAGAAGCCGATTATGCAAAAGTACACTTTAACTTTATGACCTCCGAGCCACTTTCTGACCGCGGCAGGCTGTATGTAGGCGGTATATTCAATAACTACGATACCTCTGAAGAGAATCAGATGAAATGGAATCCGACTGAAAACATGTACGAAACAGTATTGGAGTTAAAGCAGGGATTTTACGATTATCTGTATTACTTTTTGGATGAAAACGGCAATAAAACAATAGCTTTTACAGAAGGAAATGATTATGATGCAGAAAATGAATACACTATCTTTGTGTACTACAGAGCTTTTGGAGAACGTTACGATAGAATAATAGGTCATAAAACTTTTAACAGCAGATTGGAGTAAGCTATGGAAATGACAAAAATAAATCCGGGAGACCTGCTTGTGGCAGAACCGTTTATGGACGATCCCAATTTCAAAAGGACAGTAGTGCTGATTACCGAAAATGATGAGACCGGGACATTAGGTCTCGTTCTGAACAGGCCTTCTATTTTTAATGTCAATGAAGTTTTAAATGATTTTCCAAAATTTGGTGCAAAGGTCTATATGGGCGGTCCGGTGGGCCTTGACCGTTTAAACTTCATTCATTCTTATCCGGAAATTATTCGAAACAGCGTGCCAATCGTGGATAATCTGTATTGGAATGGAAATTTTGATGATTTGAAAAATGCGGTCTCTTCCGATAAAATTTTACCGCATAACATTAAATTTTTTCTTGGATTCAGTGGTTGGGGTGTTGGACAGTTAGACGACGAAATGGAAGAGAAAACGTGGATTGTATCAAAGAGTTATCGAAATATTTTCAAAAACAGTCGAATCATGTGGAAAGATGTGCTGGAAAAAATGGGCGGCAAATATAAGATTGTGGCCAACTCGCCTACGGATCCTTCTTTAAATTAAATACGTTTAGACAAGCTCCTGCCTAACTTAAGTCCCGTACTTATCTGCATTATTATCGGGACCGGGACTATGCAATGAAATAATTTATTGGACGCTTGCAGATTAAAACTTTAGCATATCTCAAATTAATCTTCCCATTCAACGGCAGTCATCCGATTATCTGCACAGGCAAAGATTTTGCCTTTAAAATTCTCCATCAGATTATAGTCATGAGTGGCCATCAGAACCGGTGTACCGAGTTCTCTGTTAATATTAAACAGCAGTGTCATAATCTCTTTGGCGGTAATTGGGTCTAAGTTTCCTGTCGGCTCATCAGCGATAATAATTTTCGGATTATTCAGCAGAGCTCTCGCGATTACCACTCTTTGCTGTTCACCTCCACTGAGTTGAAAAGGTTTTTTGTCGTGTTTATCTTTCAGATTGACCAAATCCAGCATTTCGTCAATAGTCGATTTCATCAAAGCTTTATCTTTCCAGCCCGTCGCATGCAGTACAAACAGAAGGTTTTCTTCTACAGTTCTGTCCGTCAGAAGCTGAAAGTCCTGAAATATAATCCCAATTTTCCTTCTCAGATAGGGAACTTCTTTCGCTTTAATGGTTTTCAAATCAAAGCCCGCAATCTCTGCTTTATCTGCACTACTGAGTTCCAAATCACCATACAGTGTTTTCAGAAAAGAACTTTTTCCGCTTCCTGTCCTGCCGACAATGTAAATAAAGTCTCTCCTTCTGACTTCAACGTTTACGTCCTTAATCACAAGTGTGTTTCCTTGATACACCTGCATATTTCTGATATCCACCACTAAATTTTCCGAACTCATTTTTTAATTTGTTGTCCCTTTCCTAAAACTACAAATTTAGTGAACACTTTTATATTTCTTTCCTGTATGGTATAATTTGCTAATTAACACTTAGGTTTTTGCTTTTGAGATTTATTATAAAATAATTTTTATTTTTGCGCTCAAATTCGGCTCTATAGTATAATGGATAATGCGCAGGTTTCCGGAGCCTGAAATTCAGGTTCGATTCCTGATAGGGCCACTAAAATTTCATTCCGAATCTTTCTGTTCTTCATTATCACAGCAAATATTTGTTTTATTCTTACTTTTTGCTTAACTAATATTAACTAAGTGTCATTTTTTTTGTAAATTGTACTTTATGCAAAAAACAGGCGTATGTTAATTACTTCTACCCTATCTTTTACATACGATAACAAAAGAATATTTAATTACCCTGAAATTATATGCGACCGGGGTGAAAGGCTCCTCATATACGGAAATTCCGGGAGCGGAAAATCGACTTTATTGCATCTGCTGGCCGGTTTTATATATCCGGATACAGGCTTCATAAAAATTGACGGAGTAGATATTACCAAACTCAGATACCGCAGTCTGGATAAATACCGCGGTCAAAAGATTGGAATTATCCCGCAAAAATTTCATTTTATCCAATCTTTGAGTGTTCGGGACAACATACTCGCAGCCTGTTATTTTGCCAACAAACCCGCAGATTTAGAACATCTGCAATTAATTTCGGACACGTTAAATATTAGTCACCTGCTTGGCAATAAACCCAAACATCTCAGTTTTGGAGAGCAGCAACGCGTTTGTATTGCGCGTGCAATTATTAATGCTCCTGCTATCATCCTTGCAGACGAACCAACTTCGAGTCTGGACGACAAAAACACCAATAATGTAATGTCTTTATTGGATAAAGTGTATAGATTAGATAACAGTGCATTAATAGTAGTCTCGCACGATGAACGGATAAAAAGTAGAATACCACGCCATATTGCAATGTCATGATAAGGAAAATAATTACAGGGGATATCACTTCCAATCTTCTACCAAACTTTCTCAACATTATGATGCTGGGGTTTGGTACCACGATTATTTCTTTAATCATTGCTCTCAACTATACATATAATCAAAAAGTAGCCAAAGATTTAAAAGGTGCGGATATGGTAGTGGGTGCAAAGGGAAGTCCGCTGCAGCTTGTACTTTCTTCTGTTTATCATTTTGATCAGGACAATGGGAACATCCCGTATGAGGAAGTGCTGAAACTCGCTGATAATCCATACATTAAGTCCATCACGCCGCTTTATATGGGAGATTACTACAAAGGGCACAAAATCATAGGTACCGATAAAAGTTATCTCGAAAAGTTCAATGCCGGTTTAGCGGAGGGCAGTCTCTTTGAAAATGACTTTGATATTGTAATTGGCAGCAAAGTAGCTCATAATAATCATTTATCTTTAGGAGAAAGCTTTTCGGGTAATCACGGACATGGTCAGGATGCCTATGCCCATCATGATTTCAAATATACAGTAACCGGTATTCTTGAAGAAACAGAAACTGTTTTGGATTATCTTATCCTTTGCAATCTGAATACCACCGATATTCTCCACAGAGATCCGGATGACTCCCTAAAAACATTTGAGATTACCTCTGCCCTAATAGAGTTAAACGATCCTGAAGCCATTTATACACTCCCTGACGAAATCAACAATCACACTTCACTGCTGGCCGCGGTTCCTGCCTTTGAGATCAACAAACTTTCACATATCACCGGATTGGGTACGACTCTATTGGAAGGTATTGCCTGGAGTATAGTCTTTCTGTCGGCTTTAAGCATTTTTATTACGGTATTCAGAAGTGTCCGGGCACGAAGATTTGAACTTGCCATTATGCGTATGATGGGAGCTACACGATTCACACTCATAAAAATCATCTTATTGGAAACTTGGCTGACTACCGGTATCGGGTATGTCTTGGGATTAGCTGTCAGTCGATTTGGAATATGGATACTCCAACACAAGGTATTGTATCAAACTTCAATGGCTATCAGTTATCAGCTGACACCTCCCGAAAAATGGCTGTTTCCGATTTTAATAATATTCAGTACTCTTTCTGTCGCGATTCCAATGGTATATGCTTTCCGGCTAAATATTTCCAGAATTTTATCCAAAGAATAGACATTCTATCCAAACCCACATCATTCTGAAAATTATCTTTTAGGCTTTTTCATATCTTTGACCATCATGGGTAAGGTTATTAAATTTGCCGCTGTTTTCACCGGAATTATTCTTATTGGAATCGGTATTGCATTGTTTTTCATCAACCCAATGGTAGTAGGACCACTGCCGGAAGGATTTATGAGTCCCATCGTAGCATTAGAGTTTATGAGCGACACTCAGGGCCTTGAAAATTTCTTTCAAATCGCCACCGCGGATTCCGTTAAACAAAGTCTTTCCCTGGGCAATCAGATTGATTATATTTATATGGGAGTATATGGTTTATTTGCGACTCTCTGCTGTATTCTAATGTATTTGGACAGTCGGGTTAAAGCTTTGTGGCTTGGTATTCCACTCATTTTACTCATAGTTGCTTCCGACGTGTATGAGAATCTGCACATCGCCGAGATCTTAACTCTGGACACATACCACAATGCCGGTCTCTTATTAAAGCAGTTACATTTTTATACCTGGGTAAAATGGGGCGGGTTAAGTGCCCTGATGTTGGTTTTTAGCATGTATTTTTTACAGGGTAGTCTGTTAAAAATTCTTCTCGGTTTAATCATGCTTTCCACATTTGTACTGGGCGGAATTGCATTTTACTTAGGCGGAATCTGGTGCGAAATTTTAGCTCTCCTCATCTTGTTGAGTTTTGCCGGACTTTTTGTGTATGCGATTTTTTGGAAAAGTTCTCCCGTCACTCTCAAGATGGAGTCTTTGTAAGGTATAAGGGAAAGGAATACCTTCTTTTTCAAAGATAACTTTGAGTCTGTAATTCAAGTCAGTATGAAGTCTGAATGAGTTTTTGTGATTATCCGCCCATAGATAAACTCGGATTTTCAGCCCTGTCGGCAGATAATCCAGCACTCTGATTTCCACTTCAGGCTCTCCGTTTTCAATTTGTTCAGGAGTCCGGTTGTCGAGATGATACGGATGGCTCAATACTTCATGCGTGATAATTTCAAACACTCTTTCCAGAGGCGCATCATAACTGAGCAATAATTCCATTCTCCGCCTGACAGACAATTCTTTTATATCACTGTTTAAAATAATCGTATTGCTAATGAGAGAATTAGGAACGATAAATCTTTTATTCTCAAAATTTCTGATAATCGTATGACGCAAGGTGATATCCTCCACTACCCCTATCCTTTCCTCATCAAATTCAATAATATCATCGACCCGAAAAGGCTTGAAAACGATAATAAAAACTCCTGAAAAGATATTAGACAATGCATGTTGTGAGGCAAATGCTGCCACCGCTGCGAAAACGCCCGTCGCTGTAAATACTGCCTGTGAAGCCTGTTTAAATGCCGGCACCTGAGATAATACAAAGAAAAATGCCAGTGTATAAATTGTAATACTGAATGCATTTTTCAGAAAATTATAATTAGTGGAATTTACTCTTAAGAAGTCCGCATTCCGGTCAATTACGGAGGACACATATTTCCGCATAAACCAGTTAAATGTGTATGCAAAAGCAAAAACAACGACGGCAGTAATCGGAAGTTTCCAAACGGATAATGAAAATAAATAGCTGAACGTGTCCATCTCTAACAACTAAAGATAAAAAAGTTTTTATCGATTCCTGAAATCTGATTATTTAGAAGATTAATAAAATTTCAGTACTGCTATCAACACAAGAATACTTATTGACACCCACAATATAATTCCCTGTAAAAGTACTTTAACCCCTACCCTTTGTATGGTTTTGAATGATAGACCCGTACCTATCAAAAACAAGGTTAAAATCAGAGCTTTTCTCGACAGAAAAACAATTTGGCCAAAAATTGATTGTAAAAAATCGTTCTGGGAAAGAAAAGTATTCGCAGTCATAGACAAAATAAAAAAAACTATAAAATAAGGTATATCTGTTTTCTTACTCTTGCCTTTCTGGGCATACACAGTTGCTATGGAGAGCGGAATTATCCATAACGCCCGTCCTAATTTAATAGTGACGGCAAGTTCCAGAGCTTCTTCCCCATACTGATGAGCTGCACCGACAACCGAACTTGTGTCATGAATCGCAATTGCACTCCAAATTCCAAATTGTGTTTGAGATAATTCCAGCCAGTGTCCTATTCCCGGAAAAACAATAAGAGCGACAGAATTGAGCAGAAATACCGTACCCAAAGCAACAGAAATTTGTCTTTCATCAGCATCTATCGTTCCGGCAATGGCGGCTATAGCACTGCCTCCGCATATGGCGGTACCGGAAGATACTAAATAAGAAGTTTTCTGATCCGTCTTAAACCACCTGCCCAGATATCTGCCCAATATTAATACAAAAACAATCGTGAACACCGTAAAGAAGAAACCCTCACGGCCTGCCCGGACTGCACTGTCTAAACTCATTCCAAATCCCAAACCAACAATAGACAACTTTAGAAGCAATTTGGCATAAGTTCCGGTCTTTTGAGGAAAAGGATGACCAACTACAACCGCAAAAAATATCCCCATAACTAACGCGAGAGGCGTACTGACAAACGGAGTTACTGAAATTACAGCAAAAAGATAAAAAAGTACCTTCTGCATATTTTCGTTATGAATCATTCGTCCTATTACAATTAAGGGGCAAAGTTACAGAATCATAAAACAGCTGAAAAATAAATTGGCATAAGACTCTGCAGTACGATAACTTTATTGAAGAATTCAGATATGAAAGAGATTGAAGCTATTCACACATTTGATAAAAATCTGCTCCCTAAGGATGGAACGGCGTTCTATTGTGGTGATTTTCTCACAAAACAGAAATCAGATATGTACTTTCATCAACTTTTAAATGAGACTCTCTGGGCGACCGACGAATTAGTCATCTTTGGTAAAAAAATAATCACAAAAAGAGAAACCGCCTGGTATGGCGATCATGATATCTCTTACACCTATTCAAATGCCACAAAAATTGCCATACCGTGGACAAAAACATTATTTGAACTGAAAACAATTGTCGAAGAGGTGACTCAAAATTCTTTCAACTCCTGCCTGCTGAATCTGTATCACGACGGAAACGAGGGTATAGCCTGGCATAGCGATGATGAACCCGAATTAGAAAAGTACGGCATGATTGCATCGCTCACATTCGGTGCCGAAAGAAGGTTTGTTTTCAAACACAAAACAGAAAAAATAAAAACAGAAATTCTGTTGGAACACGGCAGTCTGTTAGTCATGCAGGGAAAAACACAAGAAAGCTGGTTACATTCTTTACCGAAGTCAAAAAAGATAAAATTGCCGAGAATCAATCTGACTTTCAGAAAAATTAATACCATATAAAGATATAGTTTATTAACTTTGTTCTACCTTTTGGAAACTAAGAAAGACCTATACCATGAAAGAGAAATTAATATCACTAAATTTTATTACTACTACTCTACTTATTCTATTAGTTATTTCAAGCAGGTTTTTTAGCCCTACGTACGGATTTACACCAATATTGTCGATTGGAATTTTTGGCGGGGCTCTGTTTATGAATAAAAAATGGGCCTATATTATTCCGATACTTGCCATCTGGCTGAGTGACTTATTTATAAATAATGTGGTGTACAGTCAGTTCAATGAAGGATTTATTTTCTTATATGATGGTTGGTACTGGCAGTACGGCATGTATTTGCTTATTCCGTTTTTGTCAATTCTAATGTTTAGAAACAAAATAACCGTAGGAAAAGTACTGGGTATGAGTGTCGGAACCCCTGTCCTTTTCTTTTTAATTACAAATTTTGGCACCTGGCTTACCAGTGGGCTTTATCCTCTTAGCATGGAGGGACTGACTGCATGTTTTATTATGGCTGTCCCTTTCTTTAAAGGTTATGCTTTGGGTACACTTGCGTACAGTACTTTACTGTTTGGTTCTTACTACTTTATAGAAAAACACTCTGTTTTGGCTCTAAGATCCAAATTCTCAAAAAGCCTGATTTAATTATATTCAATCCATTGAGCGGTTTACCAAGCCTATACTCCGCTCATTTAACTAACTTAAACAGATTCCTGCTTATTCGGCAGAAAGAATGTGTATTGTTTTACAACTCATTATACGAGGCTTTATTATGAAAAGATTGTAGGATTTATTTTGGTTTTCCCAAATTTAAATTTCCCGGACAAACAGCTTCATAAGGAATCATTTTTTGCCCGCAATTAATTTTATTGTACTCACACTTATTTTACTGTAAATCATTGTATATTTAGGACAAAAATATATTATGAAAAAGTTTTACACAGTAATTTTAGCTTTTTCAGCTATGCTGTTGGCTATTCAAACACACGCAAAAGCTCCTTCATTTATTCTTAATAAAAGCTGTGCCACACACCAGATTGAGCAACAGTACTTTTTGGATAATTTTGACTTAAGCAAAATCAGAACATCCCCTATCAGTGCAAGAGCAAATGAAGATGGGGATACATCTTACTCCGTTCCGATTGTAAACTCAGACTCAACTTATACCATACAGGTAGTCGTGCATGTCGTGTATCTTAAAGATAATATTTATGAAAATCCAAGTGATGAAGCTATCCAGAGTCAAATTGATGCATTGAACAGAGATTTTAACCTGAAGAACAGTATTGATCATATCAGACCTGAGTTTTTGCAATTTATCGGGAACCCGAAAATAAAATTTGAACTTGCTTCTGTGGACCCAAAAGGGAATCCGACTAATGGTATCACAAGAAAGAAAGGCTCTCCGCGTCTTGCTCCTGACTGGACACCTCTTATTGATAATGTCAAGCACAATAATACAGGCGGAACAACTCCCTGGGCTCCAAATTATTATCTGAATATTTGGGTGTGTGATTTGAATATTGCCAACAGAGTAAGCCGTGACAACGTAGAACTCGACTGGGACAAAGGCGCATTGGGTGGCTATGCCAATCCTCCAAAAGGTTTGCCCAACTGGATTATTGACCTTTTGGGAGTTACTCAAGACGGGGCCGCCACTGCACCAATGAAGCAGGGAGTGGTCATAGACTTTAGATTTTTCGGACAAAATAATGAGTTTAACAAGGATTATCTGAACAATTCTCCATACTACGGGATGGGCAGAACAACCGTACACGAGGTAGGACACTATCTCGGACTCAGACATACATGGGGGGATTATGGCCCTATTTTGGATTTGCCATGCGATGAAATTGATGACGGCATTAAAGATACACCTCATGAAGACAATGCATATGCCACTTTCATCGAAGCCGGTGATGACGTGTGCAATATGGATATCAATAGTTGTCATGCTCCATATCCGGGAGACGGTATTGACTATCCGGATATGAGAGAAAATTTCATGAACTACTCTACAGATTTATGCTACGGAATGTTTACCAAAGAGCAAGTCAATATGATGCGCTATGCATTGACTACCAAAAGAAGCAATATTATAATCAATTCGGGAATAGAAGATGAAGTTCCAACAAGAATAAACGAACTAAAATCTTTGCCTGTCACTCTTTACCCAAATCCTGCAAATGATATACTCAATATTTCTTTTGGAGAAATAAGTGCAGGTAAAAATCAGGTACAGATATATAATGCATTGGGTGCTTTGGTACTCTATAAAGAGCTGGGTGAAAATACTCAACTCAGTACCATTTCCATTCAGGATTTCGCTCCCGGAGCTTATTTCCTTCATATTAAAAATGGTTCGAAAGGATTTTCGCAACAATTCATGAAGCAATAGCAGATAAACCACTAAATAAAGGCAGTATGACTCAAAATTGATCATACGCTGCAATACACAATTTATACAAATGGGAATTACGCTCACCGCTGAAACTCTGGCGATTACAGCCTGCGGTGTCTTTTTTATGATTGGTCTTTTGACAGGCGTATGGAAGTACGCGGCTATCATGAAAAATGAAAACCACGAAGCTCACATCTATATCAATATTGCACATCGGGCTGCCTTGCTTTATTCCTTTGCCTGCTTGGTATTAAAAGAGTTTGTGCATTACAGTGCTTTATCAGATTTCATTGAACTGATAGCCGTAGCCTCAGTAGTGCTATTTTTCGCTTCCGCCGTTTTTACTTATATTTTACTTGGAATTATACAAAAAACAGATAACCAATTCCGAAGTAAAAATATTATTACCACTTGGGGAATGTATCTTCTGATTATAGGTGAAATTGGTGGTTTTGGGATATTGTTGTTCGGAGCCTTAAAGAATTTGTATTTCTGAGATAATTATTTCTCACTTAAGAGAAGTCTCAAAAATGTGTCGGCACACGCCGCATCACCTGACATATCAAAAATGAGGGGTTTCTTTTGCTCAAACACAGCATTTCAGTGAAGTTTTGATTAAATTTCATTATCTATTTCTCACCCATAAACTATTGATTATGAGATACACTCCTACTCTTTTACTTGTTTTAAGTTTCATTTTCTCAACAACAGTTGTTTTTCCACAAACAGTTGAATTGCTTCCGACCTACAATTCTATTGGGGTTAAAATTTCGGGCATTGGTCTTGCAGACAGTTGTAAAATTATGTACCGACAATTAGATGAATCCACTTGGTTAGATGCCTTTCCACCGGATAAAATTACGATCAAAGGTGAAGTACAATTTAGAGGAAGTCTGTTTTTGTTAGAAGAAGGGACCAAATACGTGGTAAAAGGAACGTTATATGAAGGAGGTACGGAAACAGTTTTACCGCTTTCACAAACTGTGACTAAGACTTCTCCAGCGTTTACCAATACTTCTAATGTGAAATGGGTTTCTCCCGATGGTTCCGGGACAGAATATAGCGAAGACTCCCCGGGAGATATTGTTGCTTTATTTTCATCCAAAGGCGTTACGTGCGGGACAACTGTAATCATGAAAGAAGGGGTTTATTCACTTCCCGAAAAAGGTTTATCCTTAACATTTAACAGCAGTTGTGAGGAAGACTCCCCTATTTTAATAAAGGCTGCCCCCGGGGCCAGGTTGTAGTGGATGCGGGAGTAGAACTCAATGCGGAAGCCTGGGTGGAGGATAATGATTATCCCGGCAGATATTCCATGCCATTACCTTCCAACGCTAAATTTTCCAATATCTGCATCATGGATAATAAAGCATTGTATCCCTATCCCACACTAAACGCAAATATTCTTACCGGCGGATATAATCTAAACGAGTTAAGCTTTGAACATGACGGATTCGTCCGTGATGGAAGCAAAATTTGGATAAAAACTGTTGAAGGTATTAATCCTGCCAAACGCTCAGTAATTGTATCCAAAGGATTCAGATTTTTAACCGTATATGGAAATAATTACGATACTCACTTAAAGATACAAGGAATCATTTTCAAACATTTTGGGAAGCCGAGTGATGATAATTATGCTTCAATAGTCTTTGATATCCGAAAAGCTAATCACGTAACTTTTGATAATTGTCATTTTTCATTCAATACTAGTCCTATTGTTTTCAATGGAGACTGCACTCACTTGTCCAAAACTGCACCTTTAAGCACGATTCCGGTAAATGGTGGCATGTCATGCTGAAGAAATCAAACGACAACAATGTAGTAGTTCCGACCTCTAAAGGCAGAGGTGTAGAAAACTCCGGCATTTTCACACAATCTTCCAAACAATCGGTCATTAGAAACAACTACTTCGACGGTTCTAATTCAGGGGTGGACAGTCACATTTCCGAGAGTATAAATGAGGAAATAGATATCTATGACAATGTATTTTTAGACAATTTTGATGCAATAGAGTGCGACGGGAAATGGTCAAACCTTAGAGTTTGGAATAACGAAATCATTCGTCCCATGGCAGGATTTTCTGCTGCTCCACCAGAAATCGGACCTCGTTACTATTACAGAAATTTAGTACACGAAATGCGGGGACGTAAAAATGTGGAATTGGACCCCTATTTTGTAGCTTGTCAACCTGTGGGAGATAATTTTCACAGTCAAAGTGTAGGATTAAAGACTAATTCGGATGCAAAAAATTATGAAGAGGGGAATATGTATTTATTCAACAACACATTTCACTCTGACGATTCTTTAGGATTTACTTTTACTTCGTGGAAAGCTGAATGGAAAAAAGCACTTTTTATTAACAACTCATACTCTCACGGAATTAGTCATCCTATTTTTTACTTTAATTTAGCCAGCACTACAGTAAATAGTGATTTCCAGATTAGTTCCAATAGTGAAAATTATTATTCCTTTAACGACCAATCCCCTATTGCAGTTGTAAAATTAATTCACGGATATTATAACTGCGTGGATATCCATGAGGTCAGTGATTTGCAGGATGTGCTAAGTGACATTTCAGGAAGTTCTAAAATTTTAATTCTCAACCCGATACAAAAGAATCCGGATTTTTCTTCGCTTGAAATCGGAGGATTTGAACTGAATTATGGAAGTCCTCTAATCGATGCCGGCTCAATAATTCCGGGATTTTATGACTATGAAGGAGATGCGCCGGATATTGGTGCAAAAGAAAGTAATTACTCATTACCGACAAGTAGCAGAGCTATTACAAAGCCTTTAGAAATAGTTAAAATTTATCCTAATCCAACTTCAGGCTCTGTAATAATTGATTGGCAAAACGAGTATCAGAAAGCTGAAATTCGAATATTCAATCAAACCGGAAGTCTTATAAAAAACATTCAAAATGTCGACAAGGAAAGACCTTTAAAAATAGACTTTAGCAGCTTGAGTAACGGTATGTATATTTTGGAAATTGTTGTAAACGAAACAAGTACAAAACACAAATTAATTAAACCCAAACCCTAATCAGAATTAGGTAATTAAATTGAAAAAAGTTGAATAACATT
>CAZZEH010000039.1:0-26242 GCA_964653095.1 uncultured Chitinophagales bacterium
TTACTTTTAACTCATCGGCCTGCTGAACTACTTCTTTAAGCGGAGCTTTAAATTTCTTGGGAGAAACCGTCACCCAATCAAAACATCCGGTCAGAGAATATGCCCCCGAAGTTTCTATGTGAACTCTAAAACCTTCATTATTAAGCTTCTGTGTCAAAGCACTCAGGTCGTACATAGCGGGTTCACCTCCGGTAATTACTACTATCCCTTTTGGGTACTGCAAAGCTTCATCAACAATTTCATCCACTGACCTCCACTGTTCCGGTGCTACGTCCCAACTATCTTTTACATCACACCATACACAACCGACGTCACAGCCTGACAAGCGAATAAAATAGGCTGCATGTCCGGCATAACGACCTTCTCCCTGAAGGGTATAAAACTGCTCCATTACAGGAAGCATATTGGGATATTGAGGAGGGAAAGACTGGTTCAATACGGATTATTTTATCTTATTTTATCTGCGTTAATTTAATCATATTCGTCCTGCCTCTGCCGCGAAGAGGCATGCTTCCCGTATTAATCACCACATCACCTGATGTGAGATAATCTTCCTCTTTCAGAATTTTGATTACATCTTCTATGCTCTCATCTGTACTTTCAAAACTGTTGTAATAATAACAGGTCGTCCCCCATAAAATACTCAAAGTATTGAGCAAAAATTTATTGCTGGTAAACACATTGATATCTGCCCGAGGGCGATAACTCGCCAGCATAAAACCCGTATATCCTGAGTAGGTCATCGCATTAATACATTTTGCCCGGACATCACCGGCTATTTTACAGGCATTAAGGCAAATCGCATCCGAGTAGTATGTCGGAGAATCTGCCTTAGCAATATGACCTTTGTTATAAATACTGGATTCCTCCTCTACTCTGTGAATAATTTTGTCAATAGTTTCAATGACTCTGACTGCATATTTTCCTACAGAAGTTTCTCCGGAAAGCATGATGACATCTGCACCGTCCAAAACAGCATTGGACACATCAGTGATTTCGGCCCGAGTCGGTCTGGACATTTCCATCATAGACTCCATGACCTGAGTCGCAATCACCACGGGTTTGGCATTGTCAATACACTTTCTGACAATAGATTTTTGTACTATAGCCATTTCTTCCATTGGGACTTCCACTGCCAAGTCGCCTCTCGCTACCATGACTGCGTCCGAAACTTCTATAATTTCATCAATATTGGAGACCGCTTCAGGCTTCTCTATTTTGGCCATAATAAGCGGAGTGGGTTCTCGTGAAGAAATTATTTTTTTTAACTCTACAATATCCTGTGCTTTCCTCACGAAAGAAAGAGCAATCCAATTAATGGGATGCTGAAGTATAAACTCTATATCCTCTCTGTCCTTTTGCGTAATACTCGGAACAGAAATATCTGTATGAGGAAGATTAAAGCCTTTATTGGAAGTCAGTTGACCGCCTTCCAACACCTTACAGATAACAGTATCCTGTCCGCCGATTTTTTCTACCTGTAAGCTTATTTTACCATCATCAATTAAAATTAGCTCTCCTACGTTTATATCTTGTGCTAAAGTTTCAAAGTTGACACTTACTTTTTCGGCTGTACCGATTACAGGATAGGTAACGACCTGTATAGTTTGTCCCTGTAATAGCTGAACACCTTCGCCGGATATTTCTCCCACCCGAAGTTTGGGCCCCTGCAGGTCAGCAATTAATGCGATATGAGCGTTGTGTTTTTCACTGAGCTTCTCCGTCATTTGGATAATCTCCAAATGGTCACTGTGCGTGCCGTGAGAGAAGTTTAATCTGAATGCATTCACACCTGCAAAATACAGGTTTTCCAATTGCTCAAATGTATTGGTCGCAGGACCTATTGTCGCTATAATTTTTGTTTTTCTTCTGTTCTTATTCATTGTTTGTAATACACTAATTTAAATTTATCCGCAATCTTTTCTATCGGAATTTCAGTTGCCATCTGTACGGAATCCAGTTTTCTGACTGCATCCGATATTTGTGGAGGTAAATAATCAAATTCACCATATATGGTTAAAAGATAATCAATTCGTTTCAATTCTGTCAAATAAGAAATTCCCTGTGCTTTATTTCCTATCAAATCGGCCTCATACTTACTCTCTTCATCCGTAAATCTCAGGATAGGATACAAATTTGTTTTTTTATTCAGTTCATTTTGCACCGTAATCTCACAATGATTTTTATCAATCATAATATCACCAATACGTATCAAGTCCCAATCAAATTCTCGGTTTAAATACCAAGCCAGACTGTGGATGGGCAAGTTGCTCATAATCCCAAAAACCTTCAGGTTTTCAAAGTTTATCACATTACTGATTTTTGGATTTTTACTCATTGTATATCTGCAACTTAAATTTATAACAAATCACACACACATTTGCTCAATACGAATTCAAAAATACTTAAGAAAGCTTACGTCTTAATGTTTAAAATGTATTAACTTTGTAACAACTTAATTTTGTCAAGAAATTATTACCTATGTCAAGTATTGCAGAACGTGTAAAAAACATCATCGTTGAAAGACTCAATGTAGAGGAAGAGCAAATAACCAATGAAGCAAATTTCATCAGCGATCTTGGTGCCGATTCTTTAGATACTGTAGAACTCATCATGGAATTTGAATCTGAGTTTGAAATCAGCATCCCGGATGAAGATGCCGAAAATATCACAACAGTAGGTCAGGCTATTTCATTCTTAGAGGCAAATGTCGTCGCTTAGTCTATTTTGCCATGAATCTGAAAAGGGTAGTTGTCACCGGAGTTGGCGCAGTTACACCTGTCGGGAATAATGCCCTGACTTATTGGAGTACTCTTACCAAAGGGGAAAGCGGTGCAAACCTAATTACAAAGTTTGACACCACCCATTTCAAAACAAAATTTGCCTGCGAAGTCAAAGACTTTGACATCACAAATCTTTTAGACAAAAGAGAAGTCCGAAGATTAGATTTATTTTCCCAGTATGCCCTTGCTGCGTCCGAAGAAGCTATTGTTGATTCGGAGCTAATTACAGAAGATACAGACCGAAATAGGATTGGTGTCATTTGGTCGTCCGGAATTGGCGGAGTCGAAACCTTTCAGGATGAAGTTATTAAATACTCCGAAGGCGGCAAAATCCCGAGGTTTAATCCTTTTTTAGTCCCAAAAATGATTGTAGATATTGCAGCCGGACATATTTCCATGCGTCATGGTCTGAGGGGAATGAATTTTTGTGTGGTTTCTGCCTGTGCTTCTTCTACAAATGCGATTATAGATGCGTTTAACTATCTCCGATTAGGCAGAGCCAATGCAATCGTTTGCGGAGGTTCGGAAGCCTCAGTTAATGAAGTCAGCATTGGAGGGTTTAATTCTTTAAAAGCGCTCTCCACCAGAAATGAAGACCCGAAAACGGCTTCAAGACCTTACGACTCGGACAGAGACGGTTTTGTCATGGGAGAAGGTGCCGGCTGTATCATTTTAGAAACACTGGAACACGCTCAGAAACGCGGAGCCAAAATATATGCAGAACTTGTCGGAGGCGGAATGTCTGCGGACGCTTATCATCTTACTGCACCTCATCCGGAGGGAGAAGGAGCGCAATTGGTCATGAGAGACGCTCTTCGGGATGCCCAACTTCAGCCGGAAGACATTGACTACATCAATACACACGGAACTTCTACTCCTATTGGTGACGTGGCAGAAATCAAAGCAATCCAGCAAGTTTTTAGAAATCATGCGTACAACATGAACCTGAGTTCCACAAAATCTGCAACCGGGCATCTTTTGGGAGCTGCCGGAATTATTGAAGCCCTTGCCTGTATCTTTTCTGTCCGAGATGATATTGTTCCTCCGACCATCAATCACTTCAAAACAGATAATCACATTGACTCTAAGCTCAACCTGACACCGAATAAAGCACAAAAAAGAAGCGTACACTATGCCCTTTCCAATACGTTTGGTTTTGGCGGACATAATGCCTCAGTAATCTTTAAAAAATTTAATTCATGACAGGCGATGTGTCATCTGACTTTGAATTGAAAGATTTATACGAACAATTAGGAAATTTCTACCCAAAAGATTCAGAAAAGCTGTATAAAAGAGCGCTGACTCATTCTTCTGTCACAGGCAGACTCAATGAGAATTACGAGCAGTTGGAGTTTTTAGGAGATGCGGTCTTAAGTTTAGTTACCGCAAAATATTTGTACACGAACTTCCCTTCAAAAAACGAGGGAGAGCTTTCAAAAATGAGAGCATTTATTGTCAGCAGAACACAGCTTAACAAAGTGGCTAAAGAGATAAACCTGCATCAATACATCAACCATCAAATTGATTCAAAACAAATCAAACAGGCCAAAGACCTTGGAGGCGATGTCATAGAAGCTTTAATAGGCGCACTGTTTTTAGACAATGGAATGGAATCTACCAAAAAATTTATACACAGATGGGTTCTTACTCACAATCGACTTTCAGAAGCAGAAAACGTTTTCAGAGACCCAAAAAGCAAGCTTCATGAATGGGCGCAAAAAAAGCGCAAAAAATTAGAATTCAAACTTTTAAATCCAAACATCTCGAATCCCGATTTCTTTGAGATAGAAGTATATATTGACGGTATAAAATTCTGTTCTTCCAAAAGTTCCAACAAAAAATCAGCCGAAAAAGAAGCCGCTTCCGCAGCTCTTCGTATCTTATACCCGGATGCTCGATAAAACTGTTTTGTTACATTTAATTGAAACCCAAATGCCTTTTGGAAAATATAAAGGCAGATGGATTGATGAGCTTCCCGTCAATTATTTAGAATGGATGCGCAACAGTCCGAATGGTTTCCCCAAAGGTAAATTGGGAATGCTCCTTGAAACGGCCTATATAATTAAAATAAATGGCTTAGAGTTTCTGTTGAAACCGTTAATTAAATCATCGGGGAAACGCAGGCATTAGCTGTTACTAATACATTGAATCACGCAATGTTTTAGTACACTTTTAATTGATTAGAAATTTTCAGACAAGCACTTTCAACTAAAACGGCAAATCATCTTCAGGAGCATCCTCATTTCCTCCCGAATCAAATGTAGTAGCAGATGGTGCTGACCCCTGTCCGGAAGATTGTGCCGGAGGTGTTTGTGGTGATTGTGCAGACTGTCCGGCAGATTCAATTCTCCATGCTCTCAAATCCGTGTACCATCTTTCCTGATATTCTCTTGAAGAAACATCAAAAAACACCTTGACACGCTCATTTTCATTGTACCTGCTTAGATCATCTACCCTTTGTCCCCATAAAGAGAAACAAATATTTTTTGGATACTGATCTTCCGTTTGAATTACAAATTCCTGCTTTTGCCACGGTCCATTTGCGCTGGTACCGCTTTGCACCGGCAATTTCTTAACTATAATACCTGTCACATCCATAATTCTTTATTTTTTCTATCTGCGAATATAATGATTCTATTTGTTTCTGACGGTGATTTAAAAATTCAAGTAAAAATATGACTATCTGCTTAAAAACCCGCCATCCTACCACCGAATAGCTAAATATCAGTTTTTTCAAATAGGATTTTTATTCTTAGAATGCTATTTAAAAAATCTCGCAGTTTATTTTCGCTAATACTAAGTTTTTTCAATGTGCTAAATCTTTTCACAAAGATTCTATATTTGCTTTTAAATACAAATCATCTGTGTCCAAAAATCACATAATAGAATTAAAAAGACTTTTTCAATGGTACGGAGTTGTATTAACATCATTGTCAATCGTATGTCTGTTGCTTTTTGGCATTCTGAGTTTCCTCCCGGAAGCGCAAAGTACTTTTTACAAAAACTCTCTCATACAAGCCGTAAAAGATCAAAAATTCTATATTTTCATTATTGTCGGATTTATAGCACAAATGATTGACAGCTCTTTAGGAATGGCATATGGTGTCAGTTCGAGTACATTCCTGATTGCTATGGGAGTCCCTCCAAAAATGGTGAGTGCAGGAATTAATATCTCAGAAATTGTCAATAATGCTGTATCAGCATTGTCTCATTTCAAAATGGGAAATATCGATCGGGTATTATTCATAAGTTTAATTATACCGGGATCAGTTGGCGCATTTTTGGGAGCTTCCCTTTTGGTTTCTTTTGACGGTAGCAGAATCAAGCCATTCATATCCATCTATTTAATTATTATGGGTATATATATTATTTCAAAAGCTATTAACAGAGATAAAAAAGAAACTGAGAAAATCAATAAAAAATTCAAGGGAACCGGTGTGATAGCTTTTATAGGTGGATTGGTCAGTGCGCTTACAGGCGGCGGACGGGGGCCGGTTGTAACTTCTACGCTTATCGGGACCGGCGAGCATCCCAGAAAAGTGATTGGCTCCGTGAATTCCGCAAAATATATAATTGTTCTTATAGCCTCAGTAATTTTCATTCTTAAATTAGATAATCTAATCGATATTTTGGTGTATATAATCGGACTAATTATAGGTGGAGTAACTGCCGCTCCACTTGGGGCTTTTATTGCAAAACACATACCTGTAAAACCCGCTATTCTCTTGGTTGGAAGTGTAATTATTCTTTTAAGTTCTTATACCTTGTATAAAACCTTTATGGGTGCATAAGTTTTAAATTTACCTACTCCCGTATCAGTATTTATGCACATCAAGACCTCTTAAATTCTTTCTTTTTAGTGCAAATATTTTCAAATTAAAAAAATATCCATAACTTGACCCTCTGGTAAGAATTATTAATCACTTTAATTTTTTATGTTATGAGTAAATTCGATGATGCAGTAGAAAAGTATGCTGCGGAAGCTAAAAAACTGAAACTAAATATTCCACACGACTTTTTAGTTGCAGTAACAAAAGGTTTGGGACCCTCTATTTACAAGGCAGATGCTGAAACGGTGGCGTCCAGCGATCCGGCAGAATTGGAGACGGTAAAAAAGAATTTTCTGATTAAAAAATTGGGCCTAAATGACGGGCCTGAGTTGGATAAGGCCATTGAGGATGTTGTGGAACAGCTGGGAAGGTCAAATCGAAATAAGTACAGAGCTTTGGTCTATGCACTTTTGGCTATTAAATTTAACAAACAGTCTGTGTATAAATAAAGTGTAGGAAAAACAGTTTTGAACTGATTGAAACAATCTTTTCAAATTACAAAAGAAGGAAGTCTAACGGCTTCCTTTTTTGTTCTGCAAAATCAGCCATCTGATATCTTTATTTTTTATTAACTTCATAATTATATAAAAATGTTTCTCCAACATCTATCCATATCAAAGTTTTTCTGTAATTTATATTGAAAATTTTATTGAACAGTATTATCACATGGTTGAGTTTGTAATAGATGAGGAAAAGGAACGAAAAGATATCCTAAAGGAATACCGTCAGTTAGTAAGAATGGTTTCCCCTAAGATGAGTTCGGGAGATCGCAAAAGACTTCGAAGAGCGTTTGAGATAGCGGCAGAAGCGCATAAAAACCAAAGAAGAAAATCCGGGGAACCTTATATTTTTCATCCTTTGGCGGTTGCTAAAATTGTAGCATCAGAAATTGGACTTGGTCTGACTTCTGTCATGTGTGCCCTGTTGCACGACACCGTTGAAGATACCGAAATCACGTTTGATGATATCAAGAGAGAGTTTGGAGATGAAATCGTCACCATTATTGATGGTCTGACCAAAATCGGAAAAATATCCTCTCAAACAGAATCAATACAAGCTGAAAACTATCGTAAAATTCTGCTTACCTTAAGTGATGATATCCGGGTAATTCTTATAAAAATCGCAGACAGACTGCACAATATGAGAACTTTGGATACTGTCTCAAGAAAAAAGCAGCTTAAAATCTCATCTGAAACTATATATCTGTATGCCCCACTGGCACACAGACTCGGACTGTACTCAATCAAGGGTGAGTTGGAAGACCTGTCAATGAAATACACCGAGACAGAAACATACAAGCATATTGCCCGGCTTCTTCACGAAACAAAAAGAGAACGCAATAAATTTATTAAAGAATTTATCAGACCGATAGAAGAAGACTTGACAAAAGCGGGATTAAAAGCCTCCGTTTTTGGAAGGCCAAAATCCATCTTTTCTATCTGGAACAAGATGAAGAATAAAGACATCACTTTTGACGAGGTATATGATAAATTTGCTATTCGGGTCATTTTAGACTCTGAACAAGACAAAGAGAAAGAAGAATGCTGGCGGGCGTATTCCATCATCACTGATCAGTATAAGCCAAATCCCAGCAGACTGCGGGACTGGTTGTCGCACCCCAAGGCCAACGGATACGAATCACTCCACACCACAGTAATGGGACCTAAAGGTCAATGGGTAGAAGTACAAATCCGCTCTGAGCGTATGAATGAAATTGCAGAAAAAGGTCTCGCAGCACACTACAAGTACAAAGAAAATAATTCCAGCAATCACAATTCTGCGGATGATGCTATAGAAAGTTGGTTAGTGCAAGTGCGTGAATTTTTAAAAGACCCGGAAATTAATGCAGTAGATTTTATCAATGATTTTAAACTACAACTTTATACCAAAGAAATATACACTTTTACTCCAAAAGGAGAACTGATAATTCTTCCAAAGGGTGCCACCGCACTTGACTTTGCATATAACATACACACGAAAGTGGGAGACACCTGCATTGGTGCTAAGGTCAACAACAAACTTGTTTCAATTAACCATATTCTCCAGAGTGGCGATCAGGTTGAAATTATTACTTCCAAGAAACAAAAACCTTCCAGTGCCTGGCTGAATATTGTCACCACTTCCAGAGCACAGGCTAAAATTAAAAGTTCGCTCAAAGAAGAGAAGAAAAAAGCCGCAGAAATCGGGAGAGAGATTTTAGAGCGAAAACTAAAATCAATCAAAATCCCGCTCAATAATGAAAATATTCAGGTTCTTACGAATTACTTCAAGACTTCCAATTTTTTGGAGCTTTGCTACGGCATAGCTAATCAACAGATTAATGTCAATAAAATTAAATCACTGAATGTCGTCGGACAAAAATTGGAAATACCTAAGATTGAAAGGAAAACCATCAACTTTGAAAATGGGCTTACTCCAAAAAATAAAATTGATAAAAACGCAGAGCTGATAATCTTTGGAGAATCGGCAAGTCAATTTCCTTATGAGTTTGCCAAATGCTGCAATCCTATTTCCGGCGATGATGTAGTAGGTTTTATCTCAGTTAACGGAGTAATAAAAATACACCGAACAAACTGCAACAACATGATTAACCTGATGTCAAAATACGGCTACAGAATAATCAAAACACGGTGGACATCCGGAAAATCTCCCGCCTTCCTCACCGGAATTACTATCAACGGAATTGACGAAATTGGATTTATCAACAGAGTCACACACATTATTTCCGAGGAAATGAAAGTCAATATGCAATCCATGACCATCGAATCGCATGACGGAATTTTTGAGGGCACGTTCAAAGTTTATATTAAAAACCACAAGCAACTGGATAAGCTATTGGCAAAACTCAAAAAGATGGAAGGTGTTCAATCCGTTAGAAGAATCGAAAATTAAATTAAACCAAAAGTCCAATTATGGAGATTATCATATTAGCTGTCATTTCGCTCTCGCTTTTCATTGCTGTGATTATACTGTACGGAAAAAACACATCGGTACAAAAAGCGCTTCAGGACCTGATAAGTGAAAAAACTAAATTTGAGACACAGACCAATCAGCTGGCAAATGAAAACAGCAGCCTGAAAGAAGAAAACACAATCACGAAAGAAGAGCTGTCAAAAATTAAGATAAACCTATCTGAAAGCAACCAGGACAATCGTTATCTGAGAGAACATCTGAATACTCAAAAAGAAGAATTAACCCGATTGCAGGAACATTTTAAAAAAGAATTTGAAGTACTGGCACAAAAAATCTTAGACGATAAGACTGAAAAGTTTGTACAGCAAAATGAAAAAAATATTGGAACTCTGCTGAAACCGCTAGAAGAAAAAATAAAAGAGTTCAGAGAGAAAGTCGAAAATGTAAACAAAGAGCAAATCAGCAGAAACTCCAGCTTATTGGAAAAAATCAAGCAATTGAGTTCCATGTATGACAGTATGAGTACGGAGACCAAAAATCTAACTCAGGCACTCCGATCAGACACAAAAACTCAAGGAAATTGGGGCGAGTTTATTTTAGAAAGTATTCTCGAAAAATCAGGGCTTAGAAATGAGTATGAATTTTTTACGCAATCTTCCTACACTTCAGACAACGGTCAAAGATTCAGACCGGATGTCGTCGTACAACTTCCTGAAAACAAGCAGATTGTGATTGACTCGAAAGTCTCTTTGACTGCTTATACCAATCTCACGGGAGCCGAATCAGAGCAGGAAAAAGCAACTCATCTAAAACTGCATATTCAATCAGTCAGACAACATATTAAGGACTTATCTGAGAAAAAATATCATGAAATACCACAAATAAAATCATTGGATTTCGTATTACTTTTCATTCCCATTGAGCCTGCTTTCCATCTTGCCATTCATGAAGATCAAAAACTCTTTCTGGACGCCTATGAGAAAAATATCATTCTGGTAAGTCCCACCACCCTGCTCGCCACTTTAAGGACGATTTCAGGAATATGGAAACAGGAATACCAAAATAAAAACACATTGGAAATTGCTGCTCAGGCGGGCAGACTTTACGATAAATTCGTTCTTTTTATCGAAGACCTGCAGGAAATCGGCATGCGAATTCAGCAAACTCAAAATGCTTATCACAATGCCACAAATAAGTTACAAACCGGCAAAGGCAATTTAATCGGAAGAGCACAAAAGCTCAAAAAACTCGGAGTCAGCTCAGCCAAAGAACTTCCTCAGAATATGCTTCCGGACGAAAGTGTTTCTGATTAATATTAATTCCAAACTGCAATCCATGCACAACATTATAGTCGTATTTTAAAACATTTAAAAGCCTTTTAAGGAGTAAAGGATTTCATTCCACCATCTGTCCATCAAGTCTCTTAATGCCACTTTTCCCAGAAAATAAATACTAAAAGTGTCAGGCCGAAAGCAGTCACCAAAAAAGCATACACGGCAGGAAGCCATTCTTTATGATAAGCAGGAAGTTTATATTCACGTTTGTAATATTTGGTGTAAGAGATAAATCTTATTCCCGATAAAGTGGCAATACACATGGACGCTGCAATCAATGCCACGCCCAACATTTGATACGGGGCAGAAGTTTTAATAAATCCGGGAAACTGAAACTGAAGTTCCTGAAGCAGGATAACCAGGCGGTTGATACCCAAACCAAATCCCATGGTCGCCAAAGCTGTTCGTACCCATGCTGCCAAAGTTCGTTCCGCACTCATATAACTTCTGCTCGCCGATTCATTAGTGCGTACTTTATCAAAACTAATCTTGACTTCTTTCCCCTCTTCTTCCAATTTTTTTATTTCTTCTTTCATTTGATTTGGTTTATTTGTCATTCAGATACTGTTCTATCACCTGGAAGACCTCATCTGATTCCGGTAAGAAATCTTTAAAAATACTTTTAGCTTTTCTGAATTTATCATGTGCCTGAACGATAGAAGTTTCATACAAAATTTGTCCCTGGTAAAAATACACATTTGCCAAAATTCGATTGTCACTTGCATACCGAAGTTCTAACTTTCTTAAAACCCGAAATACCTCATCATAGTTTCCACCTTCCTGATAATATGCATTGATTACCGCATTATACACTTCCGGACTTTCGGGTGCCAGGGATATTATTTCTTCCATTAAAATCGCCTGCTGCGGGAGCTGTTTCCTTACGGCAAGATGTAAATAATCTTTCAGAATTTCACTTCTGAGGCCGGATTGCAATCCAATTCCTTTCTGAAAATAATAGACCGCACTGTCCACTAATTCTTTTGCTTCGTAACTAAAACCCAGCATACGATATGCTCCTGCTTTTTGTTCCGCATCCGCACCGTACCGGGTATTTTTAAGTGCATAATGTACAGCACTGTCATATTCTCCCAACGCATAAGAAACATAAGAGAGATAATACAATGCAGGGTGATAGATTGTATTGAGTTTATGCGATTTTTTGAAATAATCAAGGGCAGATTTATATTGCTCCTTATCTAATTCCAAATAGCCTAAAATAAAATAAGTTTCAAAATCTGCCGACTCTAATGCGATTGCTCTTGAAGAGGCTTCTTTTAGCCTATCTTCTATTTCCGGTTTGCTCCATTTAAGATTCGTGTCATAATCCAACCAGCATTCATAAAAATAATCCGATTGAGCTTTATACAATCTGCCATCATTTGGGTAAATTGTTATCAGAGAATCCAGTATATCTGCAGCTTTCAAAGAGTAGAGTGTATAAGTACCGGCTTTCCCTCTAAAATCCTCCACACTCTGACCTGGCTGCAAATTGACAAAGCCAAATCTTTCATACTGCAACTGTACTGCATAAAGATTGAGTGCAAGGTTGAATTTGGTCAAAAATACTTCTGTACTTTTATTGTTAGGGTCTGCTTTTTCCAAGTCCTGATATACATCCAACACCCTTCCCTGCATAAGTTTTTCATGGATATCCCTAACTGATACAGGTTCATCTGCCCAAGCAGGCTGCACACATAAAAACAAAAAAAATACAACTCGAAATCTTTTCATTCCTATTTAATTCTAATCGAAAAGTATTCCAAAAGTGCAGAATTTTATTAAACTTTACACGTATGAGAACCTGTTCTTCCAAAAAGATTTCCTATTCTTCATACCATGCTGCTCTGACTGCTTTGAAAGAGGTACATGTAAAAGCCGGCTATCGTATCCAAGAAGGTCCGCAAAACATCTATCGCTGTGAAATCTGTGATCAGTATCATCTCACTTCCAAAGGCGCTGCACATCCTGAATTAAAATCGGGATCCGGCAATTTTTCGGAACGCACTCAAAACGAAATCAGCCGTTGGAAAGATAAATTTAAAGATTACTGATTTATTCAAAAAACTCTAAAAGCAGTGCTGTTACCTGTTCCGGCTGATCTACCTGTGCCCAGTGACTGCAATTGTCCAAATATTTCACCTCATATCTGGCATCAATTACTTTATCTAAGTTTTTGTTCAGCTCAGCACCCAGTGCCTTATCATTTTTACCCCAAATGACTCTCGTCTGTACCCGAACCCGTTTGTTTTTCAAATCCGGATGCAATCCGTATCTAAGACCTGCTCTGTAATAACTGATAGACTTGGAAACAGCATCTTTTTCCCGGAAAGCCTGTACATACAGCTGTAAGTCGCTGTCACTCATATTTTGCTTGTTGTACAACCATCCTCTCATATTTATTTCAAACACTTTTTCCAAAAACTGATTTAAAATCAACTCCGGGAGTATTGGCATTTGAAAACTGAGCATGTACCAGCTTCTCAGCAACTGAACGGGATTAGCAACTAAATTTTGAAACATCAGTTTCGGATGCGGGCAATTCAGTATTGCCAGCTTATTGATTATATCGGGATAGGCTGTCGCAAGATGCCAGGCAACTGCTCCTCCCCAATCATGCCCGACCAAATAGCAGGACTCAAAACCTAAATATTCAATCATGCCGCGAATATCTTCTATCACATATTTAGTCTGATACTGTTCTACCTCTGAGGGTTTGTCGGAAAGATTAAAGCCTCTCAAATCCGGTGCAACTACTGTATATTTTTCTGCAAGTTTCGGAATCTGATTTCGCCAGCTGTACCAAAACTCCGGCCATCCATGCAGCAGCACCACCAATTCCTGTCCGTCTCCCTGTTTGACATAGTGAAGATTAATCTCATTCACAGATGCAAAATGATGTGTCCATTCAGCCATTTTCATTGAATTTGAGTATAAGATACAACTCTAATCAATTATTGCAACCGCGTAACAATTTATTGACTTAAGATTTCATACACGATTCCCTGAATATCGGTTCGGGTATTCTGGCGGATTAGCAATCGGTTTTCCGAATCGGGATAAGTTCGATTAGACAGAAAAATAAATATAATCTCTTCTTCCGGGTCAGCCCAGGCTATGGTTCCGGTAAAGCCGGTGTGTCCGAAAGAAGATTCAGAAACGCATGTACAGGCCGGACCTCCACCGCTCTTCTCCCCGACTTTTCGATCAAAGGCTAAGGCTCTTCTATTGTTTTTATTTACCTGTCTTGTAAAAGCTTCTACAGTTTTCGGTGTAAAAAATTGCTCACCCCCGTAAGTACCTTTGTTGAGCAACATCTGAAAATATTTAGCCAAATCATTGGCATTACTGAATAATCCGGCATGTCCGGCTACTCCTCCGAGCATAGCAGCCCCCTGATCGTGCACATATCCGTGAATTTTCTGCATTCTGAAATAGCCATCTTCTTCCGTTGGAGCAATATGTTTTAAAGAAACGTCTTTATCAAGAGGATTATACATGGTATAATTCCCACCAAGTCTCTTCCAGACCAAACTGTCCACTACCCGATCCAAAGACTTTTTATAATTGTTTTCAATAATCTTTTTAGTGTAATAATATCCCAAATCACTGTAACGGTAGGTTTTGCTCTTTAAAGGTTCATCCTGAATAATCTGATATATGGTATCCATATAGTGATGATCCATAAATAAATTATTGGCAACTTTTACACTGAATTTTTCGCTGTATGAACTGCTGTACAGATTCGGTTTAGGTTTCTTGTCCTGTCCCAGCGTTTCCTTATAAAAAGGTATCCACGCCGGCAATCCGGACTGGTGAGTCAGGATATCTCTCAGCACTAAGCTGCCTTTATTGCCGCGCGTTTCCGGCAGATAATCTGAAAGCTTTTTGGATATGTCAAACTTGCCTTCCTCTCCCATCATCATCAGGACAGGAACTGTTCCCGCCACTTTGGTAATGGAAGCAATATCATACAGGTCGGTATTCTGAACTTGCTCATTTCCTTTATACGTGTGATTACCAAAAGATTTTTCGTAAATGACCGCACCTTTATAGGCTACTAAAATCTGACAACCGGGTGTGGCTCCCATTCTGACGGCATCCTGCGCCATCTGATCGACCGCATCAAAACGTGCCGGGTCTATTCCAAAAGAAAGCGGACTGGTGTATTTGAGCCTCACACCTCCTGCTCTGACGATGCCGAAATTTACCGGATAATTCCCCGCTCTCACCGGAAGTTTGCCCGTTATATTTATCCCGCCGAAAATAGCCTGTGCCGCAGCAGACTGGGAAGCATCTTCATTGGTATAAGCTATTAGAACTGTCGGAAAATCAGGTAAAAAGTTAAGCACATACGGAATCCCGAAAAAGACATTGATGACATGTTTATCGGTATTGAGTTTTTTGAGAAAATCAATTGAATTTTGTGTCAATCCGTGCTTACTTGCCGAAGACCTCAGCAAACCTGAATGAGCCGCTATTACAGTTGTATAACTATTTAGTTTGTCAAGGAGACTTTGAAATTCGGCTGCTGAAGCATTTTTGGAAATAAAAAAATGAGTAATCTCCGCATATTTATCAAGCATATTTGTGAAAGCACTGCCTAAATTCCCATCAATATGCACTGCGGCAATTTTTTGGGAAGCCAGATTCTCTATCGGCACTATATTTTTGGAATCTGATACCAAAGTGAGCGCATCTGTCAGGAGTTTTTCTTTGAGGTATTCTGCGTAAGGTGTATTAATTTCATCTTTAATATTCCTGATGTCCAATACAGGTCTCTGATTCAGTCCAAGCCAGTATTTAGCCCACAGGACTCTTTTCACTTTTTCGTCAATCAGTTCCTGAGAAATCCTGCCGTTTTTCACAGCCTGCAGGACACCTTCAATTGCCTTAGGTACGTTTTCCGAAAACAGCATAATGTCATTCCCTGCCAACAGTGCCCGAATTTCTGCTTCACCGGAAGAAAAGTACTTTGTAAGTCCCTTCATATTCATTGCATCGGTAAAAATCAGACCCGGATATTCAAATTCGTCCCGAATAATATTTTTAACAATCTTGGGAGAAAGTGTAGCGGGCAGATTAGGCGTATCGTCTATCGCAGGAATGCTCAGGTGTGAAATCATCATACTCCCCACTCCGTTGCGGGAAAGCACTTCAAAAGGTTTTAGCTCCACACTGTCCAATCTTTCTCTTGAATGTCTGATGACAGGTAAATCGTAATGTGAATCTACTTCTGTATCTCCATGTCCGGGGAAATGTTTGGCACTCGCTAACACCCCCCCATCCTGCAATCCGTTCATATACATAATACCTTTTCTAATGACATTCTGCACATCCTCTCCAAAGGCCCGGTCATTAATCACAGGATTTTTGGGATTAATATTCACATCTACCACCGGAGCAAAATTGATATGAATACCGACCAATTTCATCTGTCGGGCAAACTCTCTTCCCATTTCATAAAGCAATAAATCGTTGCGAACAGCACCCAACACCATCTGTCTCGGATACTCGACTACATTTTTCAGTCGCATGGACAATCCCCATTCTCCGTCAAAGCCAATCATGAGCGGCACTTTGGAAGCCTGCTGGTAGCGATTTATCAGTTCTGCCTGTTTCTCGGGAGTACCCTGCATCATAATCAGACCACCTAGTTTATATTTCCTGATATATTGTTCAATCATTCTGTACTCGGCCTCATCCTTATTGGAATAAGCCGAAATCATAAACAACTGAGCGATTTTTTCTTCATCAGTCATTGCCTGCATAACCGAGTCAGTCCAAAACAGAGCTTCGTCCGTTACGGCGCGCATATAAGGCGGCAATGCTCTTTCATCTTTTACAATATCATCTGCTCGAATTGACGACAGGCAGGAGGTCAATAAGAGACACGAAACAAATCCAACTATTTTATACATAAGCTTAAGCAAGTTCTTTCTTTTAAGTAAACGACAAAATTTATACCTGATAAATTTTCAGAGTTTGAAAATACGAATTCAGACTAAAAGAAAACTCCCAATCAAATACTTCTCAGAAAGAATTGTCTTCTCTCATCTGACTCTCAATTCCTTTCATTTATCACCATCACAATCTCTCTAAAGCATTTCAAACCAGATTCTAAATTCTCAATAATTTCCTCTGCCAACACATCCGGGTCAGGTAGATTACCTAAGTCTGCCATTGATTTATCCTTTACCTTTTTATTAATCTACCGCCTAGGGGCTTAGCGTATTTGCTTTCTTTATCTTTTACTAACAATCGTCACTATAGGACTTTTCTTACAACTCTTTCTTAATTTATATTGATTTGGGCAGACCATACACATAATCCAAATGATTAGAATGTGTATGCATAAAATCTAAATACTCATTGATTTTCGGGACATATTGAATCCGATAATCCTCATGCAGTTTTTTTGTTACTAAGATCATGGCTTTTTTCAGTAGCAGATAGACCTGATAATTAAATCTTGTAAAACAAGTTATAAAATAAGCAGAGGACAGCGAAAACGGAATTTCCAAAACCATCATGATTAAATCCATTTCTAAGCTTTTATCCTTGGCTATTTTGGCAAATTCGTTGATTCGTTTATTGCAGGCGGCAAGCATATTTGCCAACTGCTCCTCTTCTGCATATCCTCTGTACCCTTTCCTGAACAAAATTTGTATATCACTTTTAGTCTGTTCAAATAAATCCTTTTCTGCGAAAGTCTTATCTACGTAATTGACAAGCAAATAATCGTGAAATTCTTTGTTCTTTGAGGCTGCCTTAATTACCAACTTAACTAAATCGGCATGAGTGAGCTTGGCAATTTCAGCTTTTGTGGACTAATCAATTTTTGGCATTTTTCTTCTTTTATTTTATTTTTTAATCATTCGGATGCCGGCTTATAATCCGGTTGTTGGCGACATTTTCTTATTTCTGCTTCTGTCAGCAACTTTCCTTCAAAAGCTTTTTTAATGATACTTAATCTTAGGCTTTCTGCTTGTTGTAAGGTGTTGGTAATGTCTTCTTCAATCTTATCGCAAACGGATAGGCGAGATTCGATTTTGCGGACGATTTGATTTTGAGAATTAATATTTGTGATTGGTATTATCAATTGTTCTAAAAACTTAATGTTAATGTTCTTTTGTGCAGTTGCAGAAGCTTTTCTATCAATTTCATTTTTTATCTTTTGGATATGGAAATTCAAATAGCTTAGGTTAAGTATATTATTATTCGAGGTTACACGTACTGCAATCCCGGGTCCTGCACTTAAATTAATGCTGTTTTTGTCCTGAACCACCCAGCCACACCTTTGCAGCTGGGTGTCAATATTATCTCTTGCTATTTGTTCAGGAGCTTGATTCACCTTCTGAATTCATTTAATTTTCAGTTCGAAAAATACGCAAAAAATCATGCTTATGGCATAAAAACAATTCTCTTATCGCCTAATATCTGAAGAGATTTTAATTAGAACAAAAGCGTGCCATGCATGATTTAATACGAACTATGCATTAGAAAATCTATCCACAACCAAATACTTCTCAGAAAGATTTACACATTTACAGAGTTTGAATTGTTAGTATTCAATTTGGGCTGTACACAGTCATTAGAAGATTAATCCGTATTTTCGTTAAAAAAGTAACAGGAGATTTTTCATGGCAGATACCATTCATTTACTATCAGATGCTATTGCGAACCAAATTGCGGCGGGAGAGGTCGTACAGAGGCCTGCTTCCGTAGTAAAAGAACTTTTGGAAAACTCTGTAGATGCCGGCAGTACATCCATTCGGCTTATAATTAATGATTCGGGGAGGTCGCTCATACAGGTAGTAGATGACGGCAGAGGAATGTCTGTCACGGATGCCCGCATGTGTTTTGAGCGTCATGCTACTTCCAAGATCAGAGATATTCACGATATTTTCAGTATCTACACGATGGGATTTCGGGGTGAAGCTATGGCTTCTATTGCAGCTGTGGCTCAGGTAGAAATGAAAACACGTCAGGAAAGCGACACGCTCGGCACTCATATTCGCATCGAAGGCTCCAAAGTAATTTTCCAGGAAGCATGCAGTCATCCGACAGGGACCAACATCTCGGTAAGAAATCTGTTTTTTAATGTCCCGGCAAGAAGAAATTTTCTGAAATCCAATCAGGTCGAACTCCGGCATATTATTGACGAATTTACACGTGTGGCACTGGCGCATCCGCATCTGAATTTTACGTTCCATCACAACGGTATGGAATTATTTCATCTGCTCTCAGGCAATCTGCGCCAAAGGATTGTACATCTTTTCGGAAAATCCCTTAACGATAAATTAGTTCCGGTAGAAGAAAAAACGGACTATATCAGTGTGAGCGGCTTTATCGGCAAACCGGGAGCTGCAAAAAAGACCCGGGGCGAACAGTTCTTTTTTGTGAACAACCGTTTTATAAAAAGTCCGTTTCTCAACTATGCCATCAGCAAAGCCTATGAAGAGCTGATACCCGAAAAAAGCTTCCCGTTTTACGTATTGTTTATCGAAATAAGTCCGTCTGCAATTGATGTTAACGTGCATCCTACTAAGCAGGAAATTAAGTTTGATGATGAGAGGACGGTTTATATGGTGATTCAGGCTGCCGCAAAACATGGATTGGCACAGTACAGTGTGATTCCGACTCTTGACTTTACGCAGGAAGCCGAATTTTCCAATCTGGAATCCGTTCGGCGTGTTCCGAGACCGGATGAACGTATCCTCTCAAAATATACCGGAGGACATGGATTTGCAGATTCTTCCGGCGTGAATCCGCCTCTTGTAACACCGAGCACACCCAATTGGCAGTCTATTTTACCGTCGGCCATGCAATCCGCATCGGATATTGTGACGTTTAGAAGCAAAATGAATCAGGAGCAGGAATCCAATTTCGTGCAGGCTAAATCTTTATTTGAAGACGACAAAAAGCAGAGTTCATTTGAGCCGGTTCAATTACATCAAAAATACATTTTGACTTCAATCAAATCCGGGTTGGTACTCATTGACCAGCAAAAGGCATTGGAGCGCATTCATTATGAAAAATTCCTGAAAACACTTGGACACGGAGCCAGCTCTTCTCAGCAGTCTTTGTTTCCAAAAACCATCGAGTTCAGTCCGCAGGATGCTTTCCTTTTGGAAGAAATTTTACCGGAATTAAAAAGTATTGGATTTGATATTCAGCCTTTTGGGAAAAGCACCTTCGTCATACACGGTTCTCCTTCTGACCTTTCGGAAAATAATGAACAGTCTTTGATTGAACTGATTTTGGAGTCATACAAAGAAAGTGAAGGAAGTGAAGGATACAATAAACATGAAAAAATTGCGCTCTCTCTTGCGAAAGGAGTTACTTTTGGCACAAATAAAAAATTAGAACCCAAAGAATTAATCACCTTAATAGAAAATCTATTTGCCTGCGAAGAACCCAATTACACCAAAGACGGACAAAGAACCTACACTACAATTACGCTGCAGGAAATCCAAAGCAGATTATCATAAACGATTAGAACCTATATGTTTGGACTAAACAACCTACCGGAGATAACCAAAAACCTGATTATCATCAATGGCATCATGTTTTTGGCATTAGTAACCTTCCCGACACTGTACAATTACTTCTCCCTTTTCTATTTTTCCAATGAACTTTTCAGACCGTGGCAGTTTGTCACACACATGTTTTCTCATGCCAACTTCATGCATTTACTGTTCAATATGTTTGCACTCTGGATGTTTGGCAGTGTGCTGGAGCAAGTAATTGGAGCAAAAAGATTTCTTATCTTTTATCTAATCACCGGATTTGGAGGAGCATTTTTACACCTGTTGGTCAATGTCATTGAGATTTACACCCTTTCGGGAGAATTTTGGATACCCTCTTTGGATGCAATCAATGCGCTTTCCATATCCTATTCGGACAAAATAGCTATACGGGATATCGTTTTTACTCCTATGGTAGGAGCTTCAGGAGCAATTTTTGGAGTATTAATCGGGTTTGCTTTTTTCTTCCCTAACGCCAAACTTATGTTAATTTTCCCGCCGATTCCCGTTCGGGCAAAAGTTTTGGTGACAATTCTTATTATTTTTGAATTATTCTCAGGTTATCAGAGAGCCGGAAACATTGCACATTTTGCCCATTTGGGAGGTGCTTTATTTGGTTATTTTATTTTGAAAGCCTGGAAAAGAAGAGGTATCTTATAAACGCTTATGTACAGAGAACAAAGCATCTGGCAGGAATTAAAACATAAGTACCGGTACGGAGGTGTTCACGTGAAACTAATTTTTATCAATGTGGGCTTTTTCTTTATACTGAATATGGTGCTGTTGTTTGACCAGCTTTTTTTTAAAGGACTCGGCCGGCAATTTATAATGAGCATGGTCGCAGGAAGTTCTGACGTACAAAACCTTCTTTATAAGCCTTGGACCGCGATTACAAATATTTTTGTACATGCCGGAATGCTTCACCTTTTCTTCAATATGATATTCCTTTATGTGTTTGGAAATATCGTTCGGGACTTGGTGGGCAACTCCAGAATCATGCCTATATTTTTTCTGTCGGCCATTTTTGGATTCCTTCTTTTCCTGATTTCTTATAATGTAATTCCGTACTACAAAAGTCTCGGAAATGTCCTTATTATGGGAGCATCCGGCGGAGTGATGGGAATTACTTTTGCGGCGGTCGCTATCGCACCGGACTACACAATCAGGTTATTGTTTTTGGGCAATGTAAAGATTAAATGGATTGCTTTTTTCTATGCATTCATGGACCTAATGTCCCTTCAGGGCGGTAATGCCGGTGGCAGCATTGCACATTTAGGCGGAGCGCTGGTAGGTTTTTTCTATATCAGGCAACTTAGAGAAGGGCGAGACTGGGGCAAACCTTTTTATGTCATAGAAGACTTTTGGGAAAGAATAAGAAAGCCGAAACAACGAATAAAAATCGTGTATAAAAAAGAAGAGAAAGTTAAAGCAGAAGCATATAACAAGTCCTCACAAAAAACTTCAGCTTCTCATTACGAATTAAATAAACAGGAGAGGTTGGACGAAATTCTGGACAAAATCAATAAGTCCGGATACGACAGTTTAAGCGGTGAGGAAAAAGCCTTCCTGTTTAAAATAAGTCAGGAAAATTAATGAAGTTTCTCCATGCGCTGTTATCATTTTTCTCACGGACTGCCAATATTCTGGCATTTCTTTTACTGATTGGTGCCGGGTTTTCTGCTCAGATTAATCCCGGCAAACTATGGTTTCTCGGATTGTTGGGGCTTGCATACCCTTATATCGTTCTCCTCAATATTTTCTTTGTAATATCCTGGGTGCTGCGCAAAAGATTATTTTTTCTGCTGTCGCTGGCAGGAATACTTCTTACTTTTTCACAGTTCAAAGCCCAGTACGCTTTCCCCTTTTTGCAAAAGAAAAGCACTTCGGAAACTCAACTGACCGTCATGAGTTATAATGTTCGAAACTTCGATCTCTACAACTGGACTAAAAATGCCGAATCCAGAAAATCCATGATGGATACCATTCAGATGTACAATCCGGATATTCTGATGATTCAGGAGTATTATTCCAATTCAAACAAAAAGAAAAATTTTAACAACGAAAAGTATTTAAGCTCTATCGGTTTTAAGTATAAAAAACTAACGGTGGAACTGGTTAAAGATAAAACGCGGGTGTGGGGAGTCGCATTATTTTCCAAATATCCGATTGTTGACAGTGGCGAAATTTTAAAAATGAACGTGCCCAGTCCTTACGGAAACTACCATTATCGGGGAGTATATGCAGATATCAAAATTAAAAATCAAACTATACGGGCTATTTCAGCACATTTGCAATCCATTCATTTTGGAGCAGAAGATTACGAAACTATTGAGGGAATAAAAGAGAGTCCTCTTTCTGAATTAAAGAAAAGTCTTTCAATCATAAAAAAACTAAAACGTGCATTTATAGAACGCGGGCATCAAACCGATGAATTAAAAGCCTTTATTGAAAATTCTCCTTATCCCGTTATTTTGGGTGGTGATTTTAATGACACCCCTGGCTCGTATGCCTATCAGCAAATAGCCAAAACTCTGTCAGATGCACACATCCAGAAAGGCAAAGGACTTGGAAGTACGTATAATGGCATAATCCCATTTTTAAGGATTGATTTTATTTTACATGACAAATCTTTTGACTGCACCCAATTCATCAGGAACAACAATCCAAATTCCGACCATTTCCCTATCGTTGCAGGTTACGCCCTGCCTGACAAACCGTAAGATATTATCTCTGCAAAAGTTTTACTATTATGCTTTCACTTATATCTTTGCAAAATGACAACCCAAAAGCTGTATATCTATAACTCTTACACCAAAAAGAAAGAGCTTTTTAAGCCTATCAATCCTCCATTTGTAGGTATGTATGTATGCGGACCTACCGTGTACAATGATGTGCATTTGGGTAATGTACGAACCTTCCTGACTTTTGATTTGGTGTTTAGACTTCTCCAGTATCTGGGATATAAAGTACGGTATGTCAGAAATATTACCGATGTCGGACATTTAGTGGATGATGCCGACTCCGGAGAAGATAAAATCGCCAGAAAAGCCCGGTTGGAAAAACTGGAACCTATGGAGATTGTTCAAAAATACACTGTAGGATTTCATGATGTCATGAGGCTTTTTAATATTCTTCCACCCAGCATAGAACCGACTGCGAGTGGGCATATCATTGAGCAAATAGAGATGATAAAGGAAATCATACAGAATGGTTATGCTTATGAAGTAAACGGTTCTGTTTACTTTGATGTGGTCAAATTCAATGAAAACTATCCCTATGGCGCCTTGTCCGGTCGTGTGTTGGAAGAACTGTTAGAAACCACAAGAGATTTGGACGGTCAGGAAGAGAAAAGAAACAGAGCCGATTTTGCTTTATGGAAAAATGCCGATGATAACCACCTCATGAAGTGGCCTTCACCCTGGGGCATGGGATTCCCGGGCTGGCATTTGGAGTGTTCTGCAATGAGTACAAAATATTTGGGAGAAACTTTTGATATACATGGAGGCGGCATGGACTTAAAGTTTCCTCATCACGAATCAGAAATAGCTCAAAATATAGGTGCGTGCGGTCACGCTCCGGTCAATTACTGGATGCACAGCAATATGCTCAATTTTGACGGCAGAAAGATGAGTAAATCTGAAGGAAATTCTATCCTCCCTGTCGAAATGGTGACAGGCAATCACCCGTTATTGGATAAAGGTTACAGCCCTATGACTATCCGATTTCTGTTTCTGCAGTCTCACTACAGCAGTGAGTTGGATATTTCCATTAAATCTTTGCAGGATGCGGAAAAAAATCTCAGGCGAATTCAAAATGCCTTACAGTATCTCAAAGAAATCACCTGGGTACAGGGAACTTTGGACAAAACTCTCGACAAAGAAATTACAGCTACCATCCAAGATGTGGCAGAAGCTCTTTGTGACGATATCAATTCGGCCAAAGCCATTGCACATCTTTACGCTCTGATTTCTCACATCAATATATGGTATAATCAGGGTAAAAAAGTTTCCTCAGTTCAGGAAAGCACTTTTAATCTGCTGAAAAAAACCTTTACCGAAATTGTGTCACAGGTATTTGGGCTAAGAGAAGAAACGTCTTCCAACAGTCAGACATTAGACGCGGTCATGCAGCTTGTGATTGAACTGAGAAAACAGGCGAGAACAGATAAAAACTGGGCATTATCGGATTACATCAGAGACCAATTGGACTCAGCAGGAATTGCCATTAAAGACGGTAAAGACGGAGAAACAACTTATGATATCAATTTTTAAAATAGCTGTCCTCCCGCTCCTTTTGCTTTTTTCCTGTAATCACAGGGCAGAACAACAATCTGTTTTAGACATTCCTCAGGATGTCACCAAAGTTATCGAAAAGCCTGTATTCTCTTCCGATTCGGCATACTATTACATACAGCAACAAGTAGAATTTGGGCCGAGAACGCCCGGCAGCGAAGCACATAAAAATTGCGCCGACTGGTTAGCTTCATCATTGGAACGCTTCGGTGCACATGTAACGATACAGGAAACTGTTATTGAAACCGCAGAACCTCAGACAGTACCCTGTTACAATATTATCGGCACCTATAATCCGGATGCAAAAAACAGAATCCTTCTCGCAGCTCATTGGGATACAAGACCCTGGGCAGATCAGGATACTTCCAACACAGACATGCCCATAGACGGTGCCAATGACGGTGCCAGCGGTGCAGGTGTTTTATTGGAAATTGCACGGCAAATTCAGCTAAATGATATTGATATCGGTGTGGATATTATTCTTTTCGATGTCGAAGATTCGGGACTGCCACACAGTAATGATTCATACTGTCTCGGTTCACAGTACTGGGGCAAAAACCCTCACGTAAAAGGGTATTACGCCCAAAATGGTATTTTGCTTGATATGGTAGGTTCAAAAGGCGCTGTTTTTTCCTTAGAAGGAAATTCAATGAATACCAATCCTGACCTCGTTCATAAAATTTGGGATACTGCTCATAAACTCGGTCACCAAAAACACTTTGTGTACAAAAAAACTTCTCCTATCATAGACGACCATTACTATGTATATAAGCTGACAGGTATTCCCATGATAGATATCATTCATCATGACCCTACCACAGTGACCGGATTTGGTCAATACTGGCACACACACCGGGACAATCTGGATATCATCAGTAAAGAAACCCTGCAGGCTGTCGGGGAGACTGTGTTAGCCACCATACGGATGAAATAATCCTTAATCCTTTGATTATTGAATAAAAAATAAGAAATTCGCGGTCGCTTTAATGAGGCCTTGGAGAGATGTCCGAGTGGCTGAAGGAGCACGCCTGGAAAGTGTGTATAGGCCAAAAGCTTATCGAGGGTTCGAATCCCTCTCTCTCCGCAGCAAAAACTACGGCAATTGTCGTAGTTTTTTGTTTTATACCGTTTGGACAAACAATATAGACCAATTTCGATTTTATCTCATTGTTCTATTTGTTTGTAACCCCGGCATAATACCAAAATAAGGTTTCGCTTTATCGGTCTATTTTGAATTTCAAATTGGTATTATAAAGCAATCGGATTCATTTTCAGTACCGGTAACTCCTCATTGGTTGAGGCACAGTTACGCGACTCATCTTCTTGAAAATGGGATAGATTTACAGTTTATTCAGGAATTGCTGGGACATAACAGCAGTAAAACGACTGAAATATATACTCTTGTATGCACCAGAAGTATTGAGAAAATTAAAAGTCCTTTTGACGATTTATAAAACAATGATTATCTTGGAACAATAATATATAAAGCGCTACTGCGTACCGCCTATACGACGATATTTAGGCATATAGGCGCTATAGAGTAGCGCCTATAAACAAGTT
>CAZZEH010000040.1:0-24654 GCA_964653095.1 uncultured Chitinophagales bacterium
TTGAGCGTCAGCCGTAATGTGGTCATTGAGCGTCAGCCGAAATGACGTTCCTGTCTGTGATTTCGACGCCGTGGTCGGTGAGTCATAATCGAACCGCTCAACCACCACATAATCAAGGAGTTATTTGTTCATGATACAACGAGAAATCAGCCTAATAGATCTCTCATGATTCATCCACATACTTTTTAGATTCCTGGTACCAGCTTTCTTTTTGGTCATAAGAAATTTCGTCAATGGTCTTTCCTTCTTTTTGAGCCTGATTTTCCATCCACTGAAATCGACGGATAAATTTTTTATTGGTCAGTTCCAAAGCTTTTTCTGCATCTACCTGAAGCAACCGGGCATAATTTACAGTGGCAAAAAATAAGTCGCCCACTTCCTCTTCAATATTTTTTTGGTCGTGATTTTCAATTGCTTCTTTTAATTCACTCAACTCTTCATGTATCTTTTCCACGACTTGCTCTGCACGTTCCCAGTCAAATCCTACCTGCCTTGCTTTGTCCTGTATGCGTTGAGCTTTTACCATGGACGGTAACCCTTTTGGCACTCCCTCCAATACAGATTTTCTTCCTTCTTTGAGTTTGAGTTTTTCCCAGTTTTGCTTGACTTCTTCTTCACTTTGCACCTGTACATCTCCGTATATGTGCGGATGTCTGAAAATCAATTTTTCACAAACAGAATTAAGCACATCCGCTATATCAAACTGATTGGATTCAGATGCAATTTTACTGTAAAACACCATGTGAAGCATCAGATCTCCAAGCTCTTCTTTGATGTGCTTATAATTTTCCTCAATGATCGCATCCGAGAGTTCATAAGCTTCTTCGATAGTCAGCTTCCGCAGAGACTGTATAGTCTGTTTTTTATCCCAGGGGCATTTCTCTCTCAAATCATTCATAATTTTGAGCAGCCTGTCAAATGCCTGCAAATTTTTATCCATCAGAAATATTTTGCTTAAAAGTAGTAAATTCACTTTATGGTAAAAAACATCCGCTGTATTCATGAAAGATATTTCAGCTCAATTGCACCGTTTTGGTTTTTTATTTTAAAAGTGCCGCAATAAACCGTAAAATGTGAATAACAAATCATGTGTTCAGTAACAGATATACCCGATAAAAGATGAACAGAGCCGCACTTCGTATTTTGGTCCTATTGGCGATAATTTCTGTGGCAGGTATTATCGTTACACAGCTTTATTGGGTCAAAAAATCACTTAATCTTCAGGATGATCAGTTTAATCACAGAGTCAATGTGGCACTCAATACTGTCTCAAACCGATTAATAGCAGTCACCGGCAAGGATGTGGAACTGGAAGCTTTAAACAGAATAAGCAATAATTATTTCACACTGGATTTTTCCGCTCCGGTACAGACCAGAAATCTTGAAGAATTTTTAGTTACGGAATTCAGAAATCAATATTTGTACGAACCGTTTGAGTATGCTCTTTTTGATTGTGATGCCGATACTCTGATTTTTGGTAAGTATATTTTCTCGGTGGAAGAGCAGAATGCCGAGCGGCTCGGATTGCACCTGCCTAAAATAAACAACTACTACATTGGCGTGTTATTTCCGCGCAAAAAATCTTATTTTACGGATGATTGGACTATACTTGCAGTGTTTTCATTTTTGATAATTACTGTACTTTCGTTTTTTGGATTTTCAATTTCTACCTTGCTTAAACAGAAACAAATTGGAGAGATTAAAAATGATTTTGTCAATAATATGACTCATGAATTTAAAACGCCCATTTCTACTATTGGTTTGGCATCTGATGTACTGATGAGAGATAATATTTCAGAGTATCCGGAAAGAATTCAGCATTATGCAAAAATTATTTCGGAAGAAAATAAACGGCTAAAAAGTCAGGTAGAAAACGTCCTGCAGGTAGCGCTGACGGATGCTAAAAAGATTGTCATGAAATTTGAACTGCTGAATATCCACGAAATAATTGAAAGCACCGTTAAAAATTTGGAAGTCAGAGCAAGTGAAAGAGGTGGTTTTATTCATTTAAATGAAGAGGCCGAAAGGTCTCATATTCACGGAGATAAAGTTCACATCACCAATATTATGCATAACTTGTTAGACAATGCATTAAAATATTGCGACAAGACTCCGGAAATTGTTATTACCACAAAGAATCGGGGACATTATATCGACATTTCTATTCAGGATAACGGAAAAGGAATTGCTTCTGAGAATGTCAATCACATCTTTGAGAAATTTTATCGGGTCGGGAGCGGAGACCGGCACGATGTAAAAGGCTTTGGAATAGGTTTATTTTATGTCAGAAATATTGTTAAATTGCATAAAGGAAGCATATCATTGAAAAGTAAACTGGGACACGGAACTACTTTTTATTTGGCATTCCCTACAAAAAATAAATAAATATGGAAAAGAAAATACTCTTGGTGGAAGACGATCCCAACTTGGGTTATATTGTGAAAGACAGTCTGGAGGACAGAGGATTTATTGTAGTACACTGTGAAGACGGACTTGCCGCCGAGCGTGCGCTCAGAAAAGAATCTTTTGATTTACTTCTGTTAGATGTCATGCTGCCCAAAAAGGACGGTTTTACACTTGCAGAAGAGGTTCGTGAACGAGGATTGGACACTCCAATCATTTTCCTGACCGCGAGAGAAATGATTTATGATAAAGTTCGCGGGTTCAAAGCAGGAGCAGATGATTATCTGACCAAACCTTTTGAATTTGAAGAATTGTATATGCGTATTGAGGCTGTACTCAAAAGGAAATCGCATCATGAAACGGCACCTCCGCCGTTGAGCAGCGAATATACAATCGGCAAATTCAGACTGGTAGCTCCCGAATTAAAACTGATCAATGAAAATGAAGAAGTGATATCGCTGACTAAAAAGGAGACTTTGCTGCTCGAATTTTTGGCCAGACATATTAATGAGCCTGTGAAAAGGGAAAAAATACTGCTTTCTATTTGGAAAGACGACAGTTATTTTGCCGGAAGGAGTATGGATGTCTATATCACCAAACTCAGAAAACACCTCAAACCGGATCCGAATATAGAAATCCAAAACGTACATGGAGTCGGATTTAAGCTGATTGTCAGCGAGTAAAACAGGAATCACAACAATATTATAATATCTTTTCTGAACTTCCCGGAAAGCATAAGCTTTATCTTTGCCCCAATTCTGCAGTAAAGTATGAAAACAGCTCATTTAAAGGCACCTATAGACGAAGAGCTTAAAGTATTTGAGAAAAAGTTCCGGGAGTCTATGCGGAGCGAAATCACTTTACTTGACCGGATCACTTATTTCATTTATCGAAGGAAAGGTAAGCAGGTAAGACCGATGTTCGTGTTTCTGTCTGCCAAGATGTGCGGCGGTGTAACGGAAGCGACCTATACCGGTGCTTCGCTGATAGAACTTCTCCATACCGCTACACTCGTACATGATGATGTAGTCGATGACTCAAACGAGCGTCGCGGTTTTTTTTCGGTCAATGCACTTTGGAAAAATAAAATAGCCGTATTAGTTGGCGATTATCTGCTGTCAAAAGGGTTGTTACTCGCCTTAGAAAAAAAACAATACAAACTCCTGCACATAGTGTCGGATGCGGTGCGCCAAATGAGTGAGGGAGAACTTTTGCAAATGGAAAAGTCCAGAAAATTAGATATCACAGAAGAAATCTACTTTAAAATCATTACGAAGAAAACCGCTTCTCTGATTGCTTCTGCATGCGCTACCGGAGCAGCTTCTACTACAGACGATGAAGAAAAAATTGAAAAATTCAGAAGGCTGGGGGAGTGTATCGGAATTGCTTTTCAGATAAAAGATGATTTGTTTGATTACGGGGAGACTGATGTAGGCAAGCCGAGAGGTATTGATATTAAAGAACGTAAAATGACGCTTCCATTGATTTATGCACTCAACAGAGCAGACAAAAAAGAGAAGAAATGGATAGTCAATACCGTTAAAAAGCATAATGAAGACAAAGAGCGGGTTCGACTCCTGATAGAACTGGTACACGAAAAAAAGGGAATCCGTTATGCAACTGAAATGATGAATTCCTACAAGCAAAAAGCCTTTGATATTTTAAATGAAATAGAAGACTCTGAAGCTAAAAACGGCATGCGAGATTTAATCAACTACATTACGGAGAGAAAATTTTAATCAAACATCTGTATCTGTTTTAATCCTGTAGTTTTCGAATAATTTCAACAGCCAAATCTGTACGCTCTTTTAAAGTTCCTTCCAATATAGTATAAGGCAACTGCATTTCATCCATCTTGTGCAGATAAGCTTCCATCAGTTCCTCTCTCTGACTGGGATGTTCCCGCAAAGGGTCATATTCCCACGGTACTCCTTTGGGGCTGCATATAAAATAATGTTCAAAAGACTGGTTGTATAAAATATTTTCTACCTCCGGGCTGCATTTTTGGTATTTAAAGACAGACCAGACAAATAAAACCAGACCTTCTGTATCGTATATTTTTAGCCCTTCTTTGCTCCGGGCAGTCCGATTTTCTTCCTGTAACAGGGCAATTTTTGCAATATCTTCAAAATCGTATTGATTCTCCCGCTCTATTAAATACTCTCTGGCATACTCCGGGAACCATTGTGCATCAAGCTTTGTGGCAACAGCCTGAGAAATACTGGTCTTTCCCGAGCTTTCCGGTCCTGTAAATGCTATTTTCAACTGTATTGAGTTCTGTATGATTGATACCAGCTTAAAAATGCGAAAGCTGCTATTCCGGTAAAAATAAGATAATTCACTCCAACGAGAAATAATTCCTGTTGTGAATAAAGCACTGCCAAAGCCAAATCTATGACAATCCAATACAGCCAGTTTTCCAATATCCGATGTGCGGCCATAAAGGTAGCCGACAAACTAAATACAGTAGTGAAAGAATCCAAAAACGGACTTTGCTGGTCGGTGAAATTCAGCAGCACTACTGCCATAATCACGGAAAGAATACTGCTGACAAAAATGTTGGTCAAATGCTTACGAAAAGTCCATCTTGTAATCTGTAACTGTCCCTCTTCCGGTTTATTCCACAAATACCATCCATAGACTGCCATGAAGCAATAGAAAGACTGTAAGGCTGATTCCGCATAAATTTTTGCTCTAAAGGATAAGAAGACATACCACACAGAACTTGCAAAAGCAAAATACCATCCGGCTCTTTTCCTGAATGCAATAAGTAACACATAAGTGATTCCGAATAAAACGGCTGCCCATTCTGCCGGAGAAACTTCCGGCATACTCTGTCTGATATAAATCCATATTTCCGGCGCTGTCATATTTGCTTCTGTATCCGGGTAAAATTAAAGTTTAAAATCCTGTTCTCTAAATGGAATTTTAAGCTGGACAAAACCATTCTCATCTTCTTCGGTATTCAGATTGGACAGGCCCAGGCCAAGAAGTCTGACTGCTTTATCCAATGGTCTCGACTCCCAAAGTACATGAGCGACCGGCTCGATTTGTTCGGGCATATAATAATCGTTTAAAGTTCGGCTTCTCGTATATAAAGTAAAATCGCTGTATTTGATTTTTAAAGTTAAAGTTTTGCCATACACATGATGTCTTTCAGTTCTGTAAATCAATTCAGTAGAAAGGTTATGCAGCTTGTTATAAATCTCAGTCTGATTGAGAGCTTCTATGTCTTCGTCATAAGTTTCTTCCACTGCCACACTTTTCCGAATGCGGTTTGGATTGACTTCTGAAAGGTATATTCCTCTGACAATCTGATAGTATTGCAGTCCGTGTTTTCCAAAATGTCTGACCAATTGCTCTTTGCTCCACTGTTTCAAGTCTTTTCCGTTATAGATTTTTAATTCATGCATCTTTTGAGCAGTTACTTTGCCGATTCCAAAAAACTTTTCGATGGAAAGTGATTCCAAAAACGACAAAACCCGTTGTGGATGAATCGTTTTCTGTCCATTTGGTTTATTAATATCTGAAGCAATTTTTGCCAAAAACTTATTCACAGAAATTCCGGCGGAGGCCGTCAGTCCCAACTCACTAGATATCCTGCTTCTTATTTCACGTGCAATCACATGAGCCATAGACTGTCCCTTCCTGTTTTCTGTTACGTCCAAAAAAGCTTCGTCTAAAGACAAAGGTTCTACCAAATCGGTGTACTCAAAAAATATAGACCGGATTTGCCGGGAGACTTCTTTATACCGGTTAAATCGGGGCGGTACCGCAATCAAATTGGGACATTTTTCAAAAGCAGTTTTGGAAGGCATAGCCGACCGAATTCCGTACTTCCTCGCTTCATAGCTGGCGGCAGCCACAACTCCCCGATGTCCGCCACCCACAATCACGGGCTTTCCTCTAAGGTGCGGAAAGTCATGCTGCTCCACGGAAGCATAAAACGCATCCATGTCCACATGAATAATTTTCCTGATAGGAAACGGGTAGTCCATGCTCAAAAATAGGTTATTTTATGATGAGACTTAATTCACAACTTTTAAACGACTGTTCAGAAATAAATAAATGCGCAGGTCTGAATTTTCAAAAATGTACTTAGCTTAGAGACCTGAGAAATGAGAACCACATGAGCACAACAAAGTCCGAATCGTATATTTTCCCAATTGCCATAATCGGTATTTTGTTTTTTATTTTTGGATTTATCACCTGGGCTAACAGTCAGCTGATTCCATACCTGAGAACTGCCTGCCAACTGACTCCAACTCAGTCTTATTTTGTGACTACGGCATTTTTTGCAGCCTATTTTTTCATGTCGATACCAAGTTCCTATATTTTAAATTTTGCAGGATTTAAAAAAGGAATGTCCGTCGGACTGTTCGTAATGGCTGCAGGGGCACTCTTATTTATTCCTGCTGCAAAACTGACAAATTATCCGATGTTTTTAAGCGGACTGTTTATAATCGGGACAGGACTGGCGCTTTTACAGACTGCCTCTAATCCTTATGTAACAATTTTGGGACCGATAGAGAGTGCCGCACAGAGAATCAGCATTATGGGCGTGTGCAATAAACTGGCAGGCTTTATTGCCGTGCATCTGCTTGGTTTCTTGTTTTTGGAAAATATTGACAAAATCGAAGAAGCTCTGCCGGGTATGAGTATGACGGAGCAGGCCGCAGTCTTGCAGCAACTTGCAGAAAAAGTAATACTGCCTTATCTGATTATTGCGTTAGCTTTTGCCCTGCTGGGCGTGTTATTGCTATTTATTCACTTGCCTGAACCGAAAGAAGAAGAGACGGCTGATGGAAGCAGCCACTCCGAAACGTCCGTGTGGATGCACAGAAATTTAGTCTTTGGAGCGATTGCCATTTTCTGTTATGTGGGAGCAGAGGTCATTAGTTATGATGCCTTTACTGATTTTGGGATTAGTTTGGGGTATGCCAAACGGGCTGCCGCTCAGTTTGCCGGCTATACTGCTATTGCTATGCTGGCGGGCTACTTTTTATCTATTCTGTTAATACCTAAGTTTATTCGCCAGCGAACTGCTTTGATTATATCTTCTGTATTAAGTATTGTGCTTCTGACCGTGGCGCTCAATACAGAAGGACGCACAGCTGTTTATTCTTTTGCTTTACTGGGACTTTCTCAGTCTGCCATGTGGCCGGTGATATGGCCTCTTGCGCTCAATGGTCTTGGCAGACACACCAAGCTGGGCTCGGCTATATTGGTCATGATGATTGTCGGCGGTGCAGTTTTACCGCCATTAATGTCCCAATTGGGAGCAGCTCTGCATTCTCCAAAGCTCGGCTTTCTGATTATGATTCCGTGCTGGCTGTATTTGATTTTTTATGCGGTGAACGGATACCGCTCACAATATGCCGATAATCAGGCAGTATAATTTTTAAGATGAAACGAAGTGTTTGGATATGGATTGGGACAGTAGCTGCGCTGCTTGGGATCGTGCTGTTTCAGTTTTTTCAGTTAGACAACCTTAAAGATATTCCCGGAAAATTTGAAAAATCGGCATTTGTGAGAAACGAAAACAATCAGGGCGGGATTTTTCAATATTACATTTATACGGTAGGCAACCTCGAGCAAGCCGACTATCAGGCGCTAATGGAAGTTTTGCCGTTTCACGGTAAAGTAGGGGAGACCACTGTTTTTTTCTTTGATAAAAATTCAGATTATCCGGATAAAATTTCTTTGGAGTATCCTCATTTCGATACGCTGAGGTATCATCCCGAAGCGGTTTATGTGCGGACTAAGAGTGACATTTACCGAAAATAGGACTGTTATAAAGTTTTTATCCGAAATAATTAAAAGTGACAATATTTTGGAAAAGCAGTTTTATTTGAATTTAAGAATGAGGAATGAGGGGTATAATTTGTTGCCGATTAAATCCTTATACGATTGATCGGGGATTTCTAATATTTCCTGCAAGGTAAAACCGCATTTGATTGCCGTGTTTATCCAGTCTGACAATTTCCACTGATAGTCTGTAAAAGTTACAAAAGAGTTCTTTCCCGGTTGCTTGATAGAAACCTGATAGGGGCTGCCGGTATTGAAATAATTGTAGTTTTCCGGATTCAAATCAGTCTTAAAAGAAGTAAATTCATATTGCAAAAAACAAGGGTGAGAGTTTGTAATAATTAAAGTTCCGGAATCTTTTTTTAGTGCGGCTCTGAGTCTTTTGAGAACTCCGTACTGTTCTTCTATACTTTTTATACAGACCAGCACAAAACTTAAGACAATACAATCATAAAAATCTTTTGGGAAATCATTTTCATCGTATAGCCTTTTGCAGTTTTCTTTATTGAGGGTCTGAAAGACCTTTTCTAAAGACTTCTGGTTTTTATCGTATAAATCTATTTTGATATTGTCAGGTAATATTTTGGCGAGATAAGCGTCTCCACAACCATAATCCAGGAGATGGGCGGGATTTGTTTTTGTCACGTGTTTGGCTATAATAGGCTGTATTAACGCCTGTTCCGGGTTTTCAGCTTTGTAGAGTTTTTCCACATGCTCTGTACTCCAATAGGTATCTTCAAAACTCATTTTAATTTTTATCTAAGTCTTATAAAATATAACCATCATTTACTACCTGCTAACAGGTAAAGTTTAAATACTTTTATTAAGATTAACACCATAAATATTTGAAAAACTTATATGTGTTCTTAAATAAGTATAATATAAAGCTAATGCAATTTGTGAAAGAATACGTGGTAAAGCTCATTTTTTTGAAGCACAAATTGCTGTTTTGTTCAAATATTCTTTTGACTTTTCAAAAGATGAAGCATGTAAAACGCATGAAGTCTGTTTAAATCTCCGTCTCTTTCCGGTGTCGGAATGCGCTCAGACTGCATATATTCGTATAGCATGTCATACAACACATGCAGATTGCAGGGGTCAGCAATCGGGTTGCCTCTGTTTTGGTATCGAACAAATTGAACCATTTTTTGGGGCAGAAGTGCCTTGATAAAATCTTTATATGTATTGGAGGCGGATATCTGATCGCCCTTCGGTTTTCTGAGATCAATCCCCAAAGGCTCAAAGTAATGTTTAAAACAAAGTTCTATATAAGCTTTTTCTTCCCATCTTTCACTGAATTCCAAACTGTAAAACAACTGCATAAAATCCTGATGCCACATAGGAAGCATCCATCTGCCGCCAAAATATTCAAATAGCCTCAGGCTGTTTACGATAAACTTACTGAGCCGGTTTTCACTCAGCCACTGATGATAACTGTCCCACGGATTAACTTCAGAGTCCTGAATAAAATACTTAGGTGTATAATGATATTTATCCCGAATAAAAGCATCTGTTTGAATGGGGTAGGACTTCAGCACGCTTCCCGCCGGAATCTCCCCACAGTGTCCTGTGATTGCAATGAAATCTTCTTCCAATTTTCCTTTGTTTGAAAGTTCTAGCAGTGCAAAATAATCCTGCTCGTGAGGTACAGTATGGTAATGATGATTGTGCATCGCATACTGAAGCCAGTGATCTGTAAAAAAACGAGAAAATGTCTGTTTGTCGTACGGTATGAAATGCCAGTCGAGATCTAACTTTTTAGCGACATTGGCTGCCATCTGTATTTCAGGACTTTCTTTTCGTCCGTATGTGTAGCTGTGAATATTTGGAGCGCCTTCCAGAATCAGCGTACTCAGCAGAAGCCGGCAATCATATCCGCCCGACAGAGGGACCCAAATTTGCCTGCCATCGGCATATTCGATAATCTGTTTTGCCCAATTTTGAGTAATCTTTAAAAATTCATCTTCAAAATCACGATCAAATTTTCTCTTTTCTGAAACAAAATGGTCGAAATATCTTTCAGTTCGGATGGTGTTGTTTTGAGTATTGATATGCAGTTTATGGCCGGCAAGGAGAAATTTCCAGTTGGGCAGGAGGATATGCTCGTTTTCCGTGCAATATATCCTTGTAAAATCTTCTGTATCAATTAATAACTCATCATGAGTTAAAGCTTTAGGCTGATTATAAACTGTAATATTTTTATCTTTTTTATTATAAAAAATAGGAAAGGATGCAGCGGTATCGGTCCAGACCGTAGCACCCTCCGAATGAATGAGAATGGCTGCAAATGCACCCAACACTGTTTCTATCTGACGGGAAAGAAGTTCTTCTGTCCAGTCTTCGGCTTTTTGGTACAGGTTGCCGTCCGCATCAAAACAATATCCGATAAAATGAATATTGCCGTGTTGGGACCATTCAAATCTTCCCGGATAGGACAGATGCAAATCAATTTTCATGGTGAACCAGCCGTTTTACAAAAATGAGAAGATACAAATTGAAAACTACACTCACTGTACAAAATAAAATCATAGTTTGTCCGAAACTTAAAAACAGACCGGAAAGTATCAGCGTTCCAATCCTTAAAAAGGCAAAAACAGCATTATAGCCCAATTCCCATTTCAGCATACCTTTTACATCAATCAGCATGCTCAGAGGTGTGATAACCAGTGTAGTGCCGTACCATAATGCCAGATATCTTGCCACCATTCCCGCCTCTCTCCATTCACTCCCAAAAAGGAACTCAAAGAGGGCAGGGCCAAAAAATAATGCAATCACGACAGGTATAACGGCAAGTTGTGCGAGGATTTTTTGAACAGACTCTGTCAGCCGTACTAATTTCTCCCTGCTTTCTGCATGGGTTGCATCCCGAAAATAAGCTTGTCCGAAAGCTCCTGTAACCAAACCGATTGGAGCTTGTACAAGTCGGTTGGTAAAAGTATATAAACCCACAGCTGTTGGCGTGAAGAAAATACTTAATATATATACAATGGCATTTCTGGAGACTGTATTTAAAAAGGAAGAGAAGGCACCGTATTTTGGAAACTGAATATAAGGTTTTATGCTAAACTTAGCACTTGAATTAAATTGCCATAATTTGCTAATATACAGCATGATATAAATCATACAGGATGCCAATTGCCCGGCGACAAAACCCTGTATCAGAAAAATTTTATTAGTTTGAAAAAACAGAGGAGTACAGCTGACGAGTCCGGTGATAACAGCCTGCAGCACTCGGGCAGTATTAATCCATTTGTAATTTTGAACACGATTGGAATAGCTGACAGAAGGCTGAATGATGCCCTGAAGAAATATACTGAGCGGAATAAATTTTAAATCCTCATAGAATGCATTGTAGAATGAACTGAAAGCGTATGCAAACCAAATAAGCGCCAATAAGACAGAGATGCCGGTGGAATATATCATCGCTCTTCTAAACAGGAATAAACTTTCAGCCTCAGACTTGGGCAGCATCAATGCCTGATCTAACCGCAGATTGTTGATTTCAAAAAGAATAAAAATACTAGACAGAAAGATTCCGAAAACCGCAAATTCTGTAGGATTGTAAATTCTCGGAAGAATCAAAGAAAAGAGCAAATGAACAAGCTGAGCCGCAAACAGTCCTGAGATAAGCCAGGAGACCTTTTGTTTAAAGCTGTATTCCTTTGACAAGATTAGGTTTTTAAAAATTTGAAGTTACACAATATTGTAGATTGAGAGTAGTGTACAGATTTAATTAAAAGTTTCTATTTAACATAATATAAATTATGGAACAAAATATAGTGTTTAAAAACAAGTTGGAAATCTCAACTCCGTCCACTAAACGAAGAAATCTGAGAAGAAATGCAGTGTGGCTAAACTTTTAACGTGTACATTTTTATCTTTGCACAACCTGCAATTTTATCTGACACAAAAACAAAGAATTTATCGGGATAAAGTTGTATGGATAAATTCATGTAAAAGAAAACTTTTAGTCCGCTGTTCTGATGAGTACAGAAAATACTATATCTAAAGGAGATCAGAATATCTATTCCTTTTTCGATAAGGAACAGAATCAGATTCATCCGGCAGAACTGGCAAATTTCATCAATGAGTTGCCGGACGAAGAAGTTATTGTATCTTTTTTAGAAATCAATAAAGAAGATCAGCCGGATACTTTCACCTACTTAGACAGCAGTACTCAAAACTTTGTCGTTTATCACTTACCAATCCCCGAGCTGACGTACATTCTTAACGAACTGGAAAGTGACGATTGTCTGGAAGTTTTTAACCGATTGGATATTGCCGAGCGAGGAAAATATCTCGCCCTCTTGGACGTAGTCAAGAAAAAATCGATTCAGGATTTATTGGGTTATCCCAAAAACAGTGTGGCAAGGCTGATAAACACCGACTTTGCGAGTATCACAAAAGATATGACTGTATCGGAAGCTTTTGCACACTTAAGACATTTTCACGAAGACTCTGATGTAATTAACACCATCTATATTCAGGACTCTGACGGCAGACTTCTCGACGACATGCCCTTAAGGAGATTGGTGCTGAATGAACCTGATACGGTTATTTCCAACATCATGGATAACAACTATATCGCATTGAATATCAACGATACACGAAGCGATGCGGTAGTAAAGTTTAAAGAGTATGACAGGGTGACTATGCCGGTTGTCAATGACGATAACATTATCATGGGAATTATCACGGTGGACGACATTTTGGACGTGGCAGAACAGAAAGAAACTGCCGATGCTCAAAAGTTTGGGGGTGTGGAGGAATTGGATTTCCCTTACGTAAAAACTCCTTTTCTTCAGCTGATTGAAAAAAGAGCCGGTTGGTTGGTGATTCTTTTTTTGGGAGAAATGTTTACCGCAACAGCCATGAGTTATTTTGAAAATGAAATCGAACGTGCGGTAGTATTGGCGTTATTTATCCCGCTCGTCATTTCAAGTGGCGGTAACAGCGGTTCTCAGGCAGCTACACTAATCATTCGAGCAATGGCTCTTAAAGAATTGACTGTCAAGGACTGGTGGTATGTGATGCGTCGTGAAGTAATGTCCGGATTATTTTTAGGAGTTATTTTAGGTTCAATTGGTTTTGTGCGTATTCTCACTTGGCAGTTATTAAAATGGTATGACTATGGGGAACATTGGCTTCTGATTGGACTGACCATATTTTTATCCCTGATAGGTATTGTCTTATGGGGTACACTTAGCGGTTCTATGATACCTATTATTCTCAAAAAACTCAAACTCGACCCTGCCACCTCTTCGGCTCCGTTTGTAGCGACTATGGTGGATGTAACAGGATTGGTCATATATTTTTCCATTGCGGCACTCGTCCTGAGCGGCACACTGTTGTAAGTTTTTTCGTCGGCACCTTCCCCTATTTTGGTCTTTGCAAAATGATGTTTAACGATACTGCACAGATAAGCTTGTAAATGCCTGTATAAAGCTCATTCCATATATAGATTTGAATTTATTTATTTAAGATTCAAATCATTATATTCGCAACCTTTAAAACCCTCCTACCCGATATGTTTTAGTTTTTGAATAAAAAATTGAATTGTACAATCTTATGAAAAATCTCTGCTTAAAACTTTTGTTACATTACTTTATTCTGTACCTGTTTGTTTTTAATCTATCAGATATATCGGCTCAGGGTATTGCTATCAATGCCGATGGTGCCAGTCCGGATCCGAGTGCAGGATTAGATATCCAGTTTACCGACAAAGGTGTCCTGGTTCCGCGAGTGGATATTGACGACGTAAATAATTCATTCCCAATAACTCTTCCCGCCAAAGGTCTGTTAGTGTACAATGAAAATGGAATCGAACCAGAAGGTTTTTACTACTGGGACGGAGATAAGTGGATAAAATTCGGTACTGAAAACGATAAGTGGTCACTCACCGGAAATAAAGAAACTTTGCCCGGCACCCATTTTATTGGGACTACCGATAATATCCCGCTGATTTTCAAAATAAACAATGAAAAGGCCGGAAGAATTGGTAATGCGAATGATGCCAACGTACTTCTTGGTTATCAGGCAGGAAATAACAATCTTCCGTGGGCTATAGGCAATGTCGGAATAGGCTTCAGAGCCCTTAATTCCAATACTGAAGGCAGCAATAATATTGCGCTCGGTTATGATGCGCTTTTTTCCAATACAACCGGAAAATACAATATCGCCTCAGGCACAGAAGCTTTATATTCAAACACTGAAGGAGAAGCGAATATAGCAATGGGTACCGGTGCCTTATACAGCAATCTGACCGGTAATAATAACCTTGCATTTGGACAGTCTGCTCTTCATAAAAATACAACCGGCCGAAACAACATTGCATTCGAGGAAATGTCTTTGTTTAATAATACAACCGGATATGAAAATATTGCTATAGGAATCTCATCGCTATCCAGTAACGAGACCGGAATCATGAATCTTGCCATAGGACCTTATGCATTACGTAATCACAAAAAAGGTACAGCCAATATTGCATTGGGTTATGTGGCATTATCTTCAGATACTGCCGGGCATTATAATATTGCTGCCGGACACGGCAGTATGGATAACAAGCTCAATGGTTCTAATAACGTAGCCCTGGGCGTAGGAAGATTAGGTTATAAATTTATATCCGGCGATAATAATGTGGCAGTTGGAAGAATTGCAGGGAGAGAGTTAAAAACCGGAAATAACAACATCATGATTGGCAATAATGCACAAGTTCCGGACTCTCTCGGAAGCAATCAGGTACGCATTGGCAATGCCACCATAGGTTATGCCGGAATTCAGATAGCATGGACTATCACAAGTGATTCTCGTTACAAAAAGCAAATTCAAAATATACCTCTCGGACTTAATTTTATAAATGAGCTAAGACCTGTGGTGTATAATAGAAAAAACAATGAAAAAGACGAGCCTGAATACGGTTTTATTGCACAGGAAGTCGAGGAAGTACTTCAAAAAGCCGGAGTAAAAACTCAAGGACTGATTACCAGGGATTACAACGGGTATTACGGAATACGCTACAATGACTTTATTGCAATTTCAGTAAAAGCAATTCAGGAGTTGGAGGAGAAAAACTCTGCATTGCAGAATCAGCTTGATGTACTTAATGAAAGGCTGAAGAATATAGAAACCTTGTTAGAAACTTCCACTTCGAAATAACCATTTGCTCGAAGCGATTTAATTCGGAATAGATTTTCTGATGGATATCCGGGTTTAATGTATTTTTGCAGTCGAGATGAGTGTATCAATTCAGAAAACAATCCAACATTTCCCTCCTGTATATTTTGCCCTGCCTATGTCCACAGGCATTATTTCAATAGCCTCTCATCTTCTTGGACACATACATATCGGTAATATACTTTTCGTAATCAATAATATTGAACTTGCAATCTTGTCTGCCATTTTTATAGGCCGTCTGCTTTTCTACTTCTCGGATTTTCGCAGGGACTTGAGTACGCTTCAGACCGGAGCGGGTTATCTTACCCTGATAGTGGCTTTATGTATTTACGGCACCAAAAACATACTGATTAAAAGCAATCTCACCGTTGCCGTGCTGGGATGGTCATTCACTTTTGCCTTATGGATAATTTTAATGTACGGCTTCATTTTGTCGGTCATACTCAAGCCTCTCAAACCTGATTTCAAAAAAGGAATTAATGGTTCCTGGCTGTTGTTGGTGGTTTCTGCTCAGGCTCTATCCATATCGGGAACTTTAGTCTCGGGATATTATAGTTTTCAGGCCAAGTTTATACTTTACACGGAAGTCTTTTTATACTTTCTCGGAGTCTTATTTTATCTGATTCTGATTACTTTGATTTTTTACAGATTTTTCTTTATCCGTTTCACTGCAAAAGATTTTCATCCGTCCTATTGGATAAATATGGGGGCAGCTGCAATTACGACACTTTCGGGAGCTGTTTTGATTGAAAACATGCAGAATATATCTACATTTTCACTCCTATTGCCTTCTGTCAAGATGCTGACTCTGCTGTTTTGGATATCAGGTACTTGGTGGATTCCCGTTTTAATAATTTTAGAAGTGTACAAAAGAATAAAATCTAACGTGCGATATGAAGCTGCGTATTGGAGCCTTGTGTTCCCCTTGGGAGTTTATACGGTATGTACTTTTAAAATGTTGGAAGTATTGAATCTTTATCTTCTGAAATATGTCTTTGAAAGCACTATTTATTTGGCTTGGGCGGCATGGCTATACATATATGTGCAAATGATTTCTTCGATTTTCCGAAAAGTAAAGACCGGAGACAAGCGTTATGCGATATAATTCCTCCGTTTTATCGCACACTTTTTATCTTTGCACCTATGCGAGTGATCTTTTTGCATCATGCCGGAGGAGAAAAATATGCCTGGCGAAGGTATAAAGAGTCTTTGCCTTCGGACATTCTGCCAATTTTAACAGAACTTCCGGGTCGGGGAGACCGTTATGGAGAACCTTTATTGAGAGATACAGATGAAATTATTGAAGACCTTTACGGTCAAATATTGCCTCATCTTGTGCATCCGTATATAATTGTAGGGAAAAGTATGGGAGCATTACACGCCTTTCTGCTCCTCCAGCGACTGATAAGTGAAGACAAACCTTTACCCGTACACGTATTTATAGGCTCGCGAAAAAGTCCGGGGTCGTATCAAAATCACGTCAGAATTTCTGAACTTCCGAAAAAGGATTTTTGGGAAGGTGTAAAAGGGTATGGCGGCTTGCCTAAGTTGCTTTTAGAACACAAGGAATTAATGGAACTTTATGAACCTATCCTTCGGGCAGATTTTTATGCGTTGGAGCATTTTAATTGTGATTCTAAAATTCAGATTCCCGTTCCGGCAACTATTATGGTTGGAAGTCAGGACAGGATTAAATTGGACGAGTTGAAATCATGGCAGAGTTTCTTCACAGAAGAGGTTAAGTTTCTGGAACTTCCGGGCGGACATTTTTTCATGTACGAACAGGCTTTTACAATTGGAAAAATGATTGAGGAACAGTTTGCAAAGTTTGCTCACAGTACCATGTCGTTTAGTTAATAAAATGAATGTCATGCTGCGGTCAGTGAGACTTCGACGCGAGCTCAGTCGAACGTTTGTCGAACTGAAAGCATTTCATTTTCTAAAAAGTCTTAACTAAACGATATTGACTCACAGTACTTTATTTCAGTAAAATCATTTTATATCAAAGACAACTAACAGATGTGAAATCTATTAGAATTCAATATTTAAAGCAATACCCTAAGAGTTTATTTTAAAATATTATGCCCCATTTTATCCCTTTTGGTAATCAGGTAATCTTTATTGTATTTGTTGGGACAAATCTCTATCGGAATATTATCTACGATTTGAATACCGTATCCGTCTAAAGCGACTCTCTTTTTGGGATTATTGGATATTAAACGGATTTTAGTCACTTTTTGATCTCTTAAAATCTGGGCCCCGATACCAAAATCTCTCTCATCTGCTTTAAATCCCAAAGCCAAATTGGCCTCTACGGTATCCATTCCTTCTTCCTGAAGTTTATATGCTTTGAGTTTATTTAAAAGACCGATTCCCCTACCCTCCTGCATCATATAGACAATCATACCTCTGCCTTCTTTTTCTACCATGCTCATGGCTGAATGAAGCTGATCGCCGCAATCACATCTCAATGAGCCCAAAATATCTCCTGTCACGCAGGATGAGTGCATCCGTACCATGATTTCTTCATCTTCTTCCCATTCGCCTTTCCGCAATACGAGATGCTGTTCATTCGTGTTGATCTGAGTATAGCAGATTAGTGTAAACTCACCGTACTTAGTCGGCATTTTTACTTCTACTTCTTTCCTGATTTGTTTTTCATGCTTGAGCCTGTATTCTACCAAATCCCGTATGGAAATAATTTTCATATCAAACTTTTTGGCGATTTTCAGCAAATCAGGTAATCTTGCCATACTGCCGTCTTCGTTCATGATTTCTACCAAAATTCCTGCAGGTTCAAATCCTGCCAATCTCGCTAAATCCGTAGCGGCCTCAGTATGCCCTGTACGCCTCAAAACGCCTTCTTTTCTGGCTTTCAGCGGGAAAATATGTCCCGGCTTGCCAAAATCAGATGGTTTGGTATTCGGGTCAATCAGAGCCTGAATTGTTTTAGCCCGGTCAGAAGCTGAAATTCCGGTCGTACATCCTTCACCTATCAAGTCCACAGATATCGTAAAAGGTGTGTCGTAGTGAGACGTGTTGTTGCGACCGACCATCAAATCCAAATCTAACTCTTTGCATCTTTCTTCGTCCAAAGGTGCGCAAATCAGCCCACGACCATGTGTGGCCATAAAATTAATAATCTCCGGTGTCGCATTTCTCGCTGCTGTGACAAAGTCTCCTTCATTCTCACGGTCTTCATCATCCACGACAATGACTAATTTTCCGGCTTTTATTTCTTCCAAAGCTGACTCGATAGAATCCAGATTTGTTCTATTTTCGTTGTGTTGGTTTCCAGACATTGCTTTTTACTCCTTTTAAATAATCAAAAAAACCCTGAACAAGTGCCAGGTTGATGTATATAAAATAACTTAGCCGTTCAATTGTTCTCAAATGCAAATTTAACCTTTGTAAAAGGTAATGTGATAAAGGTGCCCCTATTATTAATATTAATGTAACTATCAGAGGCAGTGCCGAACCCTTAAAACAGTATATCTCGACAAAACTCAGCAGAACGGCATCTATAAAGAGCAAAGGAGCCAGCCATCTGAGTATTTTGTGAAAAAACCAGGAGAAACTCAAAGACGTAAAGGGCTTTCGGAAAACAGAAGAAAAGTAAAAGAGATTTTGAAAATTCCCGGCAGCAATTCTTCTCTTGCGGTTATATTCATCCTGCCAGTCTGTATGCACTTCTTCTACCGCGAGAGCCTGCGGATTGAGTATGGAATAAAATCCTTTTATCATGACCGCCATTCCGAGGAAGAAATCATCCACCAAAAAGTTTTGAGGTATCGGATAAAATAAATGAGTGCGAATGGCAAAGCATCCGCCAAAAGGCCCCTGCATAGCTCCCCATACTACCCCTTCATTGTATTTGAGTTGCTGTTCAAATCCCAAATAACTGATTTCATGCTGATGGGTAATCAGATCTTCTGAAAGAGCGTAACGCGTATCCACTAATCCCACTTCTTCTGTTTTAAAGTACTTTGCAAGTTCATAAATGGTTTCTTTGGTAAAAAGTACGTTGGCATCAGTAAAAATACTTACCTCGCCAGAGGGTTTAAATTCGGAAAAAATCTTATTCAGCATTTGCGGTTTCCCGATTCGTTCGGAAGAAAGAAAGAAAATATTGTCAGGATACTTTTTTTGGTATGATTCTGTAATCTCCCGGCTTCTGTCGCTGCAATTGTCCAATCCTATATAAACTTTTACTTTGGACAACTCATAATCACTCGAAAAAATGGAATTTAGTTTATTTTCCAATACGCTTTCTTCATTGTGAGCCGCCATAATAATACTGATTGCGGGCAGGTCTTCATTTTTTTCAAAAAAATTATATCGGTTCAGACTCTTACCTTTTGCCAAAAAACGCATCAGCAGCGGATAAAAAATATAAGTTGAAAGCAAAATCGCCCACCAAAGTATAATAATCATGCGCCTGCTTTACTTTTGCGTTTAAAGATATTTCCCATAAACTTAAAAACCTTTAGAAATCCGGTATAAGTTTCCATCCGGACGACTCTGGAATCTGTGGTAGCCTGATGAGTAAGCCAAAGAGCAATGGGAAGCAAAACAAGAATCGGCATCCATGCGCCTGTAAAAGCAGATGTGACCTCATTATTGGCCAGCTTGTCCCCGGTCATATTCAATACGTGAAAAATCATGTAAAAAGAAGTCGAAATCAGAATCGGCATCCCTACCCCGCCCTTTCGGACTATGGCTCCCATTGAACCTCCTATCAGCAGAAAAATAACACATATAAAAGACAGCATAAATTTTTTATTGAGCTCTACTTCAAATTTGTTAATGTACTGTCGGGTATTACTATTGGATGAAATCTGCATATCTATGTAATTCAGCATAGAATTCAAATTAGAGATGGCGGCCTGTATGTCTTCCTGACCGGCTCCTCTCCCGTCTATAACAGATGCGACTTCGTCCGCCTGCTTGGTGGTATCTGAATCCAAATCAATCTGAACAGGCTCTCCAAGTGATTTGGAAAATAGCACATAATTTCTGTTGTAATCATTGAGATAATCTGCTGTTTTGTCAATTTCGCGATGCATGGAATCTATCTCCGTACGAAGCTGTCCAAAATCCAGCATTTCGTGATACCCTTTAAATAAATCTCCGCTTGAACGGTTCAGTTTAAATTCTTTCAGGTCAAAAACTTTCCTGTAATATTTGAATTCGACGGTATTTTGTTCGTACAGTTTTTCATTGTTTTTGCCCCGCTTTCTCGTATCCTGATACTGTCTGCCGTCAAAAAGTTCAAAAACCATATACTGCTGATCCGCACTCAGAGCGATTTCACCTCTGTCTGCCATGATGATATTGTCATTGCCGTATCCGGAACTGTGGTTATATACAATCACATCATAAATTGAGGAATTATTAGGTGATTTTTTACCGATTTTCATAGTAAATCCGCTAATTCCTTTATAAAACACACCCTCTTTGATATCCAATGCCGGTTTATGCCTTCTGATATCCATTAAAAGAGTCATAAATTTCAAATTGGTATAAGGAAGCACTTTATTGGAAAAATAAAATGCCCCTACACTCAAAAACAGTGCGAATACAATTAAAGAACGCATAGCTCTCAGAGTGGAAATACCGGATGCTTTACAGGCCACCAGCTCATTGTTTTCACCATAACTGCCCATAGTCATGGTGGCCGAGAGCAAAATGGCCAGAGGTAATGCCAACGGCACCACTTTAAACGAGAACAGCACTAAAAGCTGGAGAATTAGCTTAAACTCTAATCCTTTCCCTACGAGATCGTCAATGTACTTCCAGAGGAACTGCATCAGAAAAATAAAAACAGATATCATAAAAGTCAGTATCAGAGGACCAATGAAGGACTTGAAAATAATTTTGTCTATTTTTTTGATACCAAGCATGGGAAACTTTCCAAAAATACTAAATCCTAAATGGCTTTTATGATATTTCAAGTTTTTGAAACTCCCAATCAGTCCATTTTTTCAGAAGTGTTTGTTCTCTGTTGTTTTCAGATAGCAAAGAGAGAAATTCATTTTTATCCATCAGAGTAGCTCCGAGACTGGCAAGGTGGGTGTTATATATCTGGCAGTCAATCAGTTGAAAATCTCTTTTAATTAAGTTTTGAACTAAAGCTATAAAGCCATATTTGGATGCATTGGAAGCTTTATGAAACATGGATTCACCAAAAAACATCCGTCCGACAGACAATCCGTAAAGTCCCCCGACAAGTTTTCCTGTGTTATCCCAAACCTCCACAGAATGAGCAAGCCCCATTTCATGCAACGTATTATATGAGCGAATCATATCCGGATTGAGCCAGGTATCTGTTCTGTTCTCATCTCGTATTTCTGCACAATTTTTAATGACTTCGGGAAAGTTTTGGTCAAAACTGACTTTGTATGCCTGTTTTTTAAACAGCTGTTTCATGGATTTTGAAATCTTTATATTTTCCGGCAGCAGTACGCAACGCGGATCCGGACTCCACCACATGATAGGTTCACCTTTGCTGTACCAGGGGAAAATCCCCTGCAGATAAGCCGAAATCAATCTGTGAGGATGTAAATCGCCGCCAATAGCCACTACGGAGCCTTCCTCTGATTTTGGATTGGGAAATCTGTATTTTTCAGCAAACTCTAATAAATTCACCGCGGAGTATTTAGGCGGTCTGAATTTCGGCACTGATACCTCTGTCCAGTAACGCATCCTTCATAGGCTCCAGGTCGGAAGAAGTACCGTGTTTGACCGCATATTTACCTTTAAAGTGTATCAGTAAAGCACTTTGCTCGGCCTGTTCGTAAGTGTGATTACAAACCGAAATTAAGGATTCAATCACCCATTCAAAGGTATTGACATCATCATTGAATACCACTAAAGCGGAGTCAAAAGAAACCTCTTCCAACAACTCCTCAATGGTAATTTCTTTTTCTTTTGTCACTGTTTGACTAAGCCACATAACAAGCACTCTTGAATGAATATACAATAATGCTAAATTTTGTGCGAAAATCAAAAAAATTTGGTTTTATCCGCCTAAAGATTGTACATTTGCGCCACTATTTTTATGACGGCGGGGTAGCTCAGGCGGTTAGAGCGCAGGATTCATAACCCTGAGGTCACGGGTTCAATTCCCGTCTCCGCTACAATTTCGAGTGCAACTGATTGTATATCAATTTGTTGCACTCATTTTTTGGATATTTACTTAAGCTTTGAGTATAATAAAAATAAGACTCCATTTATTTTAAGCTTCTTTATTGTAAGTCATTTAGCTGAGAACTGTATTCGTTCATGGCGAACCAGCCAACAACGCAGTACAATGCTATATCAACAATTAATTTCCGTTGATAAAAAATCTGTGATAGTAACGATTTTCGTCATTTTATACTCCTTTAAATCCAGCAAATCTTTATCTCCTGTTATTAGAAAATCTGCCTGAGCATCTTTTGAGAGAGAAAGAAGAAAATTATCTTTTAAATCTCTGCAAACATCAACTTGACTTGTTACATCTATAAACTCTGCATATTCCTGAATAGTTTCAATCAAGTCCTCCGTATCTTCTTGTGTGAAAAATTTTCTAAACTTAGGCCTTTTGATTACGGTTAAAAATTCGCTCAAAAATTCTTCACTAAAAATCAAGATACATTTCCCGGAGAAGATAATTTCATCAAATTGAGCGTAGTTTTTTGAAATAAGAAAACTAATCCAAAGGTTAGTGTCTATAATTACCTTTCGGATATCACTTCCCATAACGTTTAGCTCTTACGATTTCAACCTCTTTCGTAATTTCATCTAAGTTGGGTGTCTGCGCAGAATTAGAACGAAGTTTTTTTAATACATCCGCAAATCCTTTTTGGGAATCGTCTTTTATAGAAATCAATTCCAAATCTGCTAAGTTCTTCAGCAGTTTAATTGCTTTTGGATTTAATATATCTATTCTGATACTGGTACTCATCATTATAAATTTAATTCAAATATATTGATAAAACAAAGAAATGCTTTTGTTATTGTAGGGAACAACAATCCAAACAGCACTTTTGCAGATAATAACCGAATAACACTGAAAATTCTACATTTTTAATGCGGCCACCTCTATTAATGCAATTTAAAGTTCTATTACTGAATCAAAGCGTAGTCACTTTGTTTTGTACTAAAATAATCGGGCCTCCCTTATATTAATCTCAATCATCGGTATAAAAATAAACACAGAGCAATGTGGGATTCAACCTTTACCTGTGGACTAAGAAACAGGATGCTCATACATTTAAAATAGGCACAGCTTTCACTGCGTCTATACAAGCAAAATGGTACATATATGCGAAATAAAATGTATTTTAGTTGCGACTATAAATGAGATATAGTGAAATCCCTCCGGGACTTCACATATCTGACGGTTTTGCAAAAGGCAAAATCCTTCGCAAAGCCGCCTTCCGTTATACAGCAACAAAAGGTCAGTACTAAATAAAACAGAGTACATAGCCAACTACACGAATCCGGCTAACTAAACTTGTTCAGCCTATTTTTATTCTTTGCTTTTAATGAGTACTTTAATGAAGTCTTAAAATGATTTTGATGGAGAATAACAGGAAAATTCTGAGGGTGTACGATTCATTAATTAATAAGAGGTTGAAAATCGTAAAAAAGGATGGAAAGAAGCTATTAGACACAAAAAACACAAACTATTCATACGGAACGCTCGTAGATGTTCTCGAATATGGCTTGGATAATATTCCCATGCCCGGTATAACGTCTGTTTTGCTGCTGGGTATGGGAGCAGGTTCTATAATAAAATCTTTGCGCAGTAAATACAATTGTTATGCACCAATAGTCGGTGTTGAAATGGATCCGGTCGTTATAGATATTGCCCGTAATGAATTTGGTGTTGAGGCTGATAAAAGTCTGGAAATTTATTGCATGGATGCCTGGGATTATATAGAAAACTCCAAAAAGCAGTTTGATTTAGTCATCCTCGATATTTTTGTGGATGTACAGGTTTCCAAAAAATTCTATGAGCCAAAATTCTGGCAATTACTGGAAAAAAAATGTCACACAAAATGGATTTGTCTTGTTCAACACAGGTATAGATATACAGGAAAACAAGGTTAAAAACTTTGTAAACGAGCTGCCCGATAGCTTTATATATCAAAAGAACTATAATGTTTTACAATCTAACGTAGTGTTAAGTTAAGCATATTATGACGTATTTGCTTTGTATCTTTGTAAAAAAAATAATGATACGATACACGATTAAATTGACAAAGGAAGAAGTAGAAGAGC
>CAZZEH010000041.1:0-23772 GCA_964653095.1 uncultured Chitinophagales bacterium
TTCTGATTGAAAAATGGCTTTTGTTGCTGTAATACAATATCAAATCTTTGTACTTGTTGTAAAATTCAATTACTGCAAGTTGGCTTTTAGGGTGAATGATTGTCAATTCCCTAAAATCATTTTCCTTGTGAACAATTTTATAACCAAAAGGAATTGCATCTCTTTCTTTTTCTTTGAAATTAACTTTCCCATCAACAAATGGTTTATCCGACTTAATACCAAAAAGAAGTTTTACAATTTCTTGATTTGTTTGTGTGTCATTTTTGCCAATAATTATTTTTTCATCTTCCACCTCTATTTTGCAGGATAAAAGAAAGTCATAGAAATGATGATTCGAAAATGTAATCGGTACTTCAAATGGTAGTACATCAGAAAGAATAACTCTCTCTCTTTTGTATTTAATATATTTTTTCTTTCGTGTTTTCACTTTGTCCAGCGATTCATTATTTTGTTTAATTCTAATGCATTGAATTTTGAAATCTTCGTAGGGTTAAAACCAGATACAAACGAATTAGAACTTTTGATTCTGGTAGCCAGTTTTGCTGGTAAAGCAAAATTTACAATAAGATTATGAAAAAGCAAGTCCAAATCCTTGAAGTCTTCTATTGTTGAAATTAAACTGTTGGAATAATAAATTCCAGTAATTACATTTCTTTTATTGTTTACTAATCTTGTATTACTCATTAAAAATTTGATTCGTTTAACAAATAATTTTCTCGCTTGTTTTTCATTAAATCTAGACTGTTTTGAGTAAAGTTCAAATGCTTTTTTCAACCTGTCTTCATATCGCTGTTTTTTCCTTGATGAAATTGTTAATTTTAAAGAGATATGTTTACCTGATGCGTATCCTGAAATAAATTTGTAGCCTAAATATTCAAAATCATATTGTTGATTTATATTCTTGTTTGAAATATCAATGAGTTTTGTTTTATCCATACCTTCATTCATTGTTAAACCTTCTTTTGTAAGAATATCTTTTACTTCCTTTTTGTAGTCTCTTGTTACGTCATTTATTTGAGGCATGAAAATCAAAATAATGTCGTCAACATATCTTGCGAAATACATCAAATTTGGAAGTTGTTTTATTTTTGCATCAATATTTCGCATGTAAAGCTCAGTTAAATAAGGACTAATTCCAATTCCTCTAGGAACACCTTTCGTTGAACCTGACTTAATTTTAAATTCACTAAGGATTTGCTGAATAAAACGCATAGATAAATGCGTTAATAAATTATCGTCATTGATTTTTCTTAATAAATTTTCGTGAGGAATACTTTCGTAAAACTCTTTAATGTCAGTCTTTAAAATAATTTTTGGAAAGCCATCATCAAGCAAGTTCTTTAATTGACTTATGATAGAGTAACGACTAGATTGTTTGACTTTGTAGAGTTTTCTAAAATTGTATTGAAGTTGTTTTAACGTTAGAATGTTTTCAAGGTTATATTCAGTTTTATAAACAGGCTTATCAGTTATTGAGGTATCTTGAATGATTTTCAGTTTAAAATTTGAAGCTGTAACATTTGAACTTATTGTCCTAAGTTTTGCAGTTATCTTTTGTTCTCGAAGTTCACTTAGTTCATCTTTCTTTTTGTTAATTTTATCCCGTTCTTTAATAAATGTATCTCTATCTAAACCTTTTTGTTTGAGTGCCCAAACTTTGTCATTGGCTTCTCTTATTTTTTTGCTAATGTCTGCTATGTCCTCAAAAAAAATACCTTCTAGATAATTTCCCTTTCGATTCTCTATATCAAGAATCTTTCTGAAATTTTCTAATGAAAAAGATTGATCTAACATTTACTATCTGTTTTATTTGTTCTTATTTGATACATGTTCTAAATTGTGGCTAACTTGCTTATAGGCACAACTAAAATACATTTTATTTCGTATATACATGTCATTTCAGCTGTATAGATGCAACATCTATTGCGCTTATTATTACAAATCGTCAAACGGACTTTTTGTATTTTCAATGCTTTTTGTACTGACGTGTGTATATATTTCTGTAGTACGGCTACTGTTATGTCCTAATAATTCCTGAATAAACTGTATGCCCGTTCCATTTTCAAGGAGATATTCATTCAATCCTCAAATCTTTATTCTGTCTTTTGACTCTTGCCTGAAAGGAGCGTCCGGAATTTAAACGCTTATTGACAACCCTGAGATTTGCTTTCTCTTTGTGGTATTGGATAAAACTTGCTTTGAAGTCTTTATCAGCTAATTCATTATGGCCTCCAGACACTGAAATGTATTCAACTTTCTTTATATCCAGATTGTTTAATTCTATAAATCTGTCAACGATTACGGAAAAGGTATTCGGCTGTCTGTGGTCAACCACTAAATCTTCATATTTTAAATATTCATTACTTTCCTGACAAGGAGATTTTGATTTAACTGCATGTTTTTTTAAAATATTCTTGCTTTACTTTTATTAAATCATCTTGTATTGCTTGGCGACAAGCTTCGGAAAATCTCGTAAAATCTAATCTGGGCGTATTAATACGCTTTATATATGAGAATAGAGTTGTTGGCCCATCAAGTCTAACTATTTCAAATATTTTCACATTTTCAAATATTTTCACATTGAATTTCTCTCTTCCAATTATTATTTTAACGATTCCAACACCAATTTTTCTTTTGAAATCAGGATGTAAGCGTACTAAGTCTAAAACATCGCTTAAATCTGTCCCGATTAATTCTTCTCCAAAATCATAGGAGTTCAATATCTTTTTATAGTGTTCAAGAGCACTTTTTTTAGTTGGAAATTCCTTATCGCCTATTTGAATTGATTTTCTCAAAGTTTTAATTTCGACGCTGTAGATTGATTCTTTATTTATAAAGCTTTTTACACTTGTTTTCTCTGTCTCTTTATGGTAGTGACAAACAATTACAATAGCTTAAAATTACACTTTATTTTCCATATATCAAGCTTATTCTAAAAGGCAAGAATTCACTTATATCGCAATTATAGTTTCCTCTTCGCTTGCCAGCGAATCGGAAAGACTTGTGGTTTTAAGAGAGTAGGAGTAGAGAGTGATCAGGCGCAGCCTGACCACTCCCCGCTCTATACTGTTACACTGATTCTGTCTTTCCGAACGGAGAGAGGAATCTCTTATTTTATGAAGTGTACACTGTAATCGCCCATGAAACACGTTGCCGTTAACGCCTATGAAGTGTGTCACTGCGAGTGAAACGAAGCAGTCTCATGCCGAAGTGCTAATGTGACTCACTCCACTTCACCTCGGCTATAGTTCGTCTCCGTGGTCGGTGAGCATCAGTCGAACCGCTCACTATCCGCACTCGGCGACCACGTTCCGTTCGTAGTGGACGGAATAGGAAAAAGAATTCCGCTCATACGCTTCTTCACATATTGCGAAGTCAAACGCTCCTCATCTCTAATCTCCAACCTGTCATTCACATCATTCTATACGACAAAACCATATACCTCTCTTTAAAACACATCTCAAAAAGTTTCAACGACTTTTAACTTATAAAATACATAGTCTCAATTATTTTGATAATTTTGAATATGAATATTAAGGCACTCCAAAATATGAAATACGATGTAATTCTTCTAAACAAAAAAATAGGAGACGTCACCCTGACCAAAGAAACAAATACTCACGGGGACAGATATAAAATGCGAAGCCGGAGTCAGGCAAAGATGATGTTTATAAAAAAGACATCTTCTATTGATTATGACGTGTTGTTTGAGGGAGGGACTTTAGTCGAATCTTTTTATTCCAGCCGTAATGAAGACTATAGTACAGTAACAAAAGTCCGCAAAGAAGATGAGGAGTACAAAGTGATTTCTAACGACAAAACTTTTAGCGTGAAAGAAAATATTGACTTTTCAAGCATCATGCTTTACTTTAAAGAGCCTGTCGGGATTTCCCGAATATTTGTAGAACGGATAGGGAATTTTGTTCCGTTGAAAAAGCTCGCGGAAGGCGAATATATTTATGTGCAACCGGACGATACGACCAGCATTTTTCGCTATCGGGAAGGGAAATTGGCAGAAGTACAGCTGAAGAGAAAAATGGGTTCTGTATTTGTCAGACCGGTATAAGCGGTAAAGGTTTGCGTACAGTTATTTGCGCTCAACCACCCGGATTCTGATTCTGTGAATGTGAATTAGTTTCCCGGTAAAAATTAATGCCTTTCCTGTCGGATAATAAGATTGCCAAGGGAAGGGATTTTTTGAATCGACTTGGATAAAAACCCTTTATTCCCATCAATCCACATGATTATGTAATTTTCAGAGTCTTCTAAATTGGCAATCCGTACAATGAAGTGCTCAAAATATTTAATATCTTCTGTTCCGATAACTTCCAGCACACAGGGTTTCAACTGATTACTGTATTCATCCGCGAGGTAAATATTTGCTTTATATCCTACTTCCAACGGAAGGCGGCTGAGGACGAGTTCTATTCCAATACCGTTCATGATGACATTTCCCGGATTGGCTATATTTTCTTTTCCGTAAGCCGTATTGAAATAGATTTTTTCATCCGCAAGTGTCCATTCTTCTTTCTTGTCATTGGAGAAAACTTCCCTATAAACAGGTTCTAAATTTTTATTGTAGTAAAAGTTTTCTGTCACTCCTTCCTGTCCCTGATCTTGTACAATCCAACGCTCTTTTCCCTGCTTTTCGTAGCTTCTGTTGACTTGAAATTGATGCGTCTTGCCGTTATATTCGTAAGAGATATAAAATATAAATTCGTTATTAAACAACCAGGGCTTTTTGAATACAAGAGGAGTTGGCTCAAATTCGGAAAGCTCTTTACTTATTGGTTTTTGTATTTCTTTAGTCCATTCCGCCATAAGCTTATCTGCAGTGGGATTGGGTACAGGTTTTGACCCGGAACGGACCGTATTATAGAAGAACTGTTCGACGGCATTTAACGCAACCCGATTGAAATTGGATTCCTGTGCTTCCTGCACTAAAAAATTAATATTTTTCCGCTTTTTCTTTTTCACTGAACTGATAATATCCTGTAGAAAGTGAATACTCTCATTCAAAATCACATCAGAATTATCTTTTTCCTGAATGAAGAGCAAAGGTTTACTCATTTTGTCAGGGTATGAAGACGGGCTGTTCTTTTTTAGTTTTTTGAGTCCGCTGTCGGTATATGGATTCCCTACCGTTAAAATTCTTTCGCTTTGAATATACGACCAATGCGGAGGAACCGAGCGCACATAGCTCTCCAACGTATGATATCCGTTGAGGACAACCGCACCGGCAAACAAATCATGGTTTTTGATGAGACCCATCATTGCTTCGTACCCGCCGTGTCCTTCACCGATAAGTAATACCTTTTTGGCATGGACAGTTTTTTGGCTAATTAACTGTTTTATTCCCGATGAAATATCCTCCTGTATAAGCTCGCCCCACTGCTCAAATCCACTCTGCAAATAATTTTTACCAAAACCCGAAACTCCTCTGAAATTAGGCTGAAATACGGCATAGCCTTTTTCTGCCAGCATCTGAACAAACGGGTTAAAGGTGTTGAAGGTGCGATGGGTGAAAATGTGATGATGCAGTAGTACGATAAGCGGTAAATTGTTTTGTTTTTTTTGATTGGGAAGTGTCAGGTACCCCGTAATCTCTTGGCCGTCCGTGCTTTTGTAGGTAAAAGGTTTTGTGTGAAATACGGATTCTGAGTTTTTATGAAAATCATATTCTGAAGTGATGAGTTCAAAACTGAAATTTGCGTGGTCAAAAAGGAAATATTCGCACGGAACAGTATCTGTACATATTTTTAAAATAAGTGCATCAAGTTTGTCCGAAAAACTTTCAATATGGATATCTGAATTTGGAAATTTTATTGCGGCAGAATCATAGACTTCCTGCAGAAGAGGTGTTCCCCAATATGATTTTTCAGAAGTATAGTAATAGGATGTGCCTAAAAAATCTCCGGTTTTGGAATCGAAATAAGCGCGCGAAATATCACTTTTGTTTTCAGGATCCTTTGCAATACGGGTAATTTTTTTCTTTGAAAAGTCATATTCATAAACCGAACTCAAATCATCCTGAAGAGCATTTGTCGTGAAATAAACTTTGGAATTATCTTCATTCCAGGTCAGGACTTCAAAATCTTCGTACAGATTGCAGGTCAGCAGCGTATCCAGTGCATAGCCAGGAAGGTTGATTAACAACAGCTTTTGATTGAGCTCTGTATTGGAAACGGCGGAAAGTCTGACTTGGTCATCTCTGTCCAAATACATACGGTCTGCATGGAGATAATTGTAAGACAAAGGTTGGGCATTTCCATACTGCAAATTAACCTGAAAAAGTCTTTCGGTCGGACTGTTTTCTGAACCCATAAGCACGAAAGCTGCAGGTCCCTTCTCGCTGATATGACAGATGACAGGCTCTTTTTCAAGCAAATGCTGGATAGCGATTACCTGTTCATTCCCTTTGCCAATATTGTGGAGCAGATTCAGATTGTAAACTTGACTGTTGGAGGAAACAAAGAGGATGGACTCGGAATTGGAAGACCATTCAAAATTTGTGACAGAAAAGCCTTTCTCCAACTCAATGATTTTCGTTTTGTTAATGGGTTGAAAGTTGCTTTTTAAAGCAAGATATGTCTGCCCGTTCTTTCTTTTGGTACATGCCGTATATTCTTCGTCAGGACTGATTTTAAAATTTGAAAAGACCGCAGTAGTGTCCGATATCATCCAATCTCCCCTTAGTAAATTCTCAGCTGCTTTAGAATGTATATTTGGTGTTAGGACTAAAATCCAAAATGCAATAAAAACATTACGCATAAAACTTGACTTATAATTTGGGATAAAATATACCTAAAAAGCGAGTAGTTTATTTAGAAAAAGAGATTGAATTTTGAAATGTTAGGAATATTTAGGATAAAATATCACACCGTTTAAAAATAATATTTCGGGAGAAAGGGAGATATAAAGTAAAAAATGTAAATTGCTTTTGCTTAACGTTAATTTTACAATATGAAACACATTTATTTATCAAACCTGTTAATATTTTCATTGCTGCTTTTTTCCTGTAAGAAGGATAAAACAGATAAGCCACAACCAATCAGTTTCCCATATACCCAAACGGTTTCTGTGATTTCTTATAATGTGGCCGGCCTTCCGGAAATATTGTCCGACAGTAGTCCTGAAAAAAATACTTACGAAATAGGCAAGAGGTTAAATCCTTATGATATTGTGGCAGTACAGGAAGATTTTAATTACAATCATTTGCTTTACGCCTCGGCTAATCACCCTTACAAAACGAAGTCGCTGGGAGCAGTGCCTTTGGGCGACGGACTGAATGTCCTGTCAGTTTTTAAGATTTCTGATTTAATGCGCAAGAAATGGAAGCAATGTAACAGTTTTGACTGTCTTACGCCTAAAGGATTCAGCATGGTCAGACTTGAGATTGTGGAAGGGGTCACCATAGATTTGTACAATATTCACGCAAATGCGGGCAAAACTCCAGCAGATCAGGCCGCGAGAAGGTCTAATCTTTTGCAGATGTATGAGTATATCGAGGAAAATTCTCAGGGCAGAGCCGCAATTGTTTTGGGAGATTTCAATAGCCGTTATGCGTTGGCAACAGATACCATGGAAGTCTTTTATCAGCTTGGGTTTACGGACACCTGGATAGAGTTTACCCGTGGAGGTGTTTTTCCCGAAAAAGGAGAGACCAGACTTGATTCCTGTGAAGACCTGATGTCGGGAGAATGCGAGAAAGTAGATAAAATTTTATACCGTTCCAATGAACAGGTCGTTTTTAAATTACTCGATTATAAAAAGCCGGAAGCTGAATTTCAAAGGGACGGAGAAGATTTATCCGATCACATTCCTGTCTATTCACAGTTTGAGATTACAGTAAATCATCCTTAATAGGTTTTCAAAGAGCAGAAGTTTTAAAAAAATATTGTCCGGGAGTGAACATATTCAGTCTAAGGCTGTATAAGTTTGAGTAACTTGTGATTTGAAAATAAAAAGTCTTATGGAGAATTTTGATGTGATTGTAATTGGAAGCGGGCCGGGAGGTTATGTGGCCGCAATTCGGGCAGCTCAGCTCGGTATGAAAACGGCAATAATTGAGAAATATTCGACAATGGGCGGCACGTGTCTGAATGTAGGCTGTATCCCTTCCAAAGCTTTGTTGGATTCATCTGAGAATTATAGTAATACTTTAAAAAATCTTGGAGATCACGGCATTACAGTGAAAGATGTGAAACTTGACTTTAACCGTCTGATAGAGCGAAAAAGTGAAGTCGTTCAGGCAAATACTGCCGGAATTGAGTATTTGATGAAGAAAAATAAAATTACTGTTTATCACGGAGTGGCATCTTTTGAAAACGACAAACAAGTAGCTATTACTTCTGCCGATGGGAAAACAGAATCCATTCAGGGTAAGAACATCATTATAGCGACCGGATCGAAACCCTCTGTGTTGCCGTTTATAACGATTGATAAAAAGAGAGTAATAACTTCTACCGAAGCTTTAAGTTTGGATAAGCTTCCTAAAAGTATGGTCGTAATCGGTGGAGGTGTAATTGGTTTGGAATTGGGTTCAGTATATTCCAGACTTGGTGCAGAAGTTACCGTGGTTGAGTTTATGGATCGAATCATTCCGGGAATGGATCAGGATTTGAGTAAAGAACTTCAGCGTGTGTTGAGAAAGCAGGGTTTGAAATTTAATTTGAGCCACCGAGTAACCGAAGTCAAAGCTACCAAATCTAAAGTCACGGTAAAGGCACTGGATAAAAAGGAAAAGGAAGTCGTATTTGAAGCAGATTACTGTTTGGTCGCAGTCGGCAGAAAGCCTTATACCGAAGGTCTCGGACTGGATAAAATCGGGATAGAACCGAATAAATACGGACAGATTCCGGTCAATGAAAATTTGGAAACCCCAGTAAAAGGGGTGTATGCAATTGGTGATGTGATTCACGGAGCCATGCTTGCGCACAAAGCGGAAGAAGAAGGTGTGTTTGTGGCAGAAACTATAGTCGGTCAAAAACCACATATTAATTACAAGCTGATTCCGGGAGTAGTTTATACTTGGCCGGAAGTTGCCGGAGTAGGTTATACCGAGCAGGAACTGAAAGATTCAGGCAGAGAATACAAGACCGGAAGTTATCCGTTCAGGGCTTTGGGCAGGTCACGTGCCAGCGGAGATATTGACGGTTCGGTCAAAGTGATTGCAGATAAGCAGACAGACGAACTGCTTGGAGTGCATATTATTGGGGCGCGGGCAGCCGACCTGATTGCAGAGGCAGTTGTCGCTTTGGAGTACAGAGCCAGTGCCGAAGATATTGCCCGTATGAGTCATGCACACCCGACTTATTCAGAGGCTATAAAAGAAGCCTGTTTGGATGCCACAGACAAACGTTCGATACACAGTTAGGTTTTAGGTAATACAGTACAAACTCGGATAGCTTTGATACTGAAGTAGTAGTCTTCGTAAGGAAGATTTGTTAAAAAAAAGCAGCGAGGACTGATTGGTTCTTGCTGCTTTGTAAAATTTACTCCAAAATTAATGCGGTAACTTGCTTCTGAGCAACCCATACAGCCAGGTGCCCAACAGTGCTCCCAAGAGTACTACAAGCACCGGTAAAAAGCCTGCTCCTATTAATACATAAATTGGACCGGGGCAGGCACCTGCCAAAGCCCAGCCCAAGCCAAAAATAATTCCGCCAATCAGATATCTCGGGACACTCATTTCTTTTTTAGGGATTTCAATAGGTGCTCCGGTAATGTCTTTAATGTTTTTTCTCTTAATCAACTGTATGCCAATCATGCCCAAAGCCACTGCAGAACCAATAATTCCGTACATGTGAAAAGCCTGAAAATTAAACATCTCGTATATTCTGAACCACGAAGCCGCCTCAGATTTATACATAATGATTCCGAAAAAAATACCTAATATCAGATAGAATAGCTTTTTCATGATTGTATATTAAAAGAGAATCGGGAAAATAAAATGAACCATAACAAGACCTCCGATAAAAAATCCGATTGTGGCGATAAAAGAAGGAATTTGTAAATCACTGATTCCTGAAATAGAATGTCCGGAAGTACAGCCGCCGGCATAGCGGGAACCGAAGCCGATTAAAATTCCGCTTGTCAATAAGATTGATAGCGCTTTCACATTTTTAAAAACCTCTAAGCCATACAGTTCCGTAGGCAAATAGGCCTTGCCGGCACTTGTAAAGCCCAGCTCATTCAATTTTTCAATAGTCTGTGTACTAATCGCCGGTATTTGATTGTCGGATAAAAAATGTGTGGCTATAAATCCGCCAAGTACGGCACCGAGCATAATGATTAAATTCCAACCTTCTTCTTTCCAGTTAAAGCGAAAATAGGAGCTCGTTTTTCCTGCTCCTGCTATGGTACACATGGTTTTCATATTGGAAGACATCCCAAAATACTTTCCGCAAAAAAGCAGAATAAACATCGTAAGTGCAATTAAAGGACCCGAAACATACCAGGGCCAGGGTGCTAAAATCCAGTCCATCACAACTCGTTTTGATTATTATAGAATAAAGTTGAGGAATTAATCGCAGGACTACGTTACCTTAAATTTAATTCATGATTAATGTTGTAAGCCTTTAAGCAGAAACTCTTTCAATGTGCATGTTGAACTTTTTGCATAATTTTATAGTCCATACTAAACACATAAAATGAAAATAGCCATCGCACAACTCAATTATATCACAGGAGATTTTTCGGGGAATTATGAAAAAATCGTACAGGCAATTGATACAGCCGTCAATCAACAGGCAGATATAGTTTTGTTTGCGGAAATGAGTGTGTGCGGACCTTTGCCGGATGATGGGTTATTTTATTCCGATTTTATTGCACAGTCTGATGAAATAGTACAGCGTATAGCTCAATATGCAAAGCATAAATTGGTTGTGATTATTGGATGTCCTTATTTGGGTAAAGAGAATGAAGAATTATTTAATGCGGCTTTTTTTCTGTCCGATGGTGAAGTCAAAGCTGTTTTTAAGAAGGTCAGTTTAATGAATCAGGATGTTCTGAACGAAAGCAGATATTTTACGGCAGGGGACAAGATTCAGGTGATAGAGTTTAAAGACAAACGGATTGGTGTAGTCATAGGTGAGGATATACACAGTCTGAATTTTTCCAATACGGAAAAGCCGGATATAATTTGTCATCTGACCGCATCGGCATTTGCGGGGAACGCGTCAGAGCGGGCAGAGAGCATCTGCGGTCATGCAAAAGCAGAACAGTGCATGATTTTTTCCTGCAATCAGGTGGGAGGTCAGGCAGACATTTTATTTGAGGGAGGTTCTGTGTCGGTAGATACATCCGGAAAAATTACAGGCAGGTTGCCATATTTTGAATCCGGGATACAGGTATTTGACACTAAACACAAAATATCGTCCGGGACCCTGACAGAGATTCCTGAAAAAATTGAACTGGTGTACCAGGCATTAGTGATGGGAATAAAGGATTATTTTCAAAAATCAGGTCTTACAAAAGCTATTGTGGGCTTGTCGGGAGGAGTGGATTCCGCTTTAGTGGTGACTCTTGCAGTACGTGCTTTAGGTGCAGAAAATGTGCTGTCGGTACTCATGCCGTCTCAGTATTCCAGTGAGCATTCGGTGTCGGATGCGCTCAAATTGGTTGAAAATTTAGGCTCGCCCCATAAAATTGTACCCATAGAAGAGGCTTACCGGACTTTTGAACAGACTCTGACTCCTCACTTTGAAGGGTATGCTCCTGATGTGACAGAAGAAAATATCCAGGCCCGAATCAGAGGATTGTATCTCATGGCATTTTCCAATAAAATGGGTTATATCTTACTCAACCCTACCAATAAAAGCGAGGTGGCAGTCGGATACGGAACTCTGTACGGAGACATGAACGGAGCGATTGGTGTGATAGGAGATTTGTATAAAACGCAGGTCTATGAACTATGCCGATTTATCAATCGGGAACGGGAAATTATTCCCAATCATATCCTGACCAAAGCACCCTCCGCCGAACTGAGACCTGACCAGAAAGACAGCGATTCGCTTCCCGAGTATGAAGTGTTGGACGATATTTTGTATCGCTATATTGAGCTGGGACAAAATCCCTCGGATATTGTAAGTGCCGGGCATGACGCGGAAGAGGTGCAGAGAATTACCCGATTAGTCAACCGGGGAGAATTTAAACGTTGGCAGACACCGCCTTATCTGAAAGTCTCGGCTAAAAGTTTTGGCAGAGGCCGGAGAATGCCGTTAGTGAGTAAATTCTGACCACTTATACTACAAACTGGTAAGGCGAATATTTATAGGCATCCCGATCCGGATTTTGTACAAAAGGTATTTCGGGATCCATAATTTCCTCCAGCAGGTTTTTTAATTCCTCCGAAAAAATTTCGGCAATATCTTCAGGGATATTGTGACCGCGATTCAGAAAGCTGATTCCACTGCTCAAATCCCGAATACTGTAAAAACCTACTGACGTGCTTGGTTTGTTATACAGATAGTGATAAAACAAGCCTTGGAATGTCTGTGGTTTCGATGAGGTGTTATTCCGTTTAAAGAGATCGGCTATCTTATTGGCATTGAAATTTTTATCGCTGACCAATTCCACTTTTCCCGTTTTGTAATCTAAAATTCTGTATTGATTTTTGACCTCATCTACCCGGTCGATTTTACCGTACAGAGTGGCTGTATGACCGTTAGTCAGCGACATTTCCCGTTTGAATTCCCCTTCTGTATGTCGGATTCTAAAAGGTGCATCGGCAGCGATTGAAATATCGGTTTCAATAATTTTTTTCAGCGATTGAACGATGACATCATAAGCCAAAAGATTTTGTCCTTTCAACTGATGGTATGGCTGGTATTTCTCTTCAAAAGCTTTTTTCAAAAAACTTTCTAATTCCGGCTGTTGTGAGCGTATCTGATCAGGGGTAATGAGCCCGCCTTTTATTTTATCATAAAAAAGCTCGATAGCTCGGTGCAGTACTTCTCCGAAATATCCGGCGTCCATGACCTCTTCTACCGTGCGGCTGTCTTTTATTTGGGCAATATAATTCAAATAAAACTGTACCGGACACCGGAGATACAGAGTCAGTGCCGATTGTGAAAACTTCATGTTTTTCAGGATTTCAATATGTGCTGCAGTTTTCTGTATGACAAGTTGTGATTTTTGATTTTTGATTTCTTCAGAGTCATAATTTTTCGGCGGATAGCTCCAGTTAAAATTGAGGATTTCATTGGAAGGATGCATGAGTTCCAATTCTATTTGCCTCAGAAAGCGGCTTTTCTCAAAAGGATAATCTCCCGGAACATCGTTATAGATAAAGTCTGCCTGTTCACATCTTTTAAGCAATCTAAAAAAGTGATAAGCATATACGCCGTCATATTCTTTGAGTGTCGGCAGTCCGAAAGGCCTTCTCAGACTGTACGGAATATAAGAGTTGCCTCTTTTAGACTTGGGAAGGATATCCTCATTGGCTCCTGCGATAATGACCCGGTCGAAGTCAATCAGCCTTGATTCCAAAAATCCCATAATCTGTACAGACTGTTCCGAATCGGACAGGAAAGGAACAGCTACGGTGCGGATATGCGAGAGCATGAGCTGATGGATGGCATCGAAAGAAACCTGATTTTCAAAGTCTTTTAAAATAATCTCTTTGTCATAAATCGCCTGAATGAAATACGGAATGATAGTTTTTAATTTTGGGTGTTTATCGTCAGTTTTCTCGTCTAATTGTTTGAGACAGTTTATCCAAAAAGATGAAATGTTATTCAGGCTTTGCAGGCTTTGAGCCTGGGCAGTAAGCAGTGGGCGGATATATTGTTCAAGAATTTTTCTGCTGAAATAAAAAGCAGAAGAGTCCAAAAGATTGGATTTGAATTTTCGTACGGTTTCTTCTTCAGTCAGAATTCTGAAAAAATAATGACTGTACAATTTTTGCAAATCTGATTTGTGGATGCTGTCTGTACTGTTTACGGAGTATAATATTTCCAGCCAGTCGGTAAGAGCCGAACTGCCTGCCGGCATACTCATGGTAATATTAACCTGATTTGAGTCCCGGATTTCATACAGAAGCGGTTCAGCCATTTTCTCGTCCGCCAGAATAATCCCCGTTTTGATTGGGCGTGTTTCCTGTTCAGTGGAAATTTCTTTCAGCAGTTGCCGAATGACTCGCACCTGTCCGTGGTACAAAGGGGCTCCGTGCAGATGATATTTTTTTCGGCCGATCAGTGTTTTTCCCTCATTCCAAAAATGTGTACACCGCCTGAAATCACTTTTATATTGTCTTAAAAAATTTCCTGCCTCATGTTCTAAATAGGCGGATTGTAAAGAAGGTTTTTGCATAAAATACTCGTCGCTGTCCCAATACATACTGACTTGAGTATGTTCAGAGAGTTGCTTGATAAGAGCTTCGTCCACGGCGGTAAAGGCATTGAACCCGACGAAGTGGTAGGTATTTTGAAAGGTCTCAGACTCCATTTTTTTTGGTGTAGTCTCATAGAGGTTTCTGTAGGCCAATCCTTCGTAAGCGATTGTTTTTTTTATAAGGGTCTCTGTATATTCGTGATATATTTTACCCAGCGTTTCCCAGGTCAAAATAAATTTCTGTTCAAAATCTTTTTCAGGATTCACAGATTTCCAGAAATGAGCCATAATTTCTCTGAGTTCCTGCTCAATGGAAAATATCGCATCAATTTGCTTTTCATCCTGTATAATCGTGAAAAGCTTTTGGGCAGGAACCAGATATTTATCGATTTCATCAAAATCGCTCAGCATCATTCTTCCCCAAGGCAGAAAATCGGAAAAGTCCGTTTCCTCCGGCCAGTATTTACGATAGACCCGATAGAGTTCCAACAGCAAAATATCTTTGTCCGGTACGGTAAAACCACTTTGACGTATCCATAATTCATGGATAGGAATAAATTCCGGTAAAATATGTGCAGTCGTATGTTCAGAAGTGCTTAGAAGCTCCACAAAATAGTTTTGCAGCGCGTGGCAGGCTCTTCGGGATGGCAGGACAGCAACCTGGCTGAACATATTTTGAGGGTGGTGTTCTAAGATTTGTTTGGCCACCCACCATAAAAAAGGCTTTTTATTCTCATTTGAGTTTTGAGGCATATCTGATTTTCTGTTTCAATTTCTTTCTAAAATATATAAAATAGCACAAAGTGAGTCTTATAAAATGATTGATTAAATTAATTTTTTTCTTTATCTTCATTCACATGGCTCCTGTTGATGTCATTTAGTTAAGCGTTTAATCAGATGTGATTGAGTTGTTATACAGGGGATTTGACCTAATAAATACAGCTTTTTAGAGTTTGCTTTGATTGGTCAGATTGAATAATACTTATTTAATACACAATAAAACAATCACATTATGAGAAAATTTATTACACAATTTTCAGGGGTTTTTATCATTTTTTTGATGCTGGCGGCATATAGTAATCCGGCGCATGCACAAGACCCCCGCCCCTTTATGACCAAATGGTCTTTTGAAAAAGATGTAGATTTTAAGTTAGAATTACATGGGAGCTATTCTGTATGAGTTTGAAGACTTAAATTCAGGAGCCATTACTAAAGGCGATGGAACGGATGAATTAAATCAAAATTTGAATGCCGGAGAATATATTTTATCCGTATGGCCTAAAGGGGTAAATCCGCAATTTAACAGAATCAGTTTTGAGTCTGTTAGAGAATTTGTCAATAGTCTTTTAGAAGTACAGCAATGGGGTGATGTCAAATGGTCAAGTTTTGCATTCGCATTTAGTTGGTGCAGGAATTTGCAAATTACTGCCACTGATATACCAAACTTAAGCAATGTAACAGATATGCAATCTGCTTTTGAAATAACCGCAATATCTGCTGTGCCAAATATAAATGACTGGGATGTGTCAAAAGTGAAAAACATGAAAAAAATGTTTAGCAATACCGCTCAATTTAATCAGCCTATTGACAATTGGGATGTGTCGAGTGTAGAAAATATGGAGGGTATATTTTCTTTTACCGCTCAATTTAATCAACCTATTGGCAATTGGGATGTGTCAAAAGTAGAAAATATGAGGAATATGTTTTACGGAGCCCTTTCTTTCAACCAAGATATAAGTGATTGGGATGTGTCGAATGTAGAAAATATGGAGGCTATGTTTTGTTCAGCCCTTTCTTTTAACCAACCTATTGGTAATTGGGATGTGTCAAAAGTAAAAAATATGAGGAGTATGTTTTTAGAAGCTCTTTTTTTCAACCAGGATATAAGTGATTGGGATGTGTCGAATGTAAAAAACATGTCTCTTATGTTTAGATATACTCAGACATTTAACCAGCCTATTGGCAATTGGAATGTGTTGAATGTGGAAAACATGTCGGCCATGTTTTCCGGATCTGCTTTTAACCAACCTATTGGCAATTGGGATGTGAGCCATGTAACAGATATGTCGTATATGTTTTTGGGAGCAATTTCATTTAATCAGCCTATTGGTGATTGGGATGTCAGCAACTTAAAAAGAGCTGATGATATTTTTATGGATGCTACATCGTTTAATCAGAATTTGGAGCAATGGAATTTGAAAAGTTTGGTAGGTAGTATTGGTTTTCCCCGAACAAACATGAGCTGTGAAAATTACAGCAAGACCCTACGTGGATGGGCCAGCAATCCGGAAATACCTTCCAATATCCACTTAGATGCTAATAATCTTGAATACAGTTTGGGTGTCATGAGTGACAGAGAAATACTGACAGCTTCAAAGAATTGGACTATTGCAGGAGATAAAGTAGGAGACTGTACGATTGATGATGTATCCACAGGCATTGAAGTTAACAGCTCATTTGACAGAGGAATTTCTTTGTATCCAAATCCTGCCATGAGTGAATTTTTTGTGTCAGACCTGAGCGGCAATGAGGTTTTGATGCTCTACGATTTAAACGGGAAACTCCTGCAAAGCAAAATAGCAGCTAATAAATTGGAAAGAATGAACACCGAAAGACTTTCTTCCGGTCTCTACCTGCTGAAAATCACTTCAGACGAAGGAGAATCTGTCACGTTGAAAATCATTAAGTGATAAAAAGAAGAACAATGCTTTGCAATTAGCTGTGTAAACAGTTTTAATATTGTTTCAATATATACAGAATAGAGATTTTTCTTTATCTTTATTCGCATAACTCCTGTTGTTGTCATTTGGCAATGTGCCTAAATATGTGTGATTGAGTTGTTATACAGGGGACTTGACCTAAGAAATACAGCTTTTTAGAGTTTGTTTTGATTGGTCAGATTGAATGAAACTTATTTAATACACAATAAAACAATCACATTATGAGAAAACTTATCACACAATTTTCAGGAGTTCTTATCACTTTTTTGATGCTGGCGGCATATGGTAATCCGGCGCATGCACAAGGTCCCCGCCCCTTTATTACCAAATGGTCGCTCCCGGATGAGGGTGAATTAAAAGTAGATTTTACCGGGGCACTCATCTACGAAATTGAGAATTTAGCAGATGGCACTAAAATTAATGGAGAGGTCAATCACTATTTAAAGGTGCCTTTGCCTGCCGGAGAATATACACTTTCAGTTGTGAGTAAACCCTCAGATTATGGTTCTAATGGGCCCTTACGCCAATTTACTATGAGAACCAGCCCTTATCTTACAGAAGTTGTACAGTGGGGAGATACTCCCTGGTGGAGCTTTGAAGAAGCCTTTTATGTACAAAAAAATATTGCTTTTACAGCTACTGATACTCCCAATTTAAGTTCTACAACCAGTATGAAAAGAGCGTTTGCTTACACTAACTTTGAAACTATTGGAAACATTAGCAGTTGGGATTTCAGTAAGGTTAGAGATATGTCTGAAATGTTTTTCGCTGCATCTTTCAACCAGGATATTAGTGATTGGGATGTTTCTAATGTGATGAATATGAGTTCAATGTTTGAGTCGGCCGCATCTTTCAACCAGGATATTAGTGATTGGGATGTTTCTAATGTGATGAATATGAGTTCAATGTTCAGGTCAGCTGCATCTTTCAACCAGGATATCAGCAATTGGAATGTAAGTTCTGTGGAAAATATGATGTATATGCTCTTTTCTGCATATACTTTTAATCAGGATATCAGCAATTGGGATGTAAGTAATGTTAAGCATATGTTTGGAATGTTTGATTATGCGTATTCTTTCAACCAAAATCTTGCCAACTGGAAGTTAAATAGTCTTGATTTTGATGAGGTCAATATCCTTTCAGCTTCAATATCGTTTGATTTTTCCGGAATGAGTTGTATAAATTTAAGCAAGACAATTAATGGATGGGCTGCAAACCCTGACATTGCTTCAGATGTGAGTATATATTTGAAAGATATGAGTTACAACCCTGAGGCGGAAGCCAATTTGCAAGATTTGATGGACAATAAGAATTGGAGTGTATGGGATGGGAAGGTTGGAAACTGTTATCAAATACCGGGACATTATGAAGATGACTTTGTCACTCTCTGGAAATTTGACCAACCGAAAACAACCGTTACAATACCTCTTAAAGGGAGTTATGAGTATTTGATTCATAGCATTACTTACGACCAGGACATTATTACAGCAACAAACACAAATGATTTAACTTATGAATTTATTGAAGGAGATTATCTTCTTTATGTATATCCTCTTGCTCTTCCCGGAGAAGATTTGTTTCATGCGATTCAGTTTCACAATGATGAAAGTTCCGGTAAAGAATATATTTATGGTGTGGTACAGTGGGGTAAAAGGACAGAATGGAGTACTCTGGAAGGTGCTTTTTACGGTTGTGAAAATATGAAAATTTCAGCCGGAGACATTCCGAATTTCAGTAACGTTATAAGTATGAAGGATGCATTTAATGGAACAGCTATTGATAAGATTGATAATATTTCCAATTGGGATGTGTCTAATGTCTCTACTATGCTTCGTGCATTTGCAAATACCCCGAATCTTAAGAATCCGTATCTGCACAAATGGAATGTTGAATCTGTTGAAGACATGGCTTTTATGTTTGAAAATTCATCTTTTTCAGGACATATATATATGTATTTATCTGATGGGAATTCAAATCACTGGAAGACATCCAGTTTGAAATCTATCAATGGAATGTTTAAGGATGCGACTCTGTTTTATTCCAACGTTAATATTCTTGATGTGTCACAAGTATCTGATTTCTCTCAGGTTTTTGAAGGAGCTGTTAGGTTTGACAATTACCTGGACCAATGGGATATGCATAATGCAACAAATTTATCCAGAATGTTTGCTGGTGCCGAAGTTTTTAACAGAGACATTAGTGGTTGGGATGTAAGTAATATGGTCTATGTGTCTGAGACTTTTAAAGGAGCCAAACGCTTTAATAGTGATATCAGTAATTGGGATGTAAGAAAAGTAGAAAATGCATCGGGTGTTTTCCTGGGTGCGAATTCTTTTAATCAGGATTTAGGAGATTGGAACTTAAAAAGTTTGAAGAGCTTTAGTAGTAATGACAATGATTTTAGTTTTGGAAAGGGAATGAGCTGTGAAAATTACAGCAAGACTTTACGCGGATGGGCCAACAACCCGGAAACACCTTCTAATATTCGCTTAGATGTGGATAATCTTGAATACAGTCTGGATGTCAGGAGCGACAGAAAAACGCTGACAGCTTCAAAGAACTGGACCATTACAGGAGATCGTCAGGGAGACTGTACGATTGGTACACCTACCGGCATTGAAAATGATATATTTGGAAAAGGAATTTCTTTGTATCCAAATCCTGCCGTGAATGAATTTTATGTGTCAGGTCTGAGCGGTAGAGAAGTTCTAATGCTTTACGACTTAAACGGTAAGCTCTTGCAAAGCAAAGTGGCAGCTAATGAATTGGAAAGAATGGGAATTAACAGACTTTCCTCCGGTCTATATCTGTTGAAAGTTACCTCGGATAAAGGAGAATCTGTCACATTGAAAATCATTAAGTGATAAAGCAGAGGTCATCTGTGTATTTCTGAGGATGATATCTATATGGGATTTAAAATTTCAAACTGAGACTGTCTTTTTAGGCAGTCTCTTTTTGTTCTGCTCTATTTGAGTTTACTGTGCCGAAAATACTCCTTCTGTATTTGGTTTATAGAAAAAAAGCCCTTGCTTAAGTTTGGTGTGATTAGATTTTGCATGGTTATAAACGTTCTTTTATTTCCGCGAACAAACTTTAAACCTTTGTATATTTGCAGTCTAAAGGCAAAATATGTACAGAACTCATACCTGCGGGGAACTCTCAATAAAAGACACAGGAACTGAAGTTATTTTAAGTGGATGGGTACAGCGCGTTCGTCTGTTGGGCGGGCTTATATTTGTAGATTTACGGGACAGATACGGAATTACTCAGATTGTGTTTGATTCCAGCACTCATGCCGAATTGGCGGCTCAAGTGAAGGAACTCGGTCGTGAAGACGTAATCTTAGTGAGAGGGGATGTGGTAGAGCGTTCCAATAAAAATCCGAATATGCCTACGGGCGAAATTGAAATCATTGGTGAGTCGGTCAACATTTTATCCAAATCTGAAGTTCCACCGTTTACCATTGAGAATGATACAGATGGCGGAGAGGAATTGAGAATGCGGTTTCGGTATCTCGATTTGAGGAGAGAGGTTGTCAAGGAGAAAATATTGTTGCGCCATCGCGTTGGAGCTATTGTCAGAAATTACTTAAACGAACACGATTTTTTAGATATAGAAACTCCTTTTTTGATAAAAAGTACTCCGGAAGGGGCCAGGGATTTTGTAGTACCCTCCAGAACTAATCCCGGTCAGTTTTATGCCCTGCCGCAATCTCCGCAGACATTCAAACAACTGCTGATGGTGTCGGGCTTTGATCGGTATTACCAGATTGTACGTTGTTTTAGAGATGAAGACCTGAGAGCAGACCGGCAACCGGAATTTACCCAGATTGACTGTGAGTTGTCCTTTGTAGAGCAGGAAGATATTTTGAATATTTTCGAAGGACTCATCAAAAAGGTCTTTAAAGAAGTGAAGGGTATTGAATTGGATGATTTTGAGCGGATTACTTATGACCAAGCAATGAAGTTATACGGTTCAGACAAACCGGATGCGCGTTTCAATATGACTTTCAATGAGATGAATGATTTGGTGCAGGGTAAAAGCTTTAAAATATTTGATGAAGCCGAATTGATTCTTGCAATCAATGCACCCGGAGCAGCGTCTTATTCCCGCAAACAGGTAGATGAACTCACAAATTGGGTCAAGCGTCCGCAAATTGGAGCGGGTGGACTAATATATTGCCGATACAATGAAGACGGAACTTTTAAATCTTCCGTGGATAAATTTTTCTCTCAGGAGGATTTAAAATCATGGGCAGAAAAATGTGGTGCCAGGCCGGGAGATATGATGTTATTTTTAAGCGGTCAGACAGACAAGGTGCGTAAGCAGATGAATGAACTTCGTTTGGAAATGGGTACTCGTTTAGGACTTCGAAAGAACGGTGAATATAAATGTCTGTGGGTGGTGGACTTTCCGCTATTGGAGTGGGATGAAGAAAGTGGTAGGTGGTTTGCCATGCATCATCCTTTTACTTCGCCTAAAAAAGAAGATATTTCCAAACTTTATTCTGACCCCGGAGCTGTTCGTGCAGATGCGTATGATCTGGCAATCAATGGGGTAGAAGTGGGCGGAGGTTCTATACGGATTCACGATAAGGAGCTGCAGAGCAAAATGTTTGAGCGGCTTGGATTTACAACGGAAGAAGCACAAAAGCAGTTCGGATTTTTAATGAATGCCTTTCAGTACGGTGCACCGCCTCATGGAGGATTGGCATTTGGATTTGATCGCTTGTGTGCCGTGTTGGGCGACAGTGAGTCTATTCGGGATTATATTGCATTCCCTAAAAACAACAGTGGTCGGGATGTGATGTTAGACAGCCCTTCTGCAATTAGCCCGGAACAACTGAAAGAACTTTCTATCGACGTCAGAAAACAAGATTGATGTTTAAAATGAGCCCACGAATCATTCTTTTGTCTGATATATTTGGATTCGGGGAGGCAACGTGGATTCGATATTATACAGAAAGATTAGAAGAAAACTTTAACCTGACTTTATATGATGTCCGGGAATTAGCGGGGCTGTCAAAAACGGTATCTGACAAGGAAACTATACACCGGGATTTCATAGAAGGCGGTATAAATCAAGCGGTTGAAAATTTATTGAAAATCAAGCAGGAAGATGCAGTAATTTTAGGATTCAGCATAGGCGGTACAATAGGTTGGAAAGCGGCTTTGCGGGGATGGAATGCAAAGCATTTGTATCTGTTTTCCTCGACCAGAATTCGTTTAGAAACAGAAAAGCCAAAATGTCCGACAGACTTATTTTTTGGAGCAAATGATAAAAGTAAACCTGCGGATTATTGGTTTGAAAATCTTGATTTAAAGCAAACTATTTTGCCGGATATCGGGCATGAGTTTTATAAAAAACCGGATATCGCAGATTTTATTATTGCTAAAGTATCCCGTAAACTTTTAATCTAATGAGAACGCGGGTTCTCCTAAAGTTTTCTTACAGATTTTATTTTAATGGTTATGGGTAGTCCGACTTTAGGGTCTAAAGTTAGGTCGTACTGTATATTCCCATCTTCAAGCTTTTTAATCGTACCTTTTACTTCAGAGTTTCCTTTAGAGCTAATGCCGTTTTTGAGCTGCTCTTCCGTGAGTTCAAATCCGCCCGGGACATCGTCGGGATTAATATCTCCCGAATCTTCCGGTTTAATTGCAATGAAATTGCTTTTACCTTTCAGATTATTGACCTGTATGAAATCTTTTCTGTCCAATAGGGTCATTTGCAAATCCACAGTCATTTCGAAAGGCATGGGACTGGCATTGAACTTGGCAAATCTCAGCCTTAACACTCCGTTGCCTTCATGGGTGACCAATCCCTCAATTTCTCCTTTGGTCAGCACAGTGTTTCCAAGTACTAGCGTAGGTTTTACCTCAAAAATAAAGTTTCCGGTCAGTCCGTATTCTTCGATAATCTGCTCATTGTTTATTTCGTCTTTTTTGCAGGATTGAAACAAAAGCCCAAAAGTTAAAGCCAAAATCCCGAAAGCTTGCAGGAGTGTTTTGTGATTTTTCATGATAGATTGATTTTTATGTTAGATTAATATTTTCCGTTTATGTGAGCTTTAATGGCAATTGGCAGCATCAGGTCAAAAATTGCAGACAACTGACCGGTTTCCCGGACATAAAATCCGCTAAACTCAGCTTCATCACTTTCCGGTACAGGAGTGCCGATTGGGTTGTCTGAACTGACAGCCGTCTGAACTGTTCCGTCTGTCCCGCTCAGCCAAATAGTATCCTGACTTGTATTGAGTTTTAAAATCAGATTAATTTTTGCAGTCATTTTCAAAGGCATAATCTCGGTCTGAAAATCAGTATAACCAAATTCTAACATGCCATTTTTTAGAGGTCTGAATTCTATTGGCCAGTTTGCCCCGGTGAGCGACATAAGCCGTTCTGTACGGGTATCACTGTCATAAATCACTAATCCGATTCTGCACGTATCATTGTTTTTGGATGAATAAGCTTCTGCGATTTCTTTGGCAAGTTCCTGAGTTCCAAAATCGGTATTGGTGTAATCTTCTGTATCCGGCAAAAGAGAAGGATCAAAATAATCCGGAGAATACAAGTCCTTTTTGCAGGAGAAAAGTAAAAACAATACAAAGCCTGATATGGTCAAAAGTTGTTTCATAACTCCGATTTTTTCTTTTTTAAATTATATTAACCCGGCGGAATAATATCGGCATATTGTTGTCATGCGGCATATTGGATTG
>CAZZEH010000042.1:0-9269 GCA_964653095.1 uncultured Chitinophagales bacterium
GTCATGCTGTAAGCATCTATTTTAGCAGGAATTCTTTTAGATTCTTTCAGAATGACTATTGCGATATACATCCGGGATGCGGCACTGCAAGCATCTCAAAGCAAATAAGCTTGTCTGATTCTCTCAGAGCGGCCATTGGATTTATCCTTCTAAAAAGTCATGCTGTAAGCATCTATTTTAGAAGGAATTCTTTTAGATTCTTTCAGAATGACTATTGCGATATACATCCGGGATGCGGCACTGCAAGCATCTCAAAGCAAATAAGCTTGTCTGATTCTCTCAGAGCGGCCATTGGATTTATTCTTCTAAAATGTCATGCTGTAAGCATCTATTTTAGAAGGAATTCTTTTAGATTCTTCCACCAGAGGCGGACACGGTTCAGAATGACAGAACAAATATCTACCGTGTCACACCCATAGAATAATTGAATTTATTAAGAATTATGCCTGAATTTATTTGAAACTAAAAGATGAGATTAAAAGACACACAGATACAATCCTTCCTGACTGAAAATGGTTTTTGCAAATACGATTTACAGGCAAAAGCTATTCTTCCTGAATTGAAAGAGCTTTACCAAAGTATTTACGGAGATGAACCCGACAAAAAATTTTTCGTAACACACAATACAGGAAACGCAGAAAAAGCACTCTATATTCATCAGGAAATAAATCGAATCTGTGAGCCGATAATATCTGAGCACTTTCAGGATTATGAGGTTTTTGCGGCTCATTTTGTGGTCAAAAAAGCGCAAAGCGAAACCAGTTTTCAATTGCATCAGGACTGGAATAATCTGGATGAATCTGTAGCAAAAAGTCTTCAGGTATGGATACCCTTAGAAGCCAGTTATCCTGAAAAGGGTGGCTTGGGCTTTTTCCCGAAAAGTCATCGCTTTTTTGAGAATTACCGATCCGGGTCTTTTGACATTCCTCGCGTAGAGGTAGAGTCAAAACTATTCCCATATCTCTCCTATGTAAGACTGTTTCCCGGAGAAGCTGCTCTTTTTTATACGGCTACTTTTCACTGCTCCTTTATCAACTCTACTGATGAAAACAGAGTCGCTGCTTTGTTAAATATTGTACCGAAAGGAAGCCAAAATATTTATTGTCATAAAAATGGAAGCACTGTTGAAAAATACGCTATAAATGCATTGCAATTATATGAACGGCTGCATTTGCTGGAAAAAGGAGAAGTTCCCGAAGGATTGAATTTATTAGAAAAAGGCTCTTACAGCCAAATCGACAACAAAGAAATAAATACAGATTTATTAATTGAGAAAATTACTAAAGTACGTTCGGATTTAAACCTTCCTGCAGATTACGAAGAGAAACAAATACACATCATTCGCGATAAAGAATTAGAAAAAGAAATTAACCATAAAGGATATAAAGTAATAGATTTTCTAACTGAAAGAGAAGTAAGCCTACTCTTGGAATTATTTCCAAGATTTTTCCCGGACAGAGAAAATTATAAAGGAAGATATTCTACTATGGATCATCTTCCAAAAGAAAAGACTTTGGAAGCACATCTCGAAATACAGAAAATTATAAAGCCGAGATTGGAACACTTTTTTCGGGAAGCATACAGCCCGGTTAGCCTTTTATATTCAAAAAAGCCGGATGGAGTTTTAGACATAGATTGGCACAGTGATCCGTCCTTTATACTTAATGAATCACTGGAACCTATTTATGGGATTTGGTGTGCTTTGAAAGATATTGGCCCTAAAGAAGGTACTTTAATGATTGTTCCCGGATCGCACCGTTTTATTAAACGACTGAACGGCACGTATGTAACTTGGGAATCTCCGTTGAAAAATTATTGGAGAGACATTGACCAATACCAATATCAGCCAAGCCTGAAAGCCGGTCAGGCAATACTCTTTGATTCAAGAATGATACACTCTTCTACACCCAACACCTCAAAGATAAACAGAGATTGTGTGGTGATGAGAGTAACAAGCAACTCAATTAAAGATTTTTTCCATGTGGAAATGAATTCTGAAAAAGAGGGACAGGGCTTTTTATTTAGAAATAATGATAGTTTCTTTTTTACAGATATAGCAAAAACTCATCAGGGCAAAACCAATCCTGAATCATCAGAAGGCATGATGAGCTTTTTTGATTACCCTATGGATTTGGAGCAAATACACTCCTACTTTAAAAGATTTCAATGAGTCTGTAATGTTGCTTTTGAGCTAAGCAACCATCATAAATACGATTTGTTACTAATCTCAAATTGAAGCGTTAATTTCCTGCTCTTTCGTTTTTCAGAAGTATGATTAGAAATTTTTTATACTGCTGTTCATTTAAAATCGAGCGTACTTTATTGTTTGTTTTTAAATTCAGCTCGTTCATTTTCTGAGACCTCGTTACTGCATCTGCTTTAAAAGTGTCATTTATAAGTTTTTTCCCAACATTATGCTCTATAGTAAGCTTGACCAAACGATCTGCCTGAGCATCATCTACTCCAAGCTGGCTTTTAAACTCGTTTTTTAATTCTGAAGTAATATTTTGTGCGACACTCTGACTATGAGTAGCAGGCTTTGAAGATTTCTCTAATTGATTCTCATTACCAGAATTCTTATTTAATGCACTGGTATTAATTCCCTTTTTTCTGTAATGTTCTGTCACTGTATCATAATCAGAACGTTTATTCTGTGGAAGAATGTCTTTTACTTTTAAATCCATTTCATCAGTCAGCTGCTGAATTTCTTTTTGCTTTTGAGGAAGAGGTTTTAAGGTTTTCATTACTTGTCTCATCTTTCCTCCATAATCGGCATAAATAGATTTCACATCATCAGATAATGTTCCTTTTAGTTCCAATTCATCTGCAACATAATTTGCTATTTTATCTATGTCTTTAGGCTGAAATAATTGAGCCTGAACAGTAAAAGAAAGTATTATTATAGCAAATAAAGACAAAAGATATTTTTTCATGATAAATGATTTTAGTGAAAATTAATAAAAAACCATGCCAAAAACTACTTTCCCTTATTTAAAATCAGGTCATATCAGTTTTTAATAAACTTATTAAAGCTCTTAATGCCTGTATTATCTGATAGAGTTATGAGATAAAGTGCGCGGGGCAGGCTACTTATATCTATTTTTTGAACACCTGCTGTTAAGTTGCCCTGTAAAAGAAGCTTTCCGTCTGTCCCCAAAATCGAATAAGAATATATTGAGTTTATCTCTCTGTCTGTTTCCACAAACAACACATCGTGAGACGGGTTTGGGTACAGCTTTTTAATCAGATTTTCGTTTTCATCTAAATTAGATATCAATTCAAAGATTGCCTGTACGGAAACATCACGTCGTACGTCTGTCTCAGTCCTTGGATTCATAGTGGAGCTGTCAGACCACATTTTAAACTGATATCTTTTATGAGGCACCGCCAAGACCGGTTCACCAGACTGTCCGAATTCCACATACTGTATAGTTTCACCTTCAATTTGTCCTCCCGACTCTGAAGTATATAATAAAGTATATTGAGGCCCCTCTGCTTCCCTAAAATGTGCGGTGATATTAAGCGTTGAAGTCAGGTCCGCCGTGAAACTTTTTGGTGTTTCTTCCGGCATTCCTTCCCAGTGTGAAAAGACATATCCCTTAGCTGCATGAGCAGAAACTGTTATCGGAATATTCTCAAAATAAACTCCGCTCCACGGATAAGGCTGTTGCGAAATACCCACAGTACCGGGCTGAATATCAATAGTATTAATTCGGACATAATTGGGGGTGTTCCTGTCATTAATATCAAGTGTAACATTTAGTGTCCGGTCTATTTTGAAATACTTACCTATATGTCTAAAAACTTCATCCCTGCGGCATCGGACATAATCTTTCACTTGATTGACTCGCTGTTGATACCTGTCGGGATCAGACCATCTGGCCGCATGCATTCCTGCCTGTGAAATATATCTCAGGCTAATAGAATCTGAAATTTGTTCTAACCGTTCAGGTAAAAAAGTGGTGTTCAGCAAGTCTGCAAAACGGTTAATAAATTTATTTTTAAAACGCTCATTACGCAAAAGTTTGTAAGGTAAATATTGATAGAGTTCATTTCCGTTGCCGATCGCCTTATTGAAGGTATTGAAACTACAGTCTTTCTTATCGACCAATCCAAAAGCATAATCCAAATCATATAAAATCCATCTCCAGCGACCATCTAATCCACATGGAGCATCAGGATTAAAAGGTGTTTTATACCTCCAGTATTCTATGTTGTTGTCCGGCCAGTCAGAATTCCCGGAAAATATTTCGCTGATTTCATAATCAATAAAGTTGTCAAAATCCATCATTTCTTCTACTTTATCCATATTAGCATCTGATTTCATTGAATTTTTGTCAATAAAATCAATCATATTTTTGTAATGCTTCGAGTCACCTTCTTTTACCTTTGCCAGTCCATACAGCAAATCAACATTTTCTCTGTCCGCTCCGTATTTTCTTTCAAAATAGTGTTTGTCCATCCTTTCAATTACATCATAGAGACCATAATACTCCCCGTTGATATAAACCATTGCCGGCTTACTTATCGGTGCATCTAAAACCAAATGACTGACCATTGGCTGGTAAAACGGATCGCCGATTCTAAAGAAGCCAAAACCCCGTAGAATTAATCTTTTATATTCCGTATTGGACTTATCTTCAAAGAAATCATATTTAATTCTGGAGTTTCCATACTCTTTCCTTGCATATAATCTTAGACTTTTTTGAGGAAACGAGCGGGAAGACTCTCCGTGGACTCGCACGCCAAGCTGCTGTTCCAAAATTTTAATACCTGATTTTGGATTATATAATTCAAAAAATATCGGGTACTCATATATGTCTCCTCTTCTGTTGTAATTAGCCGGAGAATAATAATTTGCAGGAGCTAAAGGATTGTCTTTTCTCCACTGTCCAAAATCAGCTCCTGCCACACTAATTCCGTCTTTGTAATCAAAAAGTAAGTTTTCATCCACACTCAGCGAAACCATGTACACATCAGAATTGCTGTATTCAGGCTGTTGTAAAAAATAAGTATGGGTCAATGCTTTACTTTCTTCACCGTCTTTATATGCAATTGCCCGAATAACTACACTCTTGTTTACGGATGACTTAGGGAGATATGGAGGATTTGAATGGAAAGTTGTGGAAATTTTAGAAATTTTATTGTCTCTTTCAAAGAGTCCTTTCAAATCTATAGTACCCGTATAAATATGGCTTTGATATTTTTCTTCGATTAATGGTCCGTCGCTGTCGATAAATGTTTCCTTATATCTGTTTTTGTATTCATACTGTTTGCCGGCCAATCCGGAATATGAGGGAACAGAGCCGTCTGTAGTATATATAATCATGACCTCATCAGAAGGGTGAGACAATTGCAACAGAAAACTTTCTTCATATATTCCTCCCGGTTCAGAAAAAACGGGAGGACTCAATATCTCATCTTCTATATTGGAAAACCCCGGAGTAGGTATATTGGACAATTGCCAATTCTCCGAACCATCAGGCTGTCGTGCAAAAGAAATATCTGAATCAAGAGCCGGGATACGGACACTGTCAAGTATTGTATAACCATCCGTATCGGTTAAGGCAAGAAACTCCCCGTTTTTACTGATACTGAAATTTGTATGTAGAAATCCGCTTTTTTCAATTTTATCTTTTCCGGAGGCCCATACCATCATATAACTTTTAGCCGGCAATTGAATCGGCGGGAATACCCATTTCGTAAAATTGTTTTTAGTATCAGACAAAAATCTCCCTTCAAGATCGAAATCTTCATCCGATGCATTGAATAATTCTATCCAATCGCTGTATTCGCCATCTTCATCAGAAATGATACTTTTATTGGATGAAACGGCTTCATTAATATAAATCTGAGCTCGAATTTTATTCTGATTGACATATATGCCAAACAGTAAAAAACAGTATATATATTTCAAAAGATTTATAGTTTTCACAGATAGTTTACAATCTCCTTTAAAGTTACTAAATCTATAGTTTGCCGGTATGCTGTTGAACGCTACAATTCTAAAAATGCAGGAAAGGTCTTTTCAAAATAAAAAAGTGCAGTAAAATTGATGACAACTCCACTGCACCTGTTTGAAATATCAGAAATTAGAAAAATCTGTAACCTTTACCGGGATAAAATGCATCACTCCCAAGCTCTTCTTCAATTCTGAGCAGCTGGTTGTATTTTGCCATTCTGTCTGAGCGGGAAGCCGAACCTGTCTTTATCTGTCCGCAATTTAATGCGACTGCCAGGTCCGCAATTGTATAATCTTCTGTTTCTCCGGACCGGTGAGACATCACACTATTGTAACGGCTTCTCGTAGCCAATTGCACTGCTTCTATTGTTTCTGTCAGTGAACCAATCTGATTGACTTTAACCAAAATTGAATTTGCCACGCCTTCATCAATTCCCTTTTTGAGTCTTTTGGAATTGGTCACAAATAAATCGTCTCCTACTAATTGGCATTTATTTCCAATTTTTTCGGTCAGGCTCTTCCAGCCATTCCAATCATCTTCATACAGTCCGTCCTCAATAGAGATAATTGGATATTTTGCGACCCAGTCAGCCCAGTATTCCACCATCGCATCTGCCGATAGTCGCCTTCCGTCTGATTTTTTAAAAATATATTCGCGTTTCTCTGGATTATAAAACTCTGAAGCAGCTGCATCCATCGCAATCATTACATCCTCTCCGGGTCTGTAACCGGCTTTTTCGATTGCGGAGAGCACTGTTTCTATTGCTTCTTCATTTGATTTTATATTTGGAGCAAAACCGCCCTCATCACCTACGTTAGTCGAATACCCTTTGCCCTTCAGTACAGCTTTGAGATTGTGAAAAATTTCAACACCCCATCTCAACCCCTGTGAAAAAGACTCGGCACCAACAGGCATCACCATAAACTCCTGAAAGTCTATACTGTTATCCGCATGTTCTCCACCGTTTAAAATATTCATCATAGGTATCGGGAGTGTGTTCGCATTTACCCCGCCCACATACTTGTATAGAGGTAATCCCGCTTCCTGCGCTCCGGCTTTGGCGGCAGCAAGTGAGACTGCGAGAATGGCATTGGCTCCCAGCTTGCCTTTATTCTCAGTGCCATCCACTTCAAGCATAATGTCGTCAATTTGCCTCTGATCAAAAATACTGATTCCAAGCAAACTGTTCGACAGCACATTATTTACATTTTCCACTGCCTTTGATACACTTTTCCCCATGTAATTTTTATCTCCATCACGAAGTTCTACAGCTTCATGACTTCCGGTAGATGCTCCGGATGGTACTGCTGCACGACCTATAAAACCGCTTTCGGTAATCACGTCAGCTTCTACTGTAGGATTTCCTCTTGAATCGAGAATCTGACGACCCTTAATTTCTACGATGTAGCTCATATGAATTTGTTGGTTTTTGTTGAGAATAAATAAACTCCGGAATTTGAAAATAATTCGATTGAATTGTGATATATGTCAACTCCGTTTTGACCATTTAAAGTTATTGGCGCAAATTAAGAAATTATGGAACAATAAGAAAAAGCTAACCTCACTATCCTATAAATTTTTTATTTTTTTAATTCTTAGTACTTTTGATCAAATTTTACTAAGAAATGTATTCTAATATTAAGCTGGAAAGAACTGCATATTCAACAGAAGAACACGAAATGATTCGTGAAGCTTGCAGACAATTTATTGAGAAAGAAATCACCCCATACCATGCACAGTGGGAAGAAGAAGGAATGGTTAGTAGAGAGGTTTGGGAAAAAGCCGGAGAAACCGGACTGTTGTGTATGGATGTGCCTGCAGAATACGGCGGAGCAGGATTGGATTTTTCATTTTGTGCACTGATTACTGAAGAAATCTCTAAGTACGGATATACAGGACCCGGTTTTTTTCTTCACTCCGACATTGTAGCCCCATATATTGTAGATTACGGAACTGAGGAGCAAAAAAAGAAGTGGTTGCCTTTAATGTGTTCAGGAGATATTATTACGGCTATAGGTATGACTGAACCTGGATGTGGAAGTGATTTGCAGGCACTTCGTACAACTGCAGAAGATAAGGGAGACCACTATGTAGTTAATGGTCAAAAAACTTTTATCACTAACGGATACATGAGTGATATGGCTATAATCGCTGCCCGAACTATTATTAATGGTCAAAACCACGGGATCAGTCTGTTCATCATCGAGTCTGACAGAAAAGGATATACGAAGGGTACGCCTTTCAAAAAAATAGGCATGAAAGCCCAGGATACTTGTGAGCTGTTCTTTGAAGATGTCGTGATTCCAAAAGAAAATTTATTGGGTCAGATAGGCCGGGGTTTTGTATATATGATGCAGAAATTAAGCAGAGAACGTATGTCTGTTGCTCTAATGGCAAGCGGTGGTGCAGAAGGAGCATTGGAAAATACCATTCAATACACATTAGAGAGAGAAGCTTTCAAACAACCTATTGCAGGATTTCAAAACACACAGTTTAAGCTGGCGGAATTGGCGACCAAACTGCAAATCCATCAGACTTTTATCGATCGGTGTGTTCAGCTTTATATGGAAGGTGAATTGACTCCCGAAACAGCATCCATGGCAAAATATTCTTGTACGGATATGCATCAGGAAGTAGTGGACGAATGTCTCCAACTTCACGGTGGATACGGATATATGTGGGAATACTTTATTGCTCGGGCTTATGCTGACAGTAGAGTAGCAAGAATTTATGCCGGTACGAATGAAATTATGAAACTTCTAATCTCCAGAGGTCTTTTGAAAGAATATTTTGATAAGGTAAGAGCCAGAAAGAAAGCAAAGAACTAAATCAAAATAAAAATACAGCATAAAACACAAAGAGGTTGTCAGTGTAAGCGGGCAACCTCTCTTTTTATGGGCTGACGACCTAAAGAAGCAAAAGAAATTACATTCACGCCATCTTTGCGAGCGTGACTCACTCCTGTCCCGATAATGATATTGAGTGATTGGGGTACACTATATTAGAGCATCTCACTTTACAATTTTGGAGTAATTTGTTTTACAATTTTAGAGCATTTCACTTTGCGATTTTAGAATATGCACTATATAATCTCGGTGGCTGAGGAAGCATACTTCTTCTGTCTTTAGTAGAGTTACGAATCGTAGCGAGCTCGAAGCCACTTTACGATTTTGGAATATGCACTATATAATCTCGGTGGCTGAGGGAGCGTACTTCTTCTGTCTTTAGTAGAGTTATGAATCGTAGTGAATTCGAAGCCACTTTACGATTTTGGAATATGCACTATATAATCTCGGTGGCTGAGGG
>CAZZEH010000042.1:9369-19898 GCA_964653095.1 uncultured Chitinophagales bacterium
AGCGTACTTCTTCTGTCTTTAGTAGAGTTATGAATCGTAGTGAACTCGAAGCCACTTTACGATTTTGGAATGCATTGTTTAAATGTAATATGCATCTACCTCATCGGACAAGATTTAGCATGAATTTTATTGTATAATACCGTTTGGACAAACAATATAGACCTATTTCGATTTTATCTCATTGTTCTATTTGTTTGTAACCACTGCATAATACCAAAATAAGGTTTCGCTTTATCGGGCTATTTTGAATTTCAAATTAGTATAAAATGGATTGATTTAGATTCTTTCCGAGAGACAGAATCCAATTCATTTTTCGGCCTAAAAAATTTAGCTTTTAGATATAAATTTCTTCTAGATAATCAGGTTCTTTTAGCTTATTGTGATTTAGATTCATAATACGGTTTCCAATCTGACACTCCAGACATCTTTTTAAATCACAATATTCCTTTTTTAGGTGTAGCAGTGCCTGACTTTCCAATGCACTCTGATTAGACAGGCCGGAAGCTGACATCCATCTGGTAATTCTGTTGTTTTCGGGAGAAATACTTTCCAGTATATCCAAAGCTTTTTCAGAATACTGCGCATCATCCATAAACCTGCCATAAGCCAAAAGCATAGGAACTGTAACGTTAATCACCAGCTTATCTGCAAAACTTTGTGAAAGATTTTTTTCTTTTTCAACTGAATCCTTTTTCAGGTGGTAATGATGATTCCAAAATTCATGAACCGTGACATCCAAAATTTCTTTCCTAAAGGCGGTCTCATCCATGACTAATTGAAAAATAAACTGATTCTTTTCTATCAGTTTTGCCAGTTGGACTATTTTTAATGTCGGGAATCCGGCAGGTCGCCCACTCTTCCACTTCCACCAATAAGCTTCAGATATCTGTACATTCCATTTCTTTTGAAAATGCTGAAACTGATACAACAAAGTCTTGAGATATTCCTCCTCATCTTTTACATCTTCCAAAAAGCCCGCACAACCCATGAGCAATGCCGCTATCCCTTCTTTCTCATGCCGAATTTTTGATAGCCATTGCGTAGGAATGCGAGACGTCAATTCCTGAAAAAGGTTACTGTTTTCACCCTGCCCAAAATATCGGGACAGCCATACAAAAGCCACTTGTTCAAAATCATTTTTAAACCTGATAAGCAGCTCCTCTATCTTTTGCACTTTCTGTTCCATACGCTCAATAGCCAACCGATGCATAAACAGACGTATTGCAGAAGGTTCTATCTCAGGTATTAGATGCTGGCAAGGCAAAACCAAAGTGGAGTTCATGAGGGATAAATATCGGTCATAGATAGATTTGGGGATTCGCCCGGCCAGCTCTAATGTAGGGAAAGAAGTATTTTCAATTTCTTTGTCGTGGTGATAGACGACATGCAAAATGATATTTTGATAATTTTTATCGTCGGAGTGTCGATGCCTGTCCCAATCCGAGGCTATGACGTGTATCTCGATATGTCCTGCCCAGATAACACCGTCTATCTCGACTTTAGCATTTAGGAAATCCGGGCCATCACCATGATTCAAGTGTCCATAGTCTATAATGTGAACGGAGTCGCCGTGGGTGGTTATTAAGTCTCTGTGGTTAAACCGCTGATATTTCCAGATAAAATGTAAAAACTCTTCTCTCACAATAAAACGATTTATTATTGAGATGCATAAAAAGAGGAAATTCCATAAAACTTAGAGAGAAATTTGATGAAATATATAGATTTTGATTTATCAAAATTCTTGCAAATTAGGAATTCGATTCCTAATTTTACATGAATACAAGTATGATGGTAGAAAGGAGGTTATTCGAATCAGTAAAAAAAGCTTTGAATAAATACCCGATTGCGGCGATTAACGGTCCAAGACAGTCAGGGAAAACAACGTTTACCAAAATGCTCTTACCGAATTATAAATATATCAACTTAGAAGATGTATCCTTGAGAGAGTTTGCAATAAATGATCCCAAAAATTTTTTAGAAACTTATCAAAATGGTGTTATTATTGACGAGATACAGTATGCTCCCCAACTTTTCTCTTACCTGCAAGTTTATACGGACGAAAGAGAGCGAAACGGTGAATATGTTATTACTGGTTCACAAAATTTTCTAATGATGGAAAGTCTCTCTCAATCCTTAGCAGGGCGTGTGGCACTGTTTAATTTGCTTCCTTTTTCGCTGGAAGAGTTGAAAAACACAGAATATGATACTTCTAATTGGGAAAAATATCTATTAGCCGGAAGCTATCCGAGAAAATGGAAAAACCAGATAGAAGCAGAGGAATACTATAGAAACTATTTGAACACATACATTGAAAGGGATGTGCGTCTAATAAGGAATATCAATAATCTCGCACTGTTTCAAAGATTTATCCAACTCCTTGCCGGTCGGGTTGGTCAGCCGTTTAATCAAAGCAATCTTGGGACAGAATTAGGTATTGACAACAAAACTGTTGATGCCTGGATGACATTGTTGGAAATTTCGTTTATTGCTTTTAGATTAAAACCTTACTATAAAAACTTCAATAAAAGGGTAGTCAAAACCCCCAAAGTGTATTTTTATGATACAGGGTTACTTTCCACACTCTTAAGCATACGTACAGAAGAAGAGTTATCCATCCATTTTGCAAAAGGACAACTTTTTGAAAACCTTGTGGTATTGGAATTAATAAAGAATGAAGCCAATAAAAGTCTGTATGGGAATTTTTATTACTGGAAAGACTCTTCCGGAAACGAAATTGACTTAATCATAGATCAGGGAATTCGGTTAAAGGCGTTGGAAATCAAATCCGGTAAGACAATTCAGCCTGATTTTTTCAAACACCTGAATAGTTTTTCAGCCCAACAAGATAATATAGATAGCTACTTAGTGTTTGGCGGAAAGGAATACCAAAAAAGAGGACAGGCTACTGTTTTAAGCCTATGGGATCTGGATAAATTAGTATAGTATCAACAATACTTCTTAATCAGTGCAGCCATCTGTTCGTTGAGTTCCAAAGCTTTTTCTCTCGCAGCTTCTGCAAAATCTTTCCCATTGGAAGCATAGATAATGCCACGGGTGGAATTGACTAAAAGTCCGACATCCTGATTGAGACCGTATTGTGAGAGTTTTTCCAAATCTCCGCCCTGAGCTCCTACGCCCGGCACCAAAAAGAAATGTTCGGGACAAAAAGAACGAATATATTGAAAATCTTCTTCATTGGTTGCTCCTATGACAAACATCAGATTTTCGGGTGTGCCCCATTGCATAGTTGTCCTGATAACTTTTTCAAAGAGGGGTGTATCGCCTATCATCTGCCTTTGAAAATCTTTGTTTCCGGCATTGGAGGTCAATCCCAACACAATCGCCCATTTATCTTCAAACTGCAAGAACGGAGTCACGGAATCTTCGCCCATGTACGGAGCCACAGTAATCGAATCAAAATTCATGCTCTGTAAAAAAGTTTTGGCATACATGGCGGCGGTATTACCTATATCTCCGCGTTTGGCATCAGCTATGGTATAGCAATCATTCGGAATTAAATCACGGGTTTTTTTCAGTGTCGTGAGACCATCCAGACCCAATGCTTCAAAAAAGCCGACATTAGGTTTATAAGCTACGCAAATATCGCTTGTCGCTTCTATAATAGCTTTGTTAAACTCCAGAACAGGATTGTCGTATTTTAAAAGATGAGGCGGAAGTTTTGAAATATCGGGGTCAAGCCCTACGCATAAGTAAGAGTTTTTCTTTCTGATTTGCTCAATAAGTACTGTTCTTTTCACCTTCTCTTTTTATACCGAAATAATTTTCTGGATTTCGGGTACCGCACCTAAGACAGTTGCTTCTACTCCGCCTTTTAGGGTGTTTTCCTTAATTTCACAAAAGCTGCAATTACCCAACAGCTTTACCTTTAGCTCATAATCACCGGTTAAATCTACGATTTCTATATCCCCTCCATCTGCTATCAGATATGGACGGATAGTTTCCAGAGCATTTTGAACTCTTTTTAAAAGTAACTGCTTTTCGGAAGTTTCCATTCAAGGTAAGTTTATACTTTAATTTCAGAAGTCCTTTCGGCATTTCTCATGGTAATAAATCTCGCTATATTGCTCGCAATTACCTCAAAAGCATTAGAAGCTGTCTCGTCACCTTCCAATACCGCCGGAACACCCACATCTCCTCCTTCCCGTATCGCCTGAACCAATGGTACTTCGCCCAAAAACGGTACGTCATATTCTTCTGCCAGTGCCTGTCCTCCTCCTTTTCCAAAAATATAATACTTATTATTTGGCAGTTCAGCGGGAGTAAAATAGGCCATATTTTCTACAATACCCAAAATAGGAATATTGATAGAATCCATAGCATAAAAGGATGCTGCTTTACGAGCATCTGCCAATGCTACTTCCTGAGGAGTTGTAACAATTACAGCACCTGTAACAGGAGCTATTTGAGCCAACGTAAGCTGTACGTCTCCTGTACCCGGAGGCATATCTAAAATCACATAATCCAATTCTCCCCAAATTACGTCAGTAATAAATTGTCGAAGTGCAGAGGTGACCATGGGTCCTCTCCATGCCACAGCCTGTTTAGGGTCCACTAAAAATCCAATAGACATGACTTTCATGCCCTGATATTCCAAAGGAACTATTTTAGGCTTTCCGTCCACGGTTCTCAGCCCCGGTCTTAATCCTTTTAACCCGAGCATGGTAGGAATTGACGGTCCATGAATATCTGCATCTATTAATCCGACTTTTGCCCCGCTTCGTTTTAAAGCAACCGCCAGGTTTACTGATACAGTAGATTTTCCCACACCTCCTTTTCCCGAAGAGACTGCGACAAGATTCTTTACTCCCGGTAACACGTCTGATCTGAAATCTCGAAGTGTAGTAACTCTCGAAGTAAATTCGATATGAGGAACCGCATCTTTGCTGACAAGTGTTTTTATTGCTTCTTTGGAGTCGTTTCCAAGCTTATCTTTAAGCGGACATGCCGGTGTAGTCAGTTCTATAGTAAAATATACATCCAAACCTTCTATTCGGACATCCTTTATCATATTTAAAGTCACTAAGTCTTTTTGAAAATCCGGGTCTATTACGGTGCTTAATGCCTTTAAAACGATTTCTTCTGTGATTGTCATTTTGTTTTTTAGAATGATTCTAATGTAAAGATATAAAAAGATACAGTTTTGTCTTAAACCTTTTCAAATTATTAAATGAGTTTACAAACTTATAACATTAGACGAGTTGAGAATTTTCAAATCAGGAACAAATCTTCTTACGCATCAATCTTGAATTTACCTGGAAAATAATTTGCTCAAAATTTCACTTGCCTGAATTTTTGTAAAATCTGAAAAACAATACATTTGCATAATGGCGGCAACTGAGTTAGAAGTTGAAGAGTTTTTAAAACTATCTCAGGGGAATCTGATTTTAGATGTTCGAAGTCCGTCAGAATATCAGCATGCACATATTCCAAATGCCCGCTCGTTTCCGCTTTTTACAGACGAAGAAAGAAAGATTGTCGGGACTACTTACAAGCAGCAAAGCCGAGAACTCGCTATACAAGTCGGACTGGAGTATTTCGGACCAAAGATGAAACAAATGGTTTTAGATGCAGAAGTTGCTTTAAAAAGCAAAGATTCCAAAAAAGTCTTTGTGCATTGCTGGCGTGGCGGTATGCGAAGCGCAGCTGTATCCTGGCTTTTGGATTTGTACGGATTTGAAGTTTTTGTTTTAAAAGGAGGATATAAAACATTTAGAGGTTGGGTTCTGTCACAATTTGATAAAAAATATGACATGACCATTTTGAGCGGATTTACCGGATGCGGAAAAACGGAAATTTTACACGAATTGGAAAAAAGAGGAGAAGCTATAATCGATTTAGAAGAGATTGCTTCGCACAGAGGCTCTACTTTTGGAGCCTTAGGAATGAAAGAGCAGCCCAGCTCAGAGCAGTTCGAAAATGAACTTGCTCTCACTTTATACAAAATTAATCACGAGAAAAAAGACCAAACTATTTGGCTTGAAAGCGAAAGCAGCAGAATCGGACGTGTCAATATGCCTTATCAGTTTTTCAATAAAATGAAAGAAGCAAAGTGCATACGAATCGAAGTTCCTCTTCAAAAACGACTTCAAAAAATCATCGTAGAATATGGCTGTTTTGGTATTGAGAGATTAAAAGCCGGTGTGCTGAGGATACAAAAAAGGTTGGGCGGACTGGAAACAAAAAATGCGTTAGAGCATTTGAATCACTATAACCTGGAAAAAGCATTTGAAATCTTAATCAAATATTACGACAAAACTTATAGCAGAAATGATTTATTTCAGCCACCATTTTTAAACATAAAACTGCCGGACACTGATTCAGAAACAAATGCAAATATTATTTTAAACCAAATAAAAAACTAAATGACTGAAGATACGATTAGACTCACTCAATATTCCCACGGTGGTGGATGCGGGTGCAAAATAGCTCCAAAAGTTTTAAGCGAAATCCTGAAACACGGACAAAGTATGCAGAATGACAACCTTATCGTGGGTAACAGTACCAATGACGATGCAGCCGTTTATGCCCTTAACGAAACGGAAGGACTTGTGGCGACAACCGATTTTTTTACTCCGATAGTGGATGATCCATATGTTTTTGGGAAGGTGGCCGCGGCAAATGCAGTCAGCGATGTGTATGCAATGGGTGGCAAACCGATCTTAGCTCTCGCTATTTTGGGCTGGCCGATTGGAAAACTGTCCGAAAGTGTGGCCAATCGTGTCATGCAGGGAGCCAGAAATATTTGTAACGAGGCAGGTATACCTTTGGCGGGAGGACACAGTATTGATACGCCTGAACCCGTTTTTGGTCTCGCAGTGAACGGATTAGTTAAATTAAACCACTTGAAACAAAATAACACCGCTCAAGCAGGTGATGTAATCTTGCTTACCAAACCTCTTGGCGTGGGAATTCTTTCCACTGCTACTAAAAAGGGCTTAGTTAAGGAGGAGGATTTAAAAACTTTATACTCTCAACTGACTCAGGTCAATTCTGTCGGATATGAATTGGGGAAAATAGAAGGAGTACATGCAATGACTGACGTAACCGGCTTTGGTCTGCTCGGACATTTAACCGAAATGGCAGAAGGTTCAGACCTGTCTGCTGAAATTGATTACTCCAAAGTTCCAAAACTGAAATGTCTTCCTGAATATTTAGCCCAAAAAGCTATTCCGGGAGCAACTCCAAGAAACCTGAGCGCTTATCGGGAAAAAATTGCAGTGCACAATAGTATTGATGAAGCTGAATCTTTTCATATACTACCCGACCCGCAAACAAACGGCGGTTTGCTTATTGCAGTTTCTCCGGATAGTTTAGAGATTGTACAACAACTTTTGAGCAGTCACGGTTATCCAAAAGAAATTCTCGAACCTATCGGATTCTTCAAGTCAAAAGCAAATAAAGTTTTGGAATTTACCTGATTATAAGAGCTATTTCAGAATGATATTGAAATCAACCAGCTTGACAAAAACCTGAACTCTCTGCATAAACTCTTCTTTAGTTAGAGTCTTTAATCTTTTCGGCCCAAAATCTTCCACACAGAAAGAAGCCATAGCCGATCCGAATATGACAGCTCTTTTCATGTTTTCAAAAGACAAATCTTTTGTTTTTGCCAAATGTCCGATAAAACCTCCTGCAAATGTATCACCTGCTCCTGTCGGGTCAAAAACTTCATCCAAAGGCAAAGCCGGAGCAAAGAAAACCTGATCGCCGTAAAAAAGCAGTGCACCATGTTCTCCTTTTTTTATTATAAGATACTTTGGTCCTTTTGCTCTAATAATTTTAGCAGCTTTTACTAAAGAACCTACTCCGCTCAGCTGTCTGGCTTCTTCATCATTAATCACCAGCAGGTCAATCATTGTAAGCACTTTCTCCAAAGCCTCAGGTGTCTGATCCATCCAAAAATTCATAGTATCAAGTGCAATCAGCTTAGGTCTGCTTTCTAATTGCTCGATTACTTTAATCTGCAAATTAGGATCAATATTCCCCAATATCAGCATATCCGGATTTTTGTAGCTGTCAGGCAGTACCGGGTCAAAATTTGCAAGAACATTAAGCTCTGTAGCCAAAGTATCTCTGGAGTTCATATCAAGCCGATAGCGTCCGGACCAAAAAAAAGATTTTTCGCCTTCTTTAATTTGCAGACCTTCCAAATTAACTCCTTTAGCAGAAAGGAATTCAAGTTCTTCCCGATCAAAATCACCCCCAACAACTGCGACAAGATTCATATCATCAATAAACATAGAAGCCGAGTGACATATATAGTTTCCGGAGCCTCCGGTAACTTTGTCAACTTTGTCAAATGGCGTTTCTATTGCATCAAAAGCAACCGTACCTATCACTAATAAGCTCATATAAATTATTTAAGCGCAAATTTGCTAAATTAAATACAATCTTCGTACATTTGCATTCGCTTTTTGGACAGATGAAATTTAAATAGAGATTTCAACTGACGATAGCAACAAGTTCATTTACCAAATAGATTCCTCCTTAGCTCAGTTGGTTAGAGCATCTGACTGTTAATCAGAGGGTCGTTGGTTCAAGTCCAACAGGGGGAGCATTGATAGTCAAGGGGTTGCACAACGCAATCCCTTTTTTGTTTTGAGAATAAATAAAGAGGAAGACAACTACTTTTATTAATTACCTACTTTAACTTTGTTCAATGCATTATGTGTACATAATTTATTCAGAAAGTACGGATAAATTTTATGTAGGTCAAACCGAAAATATCGAAAGACGTATATACTGGCACAATACCTCTGAATTTCAAAATTCTTATACTATCAGAGCAATAGACTGGAAGTTGTTTTATAGTATTACTTGTAAAGACAAAAAGCAAGCACTGAAAATAGAAAAGCATATCAAATCTATGAAAAGCAGAAAATATTACATGAATCTCAAAAAATATCCGGAAATTTCACAGAAGCTATTATCAAGATACTGAGGGTCGTTGTGCCGATAGCTATCGGCACAAGTCCTCCCAATCGCCATCGGGAAGGGGAGCATTGATAATCAAGGGGTTGCACAACGCAATCCCTTTTTCGTTTCGGAAATAAATAAAGAGGAAGATAACTACTTTTATTAATTACCTACTTTAACTTTGTTCAATGCATTATGTGTATATAATTTATTCAGAAAGTACGGATAAATTTTATGTAGGTCAAACTGAAAATATCGAAAGACGTATATACTGGCACAATACCTCTGAATTTCAAAATTCTTATACTATCAGAGCAATAGACTGGAAGTTGTTTTATAGTATTACTTGTAAAGACAAAAAGCAAGCACTGAAAATAGAAAAGCATATCAAATCTATGAAAAGCAGAAAATATTACATGAATCTCAAAAAATATCCGGAAATTTCACAGAAGCTATTATCAAGATATTGAGGGTCGTTGTGCCGATAGCTATCGGCACAAGTCCTCCCGATCGCCATCGGGAAGGGGAGCATTGATAATCAAGGGGCTGCGTTGCGAAATCCCTTTTTTGTTTTTGATTTTGTAATTCAAATTGTAAGCAGCATTATTTCAGACTTCGAAATTTTTATTTCTTGCTTCCAAGGGTCGTTGTGCCGATAGCTATCGGCACAAATCTAACAGATACATTGAGAATCAATATGTTATAAAAGCTTTTACTTCTTTACTACTGCTCTATACAAGAAGTTCTATGTAAGCTAATTGTAATTAATAGTTAGAATCAAAAAGGATAAGAATCCATAAGACAGCTTTTTAGTTAAATTCTTACTAAATTGAAGTACTTATAAAAACAGACAATTATGACATTTCTCACAAAAAATTGGAATTTAGACAAAGACTATGGCTTGCTTCTGCTAAGGATAGTTGTAGGCATAGTACTCTTATATGGCCACGGATATGAAAAATTGTCCTTAATTTACAGTGGTCAAAAAATAGAGTTTTTAGACCCTATTGGAATTGGGGCGGTTCCTTCGTTCTATATGGCTGCTTTCGCTGAAGGGCTTTGTGCTACCCTGCTGATTTTAGGGCTGTTTTCAAGATATGCTGCTTTAATATTATGTCTCAATTTTACAGTGATTCTCTACACCCACATCGCGATTTTTCAAGATTCATTTGGTGCATTAGAGCTTAGATACCTGTACCTGGCAATCTTCCTCACCTTGCTTCTAACCGGTTCCGGGAAATATTCTTTAGATCAGCTTATAAACAGGAGAAAATAAGCGGACATATATGTTTACGGAATGATTATTTAGTTTACCGACGAAATTTTGTCGTGTATCAAAAAACTTTGCCATTAGGTGTAAGCATGCGAGTCAATCTATTTTCTCAACCAGTTTGCTACCCTATCAATTAATGATTTTTTTACTGCCTCAGGTTTTGGCTGAAAAATAGTTTTTACTTTTTTTAATCCTTTCGGACCTTCAAAAATATTACCATAAAGGAAGAAGTCGGGATTAGATTCATATACCTCCACATCGCCCTCCCGACTTGTCCGGATTAGTGCGGTCTAACGATTTTTGCTACAATCTCTCTTAG
>CAZZEH010000043.1:0-18181 GCA_964653095.1 uncultured Chitinophagales bacterium
TCCATCAAGTAAATATAAGAAAAAATATCGGTATTATGATGCCTGGTTGATAATGTATTGGGGGCGGACACGATTCAGGGTGACGGCATTAGTGGCTGAGGAGCGTCAGCGTCTCGATGCCACAATAGGACATGCCACTTTGAGCTCTGCCTTCGGGAGAGCCTCAGGCACCGCTATCGTCGTCGCCCTCAGTAGCCGCATTTTGGATATAAAACTCTCCACCAGAGACAGACACGATTCAGGGTGAAAATGTCAACGTTTAAGGGCAAAGCATTTTCAACGGGAAATATCAGACTGAACCGCATCCGAACATTCTTTTGCGAGAAATCCAAAATCCCATTAAAGCAAATACAACAGTCGAAATCATGACCACAACCGTAATTTTCAGGGACGACCATCCCGCAAATCCTGATACCACAGCACTGGCTATAAAACATGCACTCAACTGAAGAAAATTCAATAAGGCCGAAGCCCTGCCCGAATTATTGATATAAGGTTTTAAAGCCTCAGCCACCACTATCGGGTATGTGGCACCATTCGCAAATGCCATCAAACAAAAAGGTATAAGCAAAATTGTCAGAGTCGGACGCGTAAAAAATCCCAGATAAAACAACGAGAGCATACTGATTGAATAAAGCAGCAGCAGATACTTCAGTGCTTTGTCAGAATGAATCCGATGTGAAACAAATCTATAGCCATATCCGCCAAAAATAAATGCAATGGTCTGCGGGACAAAACTAAGACCTATTTCCTGTTCATTATACCCCAATTCTTTGAGAAAGAATGGTACTCCGGTCAGCCAGGCAAAAAAACCGGCAGAACACGCCCCGTATATCAGTACATTACCGATAAAGCCTGAGGATTTCAAAAACGCCCGGTAAGAAATATTCTTTTTAGAAAGCTTTTTTTGCATCGACGAATTCGGAACTCTAAAAGTGTATAATATCAATGCAAAAGCAATCCCCGACAGCAGCACAAATATGTACCTCCACCCTATTGCGTTTGTAATATATGCACCTACCAGAGGCGCAAGAGCAGGAGATAGTGCCACTAACGGCATGATGGTAGCAAACACCTTTTTGGTTTCGGTCTGGCTGAAATTTTGGACAACCAAAGCCTGCCAGCAGACCGCTGCGGCACACGCACCTACTGCCTGAGCAGTCCGGAAAGCAATGAACACAGTGATATTTTGTACCCAAAACAACCCAAGCGAAGAAATCACAAAAATAATCAACCCCCACAAGACAGCTTTCGAAATACCAAAACGATCTGAAACAGGTCCCCACAACAGCTGAGCCAATGCATATCCTCCAAGAAACAGAGCCAGACTCGCACCAATTTGACCTTTAGAAGTGCCTAAATCAAGATGCATAATATCAAATGCCGGCAAATACATATCTGTAGCCAGAAAGCCTAAAATACTCAGGAAGGTCAGGTAAGCAATAAAATGAAATCGCTGAAAGGCGGTCAAATGCATTTTGGCAGCAAAGATACAGGTTGAAATCCGGGCAGAAAGTGTATGGTATTAAAATTATGCATAAGCTAATGAAAATCTAATCTGACAGCACAAAACAGTTTTGTATATTCGCAGTCGAAAAGAAAAACCGTCAGGAACCGGTATTTAAAACAATAAATTTTCGCACAATGGCAAAACTTTTTTTGGTGAGGCACGGACAGTCCAAATGGAATCTGGAAAACAGATTTACCGGATGGGTGGATATTGATTTGACTCAAAAAGGAGAACAGGAAGCCGCAGACGCAGGTGCCCTTTTAAAAAACGAACATATTGATATCGCTTTCACTTCTGCATTAATTCGTGCCCAGCGAACACTGAGTATTATTTTGGACGTAACAGGAAACACAGATGTACCTGTCACAAAAGACAAGGCGCTAAATGAACGCTCTTATGGAGACTTGGCAGGACTAAACAAGCAGGAAACTGCTGAAAAGCACGGTGCCGAGCAGGTACATATCTGGAGACGTTCGTATGACGTAGCCCCTCCGGGAGGCGAAAGCCTGAAAGATACCTGTGACAGAGTAATTCCTTATTACGAAGAGAATATCAAACCGCACCTTGAAGCGGGAGAAAATGTACTGATAGTGGCTCACGGCAACAGTTTGAGAGCGTTGGTGATGTATCTGGAAAATCTCACTTCTGAAGAAATACTTAAAAGAGAAATAGCGACCGGAGCTCCTTTCGGATACGAAATGGATGAAGATTTGAATATTGAAGCTCTTCCGAAGTTCTGAGTAAAATACCTAACCTGAATATCTGACTATTCACAGAAATTGATTGTCTTTGGGCAAACTTTCCGGGAGGGGTGATGTTTATTTTAACGAATTCACACTTATACTAAAAGGACAAAAATGCATCCAATAAACTTCTCGAATAACAGTTCAATAGCTGAGCGTTTTATACGATACGCAAAAATTTTCACCACAAGCGATCCGGATTCTACAAGCCAACCTTCTACGGAAAGACAAAAAGATTTGGGAAGGCTTTTGGTCAATGAGCTAAAAGCGCTCGGTCTGACGGATGCGGAAATGGTAAAAGAAGGATATGTCTATGCCACTATACCTGCTAATACTTCTAAAAAAGCACCTGTAGTCTGCCTTTGTGCACACATGGACACCTCACCCGATGTCAGCGGAGAAAGTGTTAATCCTATTTTACACAAAAACTATAACGGACAACCCATTACCTTGCTCAATGACCCCAATCAGATTCTGACAATTGAACAACACCCTTATCTGAAAGAAAAAATCGGAAAAGATATTATTACAGCCTCCGGCGACACACTATTAGGAGCGGATGATAAAGCAGGCGTGGCAGTGATTATGCATACCGTTGAGTACCTAATGAAAAATCCTCAGATAAAACACGGAACCATTAAAATACTTTTCACTCCGGACGAAGAAATCGGGAGAGGAGTGGATGCAGTAGATATGGAAAGACTCGGTGCCGATATAGGTTATACATTGGATGGCGGAGCTTGTCCTTCTTTAGAGAGTGAAAACTTTTCGGCAGATACTGTTGCAATTAACTTTTTTGGTATAAGTGCCCATCCGGGCTATGCGAAAGACAAAATGGTCAACGCGATTAAAATTGCAGGCGATTTTATTTCTTCTCTCCCTAAGGATTCGTGGAGTCCCGAAACCACATCTGGACGGGAAGGATTTGCACACCCGGTAGATGTTCGGGGTGGTGCAGAACAGGCAACCGTAACCTTTATTATTAGAGACTTCGATACAGATATGCTCGTAAAACATGAGACCCGGCTGAAGTCTTATGCTCAAAAAACTATTGATAAATACAAAGGCTGTTCATTTGAATTTACAGTAAAAGAGCAATACAGAAATATGAAAGAGGTTTTGGATAAAAATCCTCTTGCCTTGGAATTGGCAGAAAAAGCCTATCAGGAAGCCGGTTTAACTCCAAATAAACAGGCTATTCGCGGGGGAACGGATGGTGCCCGGCTATCTTTCATGGGTATGCCCTGTCCAAATATTTTTACCGGGGCGATGGCAATACACTCCAGACAGGAGTTTGTATGTGTACAGGATATGGAAAAAGCTTCCGAAGTGTGTATCCGACTCGTCCGCCTTGCCGCCAAATAATATTTTGTACTCTTTATCTCATCTGTTCAAAAAAATTGAAACAATAGTTATATTGCATTTAGCGTAATATGTAATCGACTAATAACTGATTCAGTATATAGCGAAAATTCGTTTTTACCAATCCATGAAAAACAATTCGTACCCATGGGTGTTAAAGAACTAATAAAACAATTTAATATGGAAAATTTAGAAATTAGAACCATGCCAAGAATCGGTGATCCTGCGCCGGATTTTGAAGCCGTTACGACCACAGGAAATCTTAAATTCTCAGATTACAACAAGGACAGCTGGGTGATTTTATTCTCACACCCCGCAGACTTTACACCGGTATGTACGACCGAGCTTAGTGGCTTTGCCAAAGAAGGAAAGTTTTTTGAAGAGCATAATACCAAACTGATTGGTCTGAGTGTGGACAGTATTCACTCCCACATAGCCTGGGTCAATGCCGTGGATGAAAAAACCGGAGTTTATTTTGACTTCCCCATCATTGCCGACATCGATATGAAAGTCGCCAATTTGTATGGTATGCTGCAGCCGGGAGAAAGTGCAACTGCACCTGTACGGGCTGTGTTTTTTATTGACCCGAAAGGCATGATTCGCCTAATCATGTATTATCCATTAAACATTGGAAGAAATATGGATGAAATCAAGCGTGTATTGGTGGCATTGCAAACTTCCGATGCCAATAAAGTGGCCACTCCTTTGGATTGGAGACCGGGCGACAAAGTAATCGTGGGCGCTCCGAATACATTAGAAGGGCTGAAAGAAAGAAAAGCCGATACTACTCTGGAAATGACCGATTGGTATCTCGCCAAAAAATCATTGTAACCATTGCAGAGAGGGGTTCTCCCCTCTCCTTTTTAATTTGATGTATCTGATATGAAAGATTTTTGGAACGAGCGTTTTAGTCAGAAAGAATATATTTACGGAGAGCTGCCCAACGAGTATCTCAAAGATAAAATTCACATGCTCAAACCCGGAAAAGCTTTATTCCCTGCCGAAGGCGAAGGGCGCAATGCCGTATATACTGCTACCTTAGGCTGGGAAGTTACTGCATTTGATTCGAGTGATGCCGGAAAGACAAAGGCTCTGCAACTGGCACAAAAAAATCATGTAACCATCCGATACGAGCTGACAGATTTTGAACAAGCAGACTTTCAGGCGGAGTCGTTTGACTTACTTGTGCTGATTTATACCCATCAGCCGGAAAACAAACGGAAAGAATATCACCGAAAACTCGCCCAATACATCAGACCGGGCGGACATCTGATTTTAGAAGGATTTAGCAAAGCCCATATAAAAAATCAACAGGAAAATCCTCAGGCAGGAGGGCCGGGAGATATTTCCATGCTGTACGACCTGAGCGAACTGAAAGAAGATTTCAAAGGATTTGAATGGATTGAGACCCTTCAGACTGAAACCATTCTGTCCGAAGGAAATTACCATAAAGGGAAAGCTGACGTTGTCAGAATTTTTGCAACTAAAAAATAATCTGTTATGAAAAAGAACATCGGAACTATCGACAAAACCCTCAGAATTCTTGTGGCTATTCTAATCGCTGCCCTGTATTTCACCGGACAGATTTCGGGAACTGCCGCTTTGGTTCTGGGAATTTTAGCTGTAGTATTTGCGATTACGGCCTTTATCAATTTTTGCCCGATATGGGCAGCTTTGGGGATCAATACCCTCGGCAGGAAGAAAAAGTAATCTTCTCTACAGCACTTAAAAAGCTCAGCCAAATAGTTTTTATATCGTTTGGACAAATAATATAGACCAAAATAAGGTTTCGTCTTATCGGTCTGTTTTGAATTTCAAATTGGTATTATTCGGCGGTTGAGCCGTCCGACTATTGTTCATCGAACACATTCCGTTTATCCCGACATCCTGTCTCTAATGTCAGGAAAAGTGTGATTTTTCTGATTTTAATGTAGGAAAAAGTGTATAAAATCGAGTTTTAATGTACAAAAAAGTGTAATTTTATGGAGTTTAATGTACAAAAAAGTGTAATTCTGCAGAGTTTTAAGAGGCAAAAATGTATAGACAAAAGATTAATAAACTGAAAAACTGGAAGTCATCCAAGAATCGGAAACCGCTTGTCGTATTAGGAGCTCGACAAACCGGAAAGACCTATCTTTTACAGACATTCGGCAAAAAAGAATACCACCAAACTGTATATATAAATTTTGAAAGAGCGACCGCTTTAAAAAACATATTTCAGCCTGACTTAAATGTAGAGCGTTTGGTTACAGCGTTTGAGCTTTATTCGGGTATAAAGATAAATACAGAAAACACACTAATCATTTTAGATGAAATACAAGCCGCACCTCAGGGTATCACTTCATTAAAATACTTCTATGAAGAGGCACCTGAATATCATATTGCAGCGGCAGGATCACTTTTAGGTTTAAATCTGCATCCTGGAGAATCTTTTCCGGTTGGGAAAGTAACCTTTTTGGAGTTACAACCTATGTCGTTCTACGAATTTTTATTAGCTGTCGAAGAAGAAGGTCTAGCTCAAATTCTGGAGAAAAAAATGTGGGACATGATTCCGGTTTTTTCAGAAAAATTTAAAGTCTATCTAAAATATTACTTTTTTGTAGGCGGAATGCCGGAAGTCATATTACACTTTTCACAGTACAAGGATTGGAAAAAGGTACGTGACTTACAAAACGATATATTAAAAACCTACCAAAATGATTTCTCGAAACATGCCCCAGCAGAAATTATACCGCGCATTAATATGGTATGGCAAAGTATTCCCGCCCAGCTCGCAAAAGAAAACAAGAAATTTATTTACAGTGTTATCCGAAAAGGTGCAAGAGCTAAAGAATTTGAATTGGCAATTCAATGGCTGACAGATACAGGTTTACTGCACAAAGTGTATTCCGTTTCCAAACCCGCACTACCCCTAAGTGCATATCAGCAGTTATCTATTTTCAAACTTTATCACAATGATATTGGCTTGCTCGGAGCCATGTCAAGGTTATCTGCTAAAACAATTGTAGAAGGCAACAGCATATTTACAGAATTTAAAGGTGCTTTGACAGAACAGTTTGTATTCCAGCAATTAAAATTAAACAATGACTGGTCTATAAATTACTTCAGACTTGATAACAATAACGAAGTTGACTTTATTATTCAAAATGAACGGGATGAAATTATTCCCATAGAAGTCAAAGCCGGAGAAAACTTAAGGTCCAAGAGTTTTAAATTCTTCTGTGAAAAATACAAGCCTGAAACAGCCATTCGAACTTCGCTTTCTGATTATAGAAAAGAAAGTTGGATGACCAATCTGCCTTTGTATATGTTCAAAAGATTTATAGAATAAACGGCATATTATTCAGAAAAGCGCATTGTATATTCCGCTCTGTCTGGTCAATCAATCCACTTTCAATATTCTCCCCTCCCAAGGCTGTAATTTATCTTGCATGATATCGGTATGGGTAGAGAGGAGCATTTCGCCGGACAAGTCTGAAATACTCACTGTACTGCGGGACATATTCAGCAATACCAACAGGCTGTCCTGTCCATGGGTACGAGTAAACGCTAATATCTTTCCCGAACATAAATCATCTTTTAAAGTCAGGTTCCCGTTGTGAAGTGCGGGAGTCCGATTTCTCAAATGAATACATTTCTTGTAAAAATTCAACTGAGAATTTTCATTCTGCATACTCTGCTGTACATTCAGTGAAGTGTGGTTTTCGTGAATAGGGAGCCAAGACTTTACCTCTTCCGGACAAAATCCTGCATTCTTAGTCCCATCCCATTGCATGGGTGTCCGGCATTCATCCCGATTAAGTGTTTCCGTAATAGAATCCATAATAAATTGTGGAATCATTTTATTCCTTACCCCTATCGGATCCTGTGCCTGAGTCAGAGGAATTCTAACCTTTGTCATGCCCAGTTCTTCTCCATAATAAATAAACGGTACTCCTCGCACTGTCAGTTGAAACAATGCCAAAAGTTTTGCTTTCCGAATATCGCCGCCAAGTCGCTTCATCATCCGCGTACGGTCATGATTTCCAAAAACGTATGTGGGCATCAGAGATTCTGAGAAGTTATCTTCAAAAGTTTTGACGAGTTTGTAATAGGCTTTTGCTTTGAAAGGAGTCGTAATTGTCTTGAAGAGGAAAATGGTATGAAGCCCTTCTTTTCCCTGATATTTACAAAATTTTCGGATTAAACTTTCCTCTCCGTGTGTTTCTCCTACAATAAATTTATCGGGAAATTCATCCACCACTTTCCGTAATTCTGTGGCAAATTCAAAACTTCTTTCCTGCAGGAAATTATATTTCAGATGCTGAAACAAAATAGAAAGAGATTTATCGGAAGGGAAAGGCACAAAAGTAAAAGGGTTGTTTCTCAATTGCGGATCTTCATAAATAGCACTGATAATATCCAGACGAAAACCGTCCACTCCTTTTTTTAGCCAAAACCTGACCATATCAAACATCGCTTGCTTTACTTCAGGATTATCATAATTCAAATCCGGTTGGAAAGGCAAAAATCCGGTATAATAAAACTGTTTTCGCACCGGATGATAATTCCATGCCCGATTACCTGACATCGCGCGCCAGTTATTAGGTCTCTTCATTCCGTTTTTTCCTTTGCCGTCTTTCCACACGTACCAGTCTGCTTTGGGATTGTCGCGCGAAGATGAAGATTCTTTAAACCAAGAGTGCTGGTCAGAAGTATGATTGAGTACCAAATCCAAAATCAGTTTCATGCCTCTTTTGTGTACTTCTTCCAACAGCTTTTCAAACAGTCCCATATCTCCAGAAAGAGGTGATACCGACTGATAATCACTTACGTCATATCCAAAGTCTTGCTGCGGACTTTCTGTAAACGGTGAAATCCATATTGCACCGTATCCCATTTCCTGTAAATAGTCCAATTTATTTAAGACACCCTGTAAATCTCCTATTCCGTCCCCATTTCCGTCACAAAATGAACGGATATAAATATGATACATTACACTCGTTTTCCACCAAGGGGTTTCATTAAAATTTGTCTTTGTCATTTTTGAACAAATTTGATTAAATAAAAACAGCCTGGCTTTTACAGGCTGCTATTGCATTTATTCGGAATGCAAATTTTACTGACTGACAGTAAAACTGCCTCCCTGTATCCATTCGGAAGTATTCCCGGTCACATAAGTTTCCGTTCCGCATAGAGATATAATCTTCCAGTTATACGTACCGGGAGCAATATCTTTTGCTTTAAATCCGCTGACTGTCGGGCTAAACCCATAGGAATATCCTCCTTTCGAATTTATAAGTTGAATGGCATGTATATCTGCCCCTTCTGTACCATTCCAATTAAATATTACCTCATCTCCATTCACGGATGTACTTAAATTTGCAGGAGTATTGCAGGGGCCGGAAGGAATAAGTTTTTTAATAATTCCACTGAAATTAAAATCATTGATACTAAATGCACCTCCGACATTCGCCGTCCCGTATGCATAAACTCTGATTTCTACAGATTTTCTTACGCCTGTCAGCTCAATATCGATATTATGAGTAGCTGTGGTATTTTTGACACCGGATTCAGAATAAATATTAGAAGCAAAACCATCCTCACTGGTGCGTACGGCAAAATTATCAGGTCCTGATCCTGAAGATTGGACGGTTACATTCAAGTCTGATAAATCCATCTCATAGCCCGGTGCCGGAGTCAGTGTCCAGGAAAAATATTTCCCCAAGTTCAAGGTTTCGTCCCATGTGTTGGAATTAAACCTGTCTTTAGCATCAGTTTTAGACGCTCCATTCAATATTAAACCGGAAACTATCAGATGCGGAGCTACAGTTTGTCCTCTTTTGTACGGACTTTGAATATCTCCGGAATCATCTGTAATAGGGTTCGTCCAGATGCCTGCCACAACAGGAGCCGTTACCGTAAGGGTAACTTCTTCAGAATACACATTGGAACACGGTGCATTTGCAGACATAAATACTCTGAAAATATTTCCGTCCTTACTTGGTGCTGGAGTGGTAATAGTCAGAGAAGAGCTATTAGCTCCGGAAACATTCTTCCATCCGGTACCGTCATTTTCCTGCCATTGATAAGTTTTCACTCCACTCGCAGTCACACTGAAAGAGCCTGAGCCGTTTTCAGGTACGGAGATATTGGCAGGCTGGACTGAGATATTTATCGGGCTGTTAATTACGACAGGATTAGAAGCTACAGCGTCAGACCAGCAATCGTCTTCATAAGCTCTCACATATACTGTTCCGGATGAATTGAGAACGTAAGAAGAGGATGTAGGAAAATCCAAAGAAGTACCTGATTCAGACTCCTGAAAATAATAACCTGCATTATAAGAAACTGTGGCCGAACCACAGGAAGGATTGGCCGAATAGGAGTAAGTACCCGTTGGAGCAAGCACTTCACAGGAAGGTGCTGCATGTACAAAACCTTTAAAGTCGAAGAAATCTACCCCGAAAGTTCCGCCGGTCGATCCGGCATTATAGCCATAAAGCCTTACCTCCAATTCCGTTTGGTCAGATACATTTACAGGTATGGAATATGAAACCGGGTTAGTACCGGATATACTGTTTGAAACTCCTGACACAAAATTATCTACACTAGTTCTGACTTCAAAGCCGGTCGGTCCGGTACCAGACCTTCTCAAGGTAATATCAAGATCAGTGGCTGAAAAAGTATAACCTGCTTCCGCTTCAATAGTCCAGGTGAAATATTTTCCGGCATCCAAAGATGAGGTACTCCAATTTCTTGTATTAAATCTATCGTTTCCTGCATTTCCCTCAATATTCGATGAATAGCCGACGCCGCCTTCTTCTTTGATACCGATTGTACGGTTATCTCCGGTAGTAAACGGATTGGACATGCCCGGATTAGTTCCTGTGATATCATTATTCCAAAGACTGACAGTTTCTTCAGTTACGGAAAGCACTGCTGTATTGGAAGTTACATCTGAACAAGGATTTTCTGCAGTCAGTAATACACGATATTCATTTCCATCCTGAGAAAAATCCGCATTGGAAATATTCAGAACCGCACTATTAGCTCCGCTGATATTCTCCCAACCGCCACCTTCATCTATCTGCCACTGATAAGCACTTGCTCCACTCGCAGTCACACTAAAAGAGCCTGAGCCGTTTTCAGGTACGGAGATATTGGCAGGCTGGACTGAGATATTTATCGGGCTGTTAATTACGACAGGATTAGAAGCTACAGCGTCAGACCAGCAATCGTCTTCATAAGCTCTCACATATACTGTTCCGGATGAATTGAGAACGTAAGAAGAGGATGTAGGAAAATCCAAAGAAGTACCTGATTCAGACTCCTGAAAATAATAATCTGCATTATAAGAAACTGTGGCCGAACCACAGGAAGGATTTGCCGAATAGGAGAAAGTACCCGTCGGAGCAGGCACTTCACAGGAAGGTGCTGCATATACAAAACCTTTAAAGTCGAAGAAATCTACCCCGAAAGTTCCGCCGGCTGCTCCGGCACGATAGCCATACAATCTGATTTCCAATTCTGTTCTGTCAGATATATTTACAGGAATAGTATAAGGAATCGCATTTGTTCCGGATATACTGTTTGAAACACTGGATACAAAATTATCTGCACTGGTTCTGACTTCAAAGTTGGTCGGTCCGGTACCAGACCTTCTCAATGTGATATCAAGATCAGTGGCTGAAAAAGTATAACCTGCTTCCGCTTCAATAGTCCATGTGAAATATTTTCCGGCATCCAAAGATGAGGTACTCCAGTTGTTTGTATTATATCTGTTGTTAGCGCCACTTTTAGCAACTCCGGAAAAACCAATTCCGCTTACAACGATATTCGGCGCAGTTACATCGCCGTTAGTAAATGGATTATTGTCAGAAGAATTTGTGCCGGTAATATTGTTACTCCAAATACTGATTGGCGAAGGTGCAGTGACTGTGAGAGTGGCAGGATCTGAGTTTACAGAAGCACAAGGTGCATTTCCTGTCAGTACAACTCTGTATGTGTATCCGTCCTGACTTGCCGATGGATTGCTGATTGACAAAGATGAACTGGTAGCTCCGGCAATATCTTCCCAACCCGAGCCGTCGTTTTCCTGCCATTGATATGTATCTACATTACCTGCCCAAACACTAAATGAACCGGAACCATTTTCAGCTACGCTTATATCTAAAGGCTGCATAATAATAACAACATCATTAACTAAAACAATGGCATCAGAAGCTACCGCATCAGACCAGCAGTCTCCGTTAAAAGCTCTGACGTATATTGCCTCCGGGACATTCTGGATGTACGATGAAGAAGTTGGATAATCAGTTGAAGTGCCATTTGCAGATGCCTGAAAATAATACCCAGAGTTATATGAGATTGTTACCACACCACAAGATGGATTGTCAGAATAGGTAAAGCTTCCTGAGGGAGTAGCCGGGACTTCATTTACCGTAACTGTCACCGCTTTCCTGGAGCTGGCACAACTCCCATTTTCACCTTGCACGTAATAGGTGTAAGTTCCTGCTGATAAGTTGTTGGGTGTAGTAAGCGTGTTTCCCGAAACTCCATCGGTAATTTCATTGCCATCAGTAGCAGCATCCCAAAAAGTGTAAGAAGAAGCACCTGTAGAACCGGTTGCAGTAATTTCCGCAGAACTGCCTTCACATATTGGTGAAGGTTGCGACGGAGAAGGCTCAGTAGGTGTAACCAATATTGTAATATCCGAACTATTATCATCTCCGATTGTCACCGGGTCCGGATTGACCACTCTGACTCTGTATTTTGTACCGGCAGAGGTACTGGCAGGAATAGTTGCAGAAATTGGAGAGGACGAACCTGATCCGATAATATTATCTTCTGCATTACCCGGGAAAGTTCCATCAGCATTAGACAACTGTACTTTGAAATCTTCATTATAAGACCCAAGTTCATCAAAGCCTACGCTTATATTGTTGGAAGTTCCGTTACAAAACGGCCCATAGGATTCTTCATCCGTCAGAATCAGATTGCTGCCTATATCTGTAGTGACAGGCTCAGGAGTGCCGCTATTGTTATATACTCGATCCGGCTCGCAATATTCATATCCTTTAAAATAATAAGTTGTATTGGGCATTAAGTTGGTAATAATAACCGGCCCCATACCTGTCCCGTTATAGATTACCTGTTCACCGGAACCTGCATAAGACAAGTTGGCGGTCGGGTCTGCCCCCTCAGAAAGATTTGAAAAGCTGTTGGCAATATTCATTACAATTACACGACCGTCACCGTCACCGTCTAACCACTCCAATTCTATCGAACTGTCGTCCGCGGTATAGAAATCCGAAAAGCCTTCCGGGCTTTCAGTGGGAGCCGTACATGCCTGATTTGCTTTTTCATCTCCGGTAATAATCAAATCATGAAACCTTTTATCACTTGGCGAATTAGCAGATGTAAAACGAATTTTTACATTACTCGTCATAGATACTGCATTAGGAACATTTATTATCGCATTTACATATGTTCTACTCGTTGGGGTTGGACTGTCCTCTGTATAGGCTGTCCAGGTACTCCCTCCGTCTGTAGAAATATTCACTGTAATCGGCCCGTCAGCTCCGGCACCATATTTCGCTACCGAAAACTTTATTTCAATATTCTCATAATCAGACCAGTCAAAGGTTGGGCTGATAATGACTCCCGTGTTACCGGCAAACCTATGATAACCTCCGTCGGCAGTCTCATAATTTATCTTTGAAGTGTCCCATCCTAAGGGGAAAGAATCTGCCCGAAAACCTTCATTGACTAATTCGTCGGCATGCGTTACATTTAACAATAAAGAAAATGCAACAAGAATAGAGATGTAAAACTTGCCCATATCTAGTTTTATGAAATATTAATAGATTATAAAGCAATTTAGTGCATTATTCTAAAAATACTCTAAAAAAAGGTATTAGATTTTTAAAACTTAATATGCTGTTTTCTCAATCTGCCTGCAGCAATTCTATAATATTCTTTTCTGATATGCTGTCATAAATAAAAAAGCGTTTCAACCGAAATCGAAACGCTTTAAAATATTATCAGCTCTATGTTATTTGAGCTCCTTGGACGACAAGCCCAACGTCCTTCTCGCCACAATAAGCTGCTGTATCTGCTGCGTACCTTCAAAAATATCGAGAATTTTGGAATCTCTCGCCCACTTCTCTAATAATTCACCTTCCGAATACCCCATACTCGAGCATAGCTCTACACATTTTAGTGTGATTTTACTTCCGATTCTTCCGGCTTTTGCTTTGCTGATAGAAGCTTCTACAGAATTGGGAATACGGTTATCCGCCATCCAGGCCGCTTTTATGGTCAAAAGTCTGGCCGCTTCATACTCCGCTTCAAGTTTCAATAATTCAGCCTCTACAGCACTCAGATTATTTACCGGACTAGTATAGTTCAAATTAATTTGTTCCTTAAGTAATTCTTTGGTTCTCTCCAGAGCAGCTTCTGCCACACCTACCGCCATGGCAGCCACAAAAGGTCTGGTGTTGTCAAAAGTTTCCATTACTCCGGCAAATCCTTTCTTTACATCTACTTCAGGAGATCCTAAAAGATTCTCTGCCGGCACTCGACAATCAGTGAAAGAAATAGTTGCGGTATCAGACGCACGAATTCCCATCTTGGTCTCCAAATTAACAATCTCCATTCCGGGAGTGCCTTTTTCTACCACAAAGGATTTAATAGCGGCTCTTCCAAGAGATTTATCTAAAGTCGCCCATACGACTACAGCATTAGAACGCTCACCGGCAGTTACAAATATTTTTGTCCCATTCAGGATATAATGGTTACCGTCTTTCACTGCAGTAGTTTGAATTGCAGCCGAGTCTGAACCTGCTCCCGGTTCGGTAATCGCCATAGATGCCCAAAGTTTACCAAAACGTTTCATTTGTTCGTCTGTGGCCACCGCAGCAATAGCTGAATTTCCAAGTCCCTGGCGAGGAATCGTTAAAAGCAATCCAACATCTCCGTAACACATGGTCATAATATTCAACACGCTGGACATATTCCCGCCATTGCGGACTCCTCCATCCGAGCTTGATTTTTCTCCGCGGGAACCGCTTGCACCGCCCAAAGACTGACCACCGTCCGCCATTCCGTCCAAGACGGAAGACAACAGGTCAAGTTCTTTCGGATATTCATGCTCCAATGTGTCGTATTTTCTTGAAATCGGTCTGAAAATAGTCGTTGCTGCCATTTGCGCAGCCTCTATAACCGGTTTGAATTTTTTAGGTATTTCGAGATTCATTTTTCTAAATTTTAAAAGTTTTACAGGTGCATTGCATTATAACTCCAAGAAACAGCGCGAAGGTCTCTGTATTTACGTTCTGCTAAGAAGTCTCTCATAAATCCGATTCCTCCAAAAACCTGTACTCCGTCATTACCAATATTCATGGCATGTTCCTGACAGGATACTGCGGCCAAATAAGCTTCTTTCTGGAATGGTTTCCCCTGTTCTGCAAGAGAGGCCGCACGTTGAGTTAATATCTGCATCGCATCTGTTTCAATTCTGATATTGGCAATCATAAACGCGATGGACTGTCTGTGAGAAATAGGCTCGCCAAAAGCAAGTCTGTTATTGGCATACGGCACTGTTTCGTCCAAAATAGATCTGGAAGCCCCTACCGCCAACGCACACCAGCCTATTCTTGCATAACTAATGAATTCGGCATAGTTAAAAGTTTTATCACCTAATCTTGCACTCGCATCCACTTCTACATTCTTTAGTTTGACATCTCCCAAAGCAGCGGGTCTGAGTCCCATTGCGTTTTGAGATGCCACAGACAGACCTTGTGAAGAAGACTCTACTAAAAACAACGCCGGTCCTTCTCCTTCCACATCTGCCGCTATGATAAACAGCTCGCTTGAATTTACCAGAGGAACAGTAGCTTTGGCACCATTCAGAACATACTTCCCGCCCTTTTTAACTGCTTTTGTAGAAAGTTTGAACGGATCAAACAGAGGCTTCGGTTCGTTCACGGCAATTACAGCTTTCAGAGGATTTTCTTCATCCAAAAATGACGACACATATTTTTCCTGCTGCTCTCCCGTACCCCACTGTATCAGAGCATTCAGTGCACTGACAGGGGAAAGCAGAGCAACTGCCATTCCTAAGTCACCGTATGCCAATTCTTCCGCAATAATCATTTGCGTAACAGTTGCTTTATCGGTCAATACGCCGCCTAAAGATTCAGGAGCAGAGTAGTAAGCTAATCCGAGCTGATTAAACTCCTGCACAATTTCATCCGATACAGTACAATCCACGTTGGCCTTTTCAGAATTGTTTTTCAAAAACTGCTTAGCAAATTCGCGGATAGATTCCTGAACCATTTCCTGATCTTCTGTCAGATTCAAATCAAACAAATTACTGCTTTTCGCATCTTCCGGTTTTTGTGCAGCTGATTTTTTTGATGGTTTCGGGAAAACTCTGGACACTTGTTTGGCAAGGTTTGCACCCTGTGAGATTCCGTGATAAGTAAATCTCTCCGCCAGTCTGCGTAATCCAAGTGTAGTTCCCACTCTACTGTCCAAAACGTTGTTGAATGCAACAAACATTTTAGCTAAAGGTGTATCACTCATAATAATTGATTAGTTTCTTTATTTGGTCAAATTTGAAAAAAAATATTCACAATTCTATGCATGCATTGTTTGCGTATAATTTAATAGCGCAAAATAAACAATTTGGTTACATTAAAAAGAAATTTTAGCTTAATAAAAGATTGTCTGTTAGACAGTAATCTGTTTTTTATGTAAATTTTTCAGCACCTCTTAATTTTAAAGTATGTTTGTTCACTTGTAATATTTTTTGAACAAGTGAATAAAACAGGTAAATGTAATTTTCAGCTTAAAGATTTAGTGGTTCTCTACAAATGTGATATACAACTAAAAACAAAAGCTGCAATTAAGAAAAATCATGATTAAAAGAATATACTCCCCGATAATTTTCATCCTGCTGACAACTGCCAATATCAATCAGGCACTCGCCGAATACAAGGACACTCTTTTTTCTTTTGAAAATATTGATTACAGTACTTTTATGAAAGGAGTCGGAAGCGGCAATCTAGCCTATACAGCTGAAAAATTTAATATTGATATAGCGGAGGCCGAGATGATGAGTGCCACTTTGTTTCCAGATCCCGAATTCGAATTTGGATGGTACGATAACGGACACAGAAGAATGAAAATGGGATACGGATTTGAAGCGAGTCTTTCCTGGACTATAGAACTTGGCGGGAAGAGAAAAGCCCGGATAAACGTTGCAAAAGATGAGGCACTTCTAAAAAAATTACTTTTGGAAGATTTCTTTAAAAATCTGAGAGCGGATGCGACTCTGATTTTTCTGGAGGCTGTTATCAATAAAATGACTCTTGATTTATATAAAAATTCCTATGGAAAAGTCAAAGAATTGATAATGGCTCAAAACACTGAGAATGAGTCGAAAAAAATATCTGTACGTGAAAAAAGAGTTTGTCTGTTGGAAGAAAGCATACTGTTAAATAATTTATACGAGGCAGAAGCGAATTGGATGCAGTCTCTGGCTAATCTCTCTTTGTTACTTGGCAGAAAAACAACGGATTCTCTGTGGATAGCTGTAGGAGAATTAAGCGATCTCAATAGAGATTTTGATGTACACAATCTGATTATAACCGCTCAAAATAACCGTACAGACTTAAAAGTCGCACTTCACGACAAAAATCTTTCCAAAAGTCTTTTGGCACTGGCTCAGGCGGACAGATTAACTGATATTGGAGTGTTTGTCGGAGTGGATTATGGTTCTTATGTAAGTAATACCATCGGACCTTCGGCTGCTTTTACCAGTGTTTTCTCAGGTATCAGCATCCCTCTTAAATTTTCCAATAAACGGAACGGTGATTTGAAAATAGCACAAAATACTTTATCCCAATCAGACATAAACTATCAGCAAACAGAATTAGAAATACAAACAGAGGTCTTACAGACATTTTGGGGTTATCAGTCCAGTAAAAAGCAGCTCAAACTGTATGACACCCATTTACTGAAAGAATCGGAAGCTGTTTTTGAGGAAGCCATGCATGCTTATCACAAAGGAGAATCCTCGCTTCCTGATGTCATTGAAGCCCAAAAAGCTTATGACGAAATCAGATTGGAATATTATCATGCTCTTTACAAAAATGCTGCTTCTTTAGTAGAACTGGAACGGGCAGCAGGTATTTGGGATATAGATTTTTAAACTATTTAGAGATGAAAAAAATTGGATTTTTACTGGCCATCCTCTGCATCTGCTTTTTGTCTTTTGCTCAAAACACGGAGCAGGACGAAATTCAGGAAGCACTAAAAACAGTTATCAGATCAGGTGGGGAATCAAAGCAGGTGTAGATTTCAATATACTGACCGGTAAGGATATCGGCTATATATATGCCAAAAAAACAACTGCCTATAAACCCGGTATGCATGTTGGCATATTCCTGCAAAATCCTCTGAATAAGCATTTTGCTTTCAGACATGAATTAAATTACATTTGGAAAAACTTTGGTGTCAGCCTTTCAGATTCTGTATTGGGAATATACGATACAAAACTCATTGCACATTATATAGA
>CAZZEH010000044.1:0-18050 GCA_964653095.1 uncultured Chitinophagales bacterium
TAATGTGGTCATTGAGCGTCAGCCGAAATGTGGTCATTGAGCGTCAGCCGAAATGTGGTCATTGAGCGTCAGCCGTAATGTGGTCATTGAGCGTCAGCCGTAATGTGGTCATTGAGCGTCAGCCGAAATGACATTCCTGTCCGTGGCTTCGAGTACGCTATCGCTCCTCAGCCACCGCGTGGTCGGTGAGTCATAACCGAATCGCTCAACTATCGATATAGTCACCCTGCTAAGGGTCTCAAACCATCCTGCCATTGAGACGCTTCCAGCGTGACGGTATAGTAAAATGTCACCCTGCTAAGGGTCTAAAATTATTCTACATCAAAATTATTCCACAAAATGTATCAGTTATATCAGAGCAGTTATTTATATTTGAATGGTCTAAAATCAATATAAACTTGGTTATTTATTGTATCTCAAAAATGAAATCACATCTTAATTATGACAAAGTTATTGAAACACAATAAGTTATATATATATATATATATATATCATTTGTTTACTTTCCATTCAGATAGGATACAGTCAGGGAATTTCTATATCTGAGGATGCTTCTAACCCGGACAACTCAGCCATGCTCGATGTGATGTCTGGATCCAATGGAAGTGGATTACTCATTCCACGATTAGGATTAGGAACTTCAGGAATTACCTTTAATGGAGGACCCGCACCACATTTACTCCTCATGAATACCAATTCATCATGGAGTGGAATCAATCGTTTCAGTTCCGGTATCGGTATGTATCGCAACGCAGGAACGAAAGCCTCACCTAATTGGAAAAGATTCCTCGATTCAGATGACGCCAGTTATTTCTGGGGAACGAGTGGGAATGCTATTTCAGGTGGAGACTTTTTAGGAACGACGAATAACCAAGCACTTCTAATTAAGACTGGAAGCAATGCTACCTACGCTCAAAAAGTAACCATCCCCACCAGCCAAAATGGAACGCTTCTCATTGAAAACCTGAGAGCTATTTCTGTACCGAACTGGAATGGATCTGGTTATGATGGAGAGGCGATGTTTCGGATAAATAATCATGATTTATATGGATTAGGTGGAAATACTTCCGAAAGCTTTATATCTCTAATCTTTGGAAATGGGAAATTAAAGGCAAAAAATGGAGGAGCAATTGGTTATGGAATTAATATTGGTAATGATGTTTCTGCTGGATCTGATCCAACTGAACGACTGGATGTTCGTGGGAGCATTTATGCGCGAGATCAATTGGTATATTCGTACGGCAATAACCTTGGTGTTGCAAATGAATCTATTGATAAAACCAGAAAGGTAGAACGATTCTGGACAGGAAGTCTTTCTATAAATAATCAGACGCCCATTCTCTACAGGGAAGGACCACCATCGGGACCTGGAGGTATTACATTCCGTATCGCTCGTGATGCAGGGACTGGTTATACTGTCGAGGCGTCTACATGGGGAAATGATTTTTCTGGGGTATATTCTCAGGATGGAAACTTCTATACACTACCCAATAATGAAACTATATGGACAGCAGTGTCTCCAGTTTTTTCTGGAGATCATTCATCGCATGTATTTACCTACAATTATGCAGGCCTTAAAAACATGTTCCTCGTCAGAGTGTTTATTGGTGGTGATGATGCAAACGGAAATCTTAAGGTTATTATTGAGGCATGGTATAAATAGCCATTGCGTTACCTCTTCTTCGGAAGAGGATTTTTGATGTTTTTACTGTGTCCGCTTCTGAGGAGTCTCATAATCATAGCGCGGTCATTGAGCGTCAGCCGTAATGTGGTCATTGAGCGTCAGCCGAAATGACGTCCCTGTCCGTGGCTTCGAGTACGCTATCGCTCCTCAGCCACCGCGTGGTCGGTGAGTCATAACCGAATCGTTCAACTATCGATATAGTCACCCTGTACTGTGTCCGCCTTTGGTGGAAGAGTCCCAAATTATCCCGAAAACTGTTATACAGCAGGTTTCCCGGTTAATGTAATAACCGTAATTTCGGGCGGGATACCGATTCGTCCCGGATAACCGATAAATCCAAGTCCTCTGTTTACATACAAATATTGCTCACCTTCTTTGTACAGTCCTGCCCACCGCGGATATGCATATTGGGAAGGACTCCACTTGAAGCCCGGAATCTCAACTCCAAACTGAAAACCATGGGTGTGTCCGGCTAAAGTCAGGGGTATGTTCTTGTATTTATCGTCTTTTATTATGACATAATCCCAATGAGTAGGGTCGTGGGTCAGCAGAATTTTGAAATCGGGATTTCCGATGCCCAAAAGGGCCTGATCAATATCACCCCGTTTTTTCTCCCAACGGGCTGACTTTCCCCAGTATTCTACTCCGACAACTGCGAGTTTCTTGCCGTTTACAGAGAGAATTTGATGCTCATTCAAAAGAATAGTCCAGCCGATTTCCTGCTGAGTTTTAATTTGCTCTTTTAGATTTCTTTCTTTGTCGGCGGCCGATTTCCAGGGGACATAAGGACCATAATCGTGATTTCCCAGTATCGAAAATTTCCCGTATTTAGCCTGAATATTTTTTAAGATATCCGCAAAAGGTGCTATTTCCGTCGCTTTGTCATTGACTAAGTCTCCCGTAAACATAAAGATGTCCGGTGCTTCTTCATTTACGGCATCCACTGCATTTTTAACCGGTTCTGTACTTGCAAAACTGCCTAAATGCAAATCGGATATCTGTACAATTTTCAAACCTTCAAACTCTGAAGGGAGATTGGGAATGTATATGTGTATTCTCTTTTTGACCAACCGATAGGCTCCGACCGCCATCCCGTACACCAGCGTTCCGAAAAACGAAGCGGCAAACAATCCGCCTACCTGAATGATAAATTTAGCTCTGCTGCGGTCGTACTTTTGAGGCTTTCTTTTAGAAATCTGTTTTTTTACTAACCTGTACACATTCAGAAGGTCAGTGATCACTACGAACAGGACCAAAGATGTTTTGGTCAGAATCAGTGCCAGAGCAGTACCTACCAAAAATATTTTTGAAGACTGGTAATAACTGTCCCGACTGGAGAAATAATAACTGAAAAGAATGAAATAGGTAAAAATACTGCTCAGGAGGTAAATATACCAGGCAATATTTCTTTTGGAAAAAAGGATGCGAATCGCCCTGAAAACGTACACATCAATAGCGACGATAGCCAAAAGAATGAGCAGAGCGTAAAACCCCATTTTAAAATTTTGGCTCTAAATTAAAGCAAACCTCCCAAAATAAGTTGCACCAAACCTATAATGAAACCTAAAACGGCTCCGATAACCTCAATAAACTTAAATTCTCTCGCAGTAATATCTAACAGCAGCCGTTCTAACCGTTCATCCGAAAATCCCTGAACTTTATTATATACAATATCCTGAATATTCAGTTTGCTCTCGACCTTTGAAATAGTTGCGTCAATCAGATTGGGCAGATTGCGGTTTATTTCTTTGACAATTATTTTGTGCGCTCTGGTAATTGCAGCTTCCGGGATTACGGCGCCTATACGCATACTGTCTAACCTTTCACGCAAAGCGATATCGACTTTTTCGGCTATTTCTTCATTAACTTTAATAAGCGAATCGCTGTCCTGAAGTTTTTCCCGTATATCCTTGAAGCTGAGCAGGTCTCTCTGCACGACGTTCCCCAATTTCGTGGCAATACGGGTTTTGTTTTTGGGGAAAATTCCGTGAAAAGTGATGAATAAAATTTTCTTGGGCTGTCTCGGATAAAACAGCATTTTGATGGCAACCCAGTTTGTGAGCCACCCAATAAAAGCACCGATAATGGGGATTAAACTTAATCTTAGAATATTTAACCAGTCGATTCCTTCAATCATGTGTTTAGTTTACCAGCCATCCGGAAGGGTTCTTCCTCCATTCGGATAAGGTTTGAATATCAGCATTACTTATATAGCCAATCTTGGCAGCGACGGAAATTAAATCGGAATATCGGGTAATAGTTTCTAATTCGACATTCAGTTTTTCGAAATTTTCTTTTGCAAGATCAAAGTCATAGGTATAAATTGCCTTCATTCCGGCTATTTCTGCTCCGGCCTCTCTGAGGTCTTCTACGGCTTTCAGACTGCTTTTGCCTGTGGAAACTACATCTTCGATTACAATGATTTTTGCATTTTGCGGGAGTCTGCCCTCAATCGTATTTTTCATACCGTGTCCTTTGGCCTTACTTCTGACATAAACCATTGGCAATCCGAGCACATCCGCCACGACGGCAGCATGCGGAATCCCTGCCGTAGCTACTCCTGCCACACAGTTTACTCCGTCATTGATGTGAGGTCTGACCATTTCGGACAGCCTGTTTTTAACAAAGTTTCGTATGTCCGGATAGGAGAGAATGATTCTGTTGTCGCAATATACAGGTGCTCTCCAGCCGGAAGCCCATGTAAAAGGGTTTTGTACGTTGAGCTGAATTGCTTTTATTTGCAGCAGATATTCAGATAAATAAGCAGAATTCTTATCCATGTCAGCTCAAAAGTATAAATTTTTTGTCAATAACAAAGTGGTAATTCTTTGTAATAATCCGGGGAAAGTAGATGAAATACTTGATACGGAGGCAAATTTTGTGATTAAAAAATATATTTCGGTTTCGGAATTGCAGAAAGTCATTGAAATTTTACACGATTCTGCCAATGACAGTCCTTTCATAATTTTTTCACCGGATGTAAACCAACTAAAAGATGATTTTCTTTCGCAATTTGTCTGCATAGAGGCAGCAGGAGGTTTAGTTTTAAATCAGCATGAAGAAGTTCTTTTAATTCACAGACTGGGCTTTTGGGACTTGCCCAAAGGTAAAGTAGAGGAAGGAGAAAGCCTGGAAGAAGCGGCTGTTCGGGAAGTTCAGGAAGAAACCGGCCTGACAGAGATTACTATCGAACATAAAATATTTTTTCCGAAATTTCTAAATGAGACAACCTATCATTCTTATTCGTACAAAGACAAAATTGCGATAAAGGTATCTCATTGGTATAAAATGACTTGCGATACAGATATTCAACTTATGCCTCAAATAGAAGAAGATATTGAAATCGCCCGATGGGTAAAAATCTCTGATCTGAAAAATTATTATTCCAATATGTACGAATCTATTCAGGATGTCCTGAATGCAGAATTTGGAGTACCAGAATTTTAAGTTGGAATAGATTTTCTAAGTATGATTCGGGTTAAACGTTGAATCTGAAATGCATCACATCTCCGTCTTCCACGACGTAGTTTTTTCCTTCTATTCTTAATCTTCCGTTATCCCGGCAGGCAGATTCTGAACCATAATGTATAAAATCTTCATAAGAGATAACCTCGGCTTTGATGAAACCTTTTTCAAAATCTGAATGTATGACTCCGGCAGCCTGTGGTGCTTTCCAGCCTCTGAGTACAGTCCATGCCCGGACTTCCTGCACTCCTGCGGTAAAATATGTAATCAGATTGAGCAGTTTGTAGGCAGACTGAATCAGCCTGTTAAGTCCCGGCTCTTCTAATCCGTATTCACTCAAAAACAGCTCTTTATCTTCGGGATCTTCCAGTTCCGAAATTTGGGCTTCAATGGAATTATTTAGGATAATCATTTCAGCTCCTTCTTTTGTAACCATCTCTTTTAATGTATCAGAAAATTTATTTCCTGTTAACATAGAGGCCTCATCGACGTTGGCCACATACAGTACGGGCTTTTCAGTAAGTAGAAACAAATCCTCAACAGCTTCTCTTTCTTCCGGACTCAACCCAAGTGACAGCACGTTCTTCCCTTCTAACAGATGATTTTTCACCCGTTCAAGAACCTCATACTCTGCCTTAAATTTTGAGTCACCGGTCTTTGCCTGCTTTTGTACTTTCATCATCTTCTTTTCTACACTCTCGATGTCCTTCAGCTGCAATTCTGTTTCAATGATTTCCTTGTCACTAACAGGGTCTATTGGTCCTTCTTCCCTCAAAATATTTTCATCTTCAAAACAACGGATTACATGAATAATGGCATCTACTTCACGGATATTAGCTAAGAATTTATTGCCGAGTCCTTCTCCTTTGCTTGCCCCCCTGACCAATCCGGCAATATCTACCAGTTCAATCTGCGTAGGTAAAGTTCTTTGCGGATTGACCAGCTCTGCCAGTTTATCCATGCGCTCGTCCGGTACATCCACCAGTCCGACATTAGGTTCTATCGTGCAGAACCTGTAATTGGAAGCCTGAGCTTTTGCACTGTTGCTGACTGCATTAAAAAGAGTAGATTTTCCTACATTGGGTAATCCCACAATTCCTGCCCGTAATGCCATATTCTAAAATTATTTTTTGCGTGCAAAGATACGACTTTAAAATCAAGTTATAATGATAGCCTGTCAGTGAAAGAATGAACCCGCAAAATGCAGAAGAATCGGTATCGTATTAGAATGAAAAAGCCCCGATTTCTCAGGGCTTTTCTAGGGTTGTCCCACTAGGTCTCGAACCTAGACTCTTCTGAACCAAAATCAGACGTGTTGCCAATTACACCATGGGACAGACTTTGTGGGTGCAAAGATACAATGTTTTTCATTTTTAACAATATTGTGGTCAAAAAAATATTTCTTCTCAAAAGCATGGTCAAAATGATGTTATTTCATTATTGTCGGTCATCCTACAAAACCGCCTATCCAAAAAAACATTACTGAAAATTAAATCATTTTAAGCACATCGTAAATAATTATCCCTAAATTTGCCTAAATTGTCAAGACAAAATAATCAAGAAGATGAAAGAAACTTTTGGCGAACTTATTCATAGACTTAGGACGGAAAACAATTTGACTTTAACCAAATTAGCAGCTGCTTTGGATATTGACCAATCCACACTTTCTAAAATAGAAAATGGAAAACGGAGTATTCCGAGTGAGATTATTCCCAAACTCTCTGATTATTTTAATCTTGATTTAGTAGAATTAGAACGTGAATATCTAAGTGAAATTATTGCAGAAATCATTTATTCTAAGAGTGAAATAAGACCGATTTTAGAAGCAGCGGAAGAAAAGGCAATTTATTTTAGAAGTAAAAATGTTGAACAATCAAAACTTAAATTTTAAAATGGCAAAATATTCTGAATTTAGAGAGCGATTGAATATTGAAACAATGAATGGAAATGCTGAAGACTTGGCTTTTATAACTCATTACTTACAAAATTCAGAGAATTTGGCATCTGAAATTTATCAAAAAAAAGCGACTTCTTATTACAATACATTAATAGGAGAAAATGGCAATATAGTAGCTGAACCAGCTATGCAACTTCAAGCTATGTTGCCTTTGAAATGGGATATTCCTTTCCCTGCACCTAAAAATCCTGAGTTTACATTTATTGATTTATTTGCAGGAATCGGTGGTTTTAGAATTCCATTGCAAGAACTCGGAGGAAAGTGTGTGCTTTCTTCCGAATTTAATTATCAAGCACAAAGAGCCTACGAATTGAATTTTGGAGAAGTTCCATTTGGAGATATAACCATCTTAAACCTTGATTTGGTTCCTAAACACGATGTGCTTTGTGCAGGTTTTCCTTGCCAGCCTTTTAGTATCTCTGGGAAAATGAAAGGATTTGAAGACACAAGAGGAACGCTTATTTATCACGTTTTTGAAATTATAGAAAAGAAGCAACCAAAAGTTGTGTTCTTAGAAAATGTAAAGCATTTAGTTTACCACGATAACAAACGAACGCTAAAAGTTATTATCCAGCACTTAGAAGAATTAGGTTATGTGGTATCTCAAAAAGTCTTAAATGCTACTGATTTCGGACTCCCTCAAAATAGAGAGCGGATTATCATTATTGGACACAAACAAGAAAAATTTGATTTTTCAAAATTAGAAAAAAAGAAACGCCCTATTCTAAAAGACTTTTTGGATAAAAAAAATGATTTTGAATACTTAGATGAACCTTATACTTTATTGACAGAAGAAGAAAAGAAAAAACAAATGTCGGGATTAATTTTTGCAGGATACAGAAATAAAAAAATCCGAAAAGCAGGCGTGAGAGAAGGTACGGAACATTTATCACGTGTTCACAAACAACCCAATCGGATTTATTCTTCTTGTGGTGTTCATCCTGCATTACCATCGCAAGAAACATCAGGTAGATTTTGGATTTTGGACGAGGGAAAAGTAAGGAAGTTAACCATACAAGAATGTTACAGAATTATGGGTTTCCCTGATAGTTTTAAAATGATTGAAAGCAAAACCGAACAATACAGACAAATCGGGAATTCGGTTGCAATTCCAATGATTAAAGCCGTAGGTAAACAAATTAAAACGCAATTATTAAAACTTGCCAAGTAAATGGAGCCAAACGAATATTTAGAAGAATTTTACGAAACTACTATGAGTTTAGTAGGTTCTGATGAAAAAATCAAAACTGATTTATCTACACAAATTACAAACCATTTAGATACAATACTTGAAAAATCAGAAAGTGCGAAAGCAGTAATTACAGTTGTGTTGACAAGCGTAGTTTATAAAATTCTAAATCCTGAGCAAGATATTAGAAATCATCAATCAAGTATTGAAAATGGTTACTCGGGAAGGACTTTTGACACAAAATATATTACTCCATTTCTAAAAAATGTAAAATTCCCTGCTATGGCAGAAAGTGGTTGGCTTACACGTTCATTAGAACAAAAAGTTCCGTATGATAGTAATTATTCAGGTGCGATTAGACCACAAACTTTAAAGGATGCATTTTTATCAACTATTGACTATATCCAAACAGCCAATAATAACGAAAAAGTTTTAAGCTATTTATTACAAGGACTAATCATCCAAAGAAATAAACAACAAATTGATTTGGCTAAACCACACAACTTGCCAATTGCCACAATAATCAATCTATTAACCCAACATTTTAATACTTCTTATTCGTCCGAAGGAGCTTCTCGTTTACCTGTTTTGGCATTATATGCGTCCTATCAATGTCTAATCAATGAAGCTAAACGATTTAACAATAAAATACTTTTACCAATGGAAAGCCATACATCGGCAGATTCACGTAGCGGCAGAATTGGAGACATTGACATCGTAGATGAAAAAGGAAAAGCATTTGAAGCGGTTGAAGTAAAACACGGCATTCCTATAACAGTTCAACTGATTAAAGATGCTTTTGAAAAGTTTAAAACAACTCAAGTTGACCGATATTATTTACTTTCAACCGCTCATATTAACGAAGATGAAAAAGAAGCGATTGATAATGAAATTGAGCGAATTAAAAATATCCACGGTTGCCACGTTATCGCAAATGGCGTTATTGACTCTTTGAAATATTACTTACGTTTACTTTCGGACACATCTGAATTTATTGAAAACTATGTAAATCTAATAGAAGCAGACACCGCTTTAAAATTTGAACATAAAACGGAATGGAATAAAATAATATCAACAATGTAAACTCTGAAAAGGACGAACCGACAGCCAGTTTGCCAAAATATCGGGTAACCGGTTTCGATTAAAGTTTATCGGTAAAAATTCACTACTTCGGCAAGCTAGTCAGACGAAATGTGGGGAATGTTTTTACAAATTGTCGTGCGCAATATCCAACTTCAGATTAAAGACTTTGGTTTCGGGAATACCGTCATCCGCATCTTCACAAAGCAGAAAAGTATAATTATTTCCTTTTTGGGACATAAGAGCAAGGCCTTCTATTTTATAATCCGGGGTAATCATTTTTAAATCTGTCAGCTTTAGAGTATCCAAACGGATTGTACCCACCGCACTGCCGAGAATATCCCCGTCGTCATAGGTAGAAACGGTATCTTCTGCACTGGCAATGAAAAAGATATATTTCCCGACAAGGACGGCATCCGTAAAACCCAAAGAAATTCCTTTTACTTCAGGAAGCTGAACAGGTGTGTATTGAATTTTTGCATGAGAGTTTTCCCAATTTTCAACTCTGATGATACCGTTCTTCTGTGCAGGTCCGTTACCCCGATTAAAAAAGTACAAATCGTGACCGTGTAGAACTGTACCCTCTATATTGAAGTCTTTCCGGTCGATATCGCATTGTAACATAATCTTTTCGTGCAGCTGTCGTATAGAAATTTTTCTTTTGACTTCCAGTGTGGCGCGGTCCACTTCCACCAACCAGTGCCTGTTCTCGGAAGACCCGGAGCTGAAAATCAGATAGCTGTCTTCGGTTTGGGTTACCGATTCAAAATCATTTTTTTTATCCAAAAAGTCTTAAATGCTACTGATTTCGGACTCCCTCAAAATAGAGAGCGGATTATCATTATTGGACACAAACAAGAAAAATTTGATTTTTCAAAATTAGAAAAAAAGAAACGCCCTATTCTAAAAGACTTTTTGGATAAAAAAAATGATTTTGAATACTTAGATGAACCTTATACTTTATTGACAGAAGAAGAAAAGAAAAAACAAATGTCGGGATTAATTTTTGCAGGATACAGAAATAAAAAAATCCGAAAAGCAGGCGTGAGAGAAGGTACGGAACATTTATCACGTGTTCACAAACAACCCAATCGGATTTATTCTTCTTGTGGTGTTCATCCTGCATTACCATCGCAAGAAACATCAGGTAGATTTTGGATTTTGGACGAGGGAAAAGTAAGGAAGTTAACCATACAAGAATGTTACAGAATTATGGGTTTCCCTGATAGTTTTAAAATGATTGAAAGCAAAACCGAACAATACAGACAAATCGGGAATTCGGTTGCAATTCCAATGATTAAAGCCGTAGGTAAACAAATTAAAACGCAATTATTAAAACTTGCCAAGTAAATGGAGCCAAACGAATATTTAGAAGAATTTTACGAAACTACTATGAGTTTAGTAGGTTCTGATGAAAAAATCAAAACTGATTTATCTACACAAATTACAAACCATTTAGATACAATACTTGAAAAATCAGAAAGTGCGAAAGCAGTAATTACAGTTGTGTTGACAAGCGTAGTTTATAAAATTCTAAATCCTGAGCAAGATATTAGAAATCATCAATCAAGTATTGAAAATGGTTACTCGGGAAGGACTTTTGACACAAAATATATTACTCCATTTCTAAAAAATGTAAAATTCCCTGCTATGGCAGAAAGTGGTTGGCTTACACGTTCATTAGAACAAAAAGTTCCGTATGATAGTAATTATTCAGGTGCGATTAGACCACAAACTTTAAAGGATGCATTTTTATCAACTATTGACTATATCCAAACAGCCAATAATAACGAAAAAGTTTTAAGCTATTTATTACAAGGACTAATCATCCAAAGAAATAAACAACAAATTGATTTGGCTAAACCACACAACTTGCCAATTGCCACAATAATCAATCTATTAACCCAACATTTTAATACTTCTTATTCGTCCGAAGGAGCTTCTCGTTTACCTGTTTTGGCATTATATGCGTCCTATCAATGTCTAATCAATGAAGCTAAACGATTTAACAATAAAATACTTTTACCAATGGAAAGCCATACATCGGCAGATTCACGTAGCGGCAGAATTGGAGACATTGACATCGTAGATGAAAAAGGAAAAGCATTTGAAGCGGTTGAAGTAAAACACGGCATTCCTATAACAGTTCAACTGATTAAAGATGCTTTTGAAAAGTTTAAAACAACTCAAGTTGACCGATATTATTTACTTTCAACCGCTCATATTAACGAAGATGAAAAAGAAGCGATTGATAATGAAATTGAGCGAATTAAAAATATCCACGGTTGCCACGTTATCGCAAATGGCGTTATTGACTCTTTGAAATATTACTTACGTTTACTTTCGGACACATCTGAATTTATTGAAAACTATGTAAATCTAATAGAAGCAGACACCGCTTTAAAATTTGAACATAAAACGGAATGGAATAAAATAATATCAACAATGTAAACTCTGAAAAGGACGAACCGACAGCCAGTTTGCCAAAATATCGGGTAACCGGTTTCGATTAAAGTTTATCGGTAAAAATTCACTACTTCGGCAAGCTAGTCAGACGAAATGTGGGGAATGTTTTTACAAATTGTCGTGCGCAATATCCAACTTCAGATTAAAGACTTTGGTTTCGGGAATACCGTCATCCGCATCTTCACAAAGCAGAAAAGTATAATTATTTCCTTTTTGGGACATAAGAGCAAGGCCTTCTATTTTATAATCCGGGGTAATCATTTTTAAATCTGTCAGCTTTAGAGTATCCAAACGGATTGTACCCACCGCACTGCCGAGAATATCCCCGTCGTCATAGGTAGAAACGGTATCTTCTGCACTGGCAATGAAAAAGATATATTTCCCGACAAGGACGGCATCCGTAAAACCCAAAGAAATTCCTTTTACTTCAGGAAGCTGAACAGGTGTGTATTGAATTTTTGCATGAGAGTTTTCCCAATTTTCAACTCTGATGATACCGTTCTTCTGTGCAGGTCCGTTACCCCGATTAAAAAAGTACAAATCGTGACCGTGTAGAACTGTACCCTCTATATTGAAGTCTTTCCGGTCGATATCGCATTGTAACATAATCTTTTCGTGCAGCTGTCGTATAGAAATTTTTCTTTTGACTTCCAGTGTGGCGCGGTCCACTTCCACCAACCAGTGCCTGTTTTCGGAAGACCCGGAACCGAAAATCAGAAAACTGTCTTCGGTTTGGGTCACAGATTCAAAATCAGGTTTAAATTTTTTTTCTACCTGTTCCTGCAACGAATAGCCCGGATTTAGATTATTTTTTTTCAGTGTACCGGTTTTGGGATAGTAGGAGTACAGGACAAAGGAGTCGTCTGAAATTAGATGTATTGCTTCATTATCACAGAGTATGCCCGAACTGCCGCCTATGCCTTTTATGTTTTTGTATAATGTCAGATTGAAATTTTTGATTTTCATATCTATAAATTTAGATATTTTCTGACAACCCATAGAATTTTTGATATAATCAGTGCCGGGAATTAAAACTCATTTTTTTAGCAACCCTGACAAAGAGTAAAAAATATATAATTTTGAGAATGATTATAACAATTCATTAAAGCGTCAGGCTTGAGTTTCAATTAGAATAGAGTATTTTTGTATGCGAATTTTTTCAATGCATTAAAATCAATAAAATATGTCAACAGATTCATCACTAAAAGGAGGCTCATTTATTGTTACCCGGGAAGATACCAAAAGTATTTTCATCCCGGAAGAGTTTTCTGAAGAACAAAACATGATTGCTGAAATGGTCAGAGATTTCAATGAGCAGGAAATCCACAGTATGGGCAATGAGCGAATTGCCTCTTTGGATGCCAGCAAAGATATGGACGTGATCAAAGATATTTTTGCCAAAGCTGCCGATTTGGGCCTTTGCGGAGTATCTATAGAAGAAGAGTATGGCGGAATGGGGCTGGACTTTAACACAGGACTTATTTTTTCTGAAAATATAGCGACAAGTTTTTCTTTCGCGACCACAATTGGCGCTCAGACTTCCATAGGCTCACTTCCGATTGCGTATTATGGCACTGAGGAGCAAAAGCAAAAATACCTTCCGGGAATTGCAAGCGGTGAACTGGTTGCTGCGTATGCATTGACTGAGCCGGGTGCAGGTTCGGATGCCAACAGCGGTAAGACAAATGCTGTTTTAAATAAAGCCGGTACCCATTATATCATTAATGGTCAGAAAATGTGGATTACCAACGGAGGTTTTGCCGATGTATTTATTGTATTTGCCAAAGTAGATGACGATAAAAATCTATCTGCATTCATTGTAGAAAAGGCATTTGGAGGCATTGAACTCGGTGCAGAAGAAAGGAAATTAGGGATTAAAGCTTCTTCTACTGTGCAGGTGTTTTTTAACAACTGTGAAGTGCCGACAGAAAATATGCTGGCCGGGAGAGGAGACGGATTTAAAATCGCACTAAATATCTTAAACTCGGGACGTATCAAATTGGCTGCGGGTTCGGTCGGTGGTGTCAAATTTGCCTGTTCCCAATCGGTAGAATATGCCAACCAAAGAGAGCAGTTTAATACACCTATTTCATCATTCGGAGCCATTCAGCATAAAATTGGACAAATGGCCACATTGAGCTTTGCAGTAGAGTCTGCTCTGTATCGTACCGGAAGAAATATCGATCAAAAATTTGATGAATTAATTACTGAAGGACAGTCTTATAACGATGCGAAAATCAATTCGTTAAGAGAGTATGCGATTGAATGCGCCATACTGAAAGTAATCGGTTCTGAAGCATTGGCTTATGCGACTGATGAAGGAATTCAAATTTATGGCGGGATGGGATATTCAATGGAATCCGGGATGGAAATGGGCTATAGAGATGCAAGAATCACCCGTATTTATGAGGGGACCAATGAAATTAACCGTATGCTTTCAGTTGGTGAGCTGATGAAACGCGCGTACCAGACCAAAGAAATTAATCTGATGGGGGCGACTAAAGAAGTGCCTCTTCAAATGATAGCCGCAATCAATCCGTTTAATGCGAAAGGATTTTTGGCAAAAGAAACTGAGATTGTAGAAAATCTAAAAAAACTATTCCTGTTGGTTTCTGCTGCTGCAGGTCGTAAGCTTAAATTAAAACTGGTGGACGAACAGGAAATTATTTTAAACCTTGCGGATATTCTCGGGCAGGCTTATGTGGCAGAATCTGCTTTGTTGAGAGTGAAAAAACTGCACGAACAAGGAGAAGACAAAGAGGCGTTAGAAGTAAAAAAGGCCGCTGTACAACTGTTTATTTACGAAGCATTGGCTATTGCAAGAAAATCCGCAGAAGACGCAATCGCTTCTTATACCAAAGGTGCGGAGAAATTTGTTACTCAAAGGTTGGCAGACACGCTTACAATGGCATACGATGTGAATCCTAAAGATTTGCGCCGTCAGGTAGCTCAGGCTGCGATTAACAAGGGTGCATATCCTTTCTAAAACAGAAAAATTTTTAAATATTGAGGGGCAGTTATTTAAAGCATCTGCCCTTTTTTATTTATCCAAAACGGAAAGGCTATACCGTTTGGACAAACAATATAGACCTATTTCGATTTTATCTCATTGTTCTATTTGTTTGTAACCACGGCATAATACCAAAATAAGATTTCACTTTATCGGTCTATTTTGAATTTCAAATTGGTATTATTTTCTTTTCGTTTGACTCTTCTCATCGCAGCATAATACACCAAACCCGACAATAGGGAAGAGGTCAGACCCATAAGGGAAAGTATATAGCCGATAAAAAGCCAGTAGTGATGCAGAGTAACTACCCCGTTTTGTATAAAATCAATGGCAAGTATCAGAATAACAGCGCCTAAAAATGTAGTAAAAAACATCGCTGTGGTGTAACTGAGGGAAACCACAAGAACATTTTTCTGATGGATAAAAATGTGTTTACCGGACATACCACCATAAATATATGCACCCAACACATTCAAAATCAGGAAAGGAGCCGACACTATGGCAAATGCAGAAAAAGATTTTAAAAAATATTTTATGGAATTGTCGACAGTTAATTGCAAATAGACAGAACCGATTAATGCCGGGATTAAAGTACACAGCATAGTAATCACTACGGCATAATATCTTCCAATCACTTTCGATTCTTTGACAGTCATAAATAAAGGCAGTTTAGTTTAAATCCCCAAAATAGCAGTTATCCGACGGGAAATCAGTTTTTACAGATAAATAAAATGGTGTAGTTTAAAGGTGAAAAGTTTTTTATATGTCCTGGAGATGGCGTAAAACGAAAAAAATAGGCCCGTTTCAAACGAATATGTCTAACAAAGGAGTTGGAGGCAGCTTCAATTTTTTGGGATTGCGTGTTGGAGTGAATCCTTCCGGCAAAAAGTATATCAGTTTTGGTATTCAGGGAACAAGACAGTACTGGATAAAGTATTTATAGAAGGGTAGGGCAGCTGCTGATTTTGCAGTACGCTGCATATTCAAAATTCCTACCTGTGCTTTCGACGCCGTAGTCGGTGAGTCATAATCGAACCGCTCAACCACTGACACAGTCACCCTGTTAAGGGTCTCACAACCATAGCGCGGTCATTGAGCGTCAGCCGTAATGTGGTCATTGAGCGGTGAGTCATAATCGAACCGCTCAACCACTGACACAGTCAACCTGTTAAGGGTCTCACAACCATAACGCGGTCATTGAGCGTCAGCCGTAATGTGGTCATTGAGCGTCAGCCGAAATGACGTCCCTGTCCGTGGCTTCGAGTACGCTATCGCTCCTCAGCCACCGCGTGGTCGGTGAGTCATAACCGAATCGCTCAACTATCGATATAGTCACCCTGCTAAGGGTCTCAAACCATCCTGCCATTGAGACGCTTCCAGCGTGACGGTATAGTAAAATGTCACCCTGCTAAGGGTCTAAAATTATTCTACATCAAAATTATTCCACAAAATGTATCAGTTATATCAGAGCAGTTATTTATATTTGAATGGTCAAAAATCAATATAAACTTGGTTATTTATTGTATCTCAAAAATGAAATCACATATCAATCATGACAAAGTCATTGAAACACAATAAGTTATATATATATATATATATATATCATTTGCTTGCTTTCCATTCAAATAGGATACAGTCAGGGGATTTCTGTATCTGAGGATGCCTCTAACCCGGACAACTCAGCCATGCTCGATGTCATGTCTGGAACCAATGGGAGTGGATTACTCATTCCGCGATTGGATTTAACTACAAACCCTTCTTTCAATGAAGGACCTGCACCACACCTACTTCTCATGAATACCAATTCATCATGGAGTGGAATCAATCGTTTCAGTTCCGGTATCGGTATGTATCGCAACGCAGGAACGAAAGCCTCACCTAATTGGAAAAGATTCCTCGATTCAGATGACGCCAGTTATTTCTGGGGAACGAGTGGGAATGCTATTTCAGGTGGAGACTTTTTAGGAACGACGAATAACCAAGCACTTCTAATTAAGACTGGAAGCAATGCTACCTACGCTCAAAAAGTAACCATCCCCACCAGCCAAAATGGAACGCTCCTCATTGAAAACCTGAGAGCTATTTCCGTGCCGAACTGGAATGGGTCTGGTTATAATGGAGAGGCGATGTATCGAATAGGTAATAATCCTAGTTATGGATTAGGCGGGAGTACTACAGGTTCAGATTCTTTTGTATCTTTGCGATTTGGAGTTGGTATTTTAAAGGCAAAATATACAAATGGAGATAATTATGGAATTAGCATTAGTACTGGGGTTAGTATTGGAAATGATCCTACAGAACGGTTAGATGTATGGGGAAGTATTTTTACTCGAGGAGAACTTGTATATCAGGATAGGTCTACAAATCCGGTACAGAAAACCAGGAAAGTTGAACGATATTGGTCAGGGCAAATTCCTAATAATGGAAACTCAGGTTGTTTTTATACTGATGGACCATCTAATAACGGTATCTGTTTCCGTGTACGAAGGAATGCAGGCGGTAGTTATTATTTTCAGATTGCAGGGAATGGAATTTTATCGGGGGACTATAATTGTGATGGAACTTCTGTTACTATTCCTGATAACTTATCAATCTATACTGATGTTACCACAGCAATTGTAGGGGCTGATGCTGTTAAAATGTTTACTATCTCAAAAAGACTGAGTACATCAGATCCAGTTTACCGAATCACAATGACTATTAGTGATCAGTATTGCAATGTGATTATTGAGTCTTGGCATCATTAATCCCGCTTACCTCTTCTTCGGAAGAGGTTTTTTGTTGTTTGTACTGTGTCCGCTTTTGGTAGAAGGGTCTCAAATCCTAAACGCGGTTATTGAGCGTCAGCCGTAATGTGGTCATTGAGCGTCAGCCGTAATGTGGTCATTGAGCGTCAGCCGTAATGTGGTCATTGAGCGTCAGCCGAAATGACGTTCCTGTCCGTGGCTTCGAGTACGCTATCGCTCCTCAGCCACCGCGCGGGCGGTGAGTCATAACCGAATCGCTCAACCACCGACATAGTCACCCTGTACTGTGTCCGCCTTTGGTGGAAGAGTCTAAAATTATTCTGTTATTGAGACGCTTCCAGCGTGACGGTATAGTAAAATGTCACCCTGTTAAGGGTCTCAAATCCTAAACGCGGTTATTGAGCGTCAGCCGTAATGTGGTCATTGAGCGTCAGCCGAAATGACGTTCCTGT
>CAZZEH010000045.1:0-17020 GCA_964653095.1 uncultured Chitinophagales bacterium
AACATCAACTCATTATGCCTATAAAATTACTGATTTTAAATGCGAATGCCGTGGTTCAATTCCAATCCCGTATAATTTTTAGGATGGAGTTTTAGAATTTGTTCGGCAGTAAAACCTATTCCCGGCGCAAACTCAACGACATGGTCGTTAACCTGAATATCAAGCAGGTTTAATATCTTCATCGTCATTTCACGACCTCCCGGTCTCAGGACTTTTTTCCCTACTTTGGAAAGCACCCAAGGCCATTCATCTTCATTCATTGTTTTATTCTTGGTAGTTGGCATATCATCTGTTTTTGCAAATATAGTACTTACACAAATCGGAATTTTATCTGTTTGTGAAATTCACCTTATGAAACGACATACGTTTTGTTTAGTTCATTATCCTTAAAGATTAAATGTAAAGAATTTGTCATACAGAATACAGAAAGATTATCATTGACCCACTGACCCCGCATTTTCTTAAAAGCATGCAGATTCAAAAATTACGAAGTCGTTTTTTTTAAGTTAGGTAAAAAAGAAAAAGCCAAAGATTATAGTCTAAAGCCTACAAGTATTTCCATTGCCTTATAAAAAAAACTTCTGTTACAAAGATTTAGAACTGGAATTTTATCTGTATTGCCGGATTGAATAAAGAAGTAATGCTTTTTAAAATTCTTATGTTCGATATAAAGGTAGTTTCCTCTGCTATACACATTTTTTATATCGCCAAAATGATAAGTAAATTCCTGCTTTTCACCCTTTATAAAAGTAATTTGCCTAATTCCAAGTTTGATATATGGAGTATGTCTCTTGCTCTCGGGAGAGAAAAGATTAAAGAGTATATATCCATCTTTTTCTAACATTTTTTCCATATTATCTAAAAGATATAATGTCCATTGATTACTAATATCCCTGCAGAACATAAGTTCAGGATTGAGTTTTAGATGACCATATTCTCCTCGTTTAGAATAGATTAAAAAACCTTTTTTAAAGTTCAGGAAAGCATAATAATATTCTTTACGAGCCCTCATGTGTTGTCTGAATGTGGGTGTTTCGTAATAGTATAAATCAGTGATATCTCTGAAATTGACTTCAAAATTAACCACCTGATTTTCTCTGCTGCCGGAATATTTATGTTCTGAAAATCCATTAATTCCAACATATAAATTGGTAAATGCAAATTTCAACTGATGATAAAGCAGCCACAATAAAAAGCTGGCGATAAAAGTGAATCCCAATATGAAACCTGCCAAGCCTCTATCGGTAATCATGTAAAGGAAGGTTGCACCTGCCAGACCTGTTAAAATCCCAAAAGCATAAATGAGAATTTTATAACGTAAACTTTTGGGCTTTTGATTTTTATATAATGAAGAATGAGCGCTTAAAATTCTTCCAATTTGCTTTGGATAGCTTAAAAACTCTAAGTTGTTATCTAATTTTTGTCCCCACAAATCGTATTTCGGTCTTTCTTGTGGCGTTTCTTGTCTGCTGCGATCATAAAAATTGGAAAATGCATTATCCCTTTTTCTCTTTTTATTGCTCCTTACAGAAGTTGTTTTGGAAGATTGATGGACTATATGTTTCTTATCATAATCCGCACGTTTCTTTGAGTCGGACAGAATATCATAAGCTGCCTTAACCTGGATAAAAATATTGGCATAAGCTTCATTGCCATAATGCTTGTCCGGATGATATTTTACTGCAAGTACCCGAAATGCTTTTTTGATCTCATCATCTGTGGCTTTGGGCGTAACACCTAATATTTCATAAAAGTCAGCCATGTTGAATTCTCAACAAAGTTAAGGGATTTATGGTGACGAGAGGAGTACATTTCACGCTTTACTCAAGTGTAGCATATTTATTTAAATCAAATTTTTTTGTGTCCAAATTTTCGGATTGTTTTTGATATATTTTCTGATTGGGTCAAGCTGATTGGAATCTGTGATTATTACATCATAGAAACCCGATTGCCATTTCATTTTAAGCTCCAATCGATTGGCGTGCCTTTGCACGGCAGCTTTGTAAGAACCGATAATGGAAGAAATGGAGTTTTTGCCCTGATTTTGAAACCTGTTTTCTCCTAATAATAGCTCCGGTAAAAATCCATTGTTAAGAGTGATAATTCCATGAATGTGGTCCGGCATAATTACATATTGGTCTAAGGTGACTTTTTTTGCATGGTTTTTAATTTCGTGCCAAAACACGTCTGCTAATATTCCAACTCTTGACAAGACGACTGTGCCATTTTTGATTTCTCCAAAATAAGACTCTCTATTTTGCGTACATATTGTAATGAAATAGGAGGCATTAGATCTATAATCCCATATTTTCAATCTTGCTGATTCTGTCCTGTAAAGACCGTTAAATTTCTTCGACATCTAAACTGTTTACTATTGAGACTCTAATTGCAAATAAATTCCATAAATAAATTCTTATAAAATTTATCATCCATTTATACAGATGTTGCGGTTTGTATAGGTGTGATGATTTTATCGGATTATGATTTGTGTATAGTCGGGATTTTCACATCGTCGGAATTTGTGTGTTGTTGTGATTTTCGCATTGTCGGGATTTGTGTGTTGTTGTGATTTTCGCATTGTCGGGATTTGCGTGTTGTCGGGATTTGTAGCGCAAAGACATGTCTTTGCGCTACAAATCCCATTAATCCCATTAATCCCATTACGAATCTTGTTAAATTCCATTACAAATCCCGGCGTGTTGCAATTCGATATTCCTTTGCACTTAACCCACTTTTAATATTGGCGGAGTTGTATATTTGAGAAATATTCGTTTTCTTTGCATCTTAATTATGATACAAACATTCTTTTTTTACTACTACTTTAATCTCTAATAACAGGGACTGAAATAGTTATTGAAGAATATAAATGATAATTAAAGTCCCGAAATTCGGGACTTTTTTTTTGAATAAAAATGAGTATGAAAATAGCCATACAGGGATTTGAAGCGTCGTTCCACGAGATTGCGGCTTTTAAGTTTTTTGGTCGTGAAATAGAAACGATTCAATGTGAAACGTTTCAGGCACTGTTTGATTCTATGGGCGAAGACGGTGAAGCCGATTATGCGGTCATGGCGATAGAAAACTCTGTGGCAGGTTCTATTCTGCCTAACTATGCGCGATTGAGAGAGTGTAATTTAGAGATATTCGGAGAGGTGTATCTGAGGATAGAAATGAACCTGATTACACTTCCGGGGGAGACCATAGAGTCTATTAAAGAAGTACATACGCACCCTATGGCATTGTTGCAGGTGCAGCAGTTTTTCAGACAGTATCCGCGTATCAAACTGATAGAGTCAAAAGATACTGCATTGAGTGCAATTGAGATTGCCGAGCAAAAAATCCAAGGAAGGGGAGCAATTGGCAGTGCAAGAGTAGCAGAGCTGTACAATCTGGATATTCTGGCCAAAGGTATAGAGACCAATAAGAGAAATTACACCCGATTCCTGATATTAAAAAGACACGGACAGGATGCTCCAATGGAATTAGGTGTACCGAGCAAATCCTCGCTTTCGTTTAGGGCTTTGCACAGACCGGGCAGTCTTTCGGCGGCACTTTCAGGCATGGCTATGTTTGGGATGAACCTGACCAAAATTCAGTCTTTGCCGGTGCTGGGTGAAGAGTGGGAGTACTTTATGTATGCTGATTTGGAGTTTGATGACTATGATGCATACAAACAGATGTTGGAGGTGCTCAAACCTCTGACCAAGGATTTAATGATATTGGGAGAATACACACAAGGAGAAAAATATTTATGATAATTGAACCTGCCAATAAGCTGGATTTTATCCAGGAGTACTATTTCTCAAGAAAACTGAGAGAAGTCGCGCAAATGATAGCGGACGGTAAGCCGGTGATTAATCTGGGAATAGGTAATCCCGATCAGGCACCCGCAGAAGAAGTCATCGATGCCTTGCAGCATTCTGTTGCTAATACAGGCAATCACGGCTATCAGAGTTATAATGGTATCCCTGCATTGCGTCAGGCTATGGCGGAGTTTTACAACAGGTTTTACGATGTAAAGCTCAACCCTGACAATGAGATTTTGCCTTTACTGGGTTCCAAAGAAGGGATAACTCATATTCATCAGGCTTTTCTCAATTCGGGTGATAAGGTATTGATTCCTAATCCGGGCTATCCGACCTACACTTCTACGGCGAGACTGGCAGGAGCGATTCCGGTTTACTACGAATTGGATGAAAATCGCGACTGGGCACCGGACTGGTCTTCCGTTTCTGAAGAAGATTTGCAGGAAGCCAAAATTATCTGGGTCAATTATCCCCACATGCCTACCGGAGCGGCAGGAAGTAAAGAGGTCTTTGAAGAAATACTCGAAAGAGCACAGAAGTACAAATGGCTCGTAGTCAATGACAATCCGTACAGCTTAGTGCTGAATAAAGAAAAGCCACTTTCTCTTTTGAATATGGAAGGTGCCGAAGAGTGTGTGATAGAACTCAACTCTTTGTCCAAATCTTTTAATTTGGCGGGAATGCGAGTCGGTATGGTCGTCGGAGATAAAGATTATATCTCTACCATACTGAAAGTGAAATCCAATATGGACTCCGGAATGTACAAGCCGGTGCAGGAAGGAGCGATAGCGGCATTGGCGGCGTCTGATGAATGGCATGAAAAAAGAAATGCTGTCTATGCATCCCGACTGAAAACCGCCAAGGAAATCATGGATGCTTTGGGTTGTGAGTATAAAGATAATCAGGTGGGAATGTTCCTTTGGGCGAGAATCCCTGAGAAATATGATAATGTGGAGGTGCTGACCGAAAAGGTATTGCACGAAGCTAATGTATTTATCACGCCGGGCTTTATTTTTGGCTCCAAAGGCGAAAGGTATGTCAGAATATCTCTTTGCAGTAAAAATGAAAGTCTGACCGAAGCTTTGGCGAGAATTAAAACACTGGATTTATGAAAGTCGCAATTCTCGGTTTGGGACTCATAGGAGGTTCGGCAGGTATAGACCTGAAAGCCAGAGGTTTTGCTTCTGAAATCATAGGCGTGGGACGTTCCGAAAAGAATATCCAAAAAGCATTGGAGCTTGGATTAGCTGATAAAATGGTGAGCCGTGAAGAAGCTGTCAGTCAGGCAGATTTGGTCATTCTTGCTGTCCCGGTGAACATTTTGATAGATGAACTGATTTTTACATTAGACCATATTCAGCCTCATGCGGTGGTGACGGACATGGGTTCTACCAAAACCAAAATGATAGAAGCTGTCAAAAATCACCCGCTGAGAAAAAGATATGTGCCGAGTCACCCAATGGCAGGTACGGAATTTTCGGGACCGACCGCAGCATTCTCAGGTCTGTTTGACGACAGTCTGGCGATTATATGCGATAAAGAAGATTCTGATACAGATGCGGTGAAATTGGTAGAGGATATGTACAAAACATTGGGTATGCGTCTGCAGTATATGAATTCGACTTCTCACGATTTGCACGCAGCTTATGTATCCCACATCTCTCACATCACGAGCTTTGTGCTGGGTGCCACGGTATTGGAAAAAGAGAAGAGTGAGAAAGCCATCATGTCTATGGCGGGCGGTGGTTTTGCTTCTACGGTGCGATTAGCCAAAAGTTCGCCGGAGATGTGGTCTCAGATTTTTGAACAAAACAAAGAAAATATATTAGAAGTGCTCAATGTCTATTTGGATAAAATGACCACGTTCAGAGATAAGATAGAAAAAAAAGATTTTGAGTATCTGAAACAATTCATGACAGATGCGAATGATATTAAACGAATTTTAAAATAAATAAACAATCATTATAAAATGGAACAATTAAGAATTGCCCCTTTGTCCACATGGGGACTGCCGAATAAAAGACCTATTATCATTTCGGGTCCGTGCAGTGCAGAATCAGAAGAACAGGTAATGAATACGGCAAAAGGTCTTGCCGACAAAGGAATAGATATCCTCAGAGCAGGTATCTGGAAACCGAGAACCCGTCCGGGCTCATTTGAAGGAATTGGCCGTATCGCTCTGCCTTGGCTGAAAGAAGCCGGAAAAATGATAGGAAAACCTATCGCTGTGGAAGTCGCTACGAAAGAACACGTGTTTGACTGTCTGAAAGCAGGTGTCGATATCCTTTGGATTGGTGCACGTACTTCCGCCAACCCATTCTCTGTACAGGAGATTGCCGATGCTTTGGAAGGCGTGGATATTCCGGTCATTGTAAAAAACCCGGTCAACCCGGACCTGCAGCTTTGGATAGGCGCTATCGAGCGTATCAACAGAGCGGGTATCACCAGAATTGGTGCTTTGCACAGAGGATTTTCTTCTTATGGTCAGTCCAAATACAGAAATAAACCGATGTGGGAAATTCCTGTAGAATTGAAAAGATTATATCCGGAATTGCCTATCTTTAGTGACCCGAGCCATATCAGCGGCAACAGAGAACTGTTGGCTTCTGTAGCTCAGAAAGCACTGGATTTGGATTTTGACGGTCTGATGTTAGAGTCTCATATCGACCCTGACAAAGCCTGGTCCGATCCAAAACAACAGGTGAAACCTGAGCGCTTGGGCGAGATTGTAAAAGGTTTGATTATCAGAGAAGAAAAATCAGAAGTGGCAGATACACAATTGGAAGAGCTGAGGTCGGAAATCGACAGAATTGACAATTACATTCTGAACATCCTTTCCGAAAGAATGGACATTGCAGAAAAAATTGCAGAGTTCAAGAAACAGAACAATGTAACCATTCTTCAGGCAGGAAGATGGGATGCTATCGTACACGACAGAGTGCAGAAGGGTTTGGCAAAAGGTCTGACAGAAGACTTTCTTAAAGACCTTTTGAACGCTATCCACCAGGAGTCTATCCGTCATCAGACTGTGGTGATGAATAAGTAAACTGATATTTTTGGAATGAAGGAGATGCTCGACTTTTTTGAGCATCCCCTTTTATTCTAAATTTTGCATTAGATTTCGTTGTGAGAGCCAAAATGTGTAGATCAGAAATATATTATCGTAAACATAGCTTTCACAATCATTACAGAGAATAAATCAAACGATTGATTTGAAGTGATTTTTACTCATAATAGAATCTCTAATACATAATTGAGTTTTATTATGAGACAGAGCAGATTCTGCTACTTTTTCAAAAACATTAGTGTTTTTCCGTCAAACAGACTTTTTTTTAAATAATTTGTCAGAAGCTTACAATATCACAAAATAACGATATATTAGCAGTCTAATTCGGGGCAATAGAGCCCGGTTTATAAAGAAGAGGTGAGAGACTGGCTCGATAACCCTCTGGCAACCTGCCAAAAGCAAGGTGCTAATTCCAGAAACCCAAAAGGGAGTATATAAATGAAAGTTATGAAAAAAAGCAACATTACTACAAAAACCCCGTCAGGAGTATTGTCATTCGCAACAAGCAGCATTCAGGGTGCAAACTCTTGCTGTATGTCTATGCGAATGTGTTGCTGTATGTAATCCTCATCCATTTTGCAGAGTGCATAAGTCGAATTGAAAAGCAGTTCGATAGTGTAGATTTTCTGCCCTAATCATTTTTCGTTTCCACCAGTTTCAGCATTCCGTAATCGGAGATTGCAATAGGCATCCTGATTCATTTCGTCTGATTTTTAATCGAATCACGGAAGATTTAAAAATTAAAAACCAACAAAAAAAGCATTAAATTATGAAAAGCATTTACACCTTATTAAAGACGAGTATTCTCATCTTTGCTATATTTCCACTTCTTCTGCAAGCGCAGGATATTCCTAAACTAAAAATCGGAAACACCGAAAACTATGTCCAGTTAGAAGGAGCCTTAAGATTTAACTACATCTATTCCAATTGGCAAAAACAAAACAAGAAAAAAGGTGGCGAGCTCGGTTACGAAACCTTTATTTTAGGATTAGATGCAGCGTACAAAAAGATACTTTTCTCTATGGAATATAGATTTTATGCCAATTCTCTTGGAGGAGGCATATTGCGACAGGGGTATATCGGCTACAAATCTAAGGACGCTCATCAACTGCAATTCGGATTAAATTCTGTTCCATTTGGGATATTGCCTTATAACTCCAATAGTTGGTTTTTGAGTATCAATTATTATCTCGGTTTGGAGTTGGACTCGGATATGGGAGTGAAGTACTCCTATTCGACTAATAAATGGGATGTGGATGTGGCCTTCTATAAAAACTCAGATATCTTGGACTTTAATTCTTCTCAAACGCCTAATGCATCGAGATTTTCGTATGATGTAGGCGGAGAAAACAGAGAAGTCAATCAGGGTAATGTAAGAGCTGTATATAAATGGGGGCAAAATTTCAAACAAGGACTTGGAGCATCCGTTTTATTGGGCGGGTTGTATAATGTAGATACGAAAAATACAAGTCTAAGATCATCAGTAGGCGCTCATTATACATTGGGATATAAAAATCTAAACCTTAAACTAATGGCTCTGACTTATAGGTATCAACCTGGAGGTCATTATGACCCGGAAAATCCGGAAGAGGAAATCCTCAAAAAGGAGACTGTAAAATTGACGGCTTATGGTAGTTCTTACAATGTAACAGCACGTGCAGATGTATATACAGCGGGATTATCGTATAAATTTCCATTGGAAAAGAAGCCATTTAGTTCTATTGAGGTTTATAACGATTTTGGGTATCAAAGGAAATATTATTCAGGATTTTACGACAGCTTTCAAAATGTGACCGGAGCTAAACTCTCCGTAGGTCCTATCCTTATCTTTTTAGATCACGCTATCGCCAGAAACCATTCTTGGCTGGGACCTGAGTGGGAAAATGCTTTTGCTGTCGGACAAAAAAGTAATCGAGTCAATTATCGTTTAAACCTAAATTTAGGATATTATTTTTAGAGAAATATGGATATTGACATGAATTGTCTTGTATAAATAAAAAGAAAAATTGTAAAACGTTTGCAAATAAAAAAAATACTTCTACATTAGTCTCCGATTACCAAAAGGGCGTAAGCTCGATTTATAAAGAAGAGGCGAGAGACTGGCTCAGAGACCCACTAGCAACCTGTCAAAAACAAGGTGCTAATTCCAGAAACCCAAAAGGGAGTATATAAATAAAAAATTATGAAAAAAAGCAACAACACATCAAAAGTCCTTTCAGGAGAATTGTCATTCGCAACTAACAGCCTTCAGTTTGAAAACTGTTGCTGTATGTCTATGCGAATGTGTTGCTGTATGTAATTTTCATTTCATCTTCCTCTTTGTAAGATACAAAAATCGAATATGAATTTATTCGACAGATAGTGTTTGACTGTCTGCCTATCTAAATCTCATTTTTCATTCTTATTTAAACGATGTTATCAACATCGTACAGACAATATTTTAAAACCATTATCAAAAATTATAACCATCAAAAACTATTAAATTATGAAAATAAAATTTGCTTATTGGGTACCGAATGTCAGCGGAGGACTTGTTATAACGAACCTTCCTATGAATACTGACTGGAGTTATGAGTACAACAAAAAATTAGCTCAGACTGCTGAACAGGTCGGTTTTGACTACGCACTGGCACAAGCCAGATTTATTGGAAGCTATAATGCTAATCAGCAGTTAGAAGCTCTGAGCATTGCAAATGCTTTGGCCGCGAACACTGAAAAGCTAGAATTAATTGGCGCTTTACATCCCGGGCTTTGGCATCCGGGTGCTATCGCCAAATTTGTATCAACTGCCAGCATCATCACCAAAGGTCGTTTCAATTTGAATATTGTGAGTGGCTGGTTCAAAGATGAGTTTACCAAATTTGGCGAACCTTGGTTGGAGCATGATGAGCGCTACGAAAGAAGCGAAGAGTTCATAGAAGTCATCAAAGGACTCTGGGAAGATGGGCCTTTTTCTTACAATGGTAGATTTTTCCGTTTTGATGAAGTCAATCAGCAACCTAAACCGGATATCAAGCCGAAAGTATTTGTCGGCGGCACCTCTGATAGAGCGTTGAGAATGGCTGCAAAAGTAGCTGACGTATTGTTTATCAATGGTGGAAGTCTGGAGAAAATCAAAGGAATCATTGGCAAGGTGCATGAATATGCCAATCTATACAATACCACTCCACCAAAAATTGGCGTGAATGCATTCATTATCCAAAGAGATACAGAGGCGGAAGCCAAAAAGGTATTGGCTGATATCATCAATAATGCTCCGAGAGAAGCGGTAGAAGGATTTAGAAGCCAAGTCAAAAACGCAGGAAAATCTTCACCCGAAGGCGAAGGAATGTGGTCAGATTCTGATTACAATGATTTAATCCAATACAATGACGGATTCAAAACCGGTCTGATAGGTACAGACGAGCAAATCATTGAGAAGATACGTCAATTGGATGCAATCGGCGTTGATATTATTCTCAGTGGTTTCTTACATTTCACAGATGATCTTCCAAGATTTGGTAAAGAAATCATTCCGGCAATCAGAGCGATTAAGTCTGTAAGAGAGTCAGCATTAGTTTAAATTAATAGACAGCACTCTCAAAAGGAGGTAGAAACTTTTGAGAGTACCTGTTATTATAAAATAGAAGAAAAATGATAAAATTATTAGGTATAGTTGGGAGTGTATCCAAACCTTCCAAAACACAAACAGCAGTAGAAATAGCTCTGCAAGCCGCAAAAGAAGCGTACGGAATTGAAACAGAATTAATTTCCTTAGCAGATTACAAAATAGATACTGCTGATAGCAGAAAGACTCTCGAATACACAGGAGACACCGCTGAAGTTTTAAATAAAATCACCGAAAGTGATGCATTTATTATAGGTACACCCGCATATAGAGGCAGCTATTCGGGAGTGTTGAAAAATCTATTTGATATGATACCGAGAGGAAAGTGGCAATCTGACAAAGCTCCTCTTCAGAATAGAGCTATCGGATTTATCGGTACAGGTGCGACCGATCACCATTACCTGCTGATTAATCAGGAATTTGGACCGATAGCATCTTTTTTTGGTGCTTATAATGTTGGAGGTGTTTATCTCAATGCTTCTCAATACGATGGGTATCAAATCATAGATGAGAAAGTCTTGAACCGATTGCAAATATTGGGTAAAGCGGTTGCCGAACTATCAGAATTATTGGATAAAAGTAAGTTTTTGACACAATTGGGACCACAATTTTAAAAAGAACGTAAGATGGAAAATACTGTTCAAATTTCAGAGGATTTAAAAGATATCATGAGAGACCTGCCGGTTCCGCTGACAATAGTGACTGCCAAATCTGATAACGTAAAGAGGGGTGTAACCCTCAGCTCATTTACAATGCTTTCAGTAGAGCCGCCTTTGATTTCGTTTAATATTGATTGCAAGACTCAATTTTGCAAATTTTTTAAGTCTGTCAATAATTTCGCTGTCCACTTTCCGGGGCAGGACCATACAGATATTAGCAAACGATTTGCAACTTCCGGACTTTCCGGTGAAGAGCAATTTGACGAAATAGCGACTCATGAGAATGTATTTGGGACTCCGATTTTAAGTGATATAGGAAAAGTGATATACTGTACCGTCGCGGAAAGAATTAAAATAGGAGACCATTTTATATTGATAGGTCAAGTGGTAGAAGTAAATAATGAAGATGAAAGTCCGGCTTTGCTTTATCACAACAGGTCTTTCAAGACTTTAAACATTGAAACAAAGTAAAAACTTATATTAATTCAAAAAATATGTTAGATACAATAGAAGATGCGATAAAATCCATAGCGAATGGAGAAGTCATCATAGTTGTGGATGATGAAGATAGAGAAAATGAGGGAGATTTTATCGTTGCAGCCGACAAAGTTACCCCCGAAATTATCAACTTTATGGCAAAATACGGACGTGGTTTGATTTGTGCACCTTTGACAGAAGAAAGATGCGAAGAGTTGGAGTTGGGTCTGATGGTCAAGAACAATACAGCGCTTCATCATACAGCTTTTACTGTTTCAGTGGATTTGAAAGGAAGAGGATGTTCTACCGGAATATCTGCTTATGATCGAGCAAAAGCTGTAAAAGCGTTGAATGATTTGGGTACAAAACCGGATGACTTACGAAGACCCGGACACATGTTTCCTCTCAAAGCGAAAAGGGGTGGAGTGTTGGTTAGAGCCGGACACACGGAGGCCGCAGTGGATTTGGCTCGTCTGGCAGGATACCCATATCCGTATGGCGGTGTATTGGTAGAAATTCTCAGTCCGGATGGAAGTATGGCCCGTCTGCCGGAGCTTTTGCAGGTAGCTAAAAGGTTTCAGCTCAAAATTATTTCTGTCCGTTCTCTGATAGAATTTAGGCTAATCCATGACCGTCCGCATGAGATTGTATTGGCTGAGTAAGCATTCAGGACTTATAGGAAGACGGTTCTTGACAACCGTCTTTTTTATTTGAATTCATCCTGAGTGAGGCGCAATGTGTTGTTTGTATAAAATTTTGTATCATTATTCCTTTTATTGAGTACAAATTTCAGTTGTGGGGGAGTATTGAACTTTCCCGACGCAAGAGTTAAATAAAACTTTACAATATGGCAGGACATAGTAAATGGTCAACTATTAAGAGGAAAAAGGGTGCTGCGGACACCAAAAGGTCTAAACTGTTCTCTAAAGCGAATAAGGATATTACCATTGCAGTAAAAGAGGGCGGGAGTGCTGATCCGGAATTTAATCCGGCACTTCGTGCAGCTATTGCCAACGCCAAAGGAGTCAATATGCCCAAAGACAATATTGAACGTGCTATTAAGAAAGCGGCGGGTGCCGATTCAGGAACCTACAACAAAGTTACGTTTGAAGGATACGGCCCCAACGGAGTTGCTTTCTTTGTGGAGTGTGCAACAGATAATCTCAACAGAACAGTCAGCGACATCAGGGCTATTTTCTCCAAAAATGGCGGTGCTTTGGGTAAAAATGGTTCGGTGGAATTCCTATTTGAAAGAAAAGGAGAGTTCACCATAGAGACTGAGAAAATTTCTCAGGATACGGAAGAACTGGAATTTGAACTGATTGAAAGCGGGCTGGATTCTATGGAAGTCGAAGAGGGTTTTATAACTATCTATACAGAATATTCTGATTTTGGTACCATGTCTGATGCATTGGACAAAATGGGTATTGAAGTTAAAAATTCCGGTTTGGTCAGAATACCGCTCAATACTACTGTACTTCCTTTGGAAGAGGCCAAAAAGATTTTGGCACTGGAGGAAAAGTTTGAAGATAACGACGACGTGCAAAATGTCTTCCATACGCTGGAACTGACTGACGAGCTGATGGAAGCGATGGAGTAGGAGACTGCCCGCAAATTCCTTTAGCGTATATTAAACTTTAGGTGTAAGAAATGGCGGTAAAACATCTGAATATGAGGTTATTAAGAATGTAAATCTTATGAAGCGTAGAAATGTCCCGTGCCACATGGATTTGTCTCCGACACTTTCTGTCTAAATTTTCTTAATCGGTATGGCTACTTCTATTAGCTTTTTTGGTTTTGATATTTTTAGATTTCCTCTATCAATTTTGTTTTAACCAATTCAAAGGCTTCCTCAGGATGATACACTACGGTTGGACTTAGCAGGGCTGTGGTGTCTCCCCGAAAATCATCATCTTGCATTTTTCTTTCCATATTCAAAAGAAATTCTTTTTGAGAAGGCAGATTTTCAGTTGACTTTCCCATATAGAGACGATAGAATTCCAGCAACTTTTCTATATTCAAATCTGGTTTTTGATTCAGTGCGGTATATAAATCAAAAAGGTCTCTTCCTTTTCTTCTTTGATACAAAGCCCGCAATTTTGTTCCGAGTAATTCTTCTATGGTATAAGTACTCACTTTACAGTTTCCAGTGAACCAGGAAGAGTTTACTGCAAAAGGAAAAGCTTGTACACCTTCTATCGTAAAATGTTCCCGGGTATTGGTTTCAATTTTTAATCTCAGATTGACCACCGGCGGAATCTCAGAATCGAAACGATAAATAATCTGAAATCCGTTTCTTTTAGGAATTACTCTTGAGTCTCCAAGAAAAGACATTGCCGATTGAATTTTTTGAATAGTTTCTTTGACGGGTTCAGGATAAAGCTGGACTAAATCTATATCCTCTGAATAGCGAGGCTGAGGTTGTAAATAAAGTTTATGCAATGCGGTGCCGCCTCTGAAAGCAAGTTTGGGTTTTAGCCATTCATCCGAAAAAAGCTCGACCAATGCACGGGAAATTACCAAATCCTGTTCTACCTGTTCGGGTGATTGCCACGGAACCTGTTGATTCCATTCAGTGATATAGGCCTGCGGTATCATTCGTCAATTTCTATTGGAGTATTTACAATTACCTTCCATCTATTGGCAGCCGAATAACCTTTAGTCGGTTTTGAAGTTTTGAGCGGTATCCGATAAAACGGAATATTCAAATGAGTCATATTTTGGTATAAGCCATCCGATAACTCCTGAGCCGCACATACATATTCCAATATATACCCTAATCTTTGCAATACTACCGCCTGGCTTTGTCGGATAAAACCCTCTGTAAAATCCGTAGATTTTAGTTTTTCGATGAGTTCATTAAGCAAGGTGCCTATCCGGTTGAGTCCACCTATTCTTTTTTCAAATTGCACCAAATCTACGGCGGTTAGAACGGGCGAAGAGACATTTAAATAGCCGGCTTCGGTCTTTATTTTCTCAGTAAAATCAGCCGGAAAATTGCGGATGCTGATATAGTTGATTTTCAAACTTTTCTTATGAGTTGTTCGCATTACCGGAAAATCAGTCATCACATAAAATTCCTGTGGTTGCTGATGAGCAGCCCCATGGTAGGCGGCGGCATTGAGCAGAGCGACATAATATGGACGTTGAAGATGCTTCATAAAATCGTCTAAAAATAAATGAGCAGGGAGTACTCCCTGTCGCTGATAAGCGGGCGGAATAATCAGGTAATACCCTTTAAAGACAGAAATAATTTTCTCTTTGTCTGATAATCGCTTTAAAACAGACTTTAAGGCAATATCACTCTGTTCATTCAAGTCTTCCCTTAACCTTGTCAGACTGAATCCATATTTTCCTTTAGCCAGCAGACTGTTTGTCCAGTCTTCCATATAGTTGTATGCTATTTCAGTCTTCATAAACTATATTTTTTGCGAAAGGTAGTGAAATCCGCTGCCTTTCGCAAAGTATTTATCTTCTATTTATTTTTCTAACTTTTCACAGGCAAGGAAAATTATACTCGCCTTTTCTTTCTTTCAAAGACAGGCGCTATGCGAAGCAATCCCCAACGACCGCAGATCGGAGTTGATAATGTAGTTCAGTAACTATCGGAAATACCACGCCCTATTTTGGAGAGTTATTTTACGTTTAAACTCATAACAATGGTTTACTTGATTTCATTATTTTGTTTACTTGTTCTTTGTAATATATTGATTATAATTTTTTGCAGTTTTACAAAAATCTGTTTCCCTTTCCCGTTACTCAAAAAATATCCTTTTGCCGAATTCATCTGTAAATAAAAAAACTCCGACCATTCACTTTTTGAGCTGTCGGAGTTTTCTGCGTTTACAACAATTTTAAAAAGGATTAATGTCCTTCTCCCGGATGATAACTTTTTACTTTGTGTAAAGTGTTGGTATCGGTATGGTGCATTTCTTTCCCACCCATTGCAGTCAGTTTCAAAACGATGTCTGAAGAGTGCGTAAAAGTTCCGTCTTCATTGAACTTAAAAGTACTCTCGAAGCTTTTTAGTTCCGCATTTTCCATCAAATATTTATTTTGCAGAATTCCGTAAGCAGGGTCGCCCGATATGGCTTTAAAATTTATCTCTTTATCCCGTGCTTCTGCCGTAGCACCGGCCTGTATCGCCACACCGCGTCCAAAAACTACTGTTCTCAGAACCTGCTTATTTTCTTTATCCCAAAGTAAATATCCAATCTCATCGTGAAACGGATCCATTGCTTCTTCGCCGTGTCTCCACGCTACAGAGCCATATTTTAAACCCTGAAGGCTTTGTTTGCCATTTGTTTGTGCAGGAATTGGTTTGAACCAGGCTTTTTCAAAATAGCTCGTTTTACCTACTATGTCATCCTCATTGTGATAAGACACATCTATTCCTACATTTCCTTCCCATTCTCCCACCAAAGGGGTCAACGGACCTAACGCCTGCGGTCCCTGAATTTCATTGTTTGCCATAATATTTAGTTTTAAATTAGTAAGCTATTTCAAAATAGACAATATTTAATGAAAATGTACTTTATAATCTTCACTAGTTTTTTTATTTCCTGAAATTGCGGCACTATATCGTGCAGCTCAAGTATGCTTCCACTGTGTTGCGTTCGTAGTGGATGTGGTGTCCAATGTCTGCCCACGCCTCCAAAAAAATAGCCATTTTGGCTATTTTTTTTAATATATCTCCATTGTACATTTGTGGAACACTTGATTACGACTGAAAATCAGGCTTATCGGTGTTTTTTAAATCTACATAAATGAAAAAGATATATCGCTTCGCTTGTTTATTAGTTATTTTATGTTTACCCATTCGGTTGTATGCCGATTGTGGGACACCTCAAAATTTACAGACATCGGTTTGGGGTTATAACGTCACGTTTTCCTGGTCGGGTACTGAGGGTTCTAATGTGCATGCCTTTATCGTGACAGATAAAAACACCGGAAATGTCAGAGCCTATACAAGTGTACCATCTGAGTGGATGGTCAAAGATTTACCGGACGGACAATATAACTGGAAGATTGTTTCTGTTTGCAATATGTCTGCTGACGGCAGCATATTTGACCAGTCTGCGTGGATAGAAGGAGGCGACTTTGTGGTACCGGACGGAACTGTCCGCCCCCATCTGCTGCCAATGCCGGAGCCGACCAGTTACAAGTATCGGGAACTACTACCACTCTGTCTGCCGAGACTCCAAGCGTGGGTACAGGCGTATGGACGATTGTGAGCGGTACGGGCGGTAGTCTGAGCGATGCTTCTAATCCGAGCAGTACTTTTAGCGGTGTGTACGGTAAGACCTATGTCCTGCGCTGGACGGTCAGCAATGAGTGTGGCAGCAAATATGATGAGATGACGGTGAAACTCTGTACACCTGCATCTGTTGCGAATGCCGGAGCG
>CAZZEH010000046.1:0-16679 GCA_964653095.1 uncultured Chitinophagales bacterium
CGAAATTTGTAACCATATTTATTACATAATAAACAAATGGTTTGACATCGCTATATACAATATACACATCGTCACCGTATGCAAAATATTGGGTCGGTACGGATACACATTCCTCTGTTACTCCATCGGCATCCCTCGTGTCTTCAATGATGGTGTCCACCTTGTAATCCGAAGTATTGAAAACATACAATTGGTCTTGTGCCGAGAGATAGATTTTCCCTTTGTGATAAAAGGGTCTTTGAGTCTCATAATTGAGAAATGATTCCCATCCAAAATCTTGTACTGACCACACTTCCGTCAACGTGGAGTCATTAAATACAGAAGTACTGAGTGCTTTTCCACAACCCTCTGTCTCTAATAGGAAATTTTTACCAGATGAATGAATAAAACCAGCAAAACCTAAACAATCTATGTTAAAGATTTGAGCCTTTTGCTGACCTGTTTTCAGATGAGTACCTATCAGGAAAGACCTGTGTTTACCAGCATCATCATTGTCATATCCGCTTACAAGGGTATAAATCCAGTCCCCATCTCTCAAAAAATATCGAAGCCCATGTTGAGAGAGCTTCGCATGATATTCAGAAGCTTCAATATTATACTCTCCTTCTTCATTCGTATAAGTAATATTTTTTGCCTCCTTAGTTTTCAGATTGTACACCCAACTTGCTGTAGCTCCATAGCCGTTCTCCTTCACATACTCCACTATCAACCCCAGATAATCATCATCTATCTGTTCAAAGTAGGTAATGTGTGCCGTAGTAGTGTACCCCAATTCCTCAGGAGTGATTTTGGGTTGCGGCTCATTGGCTTTCGTCAGCCCTGCCGACAAAACAAAGAGTAATAAAAATTTGTAAAATGATTTCATTACTGAAAATTTAAGAGTTTAAGTATAATGATACACCTACGATTACTTATTACTTGAAATCAGCACATATCTATTAGCATATACTCTTAAACAATAAAAAATATTTGCTCATAATATTTTGTTGTTCAATATACTTTTCTAAGTTAAACAATAACAGGCAATAAAAATATATTCTGTAGAGATTAAAGACGTGCATCTCGTTTTTTTAACAGCTTTTCTCACAGAAATTGTTTTTAAAGTTTCTTAAATTTAATTTTTCTTTTAATCCCTTTATCTTGTGGACTGGAATGGCAAATAAAATACTTTTGGATGTAGATACTATTACGACGAGTGTGACACAAAGCAACTCGTTTGTGGTAGTTATGGGAGAATTGGAGGGTACGCGGCGCTTGCCTATTGTGATTGGCGGAGCAGAAGCACAGTCCATTGTGATAGCAATGGAGAAAATGAAACCCGGAAGACCCTTGACGCATGATATGGCAAAAAGCGTAATGGATACCTTTGATATAGTGCTGAAAGAAGTGGTTATCAGCCGGTTTTATGAAGGAATATTCTTTTCCCAGTTGATTTGTGAGCGAAATGGTATTTCTGAAATTATTGACTCCCGTACTTCTGATGCCATTGCAATGGCGCTAAGGTTTAACTGTCCTATCTATACCTATGCCCCTATCATGGACGCAGCAGGTGTAGAGATGAATATCCTGGAAGAAGATGAAGAACCGCAAGAGAGTGCAGTATTGGATTATGAGAACCCGGATGAAAAGAAAATGCCCGATCAGGTGAGTTATTCCGAAGCAGAACTTTCAGCTATATCTTTGGATGATTTGGAAAAAATGCTCATGGTGGCACTCGAAAGAGAAGAGTACGAGAAGGCCGCTAAAATTAGAGATGAAATAGATCACCGTAAGTCATAAGGTGTAATGTGAAAAATCAAATGTTGATTCAGTCCATAAATCCGCTAACGGGCGATGTAGCCTATACACATGAAGCTTTCTCTGAGGAAAAGTTAGAGGAGGTTTTGGATATCAGTGAAAAAGCATTCGAACTTTGGAGCAGAAGCTCGTTTCCTGAAAGAAGTGCTCTCATTAATCGGGTTGCAGATGTTCTTGAAAAAGATAAAAAACATCTTGCCAGGGTTATGGCAGAAGAGATAGGTAAGCTTTACAGGGATGGAGTCGCTGAAATCGAAAAGTGTATTTGGCTCTGTCGATATTTTGCTGAACATGCCGAAAGTTATCTTGCCGATAAAATTGTAGAGACTGAAGCCAGGAAGAGTTACTATTGTTATCGCCCATTGGGAGCAGTACTGGCGGTGATGCCGTGGAACTATCCTTTTTGGCAGGTGTTCAGGTGTGCTGTGCCGGCAATTATGGCGGGGAATACCGTACTATTGAGACATTCTCTCTTAGTACCGGAGTGTGCGGTGGAAATTGAAAATATCTTTTTGAAAGCCGACGCACCGCAGGGAGTTTTTCAGACTTTGCTGGTTGAGGACAGCCTGACAGAATATTGTATTGCCCATCCTTCGGTTCAGGCAGTTACGTTTACAGGGAGTACCCGAATAGGAAGAATGATAGCGTCCTGGTCCGGAAAGTATCTTAAGCGTACAGTGTTGGAACTGGGAGGAAGTGATCCGTATATTGTGTTGAGAGATGCAAATATTTCACATGCAGTTCAAACCTGTATCAATGCAAGAATTGTAAACTCTGGACAAAGTTGTATCGCTGCTAAAAGGTTTATAGTAGTAGAGAAAATCTATGATGAGTTTGTCCGCAAGTTTATTGAAAAAATGAGCCACCTGTCTTTAGGCTCACCATTGGCAGACAGAACAGATATAGGGCCGTTGGCGAGTATCAGACACAGAGACAGACTGCATCAACAGGTAAAAGATTCCATAGAATTAGGAGCCAAGATTCGGCTTGGAGGATATAAGGCCAACAATCCGGGAGCTTATTATTCTGCTACCGTGCTTACAGAGGTCAGACCGGGCATGCCGGCATTTGATGAAGAATTGTTTGGTCCTGTGGCGGCTGTAATCAAAGCAGAAGATGAGGTGGATGCGATTATGCTTGCCAATCAGTCTTCTTACGGTTTGGGAGCAGCAATATTCAGCGAAGACACAGAATATGCAGAAAAGATAGGTCGGGAGTTAGTGGAGTCCGGCATGGTTTTTATCAATGAGGCCGTGCGTTCAGATCCCAGGCTGCCGTTTGGAGGTGTGAAACACAGTGGATATGGCAGAGAATTGTCCAAAGAAGGCATTAGGTCGTTCTGTAATGTAAAGACCATATTGATATCTGAGTAAAACAATATAAATTTGTTTAACCAATTTTTAAACTCATCAGAAACTGTAAGATGAAAGAATATTTCTTTGCGCTTTTATGGATAGTAGCCAGTACAGGAACCGTACAGACAGCGAATGCCCAATGCCCGAAAATTTTTGACCTTGGAGTGAACGGAGATACAGAGGCGACGGTATGCGCTCCCGGACAGGTTTCGTTGGAGGTGAGCGGCATACAGTTGCCATCAGAAGGGACAATTAAGTGGCTGTATGATAAAAACCCTGAGTTTGATCCGAGAACGGAAGGTACATTACTATTTGAAACGGATTTGCCTAAGCATTTTCAGCAAGCCTGCCCGACAGTGTGTCCGGATTTATTGATGATTATGATTAACAGCTGTAACGGGAACGGTTCTGAACCGGACAACGAATTTTTTATATTTCATTCCGGCAGCGGATTCTTTGCCGATGATTTGCAGTTTAGCTTTAACAGCCTAACTAATACAGGTGATTCGGGCAATCCGCCTAATCAGAATAATCACATTAATGTGGGCAGTAATCCCTGCATGATTCAAAGACCTGCAGAAGCATTTATGAACAGGCTTAAACAGGGAGTATGCAACAATGAAAGTCTTTATGCAGCAGGCCCGGGTGATTTTATACCGCCCGATGCGCTCGTTATTTTTTATACAAGTTCAGAAGTGACTTTTGATTATGATAATACTTCACTCTGTAATTCCGGGAGAGATGTTTATGTCATGCAGAGCAGCTGTAAAAGAACTATGGGGGCTTTTACCAATGTACTGAGCAATGCTAACAGTCCGAACAAAACAAGAGATAATATGCTTGCACTCAAAGGATGCAATAAGTGTAAAGACTCTTTGAATTATACACTTGTGGGGATTCAAAATGAAGAAGGGGAGTATGTGGTAGATTTGGATTTTGAATATGCAAGTGTAGCAAATGGTGCCATACAGGTCAATACTTCGGATAATCCGTGCCAGACGCCGGATTTGAATCATTATAACAAACCGGTTTCAACTTTCAGTACAAATTTTGACATAACGGACGAATCACTTTGCGGAAAGACTGTTTATTTTAAAGCTTATGTGACCCCTTCAGATGAAACCGTGTGCGATGAAGTTATTGCAGCAGGAGCAACTTTGCATATTCAGTGCGGCAATGAAAATATAGAAGTAACTGCTCCTGAATCGGCATGTTCGGGTACTCCAATAGAAATTGAGTTTAAATCGGAAGGAAACTATGCATGGGAAGTTACGGCACCCGAAGGAATAACCGGTCTTTCAAACGGAAGTGGTTATGTAAAAAATATTGTTCAGACTCCTGAAAACAGCAGCGGTGAGATGCAGATCGCACAATACCGGATAAAGTCCACACAGACAGACTGTGCATTGGGAGATAAGAAAGTTGAAGTTAAAATATATCCGAAACTTGCTGCAGAAATAGAAGTGAAGCCCATAAGCTGCGACGGAACAGAAAAAGGTGAAATCTTAATTCAGAATGTTTCCGGTCAGTGGCCGATTAAAGTAAAAATAGATGGCGAAATTTCAGATGAGCATATCTACGATTTATCGGAGGGAGAATATTTGATTGAAATTGAAGACGCCAATCATTGTGACTTTTCCCAACAAGTTGAGATTGATAAATTGCCCAATGTTGAAGTTTCTATGCCCGAAATGGCAACAGTAACGGAGGGCAGCACCGTGCAGTTGCAGGCTGAAGATATTTTGGGGATTGCGTTTGATCAGGGCGAAACTGTTTATCAGTGGTCTCCGGCAGAAGGGCTGTCCTGTACGGATTGCCCCGTTACTGTTGCGAGTCCGTCTGTAAATACGGAATATACCTTGACTGTGACAAATATTTATGGCTGTTTTGGAGCAGCCGGTGTGTTTGTGGAAGTTGTGGCAAAACTGAATGTTTCTGTTCCCAATGCATTTACGCCCAACAAGGACGGACTGAATGACGTACTCTATATTTTGTCTAATTCGGATGAAGTGGAAGTAGTGACTTTTGAAGTATTTAATCGTTGGGGAGTCTCCATGTTTAAAACAGAAGACTCACGTGTGAATGACAAAAATTTTGGCTGGAACGGCACTTTTAAAGAAGAAGAGGCTCCCGCTGATTATTACACCTATTATTATTCGGTCAGGCTGCCGGATGGCTCCCTGAAAAACGATAAAGGCGGAGTACTGCTTATTCGGTAATTTTCAATTTATCTTCCGAGGCAGGTACGTCTGCGTCGTACAATTTTTTATAAAAGAAGAACCGAACATATTCCGAGCTTAATTTTTATTGAACTTTTATTCTATTTGTTTGGTTATAGAGGTATTAAGTGCAATGAGGTTAATATCAGCCAGAAACAGTCAATGGATGAAAGCAGTTTTGTTCGTCTCAGGGGTTTACAGTATCCTTTGGGGAGCATCTGTTGTGTTTTTTCCAAAATTCTGGTTTAATCTCGGAAATATTGAAACGCCGAATTACCTTCAACTGTGGCAGTTTTTTGGAGTGTATTCTATTTCGATGGGAGTAGGATACCTGATTGCACACGGAAATCCCCTCAGGCATTGGGCTATTGTGCTGATAGGGCTGATAGGGAAAGTATTGACTCCAATAGGTTTCTTCTTTTATTTTTTGCAGGGCGACTTGCCGCCATCTGTGCTTAAAATGAATATTACCAATGATATTATCTGGTGGATTCCTTTTGCTCTTATTCTTTATAATGCCTATATACATGAATATCTTTTAGATGAAGAAATTATAAGATTTTCAGGAGAAAATATACAGGACTTATTGTCCTCCAGACAGACCGATAAAGGCGAAATATTGCTTGAGATGACTGAAGAACAACCTGTTATGTTTGTGTTTTTAAGATATTTTGGCTGTGCCTTTTGCAGAGAAACCCTTCAGGAACTGTATAAGAACAAAGAAAGTATTGAAAAACAAGGTGTTCGCATTGTGCTTATTCACCAGTTAGAAGAGGACGAAGCACAACACTTTTTTGACAAATACCATTTAAAAGATATAGATTCTGTCAGTGACCCCGAGCTGATGCTGTACAAGGGATTTCAGTTGCAGCGCGGACGCTTTTCTCAAATATTTGGTCTGAAAAGTCTGGTGAATTTATTTCTAAAAGGTAAAATAATCAAGCTCGGTATATCTACTTTTAAAAATGAAGACCCTTTTCAGATGCCGGGAGTTTTCGTAGTACAGAATGGTGAAATAGTAAAAAAGTTTATACATAATTCTATTTCCGATACCATACCTTTTAAGGAACTTGCGGACTGCTCCTGTAAAAAATCAGCTCTTGACCCCGGGATAAATTAGATTCTACAAAAAACCTTTTATCAGGAAATTAGCGATAACAGTTTTGTACTTTTGTCGGTAAGCCATGAATATTCTCGAAGTAATAAAACTTGCCTTTAACTCAATCAGACAGAATGGGGTGCAAACGATTATTACATGTTGTATTATTGGTTTTGGAATCATGTCGCTTGTAGGGATTCTGACAGCTATTGACGGGTTGAAAAGTTATATCAGCAAAGATTTTAGCAGTATGGGAGCCAATACCTTCAAAATCAGAAACAGAGGTCTTGCTATCCAAATAGGAAAAAAGAAACAGAAAACAATAGAGTATCGAAATATTACGTATCAGGAGGCACTTAAATTCAAAGAGCTTTTTAATGATAAACACCCGACTAATATTCAGTCTGTGGGAAGTGGTACGGGAATACTGAAATATAAACAGGAAGAAACCAATCCGAATGTTGCTGTGATGGGAGTGGACGACCGATATCCCGAGGTGGATGGTTATACTTTTATGAAAGGCAGGAATTTCTCGGTCAGTGAGATGAATTCAGGTTCCAATGTGTGTGTACTTGGATATGACGTGGCAATAAAACTTTTTGGGTCATCATTAAATGGGGTGGACGAAAACATCATTCTCGACGGAAGAAGATATAAAGTAATTGGCATTTTTGAATCAAAAGGTACCAGTATGATTACTAATGACAATTTTGTTTTGATTCCATTGAATAACAGCAGAAGATTTTATTCGATTAACAGTTATATTCTCGGAGTAAAAGCATTAGATCATGAGCAGTTGGAAGGAGTCATACTGGAAGCTGTAAGTGTGATGCGGCTGGCGCGTAAGCTGAGACCAAGTGATGAAAATAATTTTGACATCATGAAAAGTGACAGCATCTCAGAACTGCTCAATGAAAATTTGTCTTATGCGACAATCGGAGGTTTTGTAATCGGGTTGATTACACTTTTTGGAGCTGCAGTCGGACTGATGAATATCATGCTCGTCTCGGTGACAGAGCGCACAAGAGAAATAGGGACACTTAAAGCTATTGGCGCAAAGAGCCGGAACATTCTTCAGCAGTTTTTGATAGAAGCCATCGTGATATGCCAGTTGGGAGGTGCACTTGGAATAGTACTGGGAATTATAATCGGGAATATAGTATCGCTGATTATCGGCGGTGCTTTCATAATCCCCTGGTTATGGATAGCACTTGGTGTTACTTTCTGTTTTATTGTCGGATTGATTTCAGGTATTTACCCGGCAGTAAAAGCGTCTAAGCTTAATCCGATAGAGGCTCTGAGATTTGAATAAAAATTCTGAATGAACTATTCATGTATATCGATAATGGCATCAATTGGAATAAATCGACCCCCTTTCAGCAAAATATAATCCTTGGTAGCCGCCCAGACCGTAGTATGTACTTCGCGAATGCCATCTAATGTCAGGAAGACTATTTTGACTTTTGATTTGGCCCCGTTTCCGAGAAGCATAGCTCTGTTTGCTAACTTTTGCAGACGATTAATCATTGTTGGTATTGGTACTGCCTCACCGGATGGCCTGTTGACAGAAGCTGTTTTAATTGTACCTAATTCACTTTTGTCTATAATTTTGCGGTTCATGGTCAAAAAATTTAAGTTGCTTAATGTTTTCTTAACGCAGATTATCAGAGTGATGTTACAGGTTTCAGTCTTTTTAACAAGAATATTGACAAAGCACTTAAAAAGCTGTAAATTTCATTTTGGTATTAAAATTGCCTTTCAATTTAAAATTGTTGAAGTTTAAAGCAAAGGTTTAATACTGGTTTGATAAATTTATCTTTTATGAAAATGAGCTACATGAAAAAATCACGAACAGTTTTGTACCTGATGATAGTTATGACAGTGTTTCCGGCGTGTATGACCAGCAAAAAAGCTCTTCAGCGCGGGGATTATTATAAAGCTGTGATGATGGCAGTAGAACATCTTCGTACCAGTCCGAACAATAAAAAGTCGCAGGAGGCTCTGCTTCAGGCGTATCCTTTGGCCAAATCGAATAGCCACCGCATTATAAACAAGGCATTGGAGTCCAATCAGACCAATAAATATGCGGTCATTCTCGATGAATATTTCGCATTGGATAATATGTCAGAAGCTATTTATCACAGTCCCAAAGCTTTGGAACTTATTCCCAATCCTGAGCAGTACGGAAGTGAAATTAGCAGACTATTGCCAATGGCGGCAGAAGAAGCTTATGAAGAAGGGGTCAGACTTTTAAATTTAAATACATTTCAATCCGCACGGGATGCTTATTACAGTTTTCTCAGAGTGAATGACTATGTAGAAGGCTATCGGGATGTCCTGGACAAAATTCAGCAGGCACTGTACGAAGCCACGTTCAAAGTAGTTGTACAAAAACCTGTCATACCGCTAAAATATCAGTTAAGTGCGGATTTTTTTTACGACAATCTGATGGCACAAATCGGACGGGTCACTCAAAATAAATTTGTACGTTTTTATACCTACGAAGAAGCGAAAAATGAAAAACTGGATTACCCCAATCAATATCTGATATTAAATTTTGAAGATTTCTCAATAGGAAATATGAGAGAAAGCAGAGATGCGTATGAGGTCAGCAGAGACAGTGTTTTGGTAGGAACCACCACAATTGAAAGGGTAAGCCACAATGTTTACGGGACTGTAAAAGCCAGTATGATTACATACAGGAGAGAAGTAATGTCCGAAGGTGTACTGTCTGCTCAGTTTATCAACGCATCCAATAATCGGGTACAGGAACACAAAAACTTTCCGGGACAGTTTGTATGGTTTAATGAATGGGCAACGTTCAGAGGAGATGAAAGAGCCTTAAGTTCAGAACAGTACAGAATGACTGTGACAGAACCTGTGATGCCGCCTCCACATCAGGATTTGTTTATAGAATTTACCAAGCCCATTTTTGACCAGGTAGTCAGTTTTGTGAATGCTTATTACAGGAAGCTGAAATAACCTTTATACCTTAATCGTATCGAATAGCTTTGACCGGTGAAATTTTGGCAATAATCATGGTCGGGAGCAGGAGAACAATTAATGTAATAAAAACGGTGACAATATTGACTCCAATTATTCCGACCCAGTCAAATTTAACAGGTACTTCAGTAAAATAATACGAAGCTTCATCCAACTTGATGAAACCAAAAGTTTTTTGCAGCCAGCAAATGCCAAGTCCGATAGTATTTCCCAAAAACAGACCTGCGGACAAAATAATCATAGCCTGATAAATAAATATTTTCCTTATTCCGGCATTTGCAGCACCCAAGGCCTTGAGAATTCCAATCATTCTCGTACGGTCCAAAATTAAAATCATGAGTGCAGTAGTCATATTTAATATGGCCACTATCATCATCAAAACGAGTGCGAAAACTTCGTTTTTAATTAGTAAATCCAGCCAATCAAAGATATTGGGCTGTGCATCCCGGATATTTTCTGCATTCAGCTCAGGAGGTAAAGCATCATATATGCTTCTTGTAATATTTCTCAGTTTTTCTAAGTCATTTACCCGAACTTCATATCCGCTGTACATATTTTCATCCCATTCGTTTAGCTCCTGCAATACGCGTATGTCACCCAAGGCAAATCTCAAATCGTATTCTTCTAAACCCGTGTGATAAAGACCGGAAACAGAAAACCTTCGGCCTATTGGCCGCCCTCCGTCTTTTGGAAGAAAATAAATGATTAAAGCATCTCCAACTTCTGTTTCCAAACGCCTTGAGGTATTGGTCGAAATCAAAATCTCCCTCGATATACTGTCTGAACTAATATGAGGAGCACGACCCAAACGGATGTATTCATTCAGAAAAGCCCAGTCATAGCCCTCGCTTACGCCTTTTAGGACAATACCTTCCATAGCAGTTTTGGTTTTACTGATTCCGGCTTTGTGAATGTAAGGAGAGATATGTCTGACTCCATTTATTTTTTCTATTTCTTCTATAAGATTGGCACTTTCTGTGATAGGTGTTTCTTCATAAGATTCATTGTTTTGAAAATGCCTGATCTGTACATGTCCCCAAAAGCCAAAGACACGCTCTTTGATCTTTGCCGTGAAGCCGTGAGTCATGCAGAGTGCAGTAACCATTACTGCCACACTCAGAGCATTGGCGGCAATAGCAATACGAACAATAAATCTGGAGAAAGAATTTTTACTTCCACCGGATGTCTGCTTGGCGATATACCAGGATGTGTTCAAAAAAGTTTATTTTTAAAAAATTAAACTACAAAGAATGTTTTGCAAGATAAATATTTTCAACGCCTTGTTTTGCTTATTTATTGGACTTTCACCCCTGACAGCTTTTTGTATGTCAGAGCAGGAGAGCCTGACTGAAAACTATGTGAAGACCAACAGGAAGATAATTGTAGGGGCAGAGCGTATGAACGAATGGCTGCCGCTTATAGAAGGCAAGCGGGTAGGACTGATAATAAATCAGACTTCTGTCGTGGGAACGACCCTGCTGATTGACACTTTAAATCAGCTTGGGGTTAATATCTCGGCAGCTTTTGCACCTGAACACGGAGTCAGAGGCGAGGCAGATGCGGGAGCCCAAATCAGCAATGAAAAAGACTTAAAGACAGGGATTCCTATTTTCTCTATATATGGAAACAATAAAAAACCTTCTACGGCACAATTGCAAAATATTGATGTACTGATTTTTGATATTCAGGATGTGGGAACCAGATTCTATACGTACATTTCTACCTTGGAGTATGTCATGGAAGCCGCAGCAGAACAGAATAAGAAAGTGATTGTGCTGGACCGACCCAATCCCAATGGACATTATGTGGATGGCCCGGTCTTAAAAAAATCACACCGTTCGTTTGTGGGAATGCAGGCCATACCCGTCGTGCACGGTATGACGGTGGGAGAATACGCCTTAATGCTTAATGGCGAAAAATGGCTGAATAATGAGGTGCAGTGTGATTTGACCGTGATAAAAGCAGAAAATTACGACCATACAGTTTTTTATGATTTGCCGGTAGCGCCGTCGCCTAATTTACCCAATATGCGTTCAATTTATCTGTATCCGTCTCTTTGTTTTTTTGAGGGTACTCCATTCAGTGTAGGTCGGGGGACGAATCAGCAGTTTCAGCTATGGGGACATCCTCTGTCCGATACGAAAGACACAGTATTTGTACCGGAGAGTATGGCGGGAGCGAAAAATCCTCCTTTGCTGGGCAAGCAGTCTTACGGGAAATCATATACACAACTCTCGATAGAGGAGCTAAGGAATTTCAAATTTTCTTTACAACCGATTTTGGAGGCCTATCATTCGTACAAGGGACAAAGTTTTTTCACTAACTTTTTTTCAAAATTAGCCGGAACGGATGAATTGAGTACTCAGATAAAAGCAGGTTGGAAGGAGGATGAAATCAGGCAAAGCTGGTCTGATGATTTGGAGCAATTCAAAAAAATAAGAAAAAAATATCTGCTTTATCCTGATTTTGAATAGCTGATGAAGATAGTCATTATAGGAGCAGGACTCGTAGGATTAGCCACGGCATACAGAATTAATGAGCTGATGCCCGAAGCAGATATTACAGTGATAGATAAGGAAAGCGGACCTGTCAGACATCAGAGCAGTCACAACAGCGGGGTGATACATTCAGGAATTTATTACAAACCGGGCAGTCTGAAAGCTAAAAACTGTATTCAGGGATATCACTATCTTATCGAGTTCTGTGAAAAATATCAGATAGGCTATAAAATTACCGGTAAATTGATTGCGGCTGTCAATGTGGAAGAACAAGCTCAGTTAGACACACTTTATGAGAGAGCCCGCATAAACGGATTGGAGGGCGTGAAGATACTGACTCAAAACGAAATGCGGGAAAGAGAACCTGCTATCCATGCAGTACAGGCACTTTGGGTACCGCAAACCGGAATAATAAATTTCTTCGATTTTGGAAGTAAATTAAAGGAAGTATTGGAAGCCAAAGACATAAAGTTTATTTTTGGTGAAAGTGTTCAGTCTATTGATAATCAGAATGATAAACTGATCATAAAAACTTCAGGGCAAACTATTCGGGCAGACTTTTCTGTAAACTGTGCCGGATTGCAGTCGGATGATATAGCCCGAAAGGCAGGTGCGAAATTAGAACACCGTATTATTCCGTTCAGAGGTGAATATTTTAGGCTGAAAGGAAATGCTGCACAAAAAATCAACGGACTGGTTTATCCTGTACCGAATCCTAAACTGCCTTTCTTGGGTGTGCATCTGACCAGAATGTGGAACGGTGATGTGTCAGCAGGACCCAATGCAGTATTGGCTTTGAAAAAAGAAGGTTATCAGAGAGGAGAGTACAGTCTGAAAGATATTTGGAATATTTTTTCATATACAGGCACCTGGAAACTTTTTTATCATTTTAAAAATATTGGCTATTCCGAATGGCGAAAAGCCATGTCTTTAAAAGTTTTTACGAAAGCAGTACAATCTCTGATGCCATCAGTTACTGAAAGTGATTTGGAACCGGCAGGAACAGGAGTTCGGGCTCAGGCAGTAGGAAAGGATGGTACATTACTGGATGATTTCCTGATTTTAAAAACACCGGGAATGATTCACGTGTGCAATGCGCCTTCTCCGGCGGCTACTTCCTGTCTGTCTATTGGTCTGACTATAGCCCGTGAAATTATATCTCAATAATATTTTTAAACCATTAAATTTGTGAATAACCGATATTCAAAATGAAAAATATTTTTTTTATACTCGTTTTCCCGACCGTTGTATTTCTGGGGATGAGTATTTCTTTTGCTCATGATGACCATGACGAACAGGAACAGTCTGAACTACAGATAAGTGACGACGATTTATCAAAATTTGCATCATTTTTTCCGGTGCTGTCCGAAATCAGTCAGAAAGGAATGGAGCAAATCAATACTCTTTTTGCGCGAACCGGAATTAATCTGTTTCGATATAAGGAAGTAATGGAAGTCATTGCAAATGAGAATGAGCCGGAAGGAGAGGAGGAGGAAATCTCTGTAATTCGACAATTGTCTGTACAGATAGATTCTATTCAGTCTGTTGCCAATACTCAGATTGAAATGGCGGCTGTCGAAGCGGGATGGGAGATAGAACATCTCAATCAGGTAATCAAAACTTTAGAGAATGACCACATGACCCGTGCAAAGTTACAGGAGTTTATGCAAAAGAATATGGAGTGATTTCTGTCTAATCGACTGATGATATCGCAAAAACTAATAAACAAAAATTCAGAACAAAAAGCACTTCAGGGGCAGGATTGTTTGAGACTCTTCCTCTATAGGCGGACACAGTACAGGGGGACTTTGTCGGTGGTTGATTCACCATAAGCGGACACGGTTCAGAGTGAAAGAGTTGGTGTTATATTGTTGTACATGAAGTTTTTCTTCAAGCAAATGTAATTTAATGACCCAAAGCCAGTATTCGTCTATACCGTTTTCTCCGCTTAAAGTTTTGAGATACTGATCATTTGCCCAGTTTCCGATATCGCTGATAAGCCCTCTGTATTTGGCGTGATGAGTACGAATATTCTGAAGGTCGTTTTGGACAATTGCAGGAATGGAGTCAATAATCTCCTGATATAAGTCCTGATTTTGCATGGCAGTGAAGTAGAGTTCTTCTCTCAGACGTTCTATTTCTGCTGAATAGCGAATAAAAATATTTGTGCTGGACTGTGCGGCAAGATATGCGAGCAGATTGCAGTCTCCTTCATTGGTATAGCCCATGCTGTGACTCCACTCGTGAAGTGCGGTACTTGGAAATCGAATTCCGTGGAGTCCTTTGTCCAAAGTTGCTTCTCCACTAAATGGGAAATACATCCCCGAAATACCCCATCGAAGGAGAGTGCCTTTAGGCCACGTCCTTATGGAAGTTGAGGCGACAGATTTTTTTTGATCCAATAAATGGCCGATACCATCTAACCATATTCTGCCGGAATCTTCCACTAATCGAATGATTGCCGGATCCCATTGCGGCGAAATGCTGTCTGTATGAAGCTGTTCTCTGTATCGAAGTGTCCGATCAAAAGTTTGAAGCAGCATATCTTTTGTAATCTTGTATTCATGCATATCCGGTTGGGGTATCCATACAGGACTGTTGTAGTGAAAGCCCCAAATCCAAAAGAATAACGAGATTACCCCGAGCAGATATCCCAGAGTATAAAAGAAAGCTGCGATAAATTTTTTCCGAATAACCTGTCGTGCCAGTACGTATATCAGAAAAAATATCAAAAGAGGCAGGACGATGTAAAAAGCAGGAAATGGCAACTTGCCAAGAGTAGTATTTAGAGCTGAACGAATAAAAGGATAAATTTTCTCTCCGTAGATAAAAGCACTGGTTTCAGACGGTGTAATAATAAATAACCCGAGAGTCAAAGCGAAAAACACAAAGCTGATTTTCAGCCATTTATTTTTTAATACACTTTTAAATGCACTCATTCAAAAGGAGTTTTTTATTTTGAGGCTTTAATTTAGAGAAAATATGGCAAATCAATACGTTTTGGCATTGGATCAGGGTACCACCAGTTCCCGTGCAATATTATTTAATAAAGAAGGTCAGATAACTGTAACAGCTCAAAAGGAATTTACTCAGTTTTTCCCAAAGCCGGGCTGGGTAGAACACGATGCGGTGGAAATTTGGCAGACTCAGTTAGCTGTCGCAAAAGAAGTCGTGGCAATAGCGGGAATTAAACCGGAGCAGATTTGTGCAATAGGGATTACCAATCAGAGAGAAACGACAGTGGTTTGGGACAGGCATACCGGTCAGCCGATATATAATGCCATAGTTTGGCAGGATCGCAGAACGGCAGGTTTTTGTGACCTTCTCAAAGATAAAGGACATGAGACATTTATCCGGGAGACCACAGGCCTTGTAGTAGATGCATATTTTTCAGGGACTAAAGTGAATTGGATTTTAAATCATGTCGAAGGCGCAAGAGAAAAAGCCAAACAGGGAAAGCTTTGTTTCGGAACGATTGATTCCTGGCTGATATGGAATCTGACAAATGGCGCAGTACATGCCACGGATTACAGCAATGCTTCGAGAACATTAATGTACAATATACATGAATTGAAATGGGACAAAAAACTGCTGGAGATATTGGACGTGCCTTCTTCTGTCTTACCGGAAGTGGTTTCTTCCTCTGGCATTGTCGGACATACTCATCCGGATGTGTTTCTCGGTGTGATGATTCCCGTGTCGGGGATTGCAGGAGATCAGCAAAGTGCATTGTTTGGACAGGCATGCTTTGAGCCGGGAATGGCTAAAAATACGTATGGTACAGGTTGTTTTATGCTGATGAATACCGGTGAAACTCCTGTAAAATCCGGACATGGACTTCTTACTACGATAGCCTGGGGGATAGACGGAAAGGTAGAATATGCACTTGAAGGAAGTGTGTTTATTGCAGGTGCTGCAATTCAGTGGCTTCGGGATGGTCTGAAAATTTTAGACAGTGCATCTGATTCTGAATTTTTTGCTTCTAAAGTATCTGATACAGGAGGAGTTTATGTAGTGCCGGCGTTTGCGGGGCTTGGTGCTCCGTATTGGGATATGTATGCGAGAGGAGCAATTTTTGGACTGACGCGGGGGAGCAGCAAAGCCCATTTGATTCGGGCGACATTAGAATCATTGGCCTATCAGAGCTCAGATTTGCTGCATGCGATGGAACGGGATGCCCAAATCGAACTGAAAGCACTGAAAGTAGATGGAGGCGCGTCAGCAAATAACCTTTTAATGCAATTTCAGTCGGACATTCTGAATGCAGAGGTGCACAGACCTTCTGTCATTGAAACCACCGCACTTGGGGCAGCATATCTTGCAGGAATGGCAGTCGGTTTTTATTCCAAAACATCTATTGTGCAATCAGATAATATAGAATCGGTATTTAAATCTGAAATGGAGGATAGTGTCAGGGCAAAGCTGTTGAAAGGCTGGAAAAAAGCGGTGAAAAGAACGATGGAATGGGAAAAGGATGATTTGGAATAAAGCAGAAATAAAATGCTCTCAGAAACACACTTCGAACACACATCAAAAAAGGGATATCTTGCGATATCCCTCATAACCCCCACTATGAAAAACTGTTAGACAGGTGTCTAACTATTCATAAGCCAAATATAGGAGTATTTTTATTATTGCACCAACTGTTTACTGCCTGAATTCAACTAGTAAATGCAACTTTTTGTGATGGAGAAAGAGGATTTATTTT
>CAZZEH010000047.1:0-16542 GCA_964653095.1 uncultured Chitinophagales bacterium
GTAATGGATAAATTATTGTTTAATAAAAAAGTTGCATTTGTGACTTGAATCCAGCTCATATAAAACTGGATTGTTCTAAAAAAATAAGGCCCTCCTGAGCGGAGAGCCTTATTTTATAGGAGTCTATGCTTTTAGTATCTCGTGACTAAAGCCAGTTTATTAAACTTTTCCAGACTCCCTTTGTCTAAGAACACGACATCTCCGCCGTATTTTAGATTGTATTCAATCATATCATCAACAATATCGTTGATGTCGTCTTTGGATGAGATGTCTTTTGATTCGATAGGGGAGAGGGTCCCGTTGTCATTTCTGACTGCCTGATAATAGCCTTCCTCTACGAAAATAGTTCTTCCGCGTCCTTCCTGTACGGCTGTCCATATCTCGTTGATGTCGCTCAGATAATTTCCGGAACTCAATGCTTGCTCAAGCTCGGTAATTCGGGCTCTGTTTTTGGCGATTGCCAAATTTTTTATAGTTGGCCATACTTCTTTGGCAAGATTTGAAGGTTTTTCATCCTGGTTTTTTAGCAGTATGTGTCCCAAAATCGTATTCGGGTAATCTGCGACTTTCAGATAACTGTGATAATTATTCTCTTCGGAATACACTACGACCGGAAGCGGCTGCTGTTGTCTGACTTTGTTGACAGCCTTGTCTATTCTGTTAAAAAACTCCTGTGTCAGATTGGTGAGGCGGCTGGAATTAGAAGCTTCCTGTTTGGTGCTGGCTACCAAGTCATTATCCAAAAATGGAAAGCCGTCGGAAGTTATTTCTTCAGCAGTATTATCACTGCTTGCTCTGATTAGTCTTGCTCTTCCTTTGCTCAATGCTAACAGATAATAATCAGTGTCCCGAATCAATGCTCTGACTATGGTACGGGTCGCAAAAGTGTCATCTAATATCACCCGGTCTTTAGGACGTACCGGCACTCTCAAAAACTCAGCGATGTCGTCATTGACAAAAACCATAAGACCCAAATCATTTCGGTCATGATCTACAGATTCAGCGATTTTATTCAGCTTTTCTGTATAGCGTTTGGCCACCTCATTCCCATATTCTTTTTGAAGTCTTTGACTGGCTTCTGCAATTAGATTTTTTAACTGAATACTGTCTTTTTGATTTTCAGGATGAGTTTTGTGTGTCCTTAAAATAAGCGTCACACATACCGGAGCCTGAGTTTTGCTAAGTCTTTCTAAAGTTTCTCTCATAAAAAATGTTTTATTAATTAAACAAGGATATTTTCAAACCATAAAAGTAACCAATATAAGGAGGTCGTTATGTGAATTTTGTTACAGATGCGGTTATTATAAGAATTATTAAGAAATTTCAGATATACGGGTAAAATACGTAATTGCAGTTAAAAGGTTATAAACAATGGATATAAATATGAATGATTTGTTTTACTTAAAAAGTATATTTTTGCCTCAATATCATTTAGCTTTACATTTTCATATTAACTTGTGAAGTAATCAGACGGTTTGAAAGAATCGCCATAATACATGAACTAAATGATAAAAATTTTATTTAAACGAATTAAAACCGAATTATGAAAGAGCAAAAACAATTTGTGGCAAGTGCCGAAGCAAAAGCTCAGGCCAAACAACTTCGATTATTTGCCATACTGGCATGGATAGTGGCCATAGGCGGAGAAATTTTTGCCATACTGAAACTTATCAGCGACGAAATGCTGATTTGGCTGATAGTGGCAATGGCAGTTATACTGGGATTGTCTCTGCTTGGTTCTTTCTTGTGGAAAAAAGCAAACAGATTAGACCCGGCATCCGAGAAAGACAAAGCCCGTTTTTTTATCCAAAATCAGCTTGGAGCTATTATGGCAGCACTGGCATTTTTGCCTTTGATAGTACTGATTTTCCTAAATAAAGATTTAAGCAGCAAGTCCAAAGGAATTGCCGGGGGCATCGGCGTGGTGGCGGTGTTGGGAGCAATGATTTTCGGAGTGGATTTTGACCCGCCGTCCATAGAGAAATATACGGAGCAGATTAACGAGCAAACCAGTTTAGTCAAAGAACTTACCGGAGGTGCAGATCAGGTATTTTGGACACCTTCTGGAAATAAACTGCACATTTTTGAGGACTGCCAACATATCCGAAACAGTGATGTTTCTGAAGGAACTGTAGAAGATGCCTGGCACGCAAGGGGAATCGATAATAATGAAGTTTGCAAAACCTGTATCAGCAGAGCAGAGCGGAATTTGGGAGAATCCGTCAGTACGGATGAACAGGATGAAGTGGAAGGCAACGGACTCGAAGAGTTACAGGAAGTAATAGACATAGTGAGGTAATAAGAACAAATCCCATCATTTTTTTATTTAAAAATTAAAATTAACATAGGCTGTCACGATTCGGGGCGGCCTGTTTTTATATGTAAAGCCCCAATAGTTTTTAAAGGATTGCGGCTATTTTCTGTTTAGTTCTATTTCGGAAGTCTGTTCGCCCATAGTTGCCGTCAGCAGAATCTCGTTTTTGCTTCTGAAAATTATTTTAACTGTATCTGTCAGATTGGTGTGTATCGTACTTTCGATGACCAAAATACTGTCCTGAATAATATGCCAGTTACCTTCGTCAAATTCAGTCGGTGAAAACTGCATTCGATAGGTTTGATCTTTATTAAAATCGTATTGGGCAAACTCTGTCATTTTTCTTTCTCTTCTCTGAATACTCTCTCTAAGAAGTTTCTCTTCTGCATCACTTAATTCCGCATTTATTTGCAGATTAAATGAGCTAATCTTCCATGAACCTATCAACTTGTTTTCTTTATTGAAAGAGGAATTGCAGCTGTACAAAGAAAGTATCGCTAAAAAGAAGATTATTTTTCTCATACTTACAATAGAGAGGAAAAAGAAAAGAGCGAATGACGAGACTCGAACTCGTGGCCCCAACCTTGGCAAGGTTGTGCTCTACCAACTGAGCTACATTCGCATTTTAAAGAGGAGTGCCCCAGACGGGAATCGAACCCGTACGAGCTTTTTGGCTCACAGGATTTTAAGTCCTGCGTGTCTACCTATTCCACCACCAGGGCGATTCTCCCACACAAATGAAAAAGAGCGAATGACGAGACTCGAACCCGCGACCCTCACCTTGGCAAGGTGATGCTCTACCAACTGAGCTACATTCGCAAATATGATAAGAAAGAACTTTATTTGAACTCTTGTTCAAATGCGAGTGCAAATATACATTTGTTTTCTGTTTTATCAAGTAAAAGAATTGATTTTTAATCTCTGTTTCAATTATTTTTAAGAGCTTTTCGCATGTCTATTGATAGGTTGAGCAGAGATATTTTGGCATTGGCATTCCGCTCTATATGATAAGCCGTCTCTTCAATTCTCGGTATAAGAATATATAGATTTTCGTGTGAAATATATTTATGTAAAGCTTTAATAACAGGCTCTTCCTCATCTGAAACGTGCGGTGCCAATTTGTAGTGGGTATATTTGGAAGCCAGTGCTTCACGAAAAATATTGATTGTATATTCAAAAAACTTTTTTAAATATTCCCTCCCTTTTGCATGGCCGGTTTCTGTCCATTTCAATAATTCATGAGACGGACCGCGCATGGTATATACAAGCCAGTTTTTTAAGTCTTCGCTAAAACCTTCTAATTCTCCGGATGCGAGCTGCTGTGCTTTTCTGAAGTTGCCGTCCGAAATGTAAGCATATTCTTCTGCCTGTTTGACAGATAAAGAGTAATCCTGTATCAGCCTTTCCGAAATATCTTTATCCGGGAGAGAGGGTATTTTAATAATTTGAGTACGGGATAAAATGGTGGGTAAAATAGCTTCCTGATTTTCTGCGATAAGAATAATTATAGTGTTTTGGGGTGGCTCCTCAATGATTTTTAATAATGTATTTCCGGTCTCAGCTAAGTTCTCAGCCATCCAGATAATCTGAATCTTGTATCCTCCCTCAAAAGATTTTAGGTTGAGCTGACTGATGATATGTGTAGCTTCGTCCCTTGTAATATTTCCCTGTTTGTTTTCGCTTGAAATAGCTTGCAGCCACTCAAACTCCAGCAGATAAGGTCTTTGGCTAATCTCTGTTCTCCAGTTTTCCGCAAAATCTTTGCTCATAGGAGGGCTTTTACTTCCGTCTTTTCGGATTACCGGATACGTATAATGAATATCGGGATGAATCATTTTGTCGGCTTTGATACAGGACGGACATACTCCGCAGCTGTCCGTCTCGGTAGGATTCCGGCACACCAAATATTGAGAAAAGGCTAATGCCAGAGGCAATCCTCCTGCACCGGTACGACTCAGAAACAATTGGGCGTGAGGAACTCGTTTTTCAGTGGCGAGTCGGATTAAGTGTTTTTTAATGGATTCCTGTCCTACGACATGATTAAACTGCATACTGCAAATATAGGTCTAAAGCAGAAAATAGTGGTTATAAAGAAGGCTCAGTTTCTGTATCCTCCAAATCATCGTCCATTCGGGAGATGGTCTTTTCCTTTTCCAAAGCTTTTTGACTTTTCTTTCTTTTCCTTTTCTCTTTGTTGATTTTAAACAGATCGAAAAATTTATCTACTTCTTTCTGATATGTAATTCCAATTCCTGAACGCAGATAACTCTCATTCTCCAAGCGGATAATAGTATTATCATAACGGGAATACGCTTTTGCCCGAATCCTGCCGTCTTCTGTAATCAGGTATTCAATTTCTACGTCGCCGATAAATCCGGTATTGTTTTCCTGAAGACGAATCTGCTCTCTTGCACCGTATTGTACATCTCCGCCGAGATTTATGATTAGACGGTCATTGCTGAGTTTTTGGGTTACCCGTATTCCGGTATTGTCTGTCCCCTGACTAATCGCCACCTCTGCTCCCGGTATCAGCATGCTCAGAGCATCATTTACATATTCAGAGATTTTTGCATTAAAAAATTCACTGAGAGTTGTTACTGCCATATCTAATCCAAGATTCCCCGTCTGATTTGTACTGCCTTCAGTACTTTGAAGATTCAGGAAGCGGTTGAATAATATCAGACTGAAAGCCTGGGTATTGGTTTGTGCCGGATTACTATTTACCCGGTCTAATATTGCCTGCAGTTCATCCGGAGTATTAGATTGCCCTTTTGAAGGGGCGAGTGTAAAGTTAATGTCTGTTTCGGCAAGAGTACCTCCGATATTTAAAATGACATCTACCGGAAATCTTCTGTTTCTCAAATTGGACATAGAGTCCACTACGTCATTCATGTTCACTCGCGCACTGTAAAAAGCGTCCACATTCATTTTGGCTTCCATGATGTCACCACTCCAGCTGATAGTGCTTCCGTCTCGAATATTGAACTTTTTGTTGATGATGTCCTGTTGTGAAAACAAGTAGTCCCCGGATGAAGCCACGTACTCGCCAAACATTTGCATGCTGTTGGGATTGATAATAAGTTGGAGCTCTCCGCTTCCTCTGGCTCTAATTACGTCGTTTTTAACGTAATCCAGATATAGTTTTAATTGAGCATCGGGTGTTGCAATGACATTAAGTTCAAGATTTAAAGAAGAGGCAGAAGGTGTTTCTGCTTCAATTGTTACAGTATCCTTGGGAATACTTCTGTCGGTAAATTTCACAAAGTCATACAACTGATCATCAGATGCACCTTCCACGACTATATTGAATTCTGTATTGGGAAGAGTGGTGGCAGTGATATTCATAGTAATATCCTCAAACGGACCTTCAATCAACACGTCTCCCGAGGCAAACACTCTGCCAAAAAAATCCTGATTGTCTTTGTAAGTTGTGTTTAGGAAGTTAAACTTCTCAGATGTAATTACTGCTGAAACTGAAAAGTTTTTGAAACTCCTGTGTTCTAATTTAGCCTCTAAATCAGCGGAATTATTGTAAAAGTCAAAAATCCGAATCTTTTTTGTATTGCTGTTTTTGCCGAAAAGCTCTATACTTCTTGGTTTTAGCACCACATCTGTATTTGCCAGCCTTATACCGGTGCCAAGAAAGTTTATTTTTAATGAAGCTGTATCCAAAATGGAGGCTCTGCCGTCCAGAGCAATATCTTTAAATGAACCGCTCACATTAATTTTTCCTCTGACATTAGCTTTTAGGTCTGAAATTTCATCCCCTAAGATGATGGGAAAACCTAAAAACTTTAAGCTTAGTTTGTCAAAGTCAGCGTCCAGGTCTATCGGAGATTTATGATTTTTCTCTAAGTTGTATTTGCCTCCTAATCTGACGGAGTAGTCGTCATCCTGAATGTAACCGGACAAATCTAACAGTTTATCGGTGTCAGATAGCTTGGCAGTTAGATTAATCATGTCAATTTTTTCATTATACACATCTAAGTCCTGCAAAGTAATATCTCCTTCTATTTCAGGATTTTTCAGCACATCCTTTAAACGAATATCTGCGTGAAGAATTCCGTTTTTAATGATTTCAGTAGAGTCAATAATTTGAGTCAAATCGGCAATATTGAGATTTTCAATTTTTACGAATGCATCCGATAAATTCTGTCGGTTGGAGATAGTTATTCTTTGTTCGCCCTGTTGTAAAGCAAAGTTATTGAGCTGAAGAATACTGTCCACAATCAGAATGTTGTTTCCGGAAGCAATAGTCCAGTTTTTATTGTTGATTTTTATTCGTGACCTTGGAAATCTGATTTTTATACTGTCATCCGGGAAGTTGACGATGGTAATCAATTCGAGATTGTTTTTTGCGTCTTCTTCTTCTACCCGAAGTCTGCTGTAAAAGCCCCGGAGATTAGAAGTGGAACCAAATCGGATATTGTTGATTTTGGCTCCCTGACTTTGGAGACTTCCCAGACTGCTTGTAATAATGAGAGAATCGTTTCTGTCAAAAGCATTGGCCTTAAATTCGGTAAATTTCAGATTGTCGTATGTTAGTGAATCGATGTTTACGTTTAAGTCAATTTTACCCAAATCATTATTGTAATTGCCATTTATAGATATTTCTGAAAAACTTTTGATTTTTGGGTCAATCATGGCCGCTATACCGATATCTTTGGCAATTGTGATATTCATTTCCAGGTCCTGAGCAGCAAGAAGCTTGTCAAAACTTTCGATTCCGGGTGCTTTCAGCAGGGTAGTGTGCTGAGCAAAATAGAACTGCAGGGAAGCGGGAAGTTTTATTGGGTCAAAAAATCCTTTCATATACCCTTTGATATCTTCGGACTCAAATTTATACTCTTTATAGTCCCCAAATTTATCCAGGCTGATGACAAGGTCTGAAAGGCTGACATTCATATTGTTGTCTATCAGATGGATGTCAGAAAGACTCGCCCGCCCAATTAAATTGTCAATGTCTTTTCCTTCAAATTCAAAATTCCCTTCAATACTCACTATCAGTCTGTTTGGTATCAGATTGAGCATTTGTAAATCAGCACTGTTGACTTTGGTGTAAAATTTATAGACAGGTTTTTCAGGGTCTTCAAAATTGACCAATCCTTTGAAATCTACCACGGCACAATCGTCCGTAAGCTGTGCTTCTCCTTCAAATTTTTGATTGTCCACATAGCCGTTGACATAGATGTCTTCGTAAGTGTAATAATTGTATTGAAAGTTTTTTATGAAGCCTTTGACTTTTCCGTTAATCTGGTTTAAATCAAATCCGCTGCCGTCAATTTCAAGGTCAAATCCTGTCTGATTTAATTTGTTGTCACCCAATAATTTACTCAGATTGATTTTATCTGATTTAACTTTTCCGCTGTATGCAGGAATACCTGTTCCGGGTAGTATCAGCCGGGTGTCGGCCCATAGTTTGCCCGCATCTGTTTCTATATCTACATTAGTTCTGAAATCATGAATAGTTCCGATGAAATCTCCTGAAAGGTTGATATGCCCCAATGAATCTATCTGTGGAGGCAGTTTCACATAGTGAATAATTTTTTTCAGTTCATCCGAATGTGTCGAGACTTGTTTAAGGTTTGCTTCGATAGTCATATTGTGTGCATCCGGCAATCCTTTTATTTTGGCATCACCTACTATTGTAGTGCGTTCTTCTGCCTTTACAGTTAAATTTTTTGCGGTCAGATTGGAGATTGTACCATAAGCGTAGCCTGAAACTGTGGCATTGGGAACATAGGGAATGGCTTCTTTTGCCCATACTCCGACATCCTCACCGTGTGTCTGTATGCGGCGTATATCGGCTTCAATATGCACTTCCTGCAAAAACTCTGAGAACGCTTTAAAATCTTTAAAATTGAGTTTGGCGTCTGCGTCCAAGGAAGTTTGGTTGTAGGCAGCTTTAAAATTATCGGCCTGCATGGTACTGTCCGTCATGCTGAAACCGGCCTGTAAGGCAGTCAGATTAATATTGTTTGCATCTGACCTGGCAGCAAGCTGATTTAAATCAATTGCGATATGTTTGTCCCATAGTATGTCTTTGGCTTTCAGTTGGATACCGTCCACATCAAACCAATTAAATTCAAACCCGTTTTTACCGTAATTTCTTTCGACAGTATGATTGTGCATCCCGAATTGCCCCTTTTTAATCTGCAACTTTTTTACATCAAGTATCCAGCCTATATCAACCTGAAAAGGTGTACCCTCTTTCTCTTTCTTTTCACCTTTTTTATAGGTGTTTAGTACATATTTTGGTCTGTCAATCTTGATGGAACGGATTTCAATCTTTTGATTGGGAAGGTCAATGTTTTTTGCAGATAAGTCCAAAGAACCTAACCGGACACTGTGTCCTTCTCCTCCCTCTCTGTCATCAAAATCTAAAGCGATGTCCGCGAGATATATTTTTCGGATATTAAAATCAAAAGGCTGCTTTTCTTTTTTTGTATCTTTCTTTTTCTCTGTTTGAGATGTTTTTGGCGAGGACTGAAATGCATCTAACAAAAACTGGTAGTTAAACGTGCTGTCATTTTCATTCCGGTATATATTAGCCCGTACGTTCTCCAGCGAAAGAGAATTAAAATGAAGGGCGGATTTGAAGGGATTGAAATATTGGATTCTTGTATCCAAAGAACCGATGTACGCCAGCGTGTCTCCATGCATGTCTTCCAGATAGACATCCTGTATGGAAATTGTTTTAAAGAATTTTATACCAACTTTTCCGACAGAAATATTTGTTCCGGTTTTTTCAGAGAGAAAAGAAGTCGCTTTGTGTACTAACCAAGTCTGAATTTTAGGCTGCTGGATAAGAAATCCTACCAACAAAAACACAATTACAAGTGCAAGCAACAGAATCCCTGAGTATTTGAAAATGGATTTTATACTTTTGCGAAACAAATTTTTCTTTTTACGTTACAAAAATAATGTAATCTGTGCAAACTAAAGACAATATCTGCATATTAGCCTTTGAATCTTCTTGCGATGATACCTCTGCAGCTGTCTGTATCGACGGCAAAGTACTTGCCAATGTTTCCGCAAGTCAGAAAATTCACTCGGAGTATGGGGGAGTAGTACCGGAATTGGCTTCCCGTGCCCATATCAGCAATATTGTTCCGGTCACAGAGGTCGCTTTAAAAAGAGCCGGAATCTCTATAAAAGATATTGATGCAATAGCGTTTACGAGGGGACCGGGATTAATGGGTTCTCTGTTAGTGGGGATAAGTTTCGCCAAAAGTATGGCTCAGGCTCTCGGTGTACCGATTATTGATGTACACCACATGAAGGCTCATGTGATGGCACATTTTATTGATGAACCCAAACCTGAGTTCCCTTTTTTGTGCCTGACAGTATCGGGCGGACATACTCAAATTGTAAAGGTGACAGATTATAATGAAATGGAAGTTTTGGGAACGACATTGGATGATGCAGCAGGTGAAGCTTTTGACAAAACTGCCAAGATGTTGGGATTGCCGTATCCGGGTGGTCCGCTGATTGATAAATATGCTGCATTGGGCAATCCCAAAGCATATGAATTTAGCAGACCCAACCTTAAAGGATATGATTTTAGCTTCAGCGGATTGAAAACTTCCGTACTGTACTTTCTTAGAGACAAGAGCCAGGAGAACCCTAATTTCGCAAAAGAAAACCTGAATGACATTTGCGCTTCTGTTCAGCATACCATTACAGAGATATTATTAAAAACACTGACTAAAGCTGCCAATGATACGGGAATTAAAGAAATAGCGATTGCCGGAGGTGTAAGTGCCAACAGCGGATTGAGAAAGGCTCTGATCAAACTTGGTGCCCGAAAGGGCTGGAATGTCTATATCCCGGCTTTTCAATACTGTACGGACAATGCGGGGATGGTCGCAATTAGCGCCTATTATAAATATCTGAAAAAAGATTTCGCGTCTTTGGATGTGACGGCTGCCGCCCGTTGGGAACTGTAACCGCTATTTAAAGTTTTTCCACATCATAGACTCCATTGGGAGAGGAGTCTTTACAATATATTTGGCAGAAGTTTTTCTGTTATAAAAGTTTTTAATATCGCCTTCTATCATGAAATAAATCAATTGCCCTACCGGCATCCCGGCGTAAACTTTTACCGGCATAATACAGGATATCTCCAAAGTCCAGTGATTGCAGAATCCTACATCGCCTTTTCCTGCGGTGGCATGAATATCTATTCCCAGCCTTCCGATGGATGATTTGCCTTCGAGAAAGGGTACATGGGCGTGAGTTTCGGTATATTCTATAGTAGAACCAAGATAAAGTGTGCCGGGCTGAAGTTCAAAACCTTCTTCCGGAATTTCGAAATGACGGACCGGGTTGTGTGCTTTGGAGTCTAAGGTTTTGTTTTCATATACTGCAAGATGTTTGCTTAAGCATACATCATAAGAATTAGTTCCAAGCCGTTTTATATCAAAAGGTTCTATCACGATTCTCCCGGCTTCCATTTCAGCCAAAATACTCTTATCTGTCAGTATCATATTACAGGTTTCCGCTAAAGTAATAAAATTAAGGAAATTGAATTTTTAATTTCCTAAAACTTACACAAAAACGGGCTTATGAGATGACCAAAACAGACCGATCAATTTTGTTGTCAGTTATTTGAAATGTCGAATTTCATTCTGTTTTGTTTTTTGTTTTACTGAGAAGTTGTCAGATACAGGAAACTATTTTTTCCCGAAAAGACTTCCGAGAGCGTCCGCCAAACCACTCCCGCCTTTTTTGCTTCCTTTTTTGTTGTCGGAAGTAACCGCGCCAATAATATCACTCAAAATATTACCGGCACCACCGCTTTTCTGATTTAGAATGGAAGATAAAATGGATGCACCTATATTGGAAGCTGTGCCGCTGTCGCCTGTTATACTGCCCAGTAAATCTCCGAGACCGTTACTGCTTTGTACTTTCTTTGACTTTTTCTGTTGTCCGAGATATCCCATAAGAATTGGTGCCAAAAGTGCAATTATCTTGGCTACATTAGCAGTGGAGACGTTAGTTTGTTTGCTGATAGCCTGTTCAACTTTATCTTTGTTGCTTCCCAAAATATGTCTGAGAATTCCGTTTCCGTCTTTTGTGTCACCCGTTTTTAGAAACTCTGTCAGACTGCTCAAAATACTGCCGTCGTGCTGATTGAGTGCGTTAAGCAGACTTGTTGCACCCTGAGATGAAGAAGCGTTTTGCTGCAACATTCCCATCAAAACAGGAGCAGCTGCCTGAATTACGGCGGAGGTATCCTGAGCGGATGTTCCGGCCTGTTTACCGATTCCTTGTATAACCTGCTGCCCCAAAGCCCCATTGAGCAGTTGTGTGATATCCATATTGTGTTTTTCAGCAAATCTATAAAATTATTATCAGCCTGAAATACTCTTTTTGGATGAATAGTATGCTTGTTTTGGTACAGGAATGAATAATTTTAGAGTTTTATTTTACAGATTAAGTGGATAACGAAAAAAATAAAGAAAGGATCAGGCCATTAGTTTTGTTGGACTTTTATGCAGACTGGTGCGGGTCGTGTCAGACGATGGCACCTATTGTGGATGAGATTGAATCTCTCTTTGGCGACAAATTGGAAGTGCTGAAAATAGACACGGACCAAAATTCCAAAATAGTTGCCCGTTTTAAAATCAGCAGTATTCCGGCTTATATTCTGATGAAAGAAGCAAAAGTTATCTGGAGGCGTTCCGGCCTGTTGACAAAGGCAGAATTACAATCGTTAATTGAGTCCTATTTGTAAAAAATAGCGGGATTTCAGAAAACAATTATTTCGGTTTCATGTTCTCTAAAAACAAATCTTAATAAACATGAGTATTATACAGGCACTTATTACAGAAATAGAGATTGAGGCAGCCAACACAAAGAAGATGCTTCAGTCCGTACCTTTTAACCATGCGGAATGGAAACCGCACAATAAGTCTATGGCCATGAAACCGCTTGCAGTACACACTGCACAGTTAGCAGGTTGGGCAGGATTGATTGTCAGTACGGATGAATTGGATTTCGCCAATAATAATTTGCCCAATCCCGAAATTAATTCTACAGAAGATTTGATAAATTACTTCGAAGAGGGTACGAAACAGTCCATAGAGGCTCTGAAATCTGCCAAAGAAGGAGACCTCCAGTCCAACTGGACACTCAGAGCAGGGGATAAGATACTGATGAAAATGCCGAAATATTCTTTTATTCGAATCATGGCGATGAATCATGTGTACCACCACAGGGCTCAATTGGGAGTTTATCTCAGATTGCTCAATATACCGGTGCCGGGGATGTACGGACCAAGTGCGGACGATAAATCGTAATTTTATGATATAAAAAAAGGCAGGATTATTCCTGCCTTTTTTATTTGTCCTAAAAGTAAATTCACATAAAATTGACATGAATTCATATATGCAAATTTTATGATTGACTGAAACAGTTGTATCTTTGTCATAGAATTGTAAAATTAAAACCTGTATTTATATGAGAAATTTATTTATTGCATCATTGCTTTTGTCCTTTATCATCTTTGCATGTAAGAATCAGGAAGGAAAAAGCAGTCAAACAGAGGATCACTCTGCCACTGAATTAATGGAGAGTGCGAACTCATTTTTCCAGTCGATTTCATCTTTGGATATTCCTCAGCCCGATCCGTCAAAAGTCGAATTGGGAAAGTTTCTGTATTTCGATACCAGACTTTCAGGAGACAGAAATATCAGCTGTAATTCATGCCATAATCTCAATACTTACGGGGTGGATAATGAGAGATTTTCACCGGGTGATGATGGATCGCTCGGAGGGAGAAACTCGCCTACTGTGATTCATGCGGCATTGCACAAAATGCAGTTTTGGGACGGAAGAGCCAAAGACGTGGAAGAACAGGCCGGTGGTCCAATCCTGAATCCCGTAGAACACAATATTAAAAATAAGCAGCAACTTGTGGACAGACTGAAAGGTGTAGAAATGTATCAGGAAATGTTTGCCAAAGCTTTTGCGGATGAAGAAGACCCTATCACATTTGACAATGTGACCAATGCCATCGGCGCATTTGAACGTACTTTAATGCCTGAGAGCAGATTTGACAAGTTTTTGGACGGAGACGTGTCTCAACTGACTGAAGCGGAACTAAGAGGACTGAGCTCATTTATTTCTGCCGGTTGTATTACCTGCCACAGCGGACCGGTATTAGGCGGTCAAATGTTGCAAAAGTTTGGGCTGTTTGGCGATTACTGGGCATTGACCAAATCTGAAAATGTGGATGAAGGATTGTTTGACCTCAGCCAGAAAGAAGAAGAAAAATATTTCTTTAAAGTTCCCGGTCTTAGAAATATTGAACATACGGCTCCTTATTTTCATGACGGTTCGGTTGATGATTTGAAAGAGGCGGTTAAAATTATGGCAAAGCTTCAAAGGAATATTGATTTGTCCGAAGAAGAGTTGGATGATATTGTATCTTTCTTAAACAGCCTTTCTTCCGATCTGCCTGAAGATGTGAAGAAATCTCCTTTTGAAAATCTGTAGAATTAAGTTTATAACCTGAAAGAATAGGGCTGTCTGTATATCGGGCAGCCTTTTTTGATTAAGGTCTGATAATCCAGGTTTAAGGGGAATAAAATCGTTGCAGCTTTTATGGTATGTTATACTAATTTGAAATTCAAAATAGACCAATAGAGCGAAACCTTATTTTGGTATTATGCCGTGGTTACAAACAAATAGAACAATGAGATAAAATCGAAATAGGTCTATATTGTTTGTCCGAACGGTATTAAACCCTTTACAATTGAGAGTTACCAGCCGCCACTGGCTCCGCCACCCCCAAATCCACCACCCCCAAAACTGCCAAACCCACCTCCGCTGCCACCGAATCCTCCGCCACTTCCAAAACCTCTGCCGTAGCCGCCCCCGTATATCGGAGGCTGATATGTTCTTCTGCCGGTACCTGAGTATGTGGTGTGATCGTTTCCGTCGTTTTTGTACGACACATAAATTATAAAAACGAACAAGGCGATAATAAGTCCGACCATCATCCAATTAATATCTTGCTTTTTTTTCTCGGACTCAAATCCTCCTTCCAAAAGCTGAATCATTCGGTCTGTGGCCCGGTCAAGTCCACGGTAATAATTTCCGTCTTTAAAATCGGGAGTCAAAATTTCTCTCAGAATTCTGTTGGCATCTATGTCGGAAATATACTGTCCGATGCCGTAGCCCGTTTCGATATCAAATTTTCTTTCCTTTTGGGCAATAAGTATAAGAATTCCATTATCTTTTTTTGATCCTATTCCCCATTTTCTGGCAAGCCGGATGCCGTATTCTTCTACCGGATAAGGACCGAGGGTCGGAACAGTCACCACAGCAATTTCAGTGGAGGTTTCCTCTTGATATTGTACCAGTTTTTGCTCCAAATCAGCCGCTTCGGGCATGGAAAGCATTTGTGCAAAATCATTCACTAATCTCGGCTGAGCCGGGACACTGACTATGTCATCATCGTACATACTTGCCTGCCCGTACAGAAGTACAGCACAGAGCAAAAACAGCAGCAGGAGACCTGAGTGTTTCCCCGTTTTATTCGCCATAGGAAATCTCATCGCTTAAATCATTGTTCGGTTTATCGGGATTAAAAGGAAAAAACTGCCGGAGCTTTTGTCCGGTTTTTAATATTGCTTCCACAGTCCCTTCATCGTATTTTCCGGCTTTGAAAAGATCAATCATTTTTAGAATGATTTCATCCCAGAAACCGCTTCCAACCGCTTCGTGAATATGCTTATCCCCCCAAATACAAATTTGTTTGGATTCCACGGCAATGTATATCAGCACGCCGTTTTTTTGAGGTAGTTTATGCATATCAAGCTGATGAAAAACTTCTTTTGCCCGGGAGAGCGTGTCAGAGCTGTTTTTACTTTCAATATGCACTTTTATTTCCCCGGAAGTATATGATTCTGCCTGTTGAATGGCCGATACAATTTTATCCGGATACTTAAAAAAATCTTTTGTTTTAGGCATTTTTAGAACTCAACTTTAGGAGCTTTGTCGGCAGCTGCGTCTGATTTGAAACCTTCTTTACTTTCAAAGCCAAAGATTCGTGCAGTAATGACAGCCGGAAAAGTGCGGATGGAAGTATTGTAGTTTTTCACACTTCCGTTGAAGTCTCTTCTCGCGATATTGATTTTTTGTTCTAATCGGGACAGTTGCGCCTGCAGATCCATAAAATGTGTACTTGCTTTCAGGTCAGGATATCTCTCCACAGTAACTAACAGGCGACTCAAAGAACCACTGAGGGCAGCTTGAGCCTGTTCAAACTTCTCTAAATTTGCAGGAGTAATTTCATCTGCCGACAGATTGACACGGGTAGCGTTTGCCCGGGCGTTAATTACTTCGGTCAAAGTTTCTTTTTCAAATTCGGCATAACCTTTTACGGTTGCAACGAGGTTGTCCACCAAATCGTATCTTTCCTGATAAGCGGCTTCGACATTAGACCAGGCTTCTTTTACATTTTCATCCTGAGTGACAATTTTATTGTATGAACAGCTTGAAAGTAATGTCATAGAAAACAAGGCAATCACAGCCGAGAGGAATGTTCTTTTCATGTTTATTCGTTTTTTGTCAAAAATAAATATAGCAATCAAATCGAATTTGTTCATGTTTTTTTTGATAAAATTATAAAGATAAATTTGGTTCTTAGCAAGAGTCGGAGTTCAAAGCTTAATATCACATATTCCTATTTTATATATAAGTGCGTTTGTTTTGGTTCTGTTATCCGGAAACGGGGTTGCCTCCTTTCTTTAGCCAACGGGCTTGCTTAAATACATCCTTACCCTGAGACTTCCTCAAGATGGTTTCTTGTTGTTGGGTTATTTTACAAATCCCGAAGGGATTAAATGTGTATGGAAAATTGTTGCGGTTTGGTTGGTGCGACCCCGTTGGGGTCGTATGTTTTTCTTTACGTTTCGGTTATAGATATTTGACCCATTCTGGGTCGTTTCGTTATTTGTTTTTCATTCGGTTATGGACATTTAATTTCTTTGTTGTCGGGTTGTTTTAGAAATCCCGAAGGGATTAAATATGTATAGAAAATTGTTGTGGTTTGGCTGGTGCGACCCCGTTGGGGTCGTATATTCTTCTTCGCGTTGTCAGTTATAGATATTTGACCCAGAATGGGTCATTCGTTATTTATTTTTCATTCGGTTATAGGTATTTATTAACCCGATACTATAATACCGATATTATGCTGCATAATTAATACTTTCATA
>CAZZEH010000048.1:0-14780 GCA_964653095.1 uncultured Chitinophagales bacterium
CCCAACTCCGCATTCAGAGCCTGCACCCGATCGGTTTCTTTAATCAACAGTGTTTTAAGTCCTTTAAACGATCCGTTTATTTTCATAGCAGCTAAAGCCGACACAACTGTCTGAGCCAAGTCGGGACATTCCAAAAAGTCATATCTGAATGCTGAAGACCTGTCGTGAGAGACACTTTCTATAGTAACGGTATTGTCCTGAAAAGATGATTGTACGAAATCCTTAAAAATATCCGCCACAACCGAGTCTCCCTGAGTACTTTTTTCACTCAAGCCATTTAGAGTAATTTTGGCTTCCCGGGCTAATGATGCAATAGAATAAAAATAAGAGGCCGCACTCCAGTCAGCTTCTACAAAAAATGGCTTAGCCAAATATTCACCCGACTTTACCCGAATGATATTCTCGGTAAAATCTGTTTCTGCACCAAAATATTTCATCAGATTGAGCGTCATCAGAATATAAGGCAATGAGACAATTTCTCCCACGAGTTTCAGCTCCAGTCCTTTCTCCAGTGTAGGAGCTATCATGAGTAATGCTGAAATAAACTGACTGCTCGTATCAGCAGGAATTGAAACTTTCCCGCCTTTTAATTTCTTGCCCTTTATCCTTAATGGAGGATATCCTTCTGTTTCTTCATAAGAAATATCTGCACCTAATTCCCGGAGAGCTTCTGCCAAAACTTTTATAGGTCTCTCTTTCATACGCGGAGAACCTGTAAGAACAACTTCTCTTCCTATTCGGGTAGAAAGGATAGCAGTCAAAAATCGGTATGTAGTCCCGCCCGCACCGGCATCCAAAACAGCTTCACTACTTTGCAGCAATTCATTCAGCACTGCTGTATCATCTGCATTTGACAAGTTTTTTATCTCAAATTTCTCCGAGGCCAATGCCCGAATAATGAGCGCTCTGTTTGCAATACTTTTTGAACCGTTTAAAGTAACTGTGCCCCTGACTATTCCGTCTTTCGGCGGTACTATACGATATATTTTCATACTAAACTCCTGTAATACTCCAATCCTTTATGCAATAATTCCCGGGTAATCTCTACATCTATATCCGGCTGACCGATATCACTCAACACGACTGCCATAACTTTAGAACCCTGATTTTTTTTATCGAGAGTCATTGATTCCCAAATTTCATTTTCAATACCCGCAGGCAGGGTATAATGTCCGTAGTGCTTCAGCAATACGTTTTCAATCTGCCTGAGATGCTCAACAGAAAAGTCCGAAGTAATAGTTCCGATATAAGCTTCTGCAAGCATACCTACCGCTATCGCTTCTCCGTGAAAAAGAGGTTTCTCATCATGTTCGAGCGAAAAAGCTTCTACAGCATGTCCTATCGTATGCCCAAAGTTTAAAATTTTTCGCCATCCGCTTTCAAACGGATCTTTTTCCACTACGGCCTTTTTAATCATAAGTGACTGGAATAAAATCTCATGGAAATTTTCCGGCGGAATAGTTTCCTGCTGTGCCAAAAACTTCCACTGCTGTGGCGACTGAATAAGAGCATGCTTGAAAATTTCGGCAAAACCGTTTACAATCTGTCTCTGCTCCAAAGTATTTAACCACACCGTACTCATCAGCACCAAAGCAGGATTTTTAAAAACTCCTATCAAATTTTTCCCATATCGAAAATCCACGCCGAGTTTTCCGCCGATAGACGAATCCACCTGTGAAAGAACGGTAGTGGGTATCTGTATAAAATCTATTCCCCTCTTATAACAGGCTGCCACAAAACCGCCCAAGTCTCCAATCACACCGCCACCAAGATTTATCAATACAGACTTGCGGTCAGCTTGTGCATCTAACAGTTTAGCCCAAACCTCTTCACAAGCATTCAGGTTTTTGTGGTGTTCTCCGGCAGGAGTGACAATTATGGGAGCATCTTTCAGAAGCGGCATGAGCTCCAAAAATTTCGGAAGACACAATTCCGAAGTGTTGCTGTCTGCCAAAATAATTGTCCGACTGTATTTTTTTTGGTCAAGAAAATCTGTCAGAAAGTTCAGACTTTCATCAAAAACAATTTCGTAATCGCTTAAACTGATTTTCTTTATGTTTCCCATAACTATAATGAAGCGATTTTGTCTAAGGACCATGCCTCCGGCTTCCCGCCAAATTTAGATTTGGCCACTGCCCAAAAACCTTTAAACAATTCGGAATGTCTGTATCGTTCCAGAGCTTCCTCATTTTCCCAGTAACTGTACGTGAAAAATATCTCAGGATGGTCAGTCTGCTGCAAAAGCTCCAATTTGAGACAGCCATCGAAATTTCTGATTTCAGGACTTACTTTTTCAAAGAAAGATTTGAAAGACTCTGCCTCTTCCAATTTAAACTGTAATTTAACTATTCTAATTATCATCAAACTTTATTTGTACCGGTTGCCCAAATTTTACTCCCAATAACTTTGTGGCTTCTCCCTGATTCGTAGCTATTTCGAGAAAACCAAGTTCATTCACTCTGCAAAGGCTCGCACCTTTGGGTACATCGCTGTAATTTGCCACAATCGTATCCACACTTTCTCCCGTTCTGTAATAGACTACAAATCTACTATACTTATTCATATAACTCATGACATCCGAAATATGAATGTTCGTAATCAGATTCCCAAAATAATCTATCAGAACGACCATTCCCCTCAAAGAATTTTCTTCTTTGATTATTGCCCATTCGGTATTGACTTTATAGTCTATGGCCGGAATTGAAATTTCCTCTATTTCATCTTCAACCATACGTTTTAACACCATCGCAAATACTTCATCCGAACCGATATCTGAAAACTTGTCTAAGTCTATCCTATTAATCCATTCAAACTGATTATTAAGTGCCATTGGAAGCAGTCCGTTATCCTGTGCAAGAAAAAAATGTCCTTTACCCCGAGCGGCGAGCAGACCTCCGTTTTCAAGTCCTTGCTCATTGACACGAATAATATGGTATGTCCCGGTGGGAAAAGAGCCAAAAGTATATTTCAAACTGTAAGCACCCTGTATCAGGTCAAAAGGAGGTATCTCATGCGTAACATCTATAATATTCAGATTTTCCACAGCAGATAACAATCGTCCCTTGAAGCGACCGGCATAAATATCTGCCTGACCAAAATCCGTAGTTAATGTAACAATCGGCATCTAAACGTTTGAAAAATGACTATATTCAACTTGCAAAAATAAATAATAATTTGAGCGAAACCGTTATAAAACTCGAAACAGTTCATCCTGCCGACTTTTTAGGATATAATAATTCACGACTAAATCTAATTAAGAATGCTTTTGGCAAATTAAAAATTGTCGCAAGAGGGAATCAGATTGTTGCATTCGGCAATGATGAGGAATTGAAAGCCTTTGAGAAAATCATGCACAATATGATTTCACATTTTGAGAAAACGGGAAAATTTACAGATGCGCAAATGGAATCTCTGCTGACAGGGACAATGGATATTCCCTCATCCGCTTCTCAACACCCTGTATTGCTTCACGGCATTTCCGGCCGGCAAATACGGGCAAGAACTGCCAATCAAAAAAAACTGGTACAGCTTTCTGAAAACAATGACATTGTATTTGCAATCGGTCCGGCAGGAACAGGCAAGACCTATACTGCTGTAGCGCTTTCCGTACGGGCGCTCAAAAACAAATCTGTCCGAAAAATTATCCTGACGAGGCCGGCTGTAGAAGCGGGAGAAAGTTTGGGTTTTCTTCCGGGTGATTTACAGGAAAAAGTTGATCCGTACCTTCGTCCGCTTTATGATGCTTTGGACGATATGATTCCACACGACAAACTCAACCAATTTATGTCTTCCCGGGTGATAGAAGTGGCTCCGCTGGCTTATATGAGAGGCCGTACTCTGGACAATGCCTTTATTATTTTGGATGAAGCACAAAATGCAACTCTACCCCAGCTAAAAATGTTTCTGACCAGAATAGGGCCGAGTGCCAAATGTATTATCACGGGTGACTTGACACAAATCGACCTGCCGAAAAACCAACAGTCCGGGCTGAAGAAAACGGTAGAGTTATTGGAAAGCATTAAGGGAATCGGCTCTGTGTTTTTAAGCAAGCAGGATGTGGTTCGGCACCGTCTGGTGAAAGAAATTATTACGGCATTTGAAAAAATAGAAAAAGAACAAGAACAAAAAGAAGCAAAATCGAAAAAAGATTAAAAGAGTTTTTTGATACTGAAAAATGAGAAGGGTGCTTGAGAATTGGAGAATTCCGGAAAATGAATTCGCTTTAAAATTTTGGGATGGTCTGTATAAAAATTGGGAAGAAAGATGGGGCAAAGGAAAAAACATTGAGAAACGAAAAGTCATAGAAATTCCTGAAATTTCAGAAAAGCAAAAAGAAGAAATTCGGAATGTATTTGCCAATATTACTCAAAAAAGAATCAGCTTTTCCAATTCTAAAAGACTCTTACACATCACTGGTTTGTATGCTTATGAATTTGAATTGGAAAAAATAAAAATTCCGGACGCAGTCATTTATCCTTTAAACGGAAATGAAATTCAGGATATACTCATACAGGCTAAAGGCAATAAAACAGGCATTAGGCTGTCCGAAATGTCTTCTGCAAAAAAACGAATGCCTGACGGATATCACCAGAGTGCCATCATCAGTCTGGAGCTTATGCAAAAAATAATCCGATTTGAACCCGAAACCTATTCTGTCACAGTGCAGACAGGTATTCAACTGTACGCCCTGCAAAAGTTTTTATCTGAATCAGGATGGCAGTTACCCGTAAAAATTACCGGGCGGTCCTATCAGACCATGCATGAGGTTTTAAATCACTCTACTATTCTGCATCCATATCTTTTGAAAGGTACAGTACATACTTTTGGCGGGGAAATTCAGTTTTCCGAAGAAGACAGCCGTTTCAAATCTCTTTTCTTAAATCCTAAAGAAACAAATGGAATTTTTTCAGAAATTACACTAACTGTTACCCCCAAACCCAAGCATGTCAGAAACATTACTGCTCTGCTCCCCAATCTGAAATCTGCAGCAGACATTATAAATCAACTTAAGTACAATCAGATTGAATTTCATTCCTGTTTTATTGCAGATACTGAAAATCTGAAATTTCTGCTTCGGGAGTTACCTGAAAAAAATATAAATAAAGCCGGAAATCTTTTTTTGACTCTAATGAAAAATCCTGAAGAACTGTTTAAAGAACAGGATGAGCAGGCAAAGTCCGTAGTATTCTCCATAGACTTCAATGAGTATCAGCACAGTACGACTTCTTTACTAATCCACGCAAAAGATCTAATACAGCAAAACAGCGGTGAAATTCTAACCGGCAAAATTACGGACACTTTGGAGAAATGGTCTGATTGGTACGCATATACAGCCGTTCATGCGAAAGACCTGCAATTGGACACATATCATTATTCTGTTCGAGTACCCTACAGAAAAATGGAAGACTACCGTAAAGTCATTCACAACAAATTAGGGAAGAACAGCTTTTATGCGAAAAACAAAAAAGATTTTGTACTTCACTTTTCTGAATACAATTATCCATACATTCAGCTGAACCTGTATATCATTGCATCTTCTGTTCATCGAAAGAAGCCTGATACACCTAAAGCACTGACTGATTTTTTTGAAGAACTTTTTATGCTGAAGAATTCATCTGCCCCAGCATCAGATTTTAATCATAAACTGCTTGAAGTAGTAAAAAAGGAAATTTCAAACAGCGAGTATCTAACTGAAAAAAGCAAGACAAAAACCATTTTATCTTCTGTACTCAATCCAGGTTCCTAAATAAAACATGAAAAAAATGAGTCTAAAAAATGTCAAGAGTCAAAGCATCTGTTTGGCGAGTCACTCAAATACAAGTACATTTACTCCCACATGGTTATGAAATTACTTAAGCTTGTTTTAATCTGGCTGTCCACGGCATTTATGACACCTTCACAGGCTCAGGAAGTCTGGGATTGGGAAAAATGTCTGCAACATGCCATGAGCCACAATATTCAACTGCGATTAGATGAAATAAATATTGAATTAAATGCTTTGCAGCTTAAACAAAATCGTTTGAATCTGACACCGTCGGTCGGTGTTGAAAGTGGTTATACCTACGCAATCGGACGGACAGTAGATATGTCCACCTATGAATATGTCACCAAGCCGGTTAATACAGGAAACCTTCAGATTGCCTTATCACAACCTGTCTTTGAAGGACTAAAAAATCTGAACGCAGTAAAAAAGGCAGGACTTGATTTGAAAGCTGCACGCTTGGATAATGAAACCCTCAGGCAGAATATTCAACTGCAGGTCATGAATGCCTACCTCAATGTTCTTAATGCTTCGGAACAGTTACAGCAGGCAAAAGAGCAACTCAAAATCAGCCTTGCACAGTACCAAAACAATAAAAACTTAGTGGAAGCCGGAGCTTTGGCAGAAAGAATTTTGACGGATAATGAAGCACAGACAGCACAGGATGAGTACCAGATTGCCGAATTGGAACAGCAGCTTGAACTGGCCTATCTGGCATTAAAAACCGTGTTGCAGTTAGAACAAAACAAACCTATAGAAATTGCCGTCCCGGATATCCCGGATAAGCTAAATCTCTCCGAGCCGGAATCTGCAGATAAAACTTACCAGTATGCACTCTCAAACAGACCTGAAATCGAAAGTGCGCAACTCAAAACGGAAAGCGCCGACCTGGAATTAAAAATTGCCCGTTCTGCTTATATGCCGAAACTTTCGTTCTTTACAGGAGTCGGCACCAATCTTTCAGACCAGATTACCGAAACCCGTTCTACTATTTACACAGAAATACCCATTGGATATGTAAAAACCACCGGCGAATCTGTTTATACCATGTATCCCAATCCCGTTCTTTCCACCATGCCTTTTGGCAGACAGCTTACCAATAATATTTCATACGCTTTAGGAATAAACTTATCGGTTCCCATTTACAATAAGAGAAGCGGATACCTGCAAACCGAAAGAGCCAGATTGTCTGTTCTTCAAACCAGATTAAACCAGGAAGATATGGCCTATAAGTTATATCAGGATATCAAACAGGCACATGTAAAAGCTTTGACTTCGGGCAAAAATTATACTGCTGCCAATAAATATTACGATGCCGCAAAAGCTTCTTATGAATTTGCACAGGAAAGGCTGATGAACGGTGCGATCAGTCAGATTGAACTCAATTTGGCACAAAACAATTTATTTATAGCACAATCCCGCCTTTCACAGGCTAAGTACGAATATATTTTTAACATGAAAGTGCTTGATTTTTACAGTGGCAAACCTATTGATCTAAATTAATTATGAATAAGAAATATCTCATTACAGGACTGTGCGTGCTAATAGCCGTAGGAATATTTTTCTCCCTGCAGAAATCCAAAAATGCATCTTCCAAAGCCAAAGAAGTTCAGATAGAAGAAGTCACACTGAGAGACATTACCGAATCAGTGACGGCAAGTGGGAAAATTTATGCCCAGGAAGAAGTGAAAATCAGTTCGGATGTATCGGGTGAGATTGTTCAATTAGCGGTCGAAGAAGGACAGTTTGTCAATAAAGGAGATTTACTCGCCAAGATTCAGCCGGAAACATACCAGGCCATAGTGGAAAGGTCAGAAGCCGAATACAACAATGCTCTGGCCAATCTGAAAAATATGCAGGCTAATCTGTCTAATGTCCGGGCTAAAGAAAAGCAAATTCAGGCTCAGCTTCTTAATGCGGAACTGGCATATAATAGGGCTCAAAAACTTTTTGGAACTAAATCCATATCCGAAGCCGAAATGGAAGAAGCCGAAATGTCATACAAAACCGTGCAGGCTGAATTAGAAGCTATACGGGAAAATATAAAAGGAGCCGGGTATTCCGTTGAAGGCGCACAGGCTGCTGTAAAAGGCGCACAGGCTGCCATTCGGGATGCGCGTTCCAATCTCAACAAAACTTCCATCTATGCACCCATGAGCGGAATCATTTCTCTGCTCAATGTCGAGCAGGGAGAAAAAGTAGTGGGTACACTTCAAATGACCGGGACAGAAATTATGAGAATTACCAATTTTGAAAATATGGAAGTGCGGGTTGATGTGAGTGAAAACGAAATCATAAAAGTGAAGATTGGCGATTCTGCTCATGTCGAAGCCGATGCCTATTACGGAAGAAAATTTAAAGGTGTCGTGACTCAGGTTTCCAATGCTTCAAAAGGAGCTGCCAACGAAACACTTTCTGCGGAGCAATCCAGCAATTTCATCGTAAGAGTACAAATTCTGGAAGATTCTTACCGAGACTTAACAGAAAATCAGCAGAGACCTTTTCTCCCCGGAATGTCAGCCACCACGGATATTTATACAAAAGTAGAAAATCAGATTCCGGCAGTACCTATTCAGGCTGTAGTGACCCGGGAAGACAGTCTGACGCATGAAATGAAAGAAGTCGTTTTTTTGGCAAAAGAAGGCCTGGCAGTACTTACACCTGTTAAAACAGGCATACAGGATGACAGTTTTATTCAGATTATCCGGGGAGTTGAAGCCGGAGATCAAATAATCATCGGACCTTATGATGTATTGTCCAAAACACTTACCCATCACGATGCGGTCAGCTCTGCCAAAAAGTAACTGAACTATTCCGGATCAGCCTACGACGGCAGCAAAATTATTTGCCTCTTTTTTTAATCTCGTGACCCTGAATCAGATACCAGTCCACCCAGGCATCCATTTGCTCGATTGAGTTCGGACGAAGAAGAATTTCCCTGTTTTTATCTAAAAGAAACAAAGTTGGAGTGGCAAAAACATGATAATCCTTTACCGCCTCTGCATTCCACTTTTGGTAATCACAAATACTGAGAAAAGGCAATACACTTGTAAAATTTTCAAACATTTCTTTTTCCGTATCAAGAGAAATAAAAACGACCTCCACTCCCTGTTCTTTCCATTTAGAGTACAAAGGAATCAGATGTATAAATTCTTTCTGACAGGCCGGGCACCAACTTGCTCCAAATACCACTACAGTATAGTCCGAATTTAAGTCAGACAGCTTCTGGGGTACTTCCTTAAAATTTGCTGCTGTCACACCACCTGCGAAATCGATATCCGGAGCAATATTCCCAATTTTTATAGCCCGATAACTTTCTAACTGATTGACCAATTTATCATCCAGTGTGCAGCTTTCCTCAATCAAAATTTTTAAGGCCAAATACTCTGATGCACCGAACAGACTTCTTTTTTCTAAAATTTTAAAAAGGCGGTCGGCGATTTTATTGTACTTTCTCTCAGAGTCCACTAAAGATTTTAAAACAGCATCTATACTTACAGACATCTGCTGATACATTTCATCCATTTCATACCCACTGTTTTCTATCAGCCAGATTTGACTCTCCAGAATATCTTGGAGCATTCCGCTTTTATACAAACGGTCATCGGCATAATTAATTTGACGAAAAGCTTCTGTAGCTTCGGGAATTTCTTCAGGTCTGTTTTGTGCAATTATCGACACAGAATTGATAAGTTTTCGAATGGGAAGATACCAGTGTGCGTATAATTCTTTGGGCAACTTATTCAAAAAGTCCAAATCTTCCTGACGGATTCGTGCTCTTTCTTTAAGAATGGCTTCCTTTGCTTCAGTTACTTTTGAAAAAGAAGGTTCCTCCGACAAATAAATCCGTTTCAGATAATCCCAACCTGCCATAGTCCGCTCTCTTTGAAAATATTCGCTCATATATTGCTCTAAAAGCTGATTTTCTTTACTCTTCACAATTTTAAGAGCATCTGTAAGAGCGAAGTCAATACCTTTTAATTGAATTTGCTCTTCATTTAATATTAACTGAATTTGCTTATCTCCTTCAGATTGTAAGAAGCCTACCCCATAATCTTCGGTGCTGAAATTTAATTTAAAACTACCTTTCTCATCCGCCCAAACACTATCAATCCGGTAGGTATCAAACCCTTTATAACCCATCAGCCGGATAGATTGATTTGCAAGACCATTAAACTCTCCTAAGATATAATTTTGGGAAAAACACAGATTGCATGTAAGAAACATACATATTAAACAAATCCAATTTGTCACGATTTTCATATAGATGTCAATTTTTTTAAAACGAAAATGAAATATACGTCTCTTGATTTTGAACACAAAAACCTATCAAAAGAAAATGTAATAGAGAAATGAATTAATTTTTAATACATCTTACAGAATAGCCATTTGCACGCATGCCACCGGCTTTAAAATTGTCATCAAAATTTAATCCTATATATACTGCATAGATATTATCGACTGTACTACTCCAATAGTATCCATTAACACCCTCATCGATAAGAGAGCCTGTAAATATTCTGTATCCGGCTAAAGGAAGTCTCAAAGGTGAACCCAGAGCACCTGTTGCATCATCTGTAAACCAACTCTGTCTTTCCGCCTCCCACTCAACTTGTGTAGGTATTCTGAAGCCTTTTGGACAAGGGTCATTAATCTCGGACATCGGTTGCCACAAATTATGATTTTGCGGATCAAGCCAATCAAAATTTCTTTCATTAAAAATGTCAAGTACAATAAAATCGCCGTGTCCGGGGATTCCACTGGAACTCAAATTATAAGTAACTTCTGAATCTCGTTTCTCATGTCCATCACTATATCGCCCCCATTGATACAAATCACCGTAAGAAAGTGTATCTGCATAATCCGTAGCAGCTTGCCGGGCTCCCAGATTACGATCTAACCAGGTTCTCCCGGTGGCAAGGCTATATACTTCTTTGTAAACAAAATCATTATGTTGTTTTTTTCCAAATTCGTCCCATATCGGTTTACCATCTATAAATAACAGGACATCCCCTTCCTGTCCGGACGGAACCCTTACCCATTCAGAACCATCCCAATAGAGCATTTCCCCCGGTTCAGTTCCATCTGGCATATTTCCATCCTTTCCATCTTCACCTTTTAACGAAACACCTGAACCAGGCCATTCTGTCTCTTTGGGACCATACATTTTGTATTCGTTTAGATCAATATAAAAATCTCCTGTTTTACCAAGACTTGAAAGGGGTATTCCGGTTCCGCTCAAAATTGAACTACCGTCTGCTCCGCTTGTACCCGGCTCACCCTGAGGACCTTGAGGCCCCGGCTCTCCCGTATCACCCTTCGGTCCCTGAACAGCACCTCCACTGCTGCCTGAATATATCGCATAAGGCACCGAAAGCAGCTGGCTTACTCCCATATCCATAAAACCCAAATTATTATAATTCACCTCCACCTGAAGAAACTTCTCTCCGACTTCCCAATCTATTTCTTCAAAGCTTCCAATAACTGCTGTTCCGGCTCCCACCGATACATTAATATGCCCATACTGATCGGTTACTGTCTGTTGGAGCTCCTGATAAACTATATTTCCTGAAGCCTGCCCGTCGTGAATACTAAAACGCAAATCAACCTGTGATTCAAAAACAGGTGTTCCGTTATCTCTTACAACCGCCTGATAGTTAAATTTCTGAGGTATCTGAGCATAGACAGTAGGTACAATTATACTGACAGTAAGAAAAAATATAGAGAATTTGAAAAAGCGGTTCATAATGCAATAGTTTTAAATTTTTACAATATTGATATTTACCAACTGTTCACCGGATTTGGAATACACGACCAATATATAAGTACCCTGTTCCAGTGCGTGGAAGCTTATTTCTTTTTTTATAAATTTTTGAGGCTGTTCTGTCTCCGCAGGCAGTGCTATTTTCTGACCATTAATATTGTACAATTCATATAAATAGGTGCGGGCCTCTGTGGAAGAGATTTCCAAAAATACTATACTGTTGGCAGGATTGGGATAAGCTCTCAGATTCATTTCAAAAGTATGGTGATGCACATCTACTTCCACAATTTGGTCTGACTGCTGAAAACCCTGAGTCAGAGTGAGCGTACCACCTGACGACGTACCTATCAGCGCCTCCCCGACAGTCCAGGTTATTCCTATGGGAGTGGTATTGGTCTTATTGGAACCCGAAGATCCGATAATCTGTCTGTCAAAGGAAATCTGTGCGGACAGAGAAAATGCCCAGACAAGATTTACGATTATGAAAAAATATCTCAGCATGCAATTTTAATTAAAGGGATACAACAGATTGACAGCCAGCTGCTTTATTATGCAATTTATATTATAATCGAATCAATTGCCTAATAAGATTCCATTTAACAAATTTATTTACTTCAATAAAGTAAAGTGAATTCACAATTTTATCTTAAAAACACTTACAAAAATTTAATTGAAGTGATAGAAACAAAATATTTAAAATCATATTTAGGCGAAAGCTAAAAACCGGAGTAATGAAGTTTATCACTTGTGCTGCTTTATTTATGATATTCTCACGTATTTTTACGGCTTATAAATTTGGTACTTAATTTTAATTTATGACTAAAATCAGACTCGGTATTGTAGGCTATGGAAATTTGGGGAAAGGTGCTGAACTTGCTATCCGGCAAAATCCGGATATGGAATTGGTGGCCGTATTTACCAGAAGATCGCCCGAAACAATCAAGACAACATCCAAAGCAGAACATCTGAATCAAATACAGAATTATATCGGAAAAATAGACGTGATGCTGCTGTGTGGCGGCTCGGCAAAAGACTTACCCGAACAGACTGGTTTTATTGCACAATATTTCCATACTGTGGACAGTTTTGATACGCACGCCAAAATACCGGATTATTTCGCTCATGTGGACGAGGTAGCGCGAAAGCATCAAAAACTGAGTTTGATTTCTACGGGTTGGGACCCGGGTCTTTTTTCCTTAGCAAGATTATTGGGACAAAGCGTACTTCCTCAGGGAGAGGATTATACTTTCTGGGGCAAAGGTCTCAGCCAAGGGCACTCCGATGCTCTCAGGCGAGTAGAAGGAGTCAAAAACGGCGTGCAGTACACCATTCCGAGTGAAGAAGCCAAAGCAAAGGTCAGAAGTGGTTTAAATCCGGTTCTGACCACAGCCGAAAAGCATATTCGTGTTTGCTACGTTGTTGCAGAAGATGGAGCTGATACAGAAGTTATTGCCAAATCTATCAAGTCTATGCCTCATTATTTTGAGCCTTATCAGACCGAAGTGCATTTTATTTCAGAAGAAGAATTATTAAAAAATCATTCCGCTATGCCGCATGGGGGTACAGTATTCAGAACCGGAACTTCTGCAAACGGTTCCAAACAAAGAATCGAATTTTCACTGGATTTGGAAAGCAATCCCGAGTTTACGGCAAGTGTGTTAACTGCCTATGCAAGGGGAGTATATAAATTGGCACAAAAAGGAAACACAGGAGCTATAACTGTCTTTGACATACCTTTTGGTTTACTTTCACCCAAATCTCCGGAAGAACTCAGGAAAGAATTACTTTAAAAAAACGGATTGAAAGTTGTTTTTGTAAGTCATCAAAACCATTCTTCTGAAAAACTTTACGATGTCCTTTTGTATAGGGAAAAACTTTTTATCTTTGCACACGCTAAAGTCGAACGTTTTGACTCGGTCGCGTAGCTCAGCTGGATAGAGCATCTGCCTTCTAAGCAGACGGTCACAGGTTCGAATCCTGTCGCGATCACTTTTAAAGTCAAGTGCTTACAGAAATGTGGGCGCTTGTTTATTATAACAACTAAACAGGTCATTTCACTACAACAGTGGAAGTATATTTTGCTGTATTTAAAGCTAATGCTATTCGATAAGCTATTACAGAGAAAAAAGGAGCCGCTACTATATCTACTGTGTAATGTACGTGCTGCAACAAAATCAAGGCAGATACAACAAGCGACAGCAAAAGAAAAATACTTTTATGAGTTTTTTTAATACTTGCCAAAAAGAACAGAAAAATCGCAGAGATATGTCCTGAAAAAAATAAATCTTTGACTACATATCCGGACTCACTATTAGATTTCATAAAGAAATTTGACATAGGGTCTATTAAAAGAATCATATCAGTGGGTGGTTCAAGGGGTACCAGATATATGGTGGTCATCCGAAATATCAGCAACATGGTATAAGCCTGTATCCACAACACAAAACGCTTGGGATGCGGTAAAATAATAACCAGGAAAAATATCAATGCGAAATAGGTCAGCAGGAAAGTAATTTCCGAAAAATCAGTCGGAGGCAGTAGATTGAGCAGCCAGTCATCCAATTGAGCTCCCGTGCGTAGCTCCATATTTTCTGCGGCTACACGAAAAACTTTGAAAAACACGAGATATCCGGCCATAGTCGGAATAAATATTCTGACAAACTCCTTCTGACTCAATGCCACTGCCCAAACCTTGTACAGATTTCTGAAATATCGAACCACTTTTACGACTTTAGAGAGAAGGCAAAAATAGTATTTTAGTATATATCATGGGGCTAAAAAATGAGTACTTCAAGAAACAATTTTGTAAAAGGGATTATAGACTTAAAGGGATAGGTTTATTTACTCCAATTGGTGGGGGTATTCTGCTTTGACCACACCCAACTCAATAAAAGGCAAAAGATATTCCTTTATACCTGCATAGCTATTGGTCAGTCCTTTTAAATCCTCAATCAAACTCCTTTCGTAATAGCCAAAATATTCTTCTATTAATAATCGCGCTTCTTCCTGCGTGGTAACAGTATCATTTAACAATGACCTAATTGCGTCTCTATGCGTACCGCCTACTAAAAAACCTTGTTTTTCTTTTTTTATCAAGACATAAAGCTCATTGACAACGGACTCATGTATTTTAATTTGCATTGAATCTCCTTTTTCTCCTATCTGTTCTAATTTGCTTCCTTCTATTCCACTTAAGATACTTCCTGACTTGTCCCTTTTAGTGCGGTAGAAATAGTTTACCGATAATATGTTTTA
>CAZZEH010000049.1:0-13371 GCA_964653095.1 uncultured Chitinophagales bacterium
TAGCGCTGATGGTACTGCCCCTTGGAGGGTGGGAGAGTAGGTCGCCGCCAAACTATACAAAAGACAAAGCCCTGAGTACTTTTTGTCCTCAGGGCTTTGTGCTTTTAAGAACGAGGATGCTATTGTTTTTCACCTTATTTATATATAAATTTACTAATATTGTATCTGATATAAATTTACAGAGCGGATGAGTTTTATTAAGCCTTTATTTACTGTTCTATTTATATCATTACCGTGTGTTTACGCTTTTTCTCAAAATGGGCTTCAGTTTTATGTCGGTGCAAAAGGGGGAATTGGCTATGTAGCCCCACAGAATCATTATGACAATAATCATTATCATTTAAACTACAATACCAGATTTAATTACGGAGCAAACGTACAAATAGGGCACGGTTTTAATGAAATGTCCGGGTTGCTTGCGGATGTTTCTTATTATAAAGTAAATGTTTCTTATAAAGGAGAATTTGATCCCGGATTTGGAGCGGGACACCAAAGTCACAACAAAGATATAACTCTGGATTATATCAGCTATGGCTTATTAGCGAAAGTTGCAGCCTCTTTTCAGGATTCTTATGTGTATGATACTAAAATTCAATTCTACCTTAAAACCGGTATTGCCCTCAATCAGCTTCTGAAAGCGAAAGTGAATTATATTGCAAATGGAAACAAAGTCCTATATCCGACAAAGCTAATACCTTATGAGCAGGATGATTATCCGTATCAGCCTGTTGAAAATTCTAAAAGTCTGTTTCAAAACATGGGACTTGTCCTTATTCTGGAAGGTGGTATAGAAGCCTTCATTACTGATAAATTGGCTTTTACCTCTGCATTATCCGGACAGCTTACCGTACTGGATATCAATCATAAGGATTTTAGAAAGCACAAAAACTATAAAGCCTCAAGAGCTTATTTTGGCGGATTAAGTATTGGGTTGGTCCTATATCTGAATCGTTAGATGATATTGACCTCAGCCTCCAGATGGATATTAAACTTTTCTTTTACGGATGTTTGTACGTTAAATGCGTGCTGTTTGATTTCTGCTCCTGTAGCATGACCATAGTTGACAATGACAAGAGGTTGTGTGATGTGATTTCCAGTTTGTCCTACTCGGGAGCCTTTCCAGCCACATTGTTCTATAAGCCAGGCGGCCGGAATTTTAATCTTATCGGATTCTGTATAGAAATGAGGAATATTGGGATAGTTTTTTAAAAGCGGTTCAAATTCTTTTTTACTAATTTCAGGATTTTTAAAGAAGCTACCGGCATTGCCGATTGCTTTTGGATCCGGAAGTTTATCTTTTCTGATTTTTACAACTGCAGCAGAAATATTCTGTATCGTACTTTTTGAGCCATATTCTTCTTCCAAAATTTTTCGAATACTGCCATAGCTTGTGTGATAGATGTGGTCATGCTTGCTTAATTTGAATGAAACCGCAGTGATAAAATATTTCCCTGTATTCTCAGGTTTTTTGAAAAAGCTGTTTCTGTAACCAAAGCCGCATTCGTGGTTTGTCAGCACAAAATTCTTTTGAGTTTCTATTTCGTGAACGTAAACATTTTCGATAAAATCTTTGGCTTCTACTCCATAAGCTCCAATGTTTTGTATGGGAACAGCTCCGACTGTACCGGGTATCAGGGATAAATTTTCTGCTCCACCATAATTTTGAGATAAGGTATAAAGTACAAAGTGATGCCAGATTTCACCGGAAGCTGCTTTTAGAATAATATCGTTTTCATTTTCATCAAGAACCTTTATTCCTTTCAGTCGGTTGTGTAAAACAATGCCTTCAAATTTTTTTGTAAAAAGCACGTTGCTTCCACTGCCAAGAATAAAAAGGTTACCATATTCTGCTTTTAATTGTTTAAGCCGGATTAATTCATCAATATGATTTATTTCGGCGAAAGCTTTTGCGTATGTATCTGTGGCAAAAGTGTGAAATGGCTTTAAGTTAAAATCCGTAATAATATTCATTAAGGCTTATTTTATACGGTTTAATCCTGCTTTGGCCTGAGCATCTATACTGTTTTTGTATTCGTGAGATTTATACGAAGACGCTTTTTTATAATATTGTTCTGCTAATGATTTTTGCGTTGCTTTTTCATAATAATTACCCAGTTTGATACAGGAATTAGGTGCAAAATAACTACTGCTTTCTCCTGCGTGTTCTATAGTCCATTTATAAAGCGGAATGGCCTCATTTATTTTTCCCATATCGTCTAAAATTCTGGCTTTACGATAGTGATATTCTAATTTTTCCTCAAAGTTTAAGCTCCCTGTATTTATGGGCTGAAGAGATTTTAATGCTTTGGCATAATATCCTCCGTCGCTCAGAAGCCTGGCTTTTAGAATATTTGTATTGGGAACCCATTTTCGAAGCGCTTCTGCTGTGGCTGCTTTGTCTTCATCAAGGGAATTGTTGCCGTATAGAAGAATTTGAGAGGTGTAGTGTCTATACAAATCCGGTCTTAGGGTAATCAATCCGTGCCAGGCAAGTTTTCTGTACGTTTCTTTTACATAATCCTTGCCTTTGTATGTGTTTAAAAATCTTTTTAAATAAATATCCGAGTCCCAGTCAAGCCGATTAAGTTTAGCACTTCCAAGCATAAAATTTAAATAGGGGAAAGGATGATAAATGTCAGAAGTCGGAGCTTTAGAGAGGATTTCAATGACCTTATCATTTCTGCCGGTATAGTGTGCTACACTGGCGGTGATAAAGTAATTAAGCAGATTGTCTTCCAAGCTCAAATTAAGCTGATCCAACATTTCCCATGCTCCTTTCTTGTCTTTGCCGAGATGCAGGAGAAGCATCGTGTACATGATGGAAGCCTCTTCTCTAAAAGGCAGGTCAGTTTTTTTTAACAGTGTACTGAAGTCCTGCAGCCCCTGATCAATGTCTCCTCTCATACCTAAGATTTTTGCACCCAATTTATATTTATCCGGTATAGCTCCGAAAAGTGTATTCAAAAGTGCTAAATCTTTGTCATTGGGTAAAAAGCTTGGAAACTTTTCCTTGTTATTTGATAACAATCGGAATGCTTTTCGGACATCTAAAATTGCGGTTAGGTAATCTCCAAACTTGACTTTCAGAACAGCCCACTGAAGATAAATGCTTGCTTGCGTGTACAGATAATATGGAGAGTTGGAATCTCCTCCCGCGAGTATTTGCAGCCTTTCATTTCTTTTGTGGTACAGCTTATTGTACAAGGAGCGGTCATCACTAATGTACAGCGCTAAAAAGTCGGAATAGTTTTCCAGAAAAAACGGAAGAAGATTATTTTTGTTTTCCAGTTTCTCTTTCAGCAAAATTTGATTTCCTTCCTGTAGTTTTAGTTTGAAAATTGCTTTATAAGCATACTCACACCTTGGATTTAGTGTAAAATCCTGAGCGTTTACTTCTGAAAAAGCAATCAGGAAAAGACCCAAAACAAAAACAGGCAGCCTAATCATAGCTACCTGCAAATATAAATTATTTAAACTGCTTTTATTCAACTTCGCTCTTCATGGCTGAAGCAGGAATAAAATCATCAAACTCTTCATCTGAAACATCTGAAAGAATCCTTCCGCAATGTTCACACGTGGTAAATCTCTTTTTCATTTTGATTTCCATTTGAACCTGTGCCGGAATTTTACCAAAACACCCTCCGCAGGCATCTCTTTCGACAGATACTACTGCTAAACCATTTCTGTATGTAGAGCGAATTCTCTGAAACGCTTTTAGAAGTTTCGGACTGATTTCGGCTTCTAATTTGTGAGCTTCCTCCACGAGTTCTTTTTCCTCTTTCTCTGTCTCTTTGACAATGACACCAAGCTCTTTCTGTTTCTCCTTTAAGTTTTCTGTTTTTCTGTTTATAGTTTCTCTCAGCTCATTTATTTTCTCTTCAGAAGCTGTAATAAAGGTCTGAGTTTCACTAATCTTCTTTTCATTTATTTTAATGTCAAGTGTTTGAAGTTCAATTTCTTTGCTGAGCGCATCAAATTCACGATTGTTTTTTACGGAATTGATTTGCTTATTATATTTTTCAATCAAAGCTTCAGAGTCTTTTATAGCAGTCCTTTTATTGGTTATGGATAGATTTGCATCCGAAATTTCAGTTTCCAATTTGTTAAGACGAGTATTGAGACCTTCTACCTCATCTTCTAAATCTGCCACTTCCATAGGCAATTCACCTTTTAGGACCTGTATTTGGTCAATTTTAGTGTGGATTTCCTGCAATTTGCTTAATTGCTCCAATCTTTTTCCAACAGGTAATTCTTTTTTCTTAGCCATCTATTAAATAATTTACTGGATTTGTAATGACATTTGTCTTACGGACTGCAAAATTAGGGAATTTATTTATCAATATTTCATAAAAAATATCAATTGTAAATTGTTCACTCTCATAATGACCGATATCTGCTATGACTATTTTCCCATCAGCATCAAAAAACTGATGGTATTTAAAATCTCCTGTAATAAATACATCTGCGCCCGAGCTTAATGCTTTTGGAAGCAAAAAGCTTCCGGCACCGCCACAAACAGCTATTTTTTGTACGCTGTTCTGTATAATATCAGTATGTCGAATGAGGGACGTATTCATTCTTTCTTTCAAAAAGTGCAGAAAGTCTATTGTTTTCATCGGGCTTTCTAATTCGCCGATAATTCCCGCACCTATTTCCTGATGGTAGTTATTCAGAGTAATTATTTCATAAGCGACTTCCTGATACGGATGCGAAGATTTTAAAGCAGACAGTACATCGTTTTCGATATAGTTTGGAAAAAGCACTTCAATCTTATTTTCCGGCTCGGTATGTCTTTCATTTTTATTCCCCACGAAGGGCTCGGAGTTTTCACTACCTTTAAAAGTACCGTGTCCTGAAACTTTATAGCTGCATTCTGAATATTCTCCGATTTGTCCGGCACCGGCTTCAAACAAGGCATTTAAAACCTTTTCGGTATGGTCGTGCGGTACGTAAGTATAAAGTTTTTTCAGGATACCTTTCTTCCTGTCTAATATTCGGATATTTTTTAGTGAGAGTTTTTCAGCTATCTTTTTATTTACTCCGTTGATAACATTATCCAAGTTGGTATGCGCGGCATAGATGGCGATGTCGTGTTTGATAGCTTTTATTATAGTTCTTTCAATATAATTTTTTCCGGTCAGTGATTTTAATCCACTGAAGACAATGGGATGATGAGCTATGATTAAATTGCATTTTTGGGCAATGGCCTCGTCCACTACCGATTCGATTGCATCAAGGCAAAGCAATGCGCCGCTGCAAGCCCAATTGCGATTCCCGGTAATAAGTCGGGCATTGTCATAAGACTCCTGCAGAGATGGTGGTGCAATTTTTTCGATTTCTTTTATAATGTTCGATATCTTTATCATGTTTTGAAGGTTTAAGAATCAGCTCTGATTTAATATAATGAAGATAATTCATTTTTTGTTGTTGCCTCTGGCGTTTTTGTACGGATTTTTTATTCGAATCTGGCTTTTTTTATATCAAAAAGGTGTTTGGGGCAAAGTAAATTTTGCGGTTCCGATTATCTCTGTCGGCAATATTCAGGCGGGAGGAACAGGCAAAACTCCCATGGTGGATTATCTGTGCGGTATCTTGTCTTCACAATTAAGTATTGGAGTACTGAGCCGGGGATACAAAAGACTTTCATACGGATTTAGGATTGTACATGAGTCCGACAAATATCAAGACTCCGGAGATGAACCGCTTTGGCTGAAAAGAAGACATCCGAATATATTGGTTGGGGTAGCTGAAAACAGAGTTGAGGGTATTCCGTATTTATTGTCGCACGGATTATATACAAATGCAGTTGTTCTTGATGACGGTTATCAGCAGTTGGGGATAAATTTAGATGTGAATATTTTGCTGACTCCTTATCACAGACCGTTTACAAGAGATTTTTTTCTTCCGTCAGGCAGGTTGAGAGAGCCCCGTTCTTCCTCAGAAAGAGCGGATATTATTGTTATTACAAAATGCCCGGAAAGTTTGCTGTCGGAAAAAGAGAAAGTTATTCGGGGAATTGGACTGAAATATCACGGGCAGCAACAGATTTTTCTGAGTTCGATTTATTATTCTTCTCCTCATTTAATTTTTTATGAAGGGATGATAAAAACTATAAGGAAAGACGAACAGATACTTTTGGTTACAGGTATAGCCGATTCAGTGCCATTGAAAGAGTATCTCGAAACAAAAGCAGGGAAAGTGATGCATCTGTCATACCGGGATCATTATAGATATGATTTACAGGATTTTGAATATATCTGTAAAAAGTTTGAAGAGCTGGACGACCGTTATCCGGTCAGAATACTGACGACAGAGAAAGATGCTGTCCGGCTTTATCCTTTTAAAGAGCGAATTGTGGAACTGAATCTGCCGTTGTATGTACTGCCAATTTCTGTTCGTTTGGATGATGAACAAGGCTTTATTCAGGCGGTTTATGACAAACTTCCTGAGAGATATGACAAAAGAAACTTAGACAATCCCTAAAATATCAGACAGTTTAAACTATCGGGGCTGGGGCAGGTTAAATTATTTTCATTAAGAAGGAACACGATTGAAATTATTATCTTAGCACTATGCAGGAAGCAGATAAATTGAGATTGCAGCAACAGCTGAAAGATGCCTTGGTTGCTATAAAAAAACTGAAGTCAAACCTTCAGTCCGAAAAAGAAAAAAAGCACGAACCGATTGCAGTTATTGGCATGGCGATGAGATTGCCGGGTCATGTAAAAAATACAGATGATTTCTGGAAATTGCTTTCAGAAAAACAAGATGCGGTGACGGATATCCCCCAAAGCCGATTTGATGCCCAGTCGTTATATGATGAAAACTATGACACACCGGGTAAAATGGTGGTCAGGCAGGGTGGATATCTCGATGAAATAGACCAATTTGACGGCTCTTTCTTTGATATATCTTATGCAGAATTGGAAAGTATGGACCCACAACAGAGACTTCTGCTTGAAATAACACACGAAGCTGCTGAAAATGCCGGGATTCCCGTACATTCTTTGATTGGTTCAAATACGGGTGTTTTTGTTGGTGTCACTAATAATGATTATCAGAAAAGACATTTTCGCTCGGGGGATTTGACTCTGATAAATCCTTATTCATATACCGGTATTGCACAAAGTGCCCATTCGGGGCGACTTTCGTATTTAATGGGATTGGAGGGACCTTCCGTATCGTTGGATACAGCCTGTTCTTCTTCATTGGTAGCCACTCATTTGGCCTGTCAGTCTCTTAGAAATCGGGAGTGTAATCTTGCAGTTGTCGGAGCCGCCAATCTGATTATAGACCCGGAGTTTACTATTTACTTCTCGACTTTAAATGCGTTGTCCAAAGATTCCCGTTGCAAATCTTTTTCTAATGAAGCAAATGGATTTATTCGTTCTGAAGGTGCAGGTGTATTAATCTTAAAAAGATTAAGTGATGCACAGAAAGACGGGGATAATATTCTCGCTGTGGTGAAAGGTTCTGCAGTCAATCAGGACGGCAGGAGCAATGGATTTACAGCACCCAATGTAAAAGCTCAGGAGAAATTACTTCGGCAGGCTCTGAAAAATGCCGGACTCAAACCGGAACAAATCGCCTTTATAGAAGCACACGGTACCGGAACAAAAATCGGAGATCCGATAGAAATGGACGCCATTACCAGTGTGTACGCCCAATATAAATCCAAGGAAAAACCTTTACTGGTAGGTTCGGTCAAAACGAATATTGGTCATACCGAAAGCGCGGCGGGAGTTGCAGGAATTATGAAGTCAATAATGGCTGTTCAGAAAGGAGTCATTCCGGGGAACCTGCATTTTAAAACCCCCAATGAACTAATAGATTGGGATAATATTCCTGTACAGGTACCGATTGAAAATACCGGATGGAATTCGCCGGAGGAGTATATAGGAGTGAGTGGTTTTGGTGTGACCGGAACAAATGCACACGTGATAATAGGAGCAGCACCTAAGCAGGAGCGTGAGACTGAAAATATTTCACTTCGAAAAGATGTCTTTGTTCTTCCTTTGTCGGCCAGAACGGAAGAAGCTTTACAAGCATTGGCGAAAGCTTATGCAGCTTTTATTGGGTTGTCTTCAGAACCATTAGAAGATATATGTGCCATGACGGCTCTCAGGAGATCGCCGTTTGAAATAAGGAAAGTATTCGTGGCAAAGGATAAAGAGAGCATGATAGAAACTCTGAATGATTTTGCAGAACTGGAATTAGAAGATGAAAAAAGATTTGATTCAGAAGATACGGTTAAAGTTGCATTTGTCTGTCCGGGGCAGGGAGCACAATGGGCAGGTATGGCCCGTCAGCTTTATCAGTCTGAACCTGCTTTCAAAGAAGCTATGGACAAATGTACTCAGGCATACTCTAAAATAGTAAGTTGGAATCTCATTGAGGAATTGTCCGGGGATAATTTCGAACAGATTGATATCATTCAGCCCGTGTTAGTGGCAGTTGAGATTGCATTGGGTGAGTTGTGGCAGTCCAAAGGAATCAGACCGGATATTGTGATTGGACACAGTATGGGAGAAATCGCTGCGGCTTATCTTGCCCGTATGATTTCTATAGAGGATGCGGCCCAAATTATATGTACCCGAAGCAGCCTAATGAAAGGGACAAGTGGAAAAGGTGCTATGGCAGTCACTGACTGGACGTTGGAAGAGGCCTGGGAAGGTCTCAAAGGATTGGAAGAATATTTATCCGTGGCGGTTCAAAACAGTCCAAATTCAACAGTTATTTCGGGAAACCCGGAAAAGCTTAAAGAGATTCATGACAAATTAGAATCGGAAGGAAGATTTTGCCGAATGATAAAAGTGGATGTCGCTTCACACAGCCCGCAAATGGATGAGTTACTTCAACCGTTGGGAGTAGCACTAAATTCACTGCAACCTCAAAACAGCAATGTCGTTTTTTATTCTACTGCATTAAATCAAAAAGTGAATGGTGAAGAACTGAATGCCGAATACTGGAAGAAAAACCTACGAAATCCTGTACAGTTTGGAGCTACGGTACGGGATATACTGTCAAAGGATAAGGTGGTGTTTATAGAACTTTCACCTCATCCGGTTTTGACAAGTTCGATTCAGGAAAATATAGAATTCTCTAAAAAAATTGGAAAGGCTATTCCGTCTCTTTGGAGAGAAAAAGATGAATTGGTTAGTTTTTACAATGCTTACGGAGCATATTGGGAAATCGGTTTGCAACAGGACTGGACAAATATTTATCCTGATATCAATACATTTATCCTGCTTCCGAATTATCAGTGGCAAAAAGAGCGATTCTGGTTTGATGAGCAGCCACACATTGCGTTATCTCAGGAAATTGTAAAAGAACAACTGCCAATTTCTGATAAAAAGACAGATGAAAGCTCTTTCAAAGATATTTTCTATGAAGTAGAATGGGAAGAAACAGTTATTCAGCAGGCAGATTTACCTCAGTCCGTTACTGTAGTCATGGATGCGGAAGGTCTTGGAGAAAAAGTTGCGGAGTTACTTAAACAGAAAGGTGTTCAGGTCGAAACAATTTTACCGTCTGAAAAACCTGATGAAATCCCTGAAGTAGTAATGCATCTGGCGTGTACCAATGTGAAAGCTTCACAACTTGATGCTATTTACAGTATTAAAAATCTCGTGCAGTTTTTTACTGATAAAGGACATTCTCCCAAATTATATACAGTGACTAAAAACGGTCAGATAGTCGGAGACAATGACAAGCATATTCATGTACCAAGCAGCATTTTATGGGGTATGATGCGAACGGTACGAAATGAACATCCCGAATTCAAAGCAGTCACCATAGATATTAACTCATTAGCATCTCCGCAGGATATTCTTAATGTACTCGGTCAAAATGAAGAGATAAAAGAGTGGGCGTTTAGAGTTCAAAAATGGCACACTCCTGTTTTGAATAAAATTCATGTGCAAAAGCATGAAATAGGCCCTTTTAATGACCAACATACTTATCTTATCAGCGGCGGAACGAGTGGTTTGGGTTTGGTCTTTGCGGAATGGCTGGCTTCCAAGGGCGTAAAAAATCTGGCATTGGTCAGCAGGACAGGATTGAAACCTGAGACACCGCCGGTAATCGAAAGATTGAACGCACAAGGTGTTCGGGCGGAAGTATTCAGTTCGGATATATCCAATTTAGACGAACTCTCTAAATTAGTCCTTAAGATAGAGTCTGTACTTCCTACCATCAAAGGCGTGGTACACGCTGCCGGAGTATTGGATGATGCTCCATTTTTGAATCTGACCGCAGAACAGTTTAATAAAGTATTGGCTCCAAAGTTAAATGGAGGATGGAACCTGCATCAGTATTTTTCAGGAAGAAGTTTGGAATCTTTTGTTTTATTCTCTTCGGGAGCTTCTATTCTTGGTACTGCGGCTCAGGCAAATTATTCTGCGGCCAATATGGCAATGGATCAGCTTGCAAACTATAGAAAATCACTTGGGCAGTCTGCACTTTCAATCAATTTTGGAAATATTGGTGGAATTGGATTGGCGGCAGCCGATGATAAGAGGGGAGCAGCCCTGAAAGAGCAGGGTATGAACACAATAGCTCCGGAATCTCTTCCGGCCTATTTCGAGGCGCTGTTTGATTTGCCGGGTGCTCAATACGTATTGATGGATATTGATTTTAACAGATGGTCAGAGTTAAACAGCAATGTAAAAAACAACTACTTTTTCAGTAAAGTAATGACAGAAACCTCTGCTTCTTCACAGGAAGAATCTCTGTCTGAAAAGAAATTCACTTCTAAAACTTCAGCGATCAGATATTTTCGCGGCTTTCTGAAAAATCTGATTTCAGGTATTACCAAAATTCCTGCAGCCAAGATAAAAGAAGATGCAACCTTCAAGTCGTTGGGGATAGACTCTCTTATGGCTGTCCAGTTGAAAAATAAACTTCAGACAGAAACCAATTTAAACATAGCAGTATCCAGTATCTGGACATATCCGACCATTGAGAAGTATGCGGAGTTTATTGTAGGGGAATTGAGTTTGGAGGATGAAAGTGCAGGAGAAAAAACTGTTGAGACAGCAGGAAATGCTTATACCAATCGGGCATCTGCGCTCAGACACTTTAAAACAAAACTTAAGGCTCATCTTTCGGCAATCACCAAGATACCAACTGCAAAAATCAAAGAAGATGCTACTTTCAAGTCGTTGGGCGTGGATTCTCTTATGGCCGTCCAACTGAAAAATAAATTTCAGACCGAGTTTGAACTCAATATAGCAGTATCCAGCATCTGGGCACATCCGACAGTAGAAAAGTATTCGGAGTTTCTGGCAGATGAACTAAAAATCGAATCGGAAGAGTCCAGAATCGAAGAAATTAATCTGTCAGGAAATACAACCCAAGCACCAAAAGAATCTGATATACCAACTCTCGGCGAGATAGAAAAAGAGGTCGATCAGATGTCACTGGACGATTTGTTGGATGCGTTGGATGAGGAGTAGATTTTTGACACTTATATCCGTTACATGACACTGCTGCTTACCTATCTGTTTTTTGCGCTTTCGGTATCATTTATCTGCTCGCTGGCGGAGGCGGTACTGTTATCAACGGGTATTCCCTATCTGAAAACTAAAATTGAATCCGGTGGCAAAAGTGAGTTCAAATTGTTGAGACAGAAAGAAGATGTGGACAAATCTCTTTCTGCGATATTGTCACTGAATACTATAGCTCATACCGTTGGAGCTGCGGGAGTCGGTGCTCAGGCAACCATTGTTTTTGGGGAGGCTTACTTTGGAATTGTATCTGCAGTACTGACTCTTTTGATTTTAATTCTTACAGAAATTATCCCTAAAACTTTAGGCGCTAATTATAATAAGGAGCTTGTTGGAATCGCTGCCGGGAGTATTCAAATAATGATCTTTATATCGTATCCTATTGTAAAAACTTCTTCTTTTTTGACCAGACTGCTTTCTAAAGACGGTGTGGATCTGACAACAAGCCGCGAAGAAATCTCGACTTTAGTCAGCATAGGTACTGAAGAAGGTGTTTTTGCAGAGAAAGAAAATATAATTATTCAGAACCTCATCCGATTGAAAAGCATAAGGATATCAGATATTAAAACTCCGAGAGTTGTAGTGGTGGTGAGTGATGAAAATATGACCCTCCGAGAGTTTTGGGAGCAAAAAGACTACTTTCATTTTTCCAGAATCCCTGTTTACGGCAAAAACAAGGATGATATTACCGGATATGTATTAAGAGCCAAAGTTTTTGAAATGTTAGCAGAAGATTGTTTTGACGTCAGACTGAAAGATATTAAAAGACCTATTCAGGTTTTTTATGGATCGATTACTTTGTTCAAAGCGTGGAATGAATTGCTGACAAAACGTGAACATATTTCTTTGGTTGTAGATGAGTATGGCGGTATGGACGGAATCGTTACATTAGAAGATTTTATTGAAACTCTGCTTGGGTTTGAGATTATAGACGAGAAGGATCAGATTGAAGATATGCAGGATTATGCATTGAAGAGATGGAAAGAGTCACAGACAAAACAAAACTTGAATGCAAGTGATACGGAGGGATAGAGTCAATCCGACACGAGAAAGCACCCGGCCAAGAATCAAACCACCCCGACTATTCCTTCTGAAACGTTGATGATATGGTCGCCGATACGCTCTAATGAACTGTAGATATTGTTGTACAGCATCTCCCTCTCAACACCCGAAGTATCTTCGGTCAGCATCGTGTTGTAATACTCTTTTCGGACTTCGTCCCTTTTGGCATTAATTTTATCTTCTAGTTCTTTGGCTCCGGTCAGAGTGACATCTTCAATGTGCTTATTGAGGTTTTGGAGCATGACGCCAAAAGCATCGTCTATCAGTGCAAACATTTCCGCTAATCTTTGAGTTTGCAACTCGGTAAAAGATATCTTTTCTTCAAACTTCTTTTCAGCGGCTTTGGAAATCTGATAAAATACGTCACCGATTCTTTCCATATTGCTGGAGATGCGGTTCATGCCGTTGATTCTTCGTGCCAGATCTTCGTCCAATTCTTTGCTGGAAATCTTGTTGAGGTAGTTGAAGACTTCGACTTCTACCCTGTCCGTAATTTCTTCGTATTTTTTCATACGTTTCAGCAGTTCGTTGGGACTCTTTAGATTGTTGTCTAAAAGCTCTTGAGCAAAGCCTGACATTTTGGCTGTGATTTCACCAAACTTTGCCAGACCTGTTTTTACTTCCGCGATAGATAGTTCTGTGGTCATTCCGATTCGGTCGCCGATATATTCCAAATGAAATTCTTCATCGCTTTCTCCCTTGGATTTGACGGTAGCTTCGGCAAACCTGACCAAATAAGGAATAAACCTATAGTGTACCCCATTCTTTGGACCACTACTAAGCTGATTTAAGTTTATTTATT
>CAZZEH010000050.1:0-12033 GCA_964653095.1 uncultured Chitinophagales bacterium
TTAGCTTGGAAGGCTGCTGCTCTACCAACTGAGATACATCCGCATATTCCGATTTTAATATGGTGGGGAGAACAGGATTCGAACCTGTGAAGGTATACACCAACAGATTTACAGTCTGTCCTCGTTGGCCACTTGAGTATCTCCCCTTCCCATATAATATACAAAAATGAGCCAGCAGAGGGACTCGAACCCCCGACCTGCTGATTACAAATCAGCAGCTCTACCAACTGAGCTATGCTGGCGCAATTTTGTGTTATTTGCAAGAACTTTTCAACTCAATTTGAGTTACGAATCGAGTTTGAGGTTGCAAATTTACTACTAATTTTTATAAAGCAAAGTATCTTGGAGACTTTTTTTAATTTTTTTTCTTGATTTTTTCCAGCTGTTTTTTCAGCGAGTCCACTGCCAAATCCACCGATTCTTCAAAAACTTTCGCTGTTTCTTTGGCCACAAGCATGTTTCCGGGGACATTCAGTTTAATTACCGCTACTTTATTCTTGATTTGTGAGCCCATTTTTTCCATACTCAATACGACATTCGCATCTATAATTCTGTCGCTGAATAATGTTAGCTTGCTGACTTTTCTGTCAACAAAATCCAATAGTCTCTGATCCGCATTGAAATGCACTGTTTGAATTTCTATTTTCATGTCTTACGCTTTAGGATGTGAACGTTTAAATACTTCTTTTAGTTTTTCAATAGAGTTATGTGTATATACTTGGGTGGAAGCCAAACTGGCATGGCCAAGTAATTCTTTAATATCATTTAGAGGTGCTCCCTGATTGAGCAGATGTGTTGCAAAGCTATGTCTCAGTACGTGAGGGCTTTTTTGAGTTTTAACATTAGCTGATTTTAATCCCCTGTTAATAATTCGATAAATCAGTCCCGGATATGCCTGCTTCCCTTTATCTGTCAGTATCAAATAACCTTTTGTATCAAATTTCTTGAACGTACTTTTGCAGACGCTTAGATAGTTTTCCAATAAAGTCACAAATTCTTTACTGACAGGTATATATCTCTCTTTTCCTCCTTTACCAAAAACCTTAATCTGTTGTGTGAGAAAATTTACTTCCGGCCATTTAAGTGCTATTAACTCCTGCCGCCTCATGCCTGTTGTATAGAGTAATTCAAACACGACTCTTTTTCTCATCGGCGAGAAGTCTAAACACGGAGTATCTAATTCCTCTATAAGTTGATTTAAGGTATCCTGTTCAATATACTTAGGTAATCGATGCGGTAATTTAGGTAATTGGATACCGGACGCAGGATTCTTATCGGTCTTCCCTTTTCTCAAAGAATATTTGTAAAAGGTATTAAGAGACGAAAGTTTTCTATGCAGGGTTGCAGAGCCAAGCTTTTGTTCTACCTGGCTGACTATCCATAATCTGACATGCTGTACCTGAGCAGAATATAAATGCTCAACTCCCAAATCGTTAATAAACTCTGAGAATTGAGCGATATCATTAAGGTATGCTTCGACTGTGTGTGTTGAGAAACGCTTCTCGTAAATTAGATATTCCTTAAACTCTCTTTCTGTCATCTATCTTCCCAACTATATGGAAATATTAAGATAAATAAAAAAAATGAGAGTTGGAAGAAATTAATCTTCTAATCTTCTGAGCTTTTCCTTATAAACCGCTTTTAGTTTTTGAGCACGTTTTGAAACGGATGGTTTCTCAAAGTGTTTTCTGGCGCGGATTTCTTTAATTACTCCGGCTCTTTCATACTTCTTTTTGTACACTCTTAGTGCTTTGTCTAATGAATCAGACTCTCTTGCGTCAACTATCAGCATGTGATTTTCTTTTAATTTTTATTTTGGGATGCAAATATACTTCTTATTTATTAAAAATAAAACAGGGTGATACCATATATTCTTGTACAATTCTTATTTATTTTAAAATTTGTCGGGCGATTACAAGTTTTTGCACTTCCGAGGTGCCTTCTCCTATCGTACAAAGTTTAGAGTCTCTGTAAAACTTTTCTACAGGAAATTCTTTTATATAACCGTATCCTCCGTGAATTTGTACAGCCTCTGTTGCTAATCTCACACACATTTCGGAAGCGTAATATTTTGCAAATGCAGATTCTTTCGTACACACTCCCTCTCTCATTAATTTGTCAGCTGCCTGAAAAGTCAATAGTTTAGCTGCTTCCAGTTCTGCTGCCATTTCTGCCAGTTTAAATGAGATTGCCTGAAACTTGGAGATGGGCTTCCCAAACTGCTCTCTTTGTTTGGAATACTCCAATGAAGCATCTAAAGCTCCCTGCCCAATGCTCAGACTCAGTGCTGCAATAGAAATTCTTCCTCCGTCCAGAACTTTCAACGCCTGAATAAATCCTTCTCCCACTTCTCCCAATACATTTTCTTTCGGCACTCGGCAATTGTCAAAAATCATTTCAGCCGTCTCAGAGCAGCGCATACCCAGTTTGTTCTCTTTCTTCCCGCCGGAAAAACCCGGAGTCCCTCTTTCCACTACAAAAGCAGTCATACCGTGACTATCTAACAGTTCTCCGGTTCTTGCTATCACCACCGCAACATTACTCGACAGACCATGAGTGATAAAGTTTTTGGTACCATTAATTATCCAATCATCTCCCTCAAGTTTTGCCACACACTGCATCCTCCCGGCATCTGATCCGGTATTCGGTTCTGTCAGTCCCCATGCCCCAATCCATTCTCCCGTTGCAAGTTTTGTAATCCACTTCCTCCTCTGCTCTTCATTTCCAAACTTAAAAATATGATTGGTACAAAGTGAATTATGGGCTGCTACCGATAAAGTCAGAGCACTGTCCACTCGTCCTAACTCAATTAAAGCAGTAATGTATTCAAAATATCCTAAACCAGAGCCTCCATACTCTTCCGGTATTAAAATACCCATTAATCCCAACTCTCCCAATGCTTTCAATGTTTCTAAAGGAAAATGTTGGGATTCATCCCACTCCATCATATATGGGCGCACATGTTTTTCTGCAAAATCTCTGACTGTCTGGGCTATTAATTTCTGGTTATCGGTATATTCAAAGTTCATCTGATATTTTTTAGAGTACGAATTTAATAAATTACGAGATACGGAAATATTTTATTGTAAATACTATCGTTTATAGCATACAGATTTCTCACTTCTTCCACTGTTTCAAACGGCTTTATCTTCTCTCTGTAATTAACTATTTGTCGGGCTAACTTGTACGAGATATAAGGATGCTCTTTCAGTTTTTCGGCTTCTTCCTGATTTATTTTAATTTTCTTCAGCATCTTCGGGTCTGCTTTTAATTGGTTTTTAAATTGATCAAAAATACTATCCGATATTCCATAGACTTCCAGAATCTGATTCACATCATAAAAACCACCCAATTTGTCTCTGTACTTTACTAGTCTTTTTGATAATACATCGCCAATTCCCTTCAATTGTTTAAAATCATCTGCACTGGCTGAATTTACTTCAAGTACTTCGGTAAAAGTCTGTTTTGGAGTATAACCTTTTGATTTGTTGCGTATTTCAGCAGACTTACTTTTTCTCTTATTGGCTTCGGGATGCTCTTGCTCTTTTGCCGAAAGTGCTTTTGAGGAATCTATCTGGTCTTGAAGCTTGGTCCAATTTTCTTCACTGAGTGCGGTCAGTTTATCCGTTTCAGATTTTAAAAAACTTCCTGTAAAATAACCTTTAAAAACAGATACACCGAGCATAATAATTATCATGACCGTAATACCAATCTTTTGTTCTTTAGAGAAATACCAAATTTTCCAAAAAGGATACCACTTCATGCTGCCCAAAATAAAAGAGGGATGCGACTACATCCCCCTCTATTAAAAAATCTAAATGAACTATTTCAAAGAAAGCTTAAATTCTGTTCTTCTGTTTTTAGCTCTGCCTTCTGCAGTATTATTATCCGCAATCGGCACTCTAGGTCCAAATCCAACAGAAGATACTCTATCTTCACTGATACCTTTTGAAATAAGATAGTCTGCACAAACTTTTGCTCTGTCTGCTGAAAGCTTTTCATTAAGAGCTTCTGAGCCAGTATTATCAGTATGTCCTTCTACGCTAACTTTGTACGCAGGATAGTTGTTCAAAATTTCTACAACCTCATCTAAAAGCTTCTCAGATGATTTTTTGATACTCGCTTTTCCAATTTCAAACTGTACCGCACCACCAATTTGCTGCAGTTTTTCTTTCACTTCCTCTTCTACTTCAGGACAGCCTTGATTTTCTACAGGCCCTGCTTCATCCGGACATTTATCTAAATGATCAGGAACTCCGTCGCCATCTCTGTCAGGCCAAGGACATCCGTTATTTTCTGCAGGCCCTGCAACTTCAGGGCATTCGTCCAAATGGTCAGGAATACCGTCGCCATCTGTATCCGGACAGCCCTTGAATTGTGCCAATCCAGCTACTTCAGGACATTCGTCCAAATGATCCGGGATACCATCGCCGTCTGTATCCGGACAACCACTAAACTCTGCTAATCCAGGAACATCCGGACAATCATCCAAATAATCCGGAATACCATCACCGTCTGTGTCAGGGCAACCATTAAACTCTACAAGTCCAGGAATATCAGGACAATCATCTATCTCATCAGGAATGCCGTCACCATCCGTATCTACAGGTAAAAACTCTACAGGAGCCTCTGCTATCTTTCCTTTAGGAAGACCTAATGTTGCTCCGGTACTCCAAAAGATGTAATCATCAGCATAGTCAGTCACTCCAAACGCATATCCGGCTTTTACATTAAGTCCGACTCTGTCTGCAAGTTTGAAATAAAGACCTGCGCCCAAAGGCACTCCAAATCCAAATCTGGATTTCCCGCCCAAATCATTTACCTGAGCCACCGTAGCTAATGCATCTGCAAAAATGAAAGGAGCTACCGGGGATTTGGCTTTGATTAAATATTCGTTTTGAAAATTATACACTAAGCCCGGACCAAACATCACCACATATTTGTTGATATCTATATCATGTCCGTTTCCTTTAAGAAATGAAACAGAAGGCGATAACACATTTGCGCTCAACCCCAAACCGGTTTTAGACCAATGTCTTGTCGCACTAAAGTCTGGCCCTATCGCCATTTTCTCTTTAAAAGATGAAAACTTTTCTAATTTTGGCGAATAGAAATCTAATGCAGATACGTTAAGATCAAACGTCCAAGTTGCGAATCCGTTCCCTTCATTTTCTAAATCCTGTGCAAAAGCGAAAGAGCTTAGAAAAAAGAAAAGGAGCCCGCTCATCAATAAACTCTTTTTCATAATATTTTAATTATTTTTATAAAAGTAATAGTTTTTTTAATAAATATGATGTAAGTGTTACATAAAATAAGCATAAAGATTCCCTATACTGCATTTCGGTAGTTTTAAACCCTCTATTTTATTTTTTTGGTTAATGGTATCTTTGCAGAATTTTAGGGTTTAAACAAATTAAAGCAAATTGCTGTTGCTTATTTTCTACTCATTTAAAAAGATGTCCGATTAAGCTGCATGATCTCTTTAAATTTATAATATTCCTATATGATTAATATTGGCCAGATTAACCTAAAAGATATCCTGACTATCTCTCTGATTCTATTTGCGGTTATTGATATTTTGGGTTCTATTCCTGTTATTTTAGACCTGCGTAACAAAGCGGGAGAGATTAATGCAAAGCAGGCAGCTTTGGTCTCCGGTCTTATTATGTTCACATTTTTATTTGTGGGCAATCAGATTCTGATTCTTATCGGTATTGATTTGGCTTCTTTCTCTGTAGCGGGTGCTATAGTTATCTTTCTTATTGGACTGGAGATGGTACTCAATCGCGATATATTCAAATCTCATGGCAGTCCGGCCACTTCCACAATTGTGCCTTTGGCATTTCCTTTAATCGCCGGAGCAGGAGTCCTCACAACTCTGCTTTCTATCCGCGGTGAATACGACCTGATCAATATAATTATCAGTATTTTAATTAACCTTCTTTTTGTGTATGTCGTCATACATAATATTCCCAAAATAGAGAAAATGATTGGTGATGTCGGCATTGAAATTCTGAGAAGAGTTTTCGGAATTGTATTATTGGCTATTGCCATTAAGCTATTATCCAAAAACTTAGGAGTGCTATTCGTATAAATAAAAAGGCGAATAGTTGCCTATCCGCCTCAGAAAAATATAAGTTAAAGTTTATCTCTTTTTGTTTCTCTCCAAGTCAAACAGGACAGATGCATATACCATTCCTCCCACCATCGGTGAGCCAAAAGCTTCTATATGCTTTTTATTGGTAATGTTTGAGCCACCTACCTGCAAAGTAATAAACTTATCAAATTCATAGATTGCATTCAAATCCAATGTCGTATAAGAAGGAACTTTACCATCTCCAAACGGACTCTCCCAATAGAACGATTCTATCCATTTTAAGTTGGCATTAAAGCCAAACCCTTTCACTATTCGTTGCCCTCCTATCCCAATATTAGCCTTATTTCTTGGTGTATTAAAGCCGGGGAGAATAGGGTCTGTAAGATCCTTGGTATCTATTCTGGAATACGTGTAGTTTGCATACGCAGAAAGTCCTTTGTAAAAGTAATAATTAATACCTGCAGAGACTCCATAAGTTTTCACATCCTGACTTGCATTCACTGAATACTGATATACATCATACTCATCCAATAAAATCTGATCTTCTCCCGATTCTTCTCCTACTACTCCCGGTGCTCTCGGAGAAACCAATCTGACATCTCCAATAAAGTTTGAATACAGATTAAAATATCCTGTGAGATCGAGAAAGACTTTATTCTTGATTATAGCTCTATAGCCTCCTTCTATTGACTTGACCTGCTCCTGCTTCAACGGCTCAAAAGAAGTTGTTACAAGCAGTTCAGGCTTTACGCGATTGGTTCTGTCATAATAATCTTTAAAATCCTGTACGGATTCTAATGTATAGCTCAATGGAACTCCTTCAAGATTACCCTTAATAGTCATGACTCCCAAATCAAGCAGAATGTATTGGTTTTGCAATGTGGGCGATCTAAAAGCTGATTGTGCCGACACTCTAAGAGTATGGTTTTTGTGAGAAAATACTGCAGATACTCTTGGAGACCATTGTAAATCAAAGTTCATGTGTTTATCTGCCCGTACAGAGCCAATTAGTTTCAGCTTATCTTTTACTAAATCAAAAGTTCCCTGAATATAACCTCCGGTTTCCCATGTATTCAGATTTTCATACGTGCCGTCATCTCTTAAAGTATCTCTGAAAATAGTTCCTTTTGACATTGGAGCATAATTTCTGAATGAAGCTCCAAAGTTAAATCCGGCAAACTTTTTAAAATTCAGATTGTACTGACCTTCCACATGTTGAATTTTTGAATGGTCACTAAATTTAGAGCCTTCTTTCAGGTCAGGATTGCCTGTAATCTCTTTAAGTGCCTCTTTAAACTCAGGGGTACCATATTTCATAAAACCACTTTCATACGCACTATTAAAGGCGTACTCTCTCGCTTCGTCCACATAAACCTGTCTCGGCTTATCTTTAAAGTCATTTGTTTTACCTTTGAGATAGTCAAAATATTCAGACAGATAATCCGTAGCAAAATTTACGAATCCTTTTCTTGCGAGTCCTATTCCTGTAAAGACGACATCATACGCATCTCCCGCATCTTCTATTGTAGTATATGCTTTTAAAAAGAATTTGTCTGATTTTAATTCTAATTTATGCTGTTGAAAAAGAATGTTCTTTACATTATACCTGTTAGCCCCCTGATATATTGCCGAGCCTCTTCCAAATTTATACAGGTAAGACAGTTCCATGTTTGAAGTAATATTGTAATAAAGACCCGCACCTGCTTTAAGGCTTTGGGTGGCATTATCCGCAAGTTCGCTCTCCATATAACCCGGTGAAGTTATATTTAACACTCCGGGAAGAGCGTTTGGATAAAAATCCAGATATGCATTCAGTTTCCGGAAAGTATTGGCCTGCTCCTCATCATCGCTGTACTGTAATCCTCTTACGACATCTCCCAGCCTGATATCTGTTTCTACCGCACCATATCTGTTTAAGGTGTCATTTTTAGCTTCCCAATCTTTTGCTCTCATATAAGAGAATACGAACTTATATCCAAACGTTTTTTTGCCGTCTTTTTCTTTTCCGAATGAGTTGGCATATCTTATTTGTCCGTCAAACAATGCTCTTGAACCGCCTTTTACTTTCAGTTGCAGCCCCGGATAGTTAAACGGGTCTTTGGAAATCATACTCACTACACCTTGGAAGGCATTTGCTCCGTACATGGCTGATGCCGCACCCGAAATAAGCTCCACACTTGCCAAATCAATATCACTTGCTCCCACAAGGTTTCCTACGGGAAAGTTAAGTCCGGGAGCCTGATTGTCAATACCATCCACAAACTGCACCATTCTCACCGGAGCAGTAGTATTAAATCCTCTTGTATTAATTATCTGAAAACCCAATGAAGCTGTGGTAATATCAACATCCGCCAAATTTCCCATGCTTTGATAAAAGTTACCTGAAGCAGAGTTAGCAATTTGAGAGGCATTGATTTTTTTAATTGTAACAGGTGATTCAATAATTCGCTCACTGACTCTCGACCCCGTTACAACTATTTCCTGACCAACCAATATTTCTTCTTCAAGAAGAATTTCAGTCACATCCGAAGCCTTGTGTACCTCAAGCTCCAAAGTCGCATATCCTACATAAGACACTGACAGAATTACCGGCAGTTCTGATACGGACAAGATAAAATTACCGTCAAAATCTGTAACTGCACCCGCACCGGAATCTTTTATCACCACACTACTGCCTATTAGCGGTTCTTTCGTCTCTTTATCTAAAATCGTTCCTCTAAGTGTGACTGACTGGGCAAGCACATCCTGAACAAGTGCCAACATCAGTACGATGCTTAAAAAGGTTACTAACTTTTTTATTTTATATATATTCATTTGTCTCAAAATTGATGTTGATTAAAATATTGATACGGCTTTGGTCAGCTTATTTTCAGGAGCATTTTTCTCCTGAATTTCTATGAAGTACTGTCCTTTTGAATACTTGGACAAGTCTAAATTAAGCTGATTGTCAAATACTACAGTTTTAACCTGTTGACCGCTTACATTGAATACATTCGCGACAAACTGTCCCTGCTTGCTTGCATACACATTCATTTTTCCATCGGACGGATTCGGAAATACTGTTACATCCCAATCCAGTTGAGACACTTTATCTTTAATACCAACTACTTTGGTTTTACCGTACACCGGCAAAATTAATTGTGACGGCATTTCAGGTGACATGGCAATTCTCTGTATAGCCTTTCTCGGTTCCATTTCTACTCCATTGTACACATAGGTTTTGCCGTCGCCCGGCTGTCTTCTGAAGAACTCACCATCATTAATAGGCAGGTTAGGATTTGCCTGATATCTTGGGTGATTACTACTGCTTACAAGAATTTTTATTCTGTGCCCCTTTGCAAAAGTATAGGCAATCGGCAAGAACTGAAAATAGTATTCATAGATCTTACCGGTTTCAATATTACTAAAAGGAGCGTTATCATCCTCGACTCCATCCGCATACAATCTCGCCCACTCTCTCGCTCTGGCATTTACGGTACCCTCCTGCACGAAATATTCATCTCCGTTTGGATATACGTCCACAATTCTTACCATAAAATCTGTGTCTGTCGGGTCCCCCTGAGCCGCACCCGCAGGATTAGACTTTGCAAAAAGTCTTGCCTTGGGAAAGCCTATGATACTAATCGTATCGGTAAGCTCTGCCGTTTCAAATTTGATTATCCCTTCTCTCTCTAATGTATAAGATGAAAACAAAGGGTCATTAAGTTTCATCTGTCCCTGACTATCTCTGTCGCCCTGCGGTGTAATGGCAAGCATATTTGCTCCTCCTACTGTCATCACCGGATTATCCGGGTCGTGTACATAAATTCCATATCCTTCATCTGTGGAAGGCGGTCTCGGAGACAATCTTTGTCCTCCTCTCAAATACAAACTTTCCCAATGAATATCCTCAACTATCGGAAATGTATCGGCTGAAAACCAATAATTTCCCACACCGATATTTTCAGGGTCTAAATCATGGCCTGGTCCTATAACATAAAATCGTACTGCAGGAACTTCAGGGAAATTAGCAATCTCCAACTTATCCAATTTGTCTGTGCTGAAGCCTTCAATTAAAGGTGGCATCTTAGGTAAGTCTAAATCAAACTTAATTGGAATATTTTTTAAAAGTCTGAGTTCTACCGGAATTCCCTTTAATCCGTCTGCACCTCCAAGGAAGTTGACCAAATCGACGTGCTTCATGGTATATTCACTTGCCGGGAGTCTAATTTCTATTCCGTTTACCAGCTTCTGAAATTTTTTAGATTCGGGTAATACGATGGTAGGTTCACCTACATTGATATATTTATTCATATTCAGTGTATATCTGAACCATCCCAAAAGTTCGGATGAAGCAATGTCTCCAATATTTAATTCATCCTCAAATGATGAAATATCTACTTTCGTTATATCCAGTACATTTTCAGGATAAATCATATCTCCTGTTTCCCGGCTCGCTATCGTCTGGTGTGCCCAAGGACCCATTACCACTTTAATCATATCCCGATTGCCGTGTTCCGGGCTCATGTGCTGTCTCTGAAGATTAAAAGTCTCAAATGTGCCATCCACAAAAATATCCCACCAACCGCCTACATGAAATGCCGGCACTTCCATATTGGTATATCTGCTGTATTGTCCATTTGGGTCACTTTCTCCCGTAGAGTCAACCGGTGCTCTGGAGCCATCCATATCTCCTCTCCCCGGGGAGTTCGGATACGCACCTGCAGGTTTGTTCAAGTAATTCACCGCACTAAAGTGATCTATTGCAAGATTTGAAGCTTCAAATTTATCTACTGTACCATAATCAAACGAAGTATGGATATCATTAAACATATCGTCATCTATATCCATCAATTCATCCCGGGTATCCGCAATTTGTCCTCTCAGCCATCCTGTAACCAATAACTCTCTGAATACTCCGTTCTGGAAACCTGTGCTTTTATAAAATTCCAAAGGACCCACTATCGGGAAAAGAGATTTTAGCCCCGGCTTTGTAGGATCTACTCTGTGTGCTGCTGCAGCCTGAACCTGATTATATGCCAGAGCGGATGCTCCAAACATTCCCAAAGACCCGTTATAGACCAAATCTTCGGTCTCGGGAATACCGTCTCCGTCCAAATCATACATTCTTTTCAGATTGTTTTTAATGTACTCCACCGTATTATATCCATCCTCATGCTTATTAGAGTTCATCGGATGATCAAGCGGAGTCAAATCAAGCACGTGTGCATATTCGGGATGGTAAGGATTTTTATTCCAACTGTCAGAGTAGATTGGAAAATAAACCCCTTCTGATTTATACCTTCCTCTCATATCCTGATTATAACTCGAATATCCTAAAAGTGCTACCGCATACCCTAAAGTTCCGTCTTTCTTGTTATATGGCGTTCTGCTCATAACCATCGGGAGTTGATAAGGGTTTGGATTTGACTCGCCATTAAGAGAGTCATATCTGATATACTGAATTCCTCTTGGTATCACCTCAAGCTTGAGTTTTTGATTGACAATCGGAATCACAAATTCAAATGCCATACTATCAGAAAATATTGGCAAGAAAACGTCTGACATTAAATTAGTACCGTCAGGCATGGGTAACTTAAATTCTACTCTTTGGCCAAAATCTGAGATATCGTCTAACGTCCCGTTCTTTTCCATGTCGTCGGACATGTTATGTGCACCGGGAACAGTAATGCTGTGATTTTGAGCGAAAACAAAAGAGAAGAATAATGCAGTTAGCAATAGAGAGAATGCGTGTTTCATAATATTCTAATGTTTCTTTTGGGATAAATATATAAATTATTTGTCAGCACATATCCATTATCATTAATTTTATAAAAAAAGTATCTCTTTGGGGGTAGCAGACGGAGGCCTTTACAAAGGTTTCGAAATGTAATATTTCTTGATAGAGGTCGCAACTTAGTTGCATACAATTTGTCTTTGATAAATTTTATCAGCGT
>CAZZEH010000051.1:0-11940 GCA_964653095.1 uncultured Chitinophagales bacterium
ATGCTGTAAGCATCTATTTTAGAAGGAATTCTTTTAGATTCTTCCACCAGAGGCGAACACGGTTCAGAGTGACGTGTGGAATAATAGCGTGGAGAGATACACTAATGATTATCGACCTTTTCCTTTTCAATTTTAGCCTCTTCAATACTCATTTTAGTGATATCCGGTTTAGGTATTTCCTTATAGATTTTAGCAATTTTATAGTTTTTGTAGCCCAATTTTTTCATTACAAACTTTAAAAGATTTTTCAGATAAAAATTGGCGTACATGGTAAACTCCACATTGATGGTTGTAAAGCCCTGATAAACATCCACAATTTTTCCAAGTAAGTTTTTCAAAGGTCTTGGTATCCAGTCCACTGCTTCTTCAGATAATCTCTTTTTGATGAAGTTGGGCATAGAAGGGAGGATTCTATATATAAATTCGTAATTGGCATAAGTCCTGACGAGTACGGGATTTTTGATATTATCCTGATTTCTGAAAAAATAAAAGTCCTCTCCGTGATTGAGTCGCTTTAAATCTTCATCATTCACTATACCGTCTTCGTAGGCCTCAAAGAGCATTTCTGTTCCGGGGAGAAATGCAGTCCAAAAAGTCTGAATTCTGTATGGCGTGTATTTTTTATATAAATCCAAAGCCAATTTTTGAGCACCTACAGATTCTCCGGGCAGAGCCAGCATTTGATCTACTTTTACTTTTAAATTATATTTTCTCATGAGTTCTATAGCTTTGATTATCTGCTCTGAACTCTCTCTTCTCTTAAGTATATTGGTCTTAAAATCTTCATCCATAGACTGGATTCCCATCTGTATCCATCTGCATCCTGCTTTACTGAGGGCCTGTGCTATTTCATCGTCGAAGTATTTGGCGTGGACAAGAATGTTAAAAGGTATATCTATTTCTTTTTTGTACGCATCGCAAAACTCCAGTAACCACCCTTTGTTCACTGTAAAGACATCATCCTGAAAGTCAACAGACTTAAGCTTATACCTTTCTTTTGCCCACTTTAATTCCGCAATCACATGGGGAACACTTCTATGCCTGACGTACTTCCCTCTTTTACCTTCAGGAAGCCTTGCAAAAAAGTTATTGAAGCAAAATGTACACTGATACGGGCAGCCTCTGGAAGCCAAGATTAGGTAATTATCTCTCAAATTGACATAAGGCTCCCACATCATTTTTTCCGGAATAGGGAACATATCCAAATCCTGATGAAACCCCACCTGTCGTCCTTTAATCAGTTGTCCGTCTTTACTTAGATATTGGGTGTTGTTAATAGGTTTTTCCAAGCCCCCGGCCTCGATATCTTTCAAAATATCTATAATAGCTACTTCTCCTTCTCCTACTACTACATAATTTATTTCAGGGTACGAAAGGCAAACTTCAGGGACCGCAGATGCGTGCACACCTCCAAGAATAACCTTAATGTCGGGCTTCACTTTTTTGACCCCTCTAAGCACAGAGATTACCCATTGAAAGGTGGAGGTTAAAGCTCCAAAGGCAATGACATCCGGGTCTTTTTCTATGACATCTTTAATCACTTCATCTGTTTCATCGAAAAACTTGTGCAGCCAAGGAATTTCCAGATTAAACCTGTCATGGAATAAAGAGGCGGTGAACGCTATATCTATCTCATAACCCTTGCTTTTGACAATGGCGGCCAGTTGGCTTATTCCCAACTGTTCTGATCCGATTCCGAGAAATAGAACTTTCATAACTTTAGAAATTTAAAATACATTAGAACGTATCATTGTATGTCATATTACTGTTGAAAAACATCTTCCATTTGTTCTTTTTTTACAAAATGAGGATTTGGAATATCTTTATAAATCTTAGTGAGTCTATACTTTTTATATCCAAACTTTTTTAAAATGACTTTTAAAATATTTTTCAGGTAGTAATCTGCATAAGCAATAAAGTCTTTATTAATTGTTCTGAATCCAAAATAGACATCCACCGTCTGGCCGATTAAGTTGAGTATCGGACGAGGTATCTTATCTATAAAATTGGCGCTGATTCTTTGTTTCAGGAAGTTAGGAAGCGCCGGAAACACTCTGTATATAAACTCATAATTTGCATATTGTTTAATCAGGTAAGGGTCTTTAATATTATCCTGATTCCTGAAAAAGTAAAAGTCTTCCCCATGATCTAATCTTCTGGCTGCCTCATCACTGACTTCTCCGGCTTCAATAGCCTCTTTATACATATCTGTCCCGGGCAGGAAAGTCGTCCAAAAAATTTGTATTCTGGTAGGAGTAACTTCTCTATACACAGTCAGGGCTTTTTCCTGTGCACTTATATCCTCTCCGGGCAGAGCCAGCATTTGGTCTACCTTTACTTTTAACTTATACTTTTGCATCAGCTTGAGAGCCTCGATAATTTTTGAGTTTTTTTCTCTCCTCTGTAAATGCTGATTTTTATACTCTTCGTCCATGGTTTGGATCCCCATTTGTATCCATTCGCAGCCGGCTTCACTCAGAGCTTTTGCTCTTTCTTCGTCTATATATTTTGCATGTATCAGGCAGTTAAAAGGTAAGTTTATCTCTTTTTTATATGCTTCACAAAATTCCAGCACCCATTGTTTGTTGACTGTAAACACATCATCCTGAAAGTCCACGTATTTGATATGATATCTTTCTTTAGCCCATTTCAATTCGGCAATCACATGTTCGACGCTTCTGTTCCTGACATATTTCCCCCTGGTTCCTTCAGGGAGTCTTGCAAAAAAATTGTTGAAACAAAAAGTACACTGATACGGACAACCTCTGGAAGCCATTATCAGATATTTTGTTTTCATGTTGATGTAAGGTTCCCACATTTCTTTCTCGGGAAGAGGTAATGCATCTAAGTCCTGATGAAACCCTACCTGACGTCCTTTTATCAGCTGTCCGTCTTTTCCAATATATTGAGTGTTATTGATGGGTTTGCCAAAACCACCTGCGGCAATGTCATTTAATATATCGACGATAGCCACCTCTCCTTCTCCGACTACCGCATAATCGACTTCGGGATATGAAAGGCAAGTTTCGGGTACTGCGGATACGTGGACGCCGCCTAAGACTACTTTAATATTGGGTTTTGCAGCTTTTACTCCTTTTATCACTGAAATAGCCCACTGAAAGGTGGAGGTCAGACAACCAAATGCAATCACATCAGGGTCTCTTTTAATCACTTCTTGAATAATTTCGGAAGTATCATCGAAAAAACGGTGTAATTTTGGAATTTCAAGATTGTACCGGTCATGAAACAATGCAGCTGAAAAAACTAAATCAATTTCATGCCCGTTTGCTTTCACAATAGCTGCTAAGTGGCTAATACCTAACTGTTCTGAACCAATACCCAGAAATAATACTTTCAAGACTTTATTTTAATAAAGTCTAAATTAATACAATTGTGGGGTTATTCTATTGTAACATCAGATGTTATCTTCTTTTTTGGCAGATTTTCTTCATTTTGAGGCTTTTTAAAATCAGACAGCCTTAGTATGGGCTTCTCAGTTATTTCTGAATTAATATATCCCTTTTTCCGATCTAATATATCTCTTATCTGGAGTTCCATCCTGGATTCTATCTTATTATTAAAAATATTTCTAATTATCCTGAAAAAACGCTTAGGTCTGATAATATAGTTTAAACCATAAAAAATCATTAAGTAGAACGGATGATATATTTTAATCATCCATTGAGGAACATATTCAGAGAAAGATCTGATTCTCCCTAAATAGTTCACATTAATCAAATCGAGGTAATACTGATCACTGTCAATATTTATTTTTCCTTCTTTTAATAGTCGATTGAAATATTCACTCCCCGGGTAAGGATGAAAGACAGATGGATACATATCATCTGCTCCAGCTACAACTGTTTTTGCCAAAAATCTTATGGTTTGCCATATACTTTTATGTGTTTCTTCCGGGAAACTGATAATCATGTTGAGCTTGACATTCATACCCATTTTATGAGAAGCTTTGATTGAACGGATCATTTTTTTGAGATTCAGCCTTTTTTTTATCAGCTTTAGCATCTCTTCAGAGCCGGTTTCCGGGGCATAAGTAATGTGCGTGCATCCGGCTTTCTTTAAATAATAGGCCACTTCTTCATCAATAACTTCCGCTCTGGTTCCGGCAGGAATCTGCCAGGTGATGTTTAAATTCTCTTCTATTAACAATTTACAAAACTTGAGAATCCAGGCTCTTTTAATAATGGCAGTTAAGTCAAAGAAATCAATGTTGTTAACTTTATATTTGTCTTTGTAATATTTAATTTCTTCAATGACGGATTCAGGCTCTCTCATATAATATCTGGTCCCCCACATATTGGCACTCGAACAAAAAGTACACTGATACGGACATCCTCTCGTGGCCATGACCGGCAGTGTTCTTCCTTCTTTATTGACTCCATAATATAATTTGTGTTCAAAGTATTTATCTGTTGGAAAAATATCCCAATACGGCCGGGCTATGTTCTCTACATCCTGTTTGCGATCCCTTCTTGGATTGGTAATAATATCTCCGAATTCATTTTTATAGACAATCCCCGGAACATCTTTTAAATCCCGAAATGTTTCAATAGCATTGACCAAATCTACCACTGTCTCTTCCCCTTCTCCCAAAACGCAGGCAAGCAGACCTTTTGACGTTGCCAATGAGTGTTGAGGGAGTGCGGTGGCATGTTCTCCTCCGGTAATAATTTTTATTCTTGGATATTTTTCGTGAATGCGATCTATAATATGCCGATCACTCATCCAATTGAAAGAAAACATACAGTTGATTCCAATTATATCAGTGTCCGGCTCTATTCTATCAATAATTTCCTGAACACTGAGGCCATTGGTGTATAAATCGTCATAAAACAGATTGAAATTGTAAGGTGCCTCACAAATTGAATCAATTACATAGACTTCATGTCCTGCTTTATGCAATGCGCCCGCAATAAATGCCAGACCTAATGGCTGGGCTGCTCTTTGCCGTATCGAATTAATTATCAACAAGGCAGGCCCTCTTAATAAGCAAATTCTCATAATACACAAAAATTATCTGCCCGTGTCTGAAACGTTAGAGAAAAAAATTCTAAAAATCTAAAATCAAACTATAGCTTTATGGTTGAGTTACAGTTCGCGGGACTTATCAGGAATAAATGTATATATTATTGTTTTAAAAAAAAATAAAAACACTGTGAATTATAGATTTATAAACTACATGGAGGAAAAATTAGGTAGTTTACTGTCTTTCATTCTGAGTTTTTGTTCTAAAGCGTTCATATTGAAGAGCTTTGAGAAGAATGAGGAAAAGTTACTGTTTGTGAAGTTTATTGAACAAGGAGCTCTCGTTTTACACCTTCATACATTTTTAGCAGCACAAAAAAAAATAGGGCGAAAGAATGTCTATCTGTGCACGTTTGAATCCAATAGGGCTTTTATAAGGTCTCTTCAGATCTTTGATAAAGAAAATGTGTGTTATATCCGAAATAACTCCTTGTTTTCATTTGCTGTAAGTTATCTTAGACAGGCATTTGTCATAAGGAAAATCAAAATCAGCGCATCTGTGGATTTGGAGTTTCTGGCGAGTGCAACTGTTATTTTTAGTATTTTGTGCGGTATTCCGCATAGGGCGGCATTTATAGACCCCGGATTTAAGCAGAACAGAAATAAACTAATTAATGTTCCCACAAAATATTCTGCGAAAATACACGTCAGTGAGACTGGTATGGTACTCCTGCGCTCACTGTTTGAGATTGAGTCCCTAGATCTAAAAGATGTTTTAAGCAAAATTCGGGACAAAATGGAAAAGACATTGCCGAAAATTGAATCAGAAGAGTTGTCCATCATAATGAATAAAGAGGATGCCTATAAATTCAGAATAATTATTCACCCTAATTTTAATGATCCGTTACCTCTGAGAAAATGGCCGGAAGAAAATTATTCGGCATTGATTCAAGAGCTTAATAAAAATTATTCCGAAGCAATAATTCTGATTACCGGAAGAGAAGATGAATTTGTTTTGGCTCAAAGATTCATGAAAAAGCTCCGAGCTGACAATATTTTGAATCTGTGTGGCAAGACCACCTGGACAGATTTGCTTAATTTATATCGGTTATCAGATATTTTGATTTGTTCTGACAGCGGTCCGGCTCATTTTGCCAGTATTTTCAATCTCAAAACTGTAGTTATGTTTGGGCCCGAGACACCCGAGTTGTATGGTCCCGTGGGGAATCAGGTCAGAATTCTTTATAAACCGGAAAAAGACGCGCCGGATTATGATGTGTATAACAACAGAATGGTAAAAAGCAGGGACAATAGCAGTATGAGAAATATTTCTGTTCAGGATGTGATGGGAGAAATACAGGAATTACTTGCTGAGAATGCGGAGCGTGCCAGTTAAAGCATATCCCAATTTTCCATCAGAATATTAACCCCTTCTACGTAATGAGGATCGAAGTAATGAGGTGAATTTCCTTCATAGATATCATCTTCGTCTAAAAAGAAAAGAGCCTTCTCTTTTGGCAAATGGTACCTTTTTAAAGCTGTTTTATTCAAATTTCTGATTTTTCTGTTTAGGACTTCACCATAAATTTAATTAAATCTTTTAAAGTAAGAATAATAATGCTGATTTTCCCTCCGCTGCCTTTCCCGAATTGTCTCGGATGATGCGGAATCACAATATTTTTGCAGTTTAATCCGGCTTTTTTTAGTTTTAAGAATATTTCCGCATGAATAAAAGCAGACCGACTCTTCAGTTCTATTTTTTTAACCGACTCTCTTTTTATTAAAAAAACACTGTTTATATCCTTTACTTTGATGCTTGTCAGAGTACTTATTAACTTATTATAGCTGATGGATAATAATTTTCGGTAAATGCTGTCTTTTCTTTTATCTCTGATTCCCAAAACATAATCGGGAGCTTGAGATATACAATCCAATAATCTTATTGCCGCATCTGAATGAAATTGATGATCGCCGGAGATGTACAGAATATAATTTGTTTTGGGATAAGTGACAGCTTCTTGGATAGTAATACCGAAACCATAGTTTTTCTCGTGCAAAATGTAACTTGTATTAGGAAATTCAGACGAAAGATTTTTTATCGTTTCTGCACTATTGTCTGTACTCCCGTCATCTATCAGCAGATAATAAATATTTTCACCTTTTATCCCGGCCTGATGATAATCAGAAATCAAATTTTTGACAGATTCTGAATCATTGTAAACGGAGATGCTGATAGTAACGGTCGGCTTCATCAATCGGGAAATTTACGAATGATTCTGTATAACAATAGAATCTCTGAAACAGCCTGGATTAATGTTTTTATATTCCCTCCTTTTGCTTCTCCGTACTCTCTCACCTGATATTTGGAAGGATAATCTTTATGGGTGTACCCGGATTTAATCAGTTTGCCGCATATTTCAGACTCTACTAAGGAGCTGTTCAGGACCCGGTATTTTTTGTCTATCTGTTCCCTTCTGTATATTTTAATCCAGTTGATATCCGGTACATCTATTTTTAAAAACTTTCGGTTAAACCATTGATTAAAATTGGTCAGGAAGCTGCGATAAGTGTTATAATTTTTTTCCTTCCTGTAGAAGGTAACAAACTGATTTTCTCTAATCTTGTTTATCTGATCTATTTCGAAAATATCAAACTGACCGTCTCCGGGAATCGCACACACGAACTCTTTGGAAGCCAAATTGTAACCTGTATTCAGCGCATTTCCAATTCCCTGATTAGGATAAATATGCCTGACTGCATAACTCGGAAATTTTGCGGTAAAAGATTCTGCGATTGCACCTGTCTTGTCTGTACTTCCGTCATTAATAACTATAATTTCCGAGTTTTTATATTGAGCTCTGCTCAGAAACAGTATTGTGTTCTTCAATACTGCGCTTATGTTTTGTTCTTCATTATAACAAAAAATAATGACACTCAATTCCATTTAGAATGTAATTAGTTTTCCTTCTTCAGCAAGAGACTGTTCCACACATTCCAAAATACGAATGATTTCCACACTTTCTTTGGGTAAGATGATTTTATATTCCATGTTTCGAACACATTGTAAAAAGGTGTCCAGCATTTTTTTCAGAGGCTCTATAGTTGAAAATTTGGGAATGGAAATATCTCCGAGTCTGTAATCCACCAAAGTTTTGTTTCTGTTATCTAATTGCTCGGCTTGAGCGTAGTCGTATATCTTGATTTTTTGTGTAGGTTCCACTTCGTCGTAGATAATCATCCTTTTTTCTCCGCCGATAATCATTTGCCTAATTTTGGTAGGCGAAGCCCAAGAACAGTTGATATGGACTAAAAGATCTTTAGGGTAGTAAAGGAATATATAGGCCAAGTCAGTGTGATTTTCTTGTGTATGACTAGATATGGCTCTGATATGAGTCGGACTCTTTTTTATCAGCCTTTGAATAATTGACACGTCATGAGTTGCCAAGTCCCAAATGACATTGGTATCATTATGATAAATCCCCAAATTAACTCTGGTAGAATCTATATAATTAATTTTACCCACTTGCCCGTCTTTGATATACCCGTCTATATATTCTACGGCTCCATTGAATAAAAAAGTCAAATCAGTATAAAGTATCACTTCATTTTCCCGGGCAATCCGGTATAGCTCGGCTGCCTGTTCGGACGACACACACAGAGGCTTTTCTACCAGCGTATGTTTTTTGTTTTGAAGAGCTTTTTTTGCCAATTCGTAGTGCGTGGAGGTAGGAGTGGTAATGACTACTATATCTACCTCTGACTGGTTAATGACATGATTATAATCTTGCTCGACTGCAATAGTCGGATGATTTTTCCGAACGATATTGAGTCTCTCCTGCAAAACATCACATACAGTCACTTTTGAGATTTGGGGTGCACTGATGAGATTTCTAAGAAGATTTACACCCCAATAACCATAACCAATTAGCACTACATGATACATATTGGGCAGGAAGTATTATTTTTTGCTATGAACATGGATTATTTCTTCTCTAACTTTATTTCAAACTGTGAGAAATCATCTGCAAATTCCTCGTACTCTGTATAAGTCAGCCTGATTTGATGATAAAAATACAAATATTGACTAATTAAATCCATAAATTGATTATTGGAAACAAATACTATATTGGGATTACTGGAAATGTCCTGAATGTTTGACAGAAGACTGGCTGAGTTTTTGAAAAAGTTCCGGTTGACCTGCTTAAATGTCTCGTGATAGGTAGAAAAAGAACTGCTTAAAAGATAAAACTTCATATCATAATTCAGAACATGAAATAATCGGGGACTAAAAATAGGATGTATAGGTAAATGACTCATTACCACAGCCTTTCCTTCTTGGTTCGCTTCAAATATCTTTTGTACCATTAACTCGGATTTTGTATGAACAAACTCATATTCTTTATGAATTTTATTCATAGTGCGAATAAAAAGCAGGCTTGAAAAATATACACATAATATAGTAATCAGCCACTTGCGTGAATTAAAGATTTTATGAGACTTGGAAAGCAGTAAAATAATCAGGGAGGTAAAAAAAGGAAACAAAAATCTGGGCTGCAAAATCGCACTGGTCATAATAAGAGGTACAACCATCATCAATAGACATGAAAACCACAAATCTTTTTTTCTAAGAGCTGTAGAAAGACAAAGCATTATCACAAGTAAAAGTAACCAGTAGTGATTGGATTTCAGATAATTTATGTTCAGCTCGAAATCTCTGTAAACTTTTTCTTTGAATTCAAATGAATATAAGTATTCTAAAAATCCCGTATGCATGATTTGTGCATTGTAATCCTCCGGGCTTATGACATCTTTATCTTCTATAGATAGAGCAATTACCCTTTGCAGCACTCTTTTGTCTTCGTATTCAGGACTGTCAGGTATTTTTTTAAAATTGTTCTTATCGTGGAACTCTCGTTCAAAATTAAAAGCTGTTTTTAAATAAATATCCGAATGCGCATTTTGATACTGAAAAACAGCAAAAAAGAAAGAGGTGATAATAAAAATAATTAAGCCCCTGTTAAAATTGACAGATTTATAGATATACCAAAATCCTAAGGTTAAAAGCCCAAATATGAATCCCAGTTCTATTCTGACGACACATGCCAGAATAAGTATCGGCAGAGTTTTATAAAGGTTGATTTTACTTCCTATTTGTGTAAGGGACAAAAGGCTGAATGCAATAAGAAGCAAAATGCACGTCCGTATATTATTTATCTGTACAATGTGTTCAAATAGGATTAAGAATAGAATACTGTGAATTAAGATTTTATTGGATGTAGAGATGGATTTGAATTTCGAGAGAAAGTAAAAATTTATGAGATAAACAGCTGTAAATACAGACAGGATATGATAAATGCCATAGATTGGGAGACGTGGAAAATACTGTTGAATTTTAAAAATATAAGATAAAACCCAAAAATGGGCATTGGCTAAAATGGGCGTATTGGGGTCTATTATAACACCTTTAGTCACAAAGTTGGTATAAGCTTCATAACCTTCAAAATAGAATCCCCAGACCGCGTAAGCAAAACTGAACTGTATTAAAGTGAGAGCAAAACCCCAGAATAAGTATTTTCGATTTGTATGGTTCATGCTTTTTGTGATTCTACCCGGGTGCACACCTTACAAAGTAAAGAATTAGTTGTCAATTAATTTTACTATAATTTTCGGTGTATAATTAACCGTCATAATTGTTATCTTTAGTCGTCAATCAGCTCATTGTAATTTGTTTAAAGAGAAATTAAAATATCACTACAACCTTTTTATAGCCAAGTGTCTTTTTTTTGGAGAACATATACTTGGCAGAAAGCTATTCAAAAAAGTGTTTTCTGAGATTAATGAAGTATATATCAGAAAGGCTGCTGATTATAAACAATCCGTAAAAGGATATCAGATCTTTGACAAAATAAAAAAAAGCTCGAAAAACATCATGCTTTTTAAAGGATTTGCCGGGAACTGGAAAGCGGTTGAAAACTGGGACTTCGAATATTTTGCCGCCAATTACGGCGATAGACAGGTTGACATCAACGGAAAAATAGGACTTACATATGATGTGGGGATGGACGTAGAATCTATATCTCTAAAAGATTATTTGAGTCAGGTCAAAAATGGCAGCAAAAAATATCTTAAGCTTTCCAGTCTGGTTCAGGACGAGCCTGAACTTCAAAAACAATTAGACTACAAAAATCTGGGACAGTTTAAGTCTGCTTTTTCGACTGGAGAAACATATTATACATTTATTGGTGGAAGTAAATCTTTCACACCTATGCACAACGAAGTTCCCTGTAATGTTTTTGTGCAGGTATATGGGAGAAAGAGATGGGTGTTGTATCATCCGAATGATTTTCTGTTTTTAGGTGTGCATGCGGAAAGAAGACCTCATTTGTACAGTGCTATTCACCCTGACAATTTGGACGATGAGAACTTCCCTTATCTTAAGTATGCGAATAAGATAGAAATTATTCTGGAACCCGGTGACATATTATATGTTCCGCCATTGTATTTTCATTATGTAGAGAATCTCACAGATTCGATTAGCGTGGCGTACAAGTTTGCAAATGTTCCTATTATGTTTCGAGTATCTAAGTTTCTCACATTCCTGTTTTTTTTAGCCACAAGACCATCCTTGTTTGTAACTTTTTTTGCGAATAGGTTAGGAAAAGAAGATCATATTTTGAAGCCTAAGTTTAATCGATGATTATTATGAAAGCTTTGGAGTGTTAGAGATAAAATTATACTAATCGAATTTTAGCTTTTGCAGTATCGGAGCAATATTTATTTTTAAGTTCTCCTGTAGCCACAGAATTGTGTAAAAAGGTATTAAGAATATTTTATGCAGGAGTCTCACTATAGGTTTAGGTACTTTCTTTGTAATCGGATATTTTGTAACGAATGATTTTAAAAGAGCTGCGGAGAGAAGAGCGGAACTGATATATACTTTCTTTCCATAAAAATTAG
>CAZZEH010000052.1:0-10071 GCA_964653095.1 uncultured Chitinophagales bacterium
TTTTCATCAAGTAAATATAAGAAAAATATCGGTATTATAAAATCTTATTAATAACCATTTTAAAAGGCTGATTGTCTAAAAGATCGGGGTCCATTTTTAAAAGCCAGGTTTCTATTTCAGCCCAATTGATTTCTTTTTGTGACATCAATGCATGATTCAGCTTAAAGATTGCTTTCGGTGTAAAAGAGTATTTCGAGCTATAAGGCGATAAATCCAACATGGCTTGCGCAGCCTTCCTGAGTACGTTTAAAGTTGGTTGTTTTTCACCTGTAAATTGGGTGTAATAAATGCATTGGGCGTATAGGTTATTGAGGATTTCAAAGTTTTTGTTTTTTCTGTAAAAATGCCTGCATATATCGAGTGCTTCATGGTATTTGAAGGTTTTGACTAACGAATAAGCGTAGCTCCATCCGTCCCAGTCACTCCACTGTTCTGACTGATTATTCCACAATGTATCATATAAACTTACTGCCTGTTTATAATCTCCATTTTTTCTTAATTGTGATGCTTTTTGAAGTTCTGTATTCATAACCATAGGTTTTTATTCTATCCACCAATCCTGGTGCAAATATAGCTGCTCCTTGGTACGGGTGATAGCTGTGTACCACCAACGGCGCATATCATCCGGTTTGAGAAAACCGTACATTTTTGCATCTAAAAATAAGAATACTTCTTTCCACTCTCCGCCCTGCGCCTTGTGGCAGGTTACCACGTAGCCATAAGTCGCTCTGAGACAATTGAGAAACGGGTCTTTTCGCATAGCGTCTAAATACTCTGAAGAATTTGGACGGATGCCTTTTTTTCTCATTCTTCGGGAATAGTCTATCATTAGATGCCTCTGTTGATCCGGTGTTAAATTAGGTATGCTTGTGGCAAAAGGATCTAAGGCTAATTTTATTTCGTGTTCTGTTTTCGAACCTAACTTTTTGACTCTGATATTCTGAAATTTTAGATTTCCCGTTGACGTTACTTCACCAACTCTCGTACTTTGACAAAATCGCCATTAGTCAGTGGAACGATATAGTTGTTTTGAGTCACCATCAGGACTTCACCTTCTTCTACCATATTTTGCGATGCGGGGAAAAGGCGTCTTCTGACAAAGTGGTTGAGGTGGTTGCAAGCTGCATTACTGTGGGCTATAGCGATGCAGTTTTCAGAGCCATATTGTAGTAGTTTGGCGTAGTATTCTAAAAAAACCGTATTGCGATCAGGTAGCACGGTGCAGTTGGTTCTGTTTTGGGCTGGGAGTTTAATCCATCTTTCAGTTGACGGAGTGCCAATTTTCTTCCTGATTTCTTCAGCCATGACTAGTATGTCGTTATCTTTATCGGTTCGCATAATCTCATCTAGTGTGGCTTCTACAGTAATTCGTCCATGTTTGTTGAGCCAGTTTTTGTCTAGTGCAGGGCTAGTATCTTGACCTATAGGTGGTAGCTGTGCTGAGTCGCCTACAAAAATAATTTTGCTTTTGCCAGCAGCATACAAGAAGTCATTTAACAATCTGCCTGACCCGAATTGGGCAAAGGAAGCTGAGTCAAACTCCTCACTAGCCAACATAGAAGACTCATCCACTATATAAATACTGTCTTGATCTAAGTTTTTATTAGGAGCAAAAATCAACTTCATCTGCCCATAGTCATCAGCCGGAGCATCATCCGGGATATCCTCACTATCTCCATCCACTTTTGAGAATGAATATAAAGCTCCGTGTACAGTGCCAGTGGTTAGCTCTGTTTTACCTCTTAGTACCGCAGCTGCCCTACCTGTGGTGGCCAGTAGTTTGAATTCTATTTTTTGTTTTTTGAGATATTCAGCAAAATACTGCATCAGGAAAGTTTTACCTGTCCCAGCGTATCCATTGAGGATGAAGGTGTCGATGTTTTTATCTTTGACAAATGCTTTTAGCCGATTGAAGACTTCTTGTTGTTTGGGATTGAGTTGTACTTTTTTCATAGTGAATGATGTTATACTTTCTATCATATATATACTCTTAACTTAAAAGTTGAGCTTTTCACTTATTATCTAGAAATAAATCTTATAAAGCTATACGTGTAACAAGCTGCAACTTCTGACCTCATCTCCAAATTATAAATCTAAAATGCACCAACAGTATAAGCCTTAATTCTTGCTATGGTGGACATGCCCGACTGGGAGAGTATTGGTCTTTGACGTGCGAAATTGCAATTTAGCCAGTATTAATCCTTGTTCTCGTGGATGTTAGTCTCTGGTAAGTATTTATAGTCTTCACGTTAAATTAATTCAAATATAAAATCATTCAATCCCTGAAAAACATCTTCATCTGAGTTAAATAAACTATGACATTCTTTTATCAAGCTCTCAAAAACCTTAAAATCTTGCTCATTCACACCTCTACCGTCATGAGATAATCTATTCCTCATAGCATCCAAACTCAATTTATTATTAGCTTGATTTTTATTAAATGTACCTTGAGTTGCTTTTATACTCTGTATTACTTTTACTACAGTCTGATTATTATCTTCTTGCGCTAATATCTCTGCATATACTAAACATACTGGGAAAGACAAAAAACTTGGCATATCACCTAATAGATTAAGTAGTTTGCTCTCGTAATTTTCTTTAATAAAATCTAACAAACTTTGTTGGTAGTTTTTTCTATCATGGATGAGCCTATACTCAGATTGTGACTCAATGTAAGAGGAAGTAAAGTATTCGATAAATTGATGGAAAGCTAAAATAGAGCTAGAGAAGTCATTTCTCATTGCTGAATTATAAGATTTTGAAAGCAACACCATACACACACGATGAAATTTGTTATGAAGCCCCAAGTCATTGCTAACACTATTATTATTTGTTGTAATCAAGCTTTCTATTAATGAGAATGCAGGACTTCTCTTTAATGATTTCCCAAAATTATGAATAGCAAATCTTGTATTAATTTCCTGCCACATACCATCCCATAACAAACCAGAAAACTCAATCAGCTTGGATGGGTTCTTGTTTAGCACTCCATCTCCTAAAAGCATTCCACCTTTATAATCATTGTGAGCAACAAGTAGTTTCACATTAATTAAAAGATTGAGTTCCTCAATTGAATCTCTTTTCACCTCTCTTATTTCTGTAGAAACTCCAGATTCAATTCCCTGATAAATTTTAAGATAATTATCTTCTTTTTCATTTACCATATAGAATTCACAAACAGATTTCAAAGCATTCTTTAGCTGATGTGTCCCTCCTGTTTCATAAATAATAAATTTTGATTTAGGGTTTTTAAAAATCAAATATTGAACTCTTCTTTTAAACCAACTTATCAACTCATCAGTATCAGTGGGATTAATACCTTTAATTTCTACTGCTTCTATTCGGGTATTAGGATATCTTTCCTCAAAAATCTTTTTTAAAATCAAACCTTCATAATAGGTGTCCTGATATGGTGGCTCTTGATGCGTAGTAAACATAACCAATTGGCTATTAGGATATTCATCTAAGAGTGGGGGGATTATGTGAGGTGTGATATTTTTAAATTCGGTAGGATGTTCCCAAATAAATTTTGTCTTTTCGTAAAACACTTCTCTAGGAATCAAATCGTTTTTATATCCTTGATTCAGATATCTAATATTCCTATTCCCTATTCCTGTCAAAATTATATAATCTTTCATTTGATGATGTTTTACATTATTTATCTATTGTAACTTTCACAAATCCAAAAGGAATTCCCTGACTTGTTGCTTTTCTGGTTTTGGGCAATAGTATTTTGTCCATAGGATAACTCTTTTTCTGTATAGTACGCCTCAAATTCTCATAGTTTCTGTCATCTATATTGAGTGATTTTTTTGAAACCCATCCACCGGTTGTAAATCTCCAGCCTACATTGCCGCCCAATCTGATGATGAATTCATTTTCCTTTAGGCTCTCAACCTGTTTATACAGTTTGTCATATTGATTTAAAAATTCTACTCCCTCCTGTAACTCATCAAAATACTCATCTTCTAATTGGTCTATTTCCCAATCTAAAATGTCCATTGTGAAATCATTAATCATTTTACACAAAGATTGGATACTCTCCAAAAACTCAGTATTCTTATTGCCAAACTTATCAGGATATATGGACTGATTTTCTCTCAGCATATTGATATCAAGTTTTAAATCAAAATCAGCTTCGGCACCGGGTGGAATACATTCCACCAAAAAACCACTACCCCTCTTTATATCCCATCTCCTGTTGTGCTGATTAATGATAATTGTTTCAAAAACTTCTGTCTTCGGATTCTCAAAATAGATATCTCCAACTTTTAAAAAACGAGTTGTTTTATCGTTCTGTCTCTGACCAAACAACTGCTCGTCCATATTTGCATCAGACCATTTACCTCGTCTATTCTTAAGATTAGAGACATTGAAGTCCTTCAGTATTTCATCTGTCAGCACCTCATTCCAAACTGCTGTTTTAATACTGCCTTTCAGCGAACTGCCGGGTATATATACTCCCTTAAGAGATGATGAAACATGCTCTTTAAGCTGAGAAGTATTTTGAGAAATATTGCGGGTTTTACATACCCTGTAACAAAAATCTTCCATTACATTTTCTATCCCTCTCCCTTGGCGAAGGAACTCTATCGTGGATTTATTTTGCTCAATTGTAGCTGTAAGTTGGTTGATATTTTCTATACCTATTAGTTCCACAATTTTATTCAAATCAAAGAAACCTATTTGCCCGTTTTCATAGGCAAAGTCAATGTTTTTATTCATTGTCTGTCCGCTGCCAATATGTACAGGAGTTAATATTTTCAGTCTTGCTTTCAGCATTTTTATTTGATTATACTTCAATAAATATCGGTTGACCATCCCGCCAAACGGGATGCATTTGCCCTTCATTCCATTGTGGTTTTAAATCAGCATACTTCCCTTTTAGATTTAACGGAGTATCAAATGCACTTCCTTCAGTGAAAAAATAGATATTATTTTTTCTTAGTGTTCTAAAATCATTCGAAGATGATGCAGCCATATATCCGCCGCGTTTGATAAGTTGCCAGGAGCTGTTATCCAAATCAATTTCTTTCAACTCTTCACGAGTCGGGAGATACAAGCCCAAAGCTATTTTTTTCCTAACCGATTTTCTCCGGACATTTCCAATGAAATAACATCCTTGCTTTCATCAAAACTAAACTGCCCGTTGCCAACTGTCGTATCAGTGCCAATGCCCAAACCGCCTAATATGTGCAATACACTCAACACCTTTTTTTCAATTCACTGTCATCGCACTCCAATATAAAATACAAACCTGCATCTTTTTCAAAATACACTCTGTCCAGATAAAAAGGTTTACTATCCACTCCTTCTCCCATTACAGCTACTCGCTGCTGCACCTCTGTTTTATATACAGTTCTTACATCCTGTAATTTTGAAAAAACAAATGCTCCGTCAGGAGAAATAAGCTTTGTATCCAATGGGAGATCTTTTTCAGGATTACTCATCCATTTTTTATAGATGTCCAATGAGAGATATGTCAGCTTTTTTGACACTTTAATATTTTTTTCATTCATCTCCTCTGAACCATAATCAAAACGCACCAACCCTACAGGTCTGGGTAAAAAGAAATCATTCCCGCAATACGGGAAGCAGGATGAAATTCTGAATCCGTTAAAAAAAGAATCCGGATTGTCTTTCCACTCAGGGAAATAAGCAATACCTATAGCGAAAATTGCAGATTTCAGTGCATCCGAATGATAGGTCAGAGCAGTTTCGTTCATCTCTTCTTTCCCGCTTCCTATATGAATCGGAGTTTCAAAATGAAGTCTTATAATCTCACGGGACATATACTTAATTCTTTAGTTTGGCCAATTGCTCCTGATACTTGTCTTTTATAGACACCGCTTCCTGATTACCTCCGTAATATGTTTCTACTGATTTTTCAAGAATATCATAAATTACGAAATCAACCTGTCCATACCCCCTGCTTCCGCTTCCTCCCAAATAATCATCGTGCACTAACTGAAGAGATCTGAACAAATTTTTAATAAGCATCTGTTCATTACCATCCTGTTCCCAGATATTTAATATGATATTCAAACTGAAAACTGCTCCTGCAGGAACTCGTTCAATCTGTCTTGGGCTCGCTGCTGATGTTATTCTGTCCAATACTACTTCAGTTTTCCCTTCTGTGTATGGAATCTCTGTTTTCTCAAGTAGTTCTTCTGCATTAACAAGATTACTGTCTCTCACAATTACTCGAGAAGCCTTTTGATTTTCACCACCTATAGAGTTACCAAATAATGCCGCAGCCTGGCCATCTGATGAAGGACCATAGTTTACATTCACACCTTGCTTGCCGCCAATTTCTCCTAAACTGACTTCCAAAAGACTGCGCATTTTCCCTTTAAGTGATGAACCGGGAATGAATGGCTGGTTGGTCAGTGGGTTTCTAATTACTGCGGTATCTATTCCGCCTATTTGCATAGATGAGTTGGTTCCGCCTATGTGCAATCCCGTTTTAACAAGAATCTCACCTTTGATTTCTATCTTTTTAAGAAGTTTTGCCATAATATTTCGTTTTTATCTTTTTACAATTCTCTTTATTCCTTACCTCCGTGATATTTGTGATAAGCCAATACGGCTTCCATCAGATCCATCATGTTTTTGAAGCTTTTCTCTCCGTTGTCATCATTATCCTTATCTACAGCATCATATGCCTTTTCGAAAAACTTAAAAAAGTCTTCAATACCGTCATTTTTATTTCTCTTGACAGCGTATGCTAATTTTGCTTTCAGCAGCAAAAAATCCGTCTTTTGATTCTTATAACCATTAAGCTGGATACGACGCATCTCACCAAATACATTTCGAATCTGAGACGTTGACATCCCTCCTCGCTTAGCAGCTATTTTTTCTCCGAATTTATCCGCAAAATCTATTGTTTCTTTGTCGATTTTATCAGATACCCATTTTTTAATTTTCATATTCCATGGTTTGAAATCAAACCATCTATCCGGCTTTGCTCCCTGATGATAATACTGTTTTCCCATATTTCTGTTTTTACTGTTTGATTAAATAATACTTCTATTTTCTAATGATGCCCACCTTGCTGCGAGAGCAAGTATCTGCAGTGAGTGATATTTTGTCTTTAATGTCTTACCCCCCTGAACTTCCATTTTTCCGGTCATAATATTTTTTACCCAAGATTCAAGGAAGCTCTGTGCTTCAGTATTTTTATTTTCTTTCATTGCTCTCTTAAACTGGTATGCTATCAGCCAGATGACACTGTAATTCTGTGGCATAAAAACATTAGTTGCCGTATCCTCCTTAAATCTTGCCTGCTGCATCAAATCATAGACTTCTGATGGAAATCTGGAAGGTATAATTTTCCGTTCGAGCATCTTTCTGATATCTTCCTTAAGTTGCTGAACAAAAGGATATTCATGATTCCAATTAAAAGCAAAAAGAATTTCGTCCGATTTGTTTTTGGTATCAACAGCATTATATCCGAAAATCGAAAAGGCATCCTTAGGAATACTATCCCATTGGTGGTTTTTGGCACTCTTTTCATATACTTCGCTAAATTGAGCACCTTTTAGTATCGGAAATTTAGGTGTCACCAACGCCATACCTCCTGATAGGGTCAAATCCGGATTATAGCAGGTCCACCTTCTGAAACTCTTATAGATATCTCCACCCATTCTCTCAAGTACATCCCATTTACCAACAATAAATAGGTCATCACCGCCTGAATAGATAATCTGTGTGTATTCTTTATATTCCGCATCACTGCTCCAAATTGTATTTAAATACCCCTTAAAGAAGTAGTCCAGACTTCGACTCAGAGTACTATAGCGACTAAATGTTCTCTTTGCTTCAGGTATTCCAAACCTGAAAATTGTGCCAAGATTATCCACATCCATTCTTAGAATTCCCAATCTCACCAAATTGGGTCCGGCAACGCGCTCTTGCTCAGTGGGTTTATAATTAGGCTGATTAAATTCAATTCCGGAAAGTTCGGAAAATGTCTTGGGCTCCTCAAACTTGTTAACCGGAAAGTCGTTACCGCCATACCAGGTAAATCCATATATATTGTTGACTCCTTTTTGGATATCATTCAGGAAATTATCTTTATTAAAAAAGATTACTCTGACATTATCCGCCGACTTTCTGAGCTCTTCAGCCGCAGAATCTATATCCTGTTTTTTCAGGAAGTAATTAAAATATCCCAAGCCTGCAGGTTCTATGCAAAATTTGTCATTAAAGTATGTGAGCTTCTCTTTGGACAATATCCAATACTCTGTTTTTTTGAGTCTTTCTCCTAATTGTATTTGAGCATAAGTAGATTGATTGACTGCTTGCTGCTGTCCTTCAGATTTATCCAAATAAGTATGATTGTCTTCTAATTCTTCTCCCGTTATATAATCCTTGCCTTTTCCAGGATTGACTTTTAGTGGCTCAAAAAACTTTTCATAATTATTGATGATAAAATGCTGGTATTTGCGTCCTTTTTTACGTCCTAGTTTTTCAGACAACTCTCTCCACACATCATTGACAGATGGTCTTCCTTTTTGATAAAACAGTTCTTTTTCTCCAAAAGCAACAAAATCTATAGATATTGCTAGGCTTGTACCATGTGACTGCAACAACTTTTCACCTATCTCTGCTTCGAGTTTTGACAGAGCACTTTTTACATCTTCTGTGTTTGGTGCTAACAAATAAAAGCCGCCTCCACTGGAGTAAACAATATTGGCATCAAACAAATCCAGCCTGTCCAAGATAAGTCTGACTATATTATCAACAAGTAATTGTAAATAAAATGAGCGCCCTTTTAGATTCTTAGCTGCACCTCTGGCAGCTATATCGTATATGAATCTTTGTATTCCCGACAAATCTCCTCCAACTAAGAGAAATGGAGTTTCATTTTCATCAGGAACCTTTTCTTCTGCTATGTATGTGCTTGATCTAACATAATCGTACAGGCAAACTGCAAAAGCTGCTGTGGTTTTGGAATGGTCAAACAAAGAGACATCCGGAAGATGAACCGTACTTGAAGGCACTCTGCTGGTATACTTCTCCAACAGATAGAGTAGCGTTTCACTATACGAACCAATTTGTCCTCCCTGAATATTTTCAATCTCTCCTGCAAAACCATTCCATAGTTTTTTATAGTCCGGCGTTAATTCACCCGATGATTTTGGGAAAAAAGTATCTGGATTCAGGCTCAGTTCCGCAACAGGCAGCTTGTGATTATAAGTTACCATTGTATTTTCAGAGAGTGAAACAGATTCAAAAACCGAACGCATGGTAATTCGCTTAAAGCTGTCCCATTTTCTGTCCTCTTCTTCAACTGCATCCTTCCAGGAATCCGTGTCCTGACTTCTGTCAACACCTGATGAATAATGGTCCGCCTTTTGGATTAATTTCTCAAGATAGTTTTGAGGATTATGATGAGCGGCTGCCAATTTCAACAGCACATCTGGATTAACTACACTATCGTTATCTTTCATTCTTTTTAGCTGAGCAGATATATTCTCAACAAACTGAGCTGTCCATAAAACGTGTTTATGAGAGTACTTTCCATTCCACGAAGGGCATAAAACTCCTTCCATATTCTTTATCTGCGCAGATAAGATATCTGATTGAGTAGAACCTTTATCATCTGCACGCTGATAAAACTTTCCAATATCATGGATAAGTGAAGCCAAATATATCAGTTGCTTTTCGCTATTCATCTTCTCTTTTTTTTCTATAATTTTTAATAATTCCGAATCCGTGACTGACACCTTTACCCAAACCTATATAATTAGGTATGAAAACATTAGTACTGAAGTTTACAGTCAAACCAAGCAGCCTTGCTCCTTTAAACTTCAGCTTCTTTTCGGCTATTATTTCATCAATTGTTAAATGAATCGTTTTATCTATATCCCATTTAATGCCTTTTGCAAAAGAAATAATATTGCCAATCAGTATCTTCTCAAGCAAACCTTTCTTTTCTTCCTCAGTTTCCATTTGCATATAAGTTGAATAATTTCTTTCATTGAAAGCCAACCACGGCATTCGCATTTAAGATCAGTAATTTTATAGGCATAATGAGTTGATGTTATTATCTTTATGTTGAGCTGG
>CAZZEH010000053.1:0-8915 GCA_964653095.1 uncultured Chitinophagales bacterium
TTTTCAGTTATTCCAAGAAAAATAAGGGTGGGAGTTTTTAGACAGATTGACGTTTGACTCGCTTGGCGAAGGCGGCACTTTTAGTACTAAACTTCAACCGAAGACGAAACTTCAAATTTACACAAATATTTCAATCGAAGCCGTTTACTGCCGCTTTTGCCAAACGAGCTGTTATGTGAGGTTATTGTTTGTCAAAATTTTCTGAGATTACTTTTTGAAATAAATCTATAACTTCGATTTGTGTTATATATTGAAGATTTGTAGAGATAACTATACCTTTTTCAAATGTTCCAAGTTTTCGTGGTGTGATAAAGGTCGTCTTTTCGTCATTCTTTGTATATTCATACTTACCTAAGTCTTCCCAAAATATTTTTTTTACCATTTTATATCTGCCTGACTTGCCGTATAGTCTAACACCATCATTAGTAAAAACAACCGCTGGCTTTTTTTTGTCTGTTGAGAGTATGTAAGAAATAACGTCAAAGTCATTTGAAATGTCGTATTCATTTTTTAGAGACCTTACATCTTCTTTGTTATAATTTTCTTTAAAAGTTAACGCTCCGGTTTTAAAATTTGAAGATATAATTTTTCGTAATCTTGCTTCAATGTAATTAGAAGATTTATTTACAAAAGTATATTTAAGTGCTTGCTCTTTTTGTTTTTGTAATTGTTTTAATTTTTGTATTTCTTCTTCGTTTCTTTTTTCAATCTCTCTTTCTTCTTCAATCTTTATTTTATGTAGTCTTACTAATTCTAGACTATCTTGTTTTATTTTTAATAACTTTTTTTGCTCAATATTTTCTAATTCTGCCATATGTCTTTTTTCTTCTTCAAGTTGAGCATTTTGTATCCTTAAAATCTCAAGTTTCTCCATTTCAATTTCTCTTTGAGATTTTTGCCAAAAATTATATGCAACAGATATTGCTGATATTAGTAATAAAGAAACAATCAATGCTTTATACTTAAAGCTAAGTTTATCCGGGTTTATTAAATTAACAAATAGACCAATTACAATTGGAATTAAAATAATTAAGACGATACCTGTATAATTCATTTAATCTTTGTTGAGTTGGTTTAATATAATCTCACATAACTTGTTTATAGCTGCAACTAAAATACATTTTATTTTGAATATATGTATCGTTTTGGTTGTATAAGCGCAATAAAAGTTGCGCCTATTTTATAGAGTGCTAGGCGACTCGAGATGTTTTGAATACTTTGATAAAATCGTGAATCATTCAGATGCTCAGTTTTCTTGGACCAAGGAAAATACAGTTCTTCTCTGAAAGGAAGTGTATAGCTTTTCAGCCGTATTTCTCAGTAAAAAGATATCAGTTAAACGGGAGAGTTTCGGTTTAGCTTTTCTAAATCCTCCGGTGTGTCGATGGCGATATTTCTCATTTCCGTAATTTGGATAGCGATTTCGTAACCGTTATCTAACCAGCGAAGCTGTTCCAGACTTTCAGACAGTTCGAGAGGTGAGGGTGCCAATTGTGTCAGTTCAAGGAGTATATTTTTTTGATATCCGTATATACCTATATGCTGTAAATATCCGCGGTTGGAATGATAAGGAATCATACTTCTCGAAAAATATAAAGCCCGACCATTTTTGTCGGAGACTACTTTGACGACATTGGGATTTTGAGCCGATTCGTGATCTGTTTTTCGTGCCAGAGTAGCAATTGGCAAACCGGATTTCAGCATATCGGCTACCTGATGAATTTGCTCGGGCTGTATATTGATTTCATCGCCCTGAATATTAATGACTGCATCTGCTTCCAGTTGCCCGGCAAGCTCTGCACAGCGATCGGTCCCCGTCAAATGATTTCCTTTAGTCAGGAATACTTTACCACCGAAATTTTGAACTGCGTCAAAGATTCTTTGGTCGTCCGTGGCCACATAGACTTCTGCGAGGTCGGAACATTTGGAACATTGCTCATACACATGCTGAATCAGCGGTTTGCCGTCAATAATCACTAATGGTTTTCCCGGAAACCGAGAGGACGCATATCTTGCCGGAATGATACCAATAATTTTCATGACAGATTACTGACTCTTAGTGAATAACCGTCCACACCTATTACTTTTACCACAGTATCTTTTTCCACTAAATGCGAAATACTAATCGCTTCGTACAATTGACCGTCAATAGATACTTTTCCCGCAGGTCTTAATTGGTTGACTACCACGGCTTCCTTTCCAATCAGTTCGTATAATTCGTTTCGTTTCACGGTATAACCTGCTTCTGCATCCTGATCGGCTTTGAGTATCAGTTTGTTAAATCCGGGCATATTCAGAATAGAATCTCCAAAGAAAAATATCACGGCAAAAGCTCCCGAAACGATTACCACTACCCGGAAAAATGCACGGGCAAGCAAATCGCCGATAATAAAATTAAATTCAAACTCAGGACCGCCCATATTTACTAAACTGAAGGTCAGTCCGGCTATGATACATATAATGCCAGCGATACCCGTCACACCAAATCCCGGAATGATAAAAATTTCTACCATTAGCAAAATGATCCCAACTACGAAAAGCAAAATTTCCCAGCCGTGAGCGGTGCCGTCAATAATCAGAGGGGCAAAAAATAAAATGGCGCCAATCAGAGCGGCGATTGTCGGAAATCCCACTCCCGGTGTTTTTAGTTCAAAATAAATACCTCCTATAATCAGCAGAATCAGCAGACTGTTGACAAAAGGATTGAGCAGAAAATTAATAATCTGGTCGGAAGTCGTAATCTGATGGTCGGTAATCTCATAGTGTTCTATTCCCATTTTCTGAAAAATCTCTCCAATATCATCTACGATACCGTTTGCAATTTTATATTTCAGTGCTTCTACGGAAGTCAGTGTCAAAACTTTGCCCGCTTCGCTGATACCTTCCACTACTTTTCTTTCATCCACCATAGCTTCGGCGATATCGGGGTCCCGTCCCTTTGTTTCTGCCGTAGAGCGTATCATACCTCTCATATAAGACTGATATTTGTCCGGAAGCTGCTCTCCGGATTGTCCGTCCACTACTGTTGCGGCACCGATAGAGGCTCCGGGTTTCATATAGATGCTGTCGCAAGCAAGTGAAATCAGAGCTCCTGCCGAGGCCGCATTGTTGTTGATATAGGCAATGGTCGGGATTTTTGAATAAAGTATTCGGGAGCGTATCGAATCGGCGACATCCAATCTGCCTCCGTAGGTGTTAATTTCAAGCAGAATGTAGTCAGCTTTGCTTTCGTGAGCCGCATTAAATGAATTTTTGATTAGCCTTCCGGCGGCGGGCTGTATTTCTTCTGCCAGTTTAATGTGATAGATATTTATGGCACTTTTATTGTTTAGACTTTCCGCAAAAGAAAATTTAGAAGCGGAAGTAAGCAGCAGTGCTGTTCCAAAAAAGGTTAACAGTTTGATAATGTTTTGAATAGACCACATCTGTTGAAAACTTAAGCATCTAAAAATAGGTATAACTGACTTAATTTAGCAAACTAATTGAAGAAAGTATGAGGAGAGTAGTTTTAAACGGTATAATTGGTGCAGTCATTTTATGTTTGGGGATTTCAGCCACCCACGCTCAGAATAAAATACATACGGTGGAAACGGGGCAAACTTTGTACAGCATTGCCAGGTCTTACGACATTACTGTAACCGATTTATTAAAAGTAAATCCTGAAATTGAAGATAACATCATAAAAATAGGAGATGAGTTAAAGATTCCTGCTGCGGAACAGAGTATTGAGTCGCCGCAAAAAGTAACTAAAACACCTTCACAGGCGATTTCGGAAAAACCGTTCACAACCGGGAACGAAACGAACCAGGCGGAAACGACAGTTTCTGGGGGTCAGATAATCCGCAACAAACAATTTTCTACGATTTCGCATACTGTAAAAGAAAAAGAAACCTTGTATGCGATTTCCAGATTGTACGGAGTCACGATTGATGAAATAAAAGCCTGGAATCATATAGAAGACAATAATATTCAGGAAGGTTCTGTGATTTTGATTCGCTCCGGAGAAGTCGCAGAAGAAATAAAACCTGTTACCGAAGCTGTAACTGAAGTTGTTACTGAGGCAGTGAAAACAGAGCCTGTATCAGAGCCTGTCGAAACTTTAAAAACGGAAGAGCCAAAACCTGCGGTCAAAGAGATGCCGATTAACAGGAATGAAACAAAAGTTAATTATCAGGATGCTCTTGGAGAGGATTTTATTTCAGCTCAAAATTCAGGTAAATTGTTGCAGTCAGCAAGAGGCACTATCAGTTGGATTAATACCGAACACGCCAAAATGTCGGACAGCTTTTTTGCCCTGCACAAAACAATTCCGTCAGGGACAGTGATAAAGGTGACCAATCTGGTTAATAAAAGAGTAGTTTTTGTAAAAGTGATAGGAAAACTTCCGCAAAATTCCGATAACATTAATGTGGAACTGAGAATTTCTTCCGCCGCCAAGAATGCATTGCTTCTTAATGGCGACAAGGCTTATGTGAATTTAGAGTATCATCAGTAATTGGTTGCGGAAAGTTATTTTCCGAGAGCCTGTATTCTCTGTAAAAGTGTCGGATGAGAATAATGTACAAAAACGTATGCCGGATGCGGATTCACATTACTTAAAGTATCTTTGTGCAGCTTTTTTAGTCCACTAATTAGAGCGGAAGCATTAGACCAGTTTTTAGCATAATTATCAGCCTCGTATTCATTTTTTCGAGACATTATATTCATACCTAATCCTGTAACCATTCCTATTGGACTGTATAGTAAAGAAAATGCAATCAGACCAATATGAAATGCAGGTACATGTACACCAAGTGCTTCGTGTATGGCAGGAATGTGTATACACAGAGACAAAATCCAAAGCATAATCCCCATTTGAAGCAGACTTATGACCAGACTTTTCATTACATGTTTCTCTTTGTAGTGGCCGATTTCATGAGCCATTACGGCGACAGTCTCTTCTGCCGAAAGCTGTTCAATCAGAGTATCATACAGTACAATAGTCTTTTTGGGACCAAAACCACTGAAATAAGCATTGGCTTTTGTACTTCTTTTGGAGCCGTCAATGACATAAACCTCCTGAAGCGGAAATCCTGTTTTTTCTCCCAGTTCCATTAGAGCATTTTTCAGTTCTCCCTCTTCGATAGGAGTTAGTTTATTAAATATGGGAACGATAAGAGAAGTATAAAACATGGCCATAAAAATGGAAAATGCCGCAAACAGCAACCAGGCATAAAACCAAAAGTAAATCGGCTGCCACAAATAAAAAGCGATGACCGCACTCAGCAGCAAACCTCCGATTATACCGCCCAGTATAGTCCCTTTTATTAAGTCCAAAATGAAAGTTTTAACGGTTGTTTTATTAAACCCATATTTTTCTTCAATTACGAATGTATTATAAATCCCAAAAGGCAGACTGATTGCCGAACTTGCCAGTCCATATATTGCAAAAAATATAAACGCCTGATAATAGGCACTGTCGGTGTATGAGCTAATCCAGTTTTGTAATTTTCCGAAAAGACAGAAATACAGAATGGCAACTATCAGCCCCGTTTGGAGATAAGAAGCGAAATCACCTACTGTTTTCTTTTCGTTGTGATAACTTCTTGCTTTCGCATACTCTTCCTCGTTATATAAATCGCGTAAAAGAGCAGGTATGGGAAGTGTCCACCGCGCATGATTTTTTCTGTCTAAGATTTCCTCAAAGATAAAGTCTGCAATGATGATGAAAATCATGATATAGGTTAGAATAGTATGCATATTTTCTGTCTGTATTTATTTAAGAATGAATTTAATCAAAATCCCACCAAATTTCATGCAGCGGTTCCTGATTAATCGTGTATAACTGCCCGATTTTTGGCACACAATATTGAATGTTTTTCTGTTCCGCCAATCGGACAAATTTAAGGATTGGATCGTTCCATCTGTGCATGGCGAGAGCAAATTTACCCCAGTGAATAGGAGCGACAATTTTTAATCTCAAATCAATTGCTGCCTGCACAGACTGCCTTGGGAACATGTGATTTTTGGGCCAGGATAAATTATACTGTCCGTTTTCAATTGTACCAAAATCAAAGGGGCCATATTTTTCTCCTATTTTCCGAAAGTGTTTTCCATACCCTCCGTCTCCTGCCAAAAATAATTTGAATTCACCTGCCTGAAGAGCATAGGCTGCCCAAAGGGTTTGATTTCGGGTGGTAGTTCTGCCGGAATTATGACGGGTAGTCAGTGCGGTAATTGAAATTTCATCATTTAACACAAAAGATTCATCCCAATCCAAAGAGATGATTTTGCTTTCATTTACTCCCCAAAAAATCAGGTGGGATTCCATTCCCAAAGCACAGACAATCCTCCGGACTCGTGGGTGTATCTGCTGGATAGTGTAATAATCCAAATGATCGAAATGGTCGTGAGTCAGAATCAGCAAATCTATTTCGGGTATGTCTGATGTCGAATAAATAAAAGTGCCTTCGAAAGCTACATTGGTTTTATACAGCGGAGAGGCGTTGAGACTGAGTACAGGGTCCACAAGAATGGAATAGTTTTTCCAAAAGATAAAATAACTGGAATGTCCTAGCCACAGATAAGAAGGAGTATCACTTCGTCCCGGACTGTTTAAATCGGTGTATAAGGTCGGAATAGGCTGTTGCGGAATTACATTTCTCTTTTTTGCAATGAAATCAAACATGATTTTGTAAGGAGATTTCATTCTGAGGTCCGGTGTCGGTTTCTCCCTGTTTCGAAAAGCACCGTCAATATAGTTAGGAGATTTTTTTACTCGTTCTAAAATGCGGCCATTCGGTACATCCCCCAATCTTTCCAGCATATTATTTTGATTGTCTTTGAAGTTAAAACAGTTGCCAATATTGGCATCATGATAAAAATTAAACCGCACGAAATTACAATTATTATTGTTTTGCTTTTCAAAAACATTACTCTTACTTTTATTGGATGAAGCGGTTTGGGATATTACTGACAGGTATTTTGGCTTTAGGTTATTTAATTTCGTGTACGACATCTTCCAAAGTAAAGTCCGGTCAGGAAGCTTTTGAACTGAAAAAATATGCCTTGGCGATTCCGTTGCTTGAGAGTGAATTTGAAAAGTCGAAAGACATGCAAACAAAATCTGAAATTGCGTTTATGATAGCCAATTCATTAGATAAGCAGAACAAATTTCGCGAAGCAGAAAAATGGTACAAAGTTTATCGGGATCACTCGGCAGATCAACAGGCAGGACTGGTTTATGGTAAAGCTCTGATGAGAGTGGAAAAGTATGCGGAAGCTCAAAAGGTTTTGGAACAGTATCTCAGAGTGAATCGACAGGACAGGAGAGAGGTCGAGCCGCTGATAAAGACCTGTGAGCATGTACTGAAATACGGAGAAGATGAAAAAAAGTTTTCCGAAATTGAAAAACTTCCTTTCAATTCAGCTTATGCCGACTTTGATGCATTCCCGCAGGGAGATTCTTTTATTTTTTCTTCTACAAGACTGAAGCCGGCTGCTCCGGAAAATGAATGGAACAGGGAAGGCTTTTCTTCACTCTGGCAGGCGGACAGAAAGGGAAGAGAAGCAAAAGAATTTGACTTTATTTCCAACGGTTATCATATCGCATCATACACTGCGACAGCTGACGGCAAAACGGTTTATTATACACAATGCGGAACGCCGCTGTTAACCGGAGAAGATTTTTGTGCGATATACCGGACTGTACGGGAAAACGACGATTGGACAGCACCGAAAAAAATATTTTTGTTTGGTGATTCTGCCAATCACGGGACACCTTTCATTACTCCTGACGGGAAAGTGCTGTACTTCTCATCTGATGCCCCATACGGTTATGGAGGTAAAGATTTGTATTTTATAAATATTTTAAACGACAGTTCTTACAGCGTACCTTTGAATTTGGGCTCAAGAGTGAATACTCCGGGAGATGAAATGTATCCTTTTGTAACCGAGGACGGTCATACACTGTTTTACTCATCTAATCAGGGCAGCTACGGAGGACTGGATATATTCAGAGCATCTAAAGCGGGCAGAATGTTTGTCAATCCCCAAAGACTCCCTTATGGAGTGAATTCGGGGGGAGATGACTTTGCTCTGAAGCTTTTTTATGAGCCGAATGAGGACACAACTCTTGCTTTTAGAGGAATTTTTACCAGCAATCGAAATGCGGAGAACGACAATCTTTATATTGTAGAACTGAAACATGTGGAGCCTGTGGAATTGCCTCCCGCTCTTTTGCTGCTGGAGGGGCAGACAGTAGAAAATATTTATGCGGATTCTCTTAATCCCAACAGTGAAGTTTTGGGGCAAAAGCCCGTGCCGAATCCTAAAATCACTTTGGGCGGAGAATTGACTCCCGCAGATGAAGAAGGTTTCTATACCGCTCAGTTGGATAGTGGTTTGTCCTATCAGGTAATCGTGCAAAAGGAAGGTTACCTAAGTGCCGACTTGCGTTTTAATACTTTAAATATTGAATCAAAACCCGGTGATACTATTTATTTCAGACAAAAAATAGTTTTATCCCGAATTATAAAGGATGTAGAAATTGTACTTGACAATATTTACTACGATTTTGACAAATGGGATATCCGGGATGATGCACGTCCGACCCTGGATTCACTGAGCAATATTTTGAAACAAAATCCTAAAATTGAAATTGAGCTGGCTTCCCATACGGACTGTAGAGGAAATGATGCATACAATATGGATTTGTCTCAAAAGAGAGCAGAAAGTGTGGTACAGTATCTGATTGATAAGGGGATAGAAAGTGCTCGCCTGAAAGCAAAAGGTTACGGAGCCTCAATGCCTTTAGAATTTTGTGAATGCAATCGTTGTACGGAAGAACAGCATCAGCGCAACCGACGAACATCTTTTAAAATTTTATAGAGGTCGCAAGATAAATTCATATCTTTAAACTCAATAAATACGGACAT
>CAZZEH010000054.1:0-7276 GCA_964653095.1 uncultured Chitinophagales bacterium
AATGTTATTCAACTTTTTTCAATTTAATTACCTAATTCTGATTAGGGTTTGGGTTCAAAATATCATATTGATGATCAAGTATTTAGGATGGCTGTTTTCTAATGACCGTTATTAGAAATTAAAGTTCTAATGAATAATTTGGGTTGAATAAAGCCGCTCATAGAGAACTTACTGACAGTCTGGAAAGTTGGATTTTCTCAAATGCCTTTCTCTCTTCACCTTCTTCTGTAAATATGATTCCGCAATAAGTATATTGAAGTTTCTCTAAAATGTGCAGCATATCTTCATTGTCGTGATTGGTATCAATTTTTATACTTGGAATACCTTTTTGAGTACAGTAATCTTCTATCAGAAGCAGCATTTTGGTGGCATAACCTTTTCCTCTTTTATCCCGGGCAGTAGCTATCCTGTGTATCACAGCAAATTCGCCCTCACTAAGCCATTTATCCTGAATCGTTTCGTATGTAGGTTCATCGTTGAAAATTACAGCCGCATAGGCGCAAATTTCATTTTTGTCTTCAAGCACAAATCCATATTGAAGCTGAATATCCTGCCGTATCGTTTTTAGATTGGGATAACCGTTTTGCCATTGAGAACTTCCCTCTGCTTTCCGTTTTGCTATCGCATCCTGCAAAATTTGCCAAATGGCCGGGAGGTCGTCAATGTTTGCCTGCCTTAGTTTCATGGCAGTCAGACTATCCGATTTTTAGGGCTCCCCTCTATAAATCCGCGAATATTGTCTATTGTAATGTCTAAAATTCTTTGACGGGTATCTTTTGAAGACCAGGCATTATGGGGCGTGATAATGCATTTTGGGTGATGTATCAGAATGTTTTTTTCTCTCGGCGGCTCGACAGACAATACATCTGCGGCATAAGCTGCCAAAACGCCTGAATCTAACGCCTGCGCCAGTTCTTTTTCATTGACGAGTCCTCCCCGGGAGGTATTGAGGAGGAAAGCTTCCGGCTTAAATAGTTTAAGACTGTTTTTATTTATGATTTGCTCCGTGCCGTCATTGAGCGTACAGTGCAGACTGACCACGTCACAATTTTGAAAAATCTCTTCCGCTGTATCCACATACTGAAATCTGTCGATGTGTTTATCCGTCCTGCTGTGATACAGGATTTCCATGCCAAATGCAGCAGCGATTTCGGCTGTTCGTCTGCCGATATTACCCAAGCCGATGATGCCCATCTTTTTCCCGTACAGCTCGGTCATAGGGCGGGACCAGAAGCAGAAATTTTTCACCTGATTCCATTTGCCTTCCATACATTCCCGATGATGCACAGACACCCAATTAGTCAGCTCTAACAGCAGGGCAAAAGTATGTTGTGCCACTGCGTATGAACCGTAATCAGATACATTGGAGGCTGAAATATTTCGGTCTTTTAATGCCCGGAGGTCTATGTTGTTATAGCCTGTTGCCGTAACTGCGACAAATTTAAGCTTGGGCAATTTGTCGAGAAGTTCCCGACTGATCACAGTTTTATTGACCACTGCAATTTCTGCATCTTTCAGCCTCTCGGCGATATTGCTTTCATCACTGAAATTATAGGTTCTCAAATCACCCAGTTTTTTTAGTGAGCTCATATCCAAGTCTCCCGGATTGAGAGTTTCGCCGTCTGTTACAACTATTTTCATATTGTAATAATATAAAAATCCTGCCGCATCTGCAGAAATAATATTTAAGGCAAGTATTTTTGAAACACTTCCAGCGGATTTTCCCCCTTATAGGTCGCGACTAACTTTTTATTGGAATCGTAGATATTTATTTGCGGTAAAGTCCCGTATGTGTAGAGTTTATTCAGACTGTTGTTGCTGTCATATCCTAAGATGAATTCAGGATGTCGATTTATTTTTGTTTCTTCTGCAAAATAAGAAAGGTCATTTTTCATTTTCTCAGAAGTCATAAAAACGACCAAAGAGTTTTTGAAAAGTGAGGCATGTTGTTCGAACATTTCACCCATATTCAGGCAATGGTCGCAAGTAGGACTAAACATTACAAGGAAAATATGATTTTTGGTGTGAAAATCTTCATTTGTAATCACGTGTTGCTGGGCATTGACAATTCGCAACGGAGCCAAGTCATCACCAATATTGTAATAAGTTATTTTATCGGTTTGAGCCTGTGCGAAATTGACAGTCAGAAGAAAAATAACGGATAAAAAAGAAATACGTAAAGCCATATTAAAATACTTCAGAAAATGTAAAGGTAAAGACAAATTAAATGCCAGTTTTAGATATTTGAAACAGTCCGTTTTGAGCAGGAGATTATTCTGATTTGGTATAATTCAACTTTGGTTATATTTGGATGTTAAATTTTATAGTTTGAAAAAAGTTTTACTTGTTTTTGCGGCTTTGATTATTGGTATCGTTTCGGTGCTGCACTCTTTTACCAAGCTGAATATGATTGAGAATGAGGAAGGTGTGGAACTCAGAATAAGAAAGGGCGATACGTTTGAAGATGTTAAAAATCAACTGTTGTCAGACGGCCAGTATAAAATCCCGTTTTATTTTGAAACAGCTTCCAAATTATTGAAATACGATAAAAATATAAAGTCCGGCCGGTATTTGATTCCTTATAAAAGCTCGACTGTGGATATAGTACGAAAATTGAGATCAGGGAATCAGGATGCTGTAAAAATAATTATCCATAACGTGACGTTTCCTGTACAGCTTGCTTCCAAAGTCAGTATGCAATTAGATATAGATTCTGCACAGTTTGTACAATTTATCTTGGATTCAGTACAAGCTTCCGAATACGGCTTCAATACTGAGAATTTTTGGAGCATGTATTTGTCCAATTCGTATCAGATATACTGGGATGTGGGTATAGAAGGATTTGCCCAAAGGATGCAGCAGGAGTACAATCGTTTTTGGAATGAAGAAAGAAAGTCTAAATCCGAAAAAATTGGACTGACTCCTGAAGAAGTGATTGTGTTGGCTTCTATCGTGCAAAAAGAAACCAATCACAAGCCCGAGTACGGTACAGTAGCGTCGGTCTATCTCAACAGACTGAAAAAGGGCATGCTCCTGCAGGCTGATCCTACTGTGAAATTCGCACTTGGAGATATGAGTATAAAAAGGATTTTGGCCAAAGACTTGGACGTGGATTCGCCCTACAACACGTATAAATACGCCAAGTTGCCTCCGGGTCCGATTTGTCTGCCGGAGTTGGATGTGGTGGAAAGTGTGTTAAATGCACCTTCTGACAATTATCTTTATTTTTGTGCGGTATATGGTACCGGTAAACATGCATTTGCCCGGACTTATTCCGAACATCTGATTAACGCCAGAGCATATCAAAGAGCATTGAATCAGGAAAAGATTTTCAGATAATGAATGGATAAGAAATCAAAAATACTGGAAAAGTCGATCCCCGGTTTGCAGGGAGTTTCTCTGAAAGACCTCTTTTGGGGAGTGGTGGAAGAGTTGCAAAATGACAATTTGGTCATAAGAGCGGCTTCCATGTCCTTTTTCTTTTTTATAGCGATTTTCCCAACTATCATTTTTTTCTTTTCGCTTATACCGTATCTGCCGGTAGATAATTTCACTCCTGTGCTGATGAATTACCTTGCGGAAGTCATGCCTGAAGGCACATTTGAGTTGTTGGAGTCCACGATTACGGATATTTTGAGTGTCCAAAGAGGCAGTACTACTTCACTAAACTTTATTCTGGCATTTGTTTTTTCGAGTACCGGAGTGACTTCCATGCTCATAGCTTTTGACAAGTCCAATGAATACTATAAAAAAAGAAGTTTTATCCGAAGACAATTAGTTTCTCTAAAGTTAGTCACCTTAATCAGCATCATGTTTTTGGTGTCGGTTTCACTTGTGATTATTGGCGGGAATACACTAAAAGATGCATTAATGTATTTTGGATTATACAATACATACTTCTATTATTTTTTAGTGCTGATGAAATATCTGTTAGTGTTTTTTGCATTTTTTAATGTGGTGGCATTGATATATTATTACGGTCCTGCGGTGAAAGAACGGTTTCGGTATTTTTCTGTAGGAGCAATATTTTCTACGGTATCTCTGATACTGCTTTCAAATGCGTTAAAAATATACTTTAGTCTTCTTTCCAATTTTAATCAACTGTACGGTTCTTTGGGTATAATAATCGTCACCATGCTGTTTGTGTATTTAAATTGTATTGTCCTGCTGCTCGGCTTTGAGATTAACAACAGTATCCTGATAAAGAAGAGTACAGAGGATATTTCGGGGTAACTATTTTTGTTAAATATTTTTCTGAGCGGTTTGTAAATAAGAAACTTATTTTGCTATCTTCGCCCTCGGAGGAATGGCAGAGCGGTTGATTGCGGCGGTCTTGAAAACCGTTGAGGGTAACACCTCCGGGGGTTCGAATCCCTCTTCCTCCGCTCCCTTAAAAATGCTTCACTGAATAAGTGAGGCATTTTTTTATTACGGATGATTTTTTTGTTTTAAGTTTACTCTCCGAAAATAGACCTTACAAATTCGTAGTTATGCCCGCGTTTGAAAGGCGTACGGCCTTTTTGTGAAAGTTCGTAATTGTGCGTACGAATACTCTCATACACCGTTTCGTTCTCCACAAAAGCGAAGTAAGATTTTAGAGGAATAAACACACAAAGTTGCTGTGCGATTCCCGTTCGAAATCTGTAGAATGGCTGAAAAGTAAGACCTTCATTCTGTTGTACCAACTCACTTTTAATTTCTTCGTTTAGAAAATCTTTATGGAGGAAAATCATACATCTGATGTCTTCGGTATAACCATAAAAACTTCCCGAAGCGTGGATGTTAAATACTTCCGGAAACCAAATGCTGATACGCACCGGAGAATTATCTGTGGATGGAAAACAGGACATTATCCAATAGATGCCTTCATTTTGCACCGGATGAGGTATAAAGTTTGAAATATAATGTTTGCACACTTCTCTTATAAGAGGCGCGTCTTTCAGTGCCGAAAGTTTTTTTAGCCTTTTGATATGCGTGGGGTTAGTATCATACGCAGAATGCCAGACTCTTTTTATACCAAATTCGTACGGGATACGCTGTTTCACAGTCTAAAGGTATGACAAGTCAGACGGAATTCGAAGATGTATTTTATCATTGAAGCGTATTTGGTTTTCAGCCACCATTGTCGGTCATTGAGGACGAGTCTGTGTGGTCTCTGAGGGTGACGACGATAGGAGGAACAACTCGAAGAGACTTTCCCGTTTGTGGTTTCGACCCGCTTCAGCGTGGTCAACCACCACTTCCATGGCGGTCATTCCGATCGAAGGGAGGAATCTGCGTACATAAGTTTTTTTTGCCATAAGACGAAGAAAGATATCTCTACTCTTCTTTTCATACTTTTTTTAATAAAAAGTATGGCAAAAAAGCGCGTCGGACAATAGATGCGACCCGTATTGTCCTCGACGGCTAAATCTTGTGAACTCACGTCCTCATTCTTCGGACGTTCAAACAGTACAAGATTTTACGCCGTTTTCGTCCTACGGGTGTCCCACATCTATTGTCGAAACGCTCGCAACGCGCAGAAGAGTGTTTGAGACGAAGCGCGGTCACTGAGGGTGCCGACGATAAGAGGAACGGCTCTAAATGCGGTCATTGAGTCGCAGCCGTAATGCGGTCACTGAGAGTACTATCGGTGGCGGTGAAACTGCAGAAGTAGAGTCATTGAGCGTCAGCCATAATGTGGTCTCTGAGGGTGACGACGATAGGAGGAACAACTCGAAATTTGGTCATTGAGTCGCAACCGTAATGCGGTCACTGAGGGCTCGTCTGATAAGACGAGCAACTCGAAATGTGGTTATTGAGTCGGAGCCGAAATGACCTGTCTGTGGTTTTGCTTCCTTAGTTGGTGAGTCATAATCGAACCGCTCAGCCACCACGTCGTGTACAGTGTGCCAATACGGCTGCTATGAATGAAATGGAGAAAAACACCTTGTAAGATTTCTCTCTGCGCTACGCTTCGATGCCAATGACAAATTCGTCAGTTTTATAAGGGAAGATATCTATATCACTTCTTTTCATACTTCCTCAGAAAAATTTTATAGAAGCGAATACCAAAGTGAAATTCATTTAAGACCAACATTCAGATAAAATTATGTAGTCATAACCGCAAGTTGACCTTGTAGTTTCTTTTGTGTTTGATTTTACCTGTTCACTGATGAAATTGTGAACTTCTTCAAGAGTCTTAAATAATTTATTGGCAAAGTTTCTTTTGAACTTCTGCCACATCCTCTCTGCCGGATTCAATTCAGGGCTGTAAGGAGGTAGGAAAATCAATGTGATATTTCCTGGAATTTTCAATTTTTTCGCCTTATGGAAAGCCCCATTATCCAGAACAATTACTTTAAGTTCCTTAGGTCTTACTTTGCTGAATTCATCTAAAAAGATTTGAAAGCAATCCGCATTACAATAAGGTAAATCCAACATAAAGCTTTCTCCGTCAATGGGTGAGAAAGCCCCGTAAAGATAGGTATTCAGAAATACCTGTTGAAATGCACAAACAGGCTTCACGCCCCGGGCAGTAAGTTTTCTTCCATTCCTTGTAAACAGACCAAACCGACTCTCATCCTGAAAATATAAATTAACCGACTCAAATCTTTTTCCAATCTTTTCTACTGCTTGCCGGCAGTTATGACTAAAGTTTTTTTAAAAGCTTCAACCTTTTTATCATCCTTGTGGATGTGTGATTTCCTGGCAACTTTAGTCTTGGCTCCAAAATTTTGAATACAATATTTTAAAAGGGTATTGTATCTCACTTCTTTCTTAAATTCAGTCTTCACCCATTCTCTTAAATCAACAAACCCGGTCAGATTGTTATTAGGATTGTGAAGGAGCTCTGAAATCTTATCGTGTTCCTGTTGGGTAAATACTGAAGGTTTACAGCATCTTCTGTTATGAGACAGAAGCCTTTCTATTCCGCCCTCTTTATAAAAACGACGCCAATGGGTTATTGACTGACTACTGGCTCCGGTACGCTCCATTAATTCTCGCTTGGAGATCCCTTTATCTCCTTCTTTTTTCATCTCTATTAGCATTTGAACCCGTCCAACGAACATAGGCTGAACTTTCTTTAACATTTTATGAAGCTCTTGCAATTCTTCTTTTACAGGGATAATTAAAGGTTTTGCCATTAGAAAAGTAATTTAGATTACAGACTGTAAATAAACAAAAAACAAAACTACAATAAGTCTATTATGAAAACCATTTTGATGTTAGACCAGTGATTTATTAATAAGATTTTATAATACCGATATTTTTCTTATATTTACTTGATGAAAAA
>CAZZEH010000055.1:0-3832 GCA_964653095.1 uncultured Chitinophagales bacterium
CTGCTAAAATAGATGCTTACAGCATGACTTTTTAGAAGGATAAATCCAATGGCCGCTCTAAGAGAATCAGACAAGCTTATTTGCTTTGAGATGCTTGCAGTGCCGCATCCCGGATGTATATCGCAATAGTCATTCTGAAAGAATCTAAAAGAATTCCTTCTAAAATAGATGCTTACAGCATGACATTTGAGAAGGATAAATCCAATGGCCGCTCTGAGAGAATCCAACAAGCTTATTTGCTTTGAGATGCTTACAGTGCCGCATCCCGGATGTATGTCGCAATAGTCATTCTGAAAGAATCTAAAAGAACTCCTGTCAAAATAGATGCTTACAGCATGACCTTTTAGAAGGATAAATCCAATGGCCGCTCTGAAAGAATCTAAAACTTTATATTTCACTTTTTCCATTAGCCTTTATCTATGAGGTCTTTTCCCAAATTTGTTTTATTTCCTGAGCTGTCGGTATATGGTGTTGATAAGCAATCACCTCTCCCAATCTGCCTTTCACTTGTTCGGTCTCGTTAAATGTTTTCATCTGAGTCAGTAAAGCGTGTTCATCTAATGAAAGTACTTCCACCTGAGTATCATTCAATTTTTCATAATATAATAAAGGTGCGGCTTGCGGCATTATAGTCATTGTAAATGCAATTCTGTGATTGTTTGTACGGTTTCCGTGAGAGCCGTGAAAAGCAGCCGGATTGAAAAGCAGCAAATCTCCCTTTTTAAGTACTGCCGTTTTTATATTCTGTTTTAGTATACTTGCCCTGGGAATTCTTGCAGTTGGAAGTGAATGCGACCTTCTGTTAGGATATATTCTATGACTGCCCGGAAGTACAAAAACAGCTCCGTTTTCATCAGTTACGTCTTGTAGCGGCACCCAAAATGTTACCGGAACATAATTTCTTTCGTCAGTAAAAGACCAGTCCTGATGCAAATCCATCTCATGGAGACTCAATGCAGGTTTGATTAGAAAAGTAGAAGAATAGGCTTTAAACTGTTTGAATAATTTTTCCTGAACCGATTTCACAGCCCGCCCCGCCAGTTGGTGTATGGTCATGTTTTCTTCCTGGCTGCAAATCATGGTACTATATGCGAATTCTTTCTGAACTTCGTCTAAAAAGTAATTTGTGAGCTCTTTTAGCTCGTCAATTACAGACTCCGGAATGATATCAGGAATAATGACAAACCCTTTCTGAATGTATTCTGCCTGTACCGATTCACTAATAAAATAATCTGCGGCTTTTGGCGAAATTAGATTCTTGTATAGATTCTTATTTTTTTTCCAAAACCGCATAGTCAGACTATTTTCATACCCAAATTTGGACTGTGTTTTCATGTTTATACTGAGTCATGAAACCGCCGAAGGAAATTCTTCCTCTGTCTCCCGAAAACTCCGGTACGGCATGCCAGTAATTTCCTTCGTCAAAAAACAGGACGTCTCCCGGATTAAGTTTTACCCGGTGACATGCAATGTCCTTAAGCAGAAATTGCGTACCATCTTTTGAAGCAAGTGTATATTCATCAATTTTTTTGCCATAATCCTCCCAGTGTGCATCATATATATCTATATCAGATTCAACGGAATCCGGTTTGTCCACTATAATCAGAAATACCATTTGCATGTCCACATCCGCCACATTTCTGAAATAGTTGTAGAATGTGGTGTTTGCTTCCTGGAACAATCTGCCACAGTGTATTCCAAACATTCCTTTATTCGGAGCCAGTCTTCTTATAGAGCTCCAGGACTTGGAAAAAGAATGAGTTTGGGACGGGGAAGAATATACCAAACGAGTTTTCCCGGTAATCTGTCTGATATTTTCGGAAAACAGGTCTAAGACGCCTTTGTCTTTTAGACTTCGATACATATAATCACACTCCCGCTTCCAGTCCTCTTGGTTGGTCTTGAAAATAAAATTAAATGGTCTGGGCAGAGATTCGAAGCCATCGTAAGGTTCAAAATACTCGTTCGGATAATTTTCGAAAATATTTTTCAGGACTTTTAAGGTTTCTTTATCCAAAAAGTTTCTTACTACATATCCGCCGTATTTTCGGGTTCTAATGTCGTCCAATACAGAGACTTGATGTAAATCGTCTTTATCGTTAAAGTTTATTTCCCGGATGACCATATGGTGATTTTTAAAATTATGAAAAAAGAAGATTGCGAATTTTATTTTTGATTACTGTTGTCCTCGGAACATACGGTTTACACAGTGCTTTTAGTTCTGCGTTTGTGATATAATGCACATCAGAAGATAAAGTCTCCATTAGCGTATCTTTTGGAGGGCGACTATTGGGCAGCATATTTAAAAGATCTTCTTTGGTAATTTTGTATTTCTCTATTTTTTCGTTTTCATTAAAATAAAAATACAAATCCGCGCCCTTGTTGTATCCACCGGCAACAACTGCAATCCTTGGATGTCCTGAACGATTGGGTCTGGATGCGTGTATGGCGGCATGACTGAATATCACACATTCTCCGGCTTTTGTGGGAACATCCACCATATAATCCATTACGTTATCACAGTTTCGCTCGAAGAATCGATCCATTTTCCCTGCTCTGATACAATGCTGGAACTGGTGACTGCCCGGAATAAATTGCATGCTTCCTGTTTTGAAATCAGCATCTTCCAGACAGACCCAGCAGTTGAAAGATACGTTTTGAGTCTCATCTACTAACAGCCAATCCTGATGTGCAGGTACTGCGGAATTCTCCCCTGATTCTTTCACTAAGAAATTAGACAGAGTCAGCTCAAAATTGATTAAATGTTTTTTTAACTCCGGCTCAAAGAAATTGGATAAAAGAAAATGAGACACCTTTTTGACTAAATCAATATCACCGCTGTTGCTGGTGGTATTAAAAGATATGCCCTCTTTTTTCTGAGTCAGAGCATGTTCAAAATAAAAACTTCTGATTTCTTCAATCTGTTGGGCATTAAACAAGGGAAACTTGACGAATCCACGTTTGTAGAATGTTGTATTCATTTCTTCGCTTAGAAATAACTTTTGCATTTCTCTGATACTGTCCATTATAAATGTACAAATTATTTCTTGAAAAAACATTTACTGAGCTTATTGGTAATGATTACGCAATACAGTCAGATTGGTTTATTATTCATGTATATAGTATTTGCTATCAATTAAAATTATGATTATTTGTATATGGGAAAATATTGTCGCTATGCCTTTTGCAAAATTCACCACGATATCTCAAAACCATTTAAAATCTAAATCAGATTTCAGAAAACAACCTTTAAATATTTTTGTCTAACCAGTGAATAATCAAATTGGGTTCATATCCCTTTCCACAAGCATATTTATACAGCTTCCCTCTCAAAACATAAGTGTCTTCTGCTTGTATTTTTTTACCTTTTTGAGTGAGTAAATGATCAAGACGGTTAAGGTATTCCTCTTCGTCAATTTGCTCCAATGAAGATTCGATTATGTCCTCATCAATCTTTTTTTCCTGAAGTTTATGTTTGATTTTTTGTTTACCCCATCCTTTTAATCTGAATTTTCCGGATGCAAACATCATTCCGTACCGCTCTTCCTGAATGTATTTGTTTTCTTTCAGGTATGAAATAGCTTTTTCATACAGTTCTTCGGGTACGTCCCACTCTTTAAGCTTCTTGATTACATCCGATTCACATCTTTCCGTATAGGCACAATAACGTTCTAATTTAGCAAGGATTTCTTTTTCATGTCCTTCTTTGTATTGATATGATGTATATTTCTTTTTGTTCATTTATAGATAGGAAGATTGTAAGGTTTTGTGTTATGACAAAAACAAAATAATTATTGTTTTATAAAATCGAAACTGATAGCTATTTTACTTC